>JAZDFQ010000001.1:0-8243 GCA_043807765.1 Ignavibacteriota bacterium
AGGAGTCTACTAAAGACTCACTGAAGCAGACAACACTATTTCAAAGAACTATTTGTATCCATAAAAAGAATTATTCATCAAAAAAAAACATTGATACGTAAAATTGTATTTAACTAAAAGAATTTTTCAGATGTCTCTAAATATTTAAAATAATACGAAAGGAGTGTAATAAATGAAATATTTATCACTCACAATTAAAACTATTCTTTTCTTAATTGTGTTCATAACACTATTAAATGCTCAAGAGCTGCAATATCAAACACCGCAAAATCTTATCGCCAATGTTTACAAGCTGATGACGTTTGATGCAGGTATAACACCTAATTGGGATGAAATAAAAAGTCTCTTTCACAAGGATGCCAATATTATTGTACGTGTTAGCATGACGAAAATGAAATCAATGAATAGAGACGGCTTTGTTGATTTATGGATTCATGATATGACCGAAATGAAATTAAAAGAAACGGGTATCAAAGAAGAAAAGCTATTTGAACGGTACGAGGTTATGGGAGATATAGCTGTTTGTAATGCAATATATTGTGTTACAATTCCAAGCGTTAATTACCCGCCGCAGTTTGGAATTGACTGTTTTCATTTGTTAAAAGAAGACGGCAGATGGTTCATTACATCAATTATTAATGAGGTGCTACGTTCCGGTGTTAGTCCGCCCGAAAATATGAAAGAAGATTTTTCCAACTATATTCAAACGTTGAAGAAGAGTCCGGGTAAATAGGTTAGTAGACGTAGAATTAAACTGTTATAAGTAATCGTTAATTCAATCTGGAAACTAAATGAAACTTGAAATCAACAACGTAAGCAAACTATACAAGAATAAGGTTTGGGGATTAAAAAATTTTTCTTTAGATATTTCACCCGGAATTTTAGGTTTATTAGGACCCAACGGCGCGGGTAAAACAACACTAATGAATATTCTTTCTGCTATTACAAAACCCACGGAAGGTAATGTGAAGTGGAATGATAATGATATTTCAATTCATCCAGATGAACTGCGGAATGATCTGGGATATTTACCACAGTATTTCGGAACCTATCCACACTTAAATGCAGTTGAGTTTCTTGAGTACATTTCTGCTCTTAAAGGAATAAACCACAAATATGCAAAAAATCGGATTAATGAATTACTTGAATTGGTTAATCTTATTGATGTCTGTAAGCGCCCACTCGGCAGTTTCTCTGAGGGGATGAAACAGCGCGTTGGGATAGCGCAATCTCTACTCAACAATCCCAGACTTCTTATTGTTGATGAACCAACAGCCGGACTTGATCCGGAAGAGCGAATCCGCTTCCGCAATCTGCTTTCCGATTTATCCGGCAGCCGAATTGTTATTCTATCAACTCACATTGTAACTGATGTTGAAGTAACAGCAACGGATATCGCCATTATTAATAAGGGTTGGTTGATTCAACATACTACTCCGGAAAAATTGCTTCAGATTGTTGAAGGAAAGGTGTGGCTTTGCGTTATTACAAGTGATGAATTGATGTCGTTCCGGGAAAAACATCTTATTAGCGGTACAGTGAGAAAGAGTGATGGAGTTTATGTTCGCGTTGTTTCAGAAATGCCTCCAACTAATGATGCTATACAATTATCACCTAATTTGGAGGATGCTTACTTGTATTTTATTTCTCGTTCAAACGGTTACATAAATAAAAAGGGAAGGGACTGATTTGAAAATGCTAAATACAATCTATCAAATTGTACTTGCAGATATATTAGAACGCACTCGACGTTATAGTTTTTTTGTAGTAATAGGAATTACAGTTTATTGCGGATATTTAATGGTGCCATCAACCGATGCGGATTATAATGCATTTGTTTTCAGTAGTCAAAGAGGAATATACAATTCCGCATGGATAGGAACCGTTTTCGGAATTATTGCATCAACGCTTCTTTCGTTAATTGGATTTTACCTTAGCAAGAATTCTATTATACGTGATTACACTACACGAGTTGGACATATAATTGCATCAACACCGTTATCAAAACCATTATATATCCTCGGAAAATGGCTAAGCAACCTAACATTGTTTTCTGTAATTCTAACTGTATTAACTATTGTTGCATTCATTATGCAGTTTCTTCGAGGAGAGGACACTTACGTTAATATTTTAGAATTAATTGCTCCTATCTGGTTAATCGGTTTCCCAACATTGGCGGTTGTATCAGCTCTTGTAATAGTTTTTGAAGTTATCCCGTTTCTGCGTTACGGTTTTGGCAATACAATATATTTTATTATTTGGATTACAGTAATATTAGTTTTTGTTGGAAGTTACTTTGAAGCAATTGCTGACGTTAAACCGCATAACGATTTTTTTGGTCTATCAAGAATAATTGTAAATATTCGTGGACAGATGACGACTCAAGGTCTAGAGATCAAAAGTGGGGAAACAGATTTATTTGTTCCGATTAAAGGAAACGAAATTCGAATATTCAACTGGACCGGGATTGAATGGACATCGAATACTATTCTCGAAAGGTTGATGTGGTTTGGATTATCAATACTCTTAGTATTCAGCGCAGTTATACCGTTCGACCGTTTTGATCCTGCGCGGTATGTACAGCATGTTAGAAAAAGAAAGATACAAACCAAACCTAATTTAATAGTTCAATTGGCTAGAAAATTTAACACATCAAAAAATGAAATTATTAAAAATGAAAAACACCCGTCGCTGATAACTTCTATAAATAATAACACCATCTCAAGGCAAAATAGTCAACAAAATTTATTTTGGATAACACTTGCTGAACTTCGCTTAATAATTAAAGGACAAAAAGAGTGGTGGTATTTAGTCGTCGTCATTCTAAATATTGCATGTTTGATAGTCCCTTCCGATGTTTTCTTGAGCCAAGTTTTCCCTTTATCATGGCTCTGGCCTCTTACAATCTGGTCATCACTCGGTAACCGCGAAACAAAATTCAATATTGAGAAAATAGTTTTTTCAATTAAGAATATACTACGGTACCAACTACCCGCTCTTTGGATTGCAGGCTTTATTGTTGCCATAACTTCCGGTAGCGGTGCCGGGTTGCGTTTTTTTATCGGAGGCGATTGGAATAGTCTGTTTGCATGGATAATTGGGGCAATGTTTATTCCATCTCTGGCTTTGTGCTTGGGAGTTTGGAGTAAAAAACAAGGTGTTTTTGAAATTGTTTATGTAATTGTTTTGTTCATCGGTCCATTGATAGGATTACCATATCGTAGTTTTGCCTGGTCGGCAAATGAATTAACCTTAGCTGGCTCACCGGTTATTTACTTTTTTATTTCAGTGATATTATTCTCCTTGGCTGTAGTTGGGCGAAAGCGGGAATTGATTGTATAAGATTATCATTGATTATAGTACAGAATAAATGAAAGGAGTACTGAAGTAAGTTCAAAATGAAATAGCAAAACTCACAAATAAAATCTGGTTGTTTATGTGTAGTGAATAATAATACTCCTTAGGACCGACATACTTTGTAAATAATAGTCATGGAGAAATAATGAACTACTTTAATTATTTGAAAAAATGCTTATATGCGTTATATCTAGTTATATTTCTTCATGGTTGTAATTCGGGTACTGAATCAGTCATGCCGAATACCAATACAATACCGCCAGTCCCTACATTGAAATCTCCAGATAACAATTCTAAAGAACAATCATTATCACCTTCATTAAGTTGGAGTGTGAGCATCGGCGCTAAAAGTTATGCAGTGCAAGTATCAACCGACAGCGCTTTTTCAAGCATTGTTTTCAACAAAAGTGGCCTTACAAATACTATCGAAAAACTGAGCGAATTAAATTATAGTACAACTTATTTCTGGCGTGTAAATGCTAGCAATGAATTTGGTATATCAAGCTGGTCATTACCAACTTGGTCGTTTACTACACAAACTCCTTTTGATTGCGGTTCTCAAATTACCTATGCTGGTAAAGTTTATAACACAGTACAAATAGGAACTCAATGTTGGTTAAAAAAAAATATTAATATTGGAGTCATGATACAAGGGGAAGAAAATCAAAAATACAATGGTACTATTGAAAAATATTGCTACGGTAATGATCCGTATAATTGCGAAAAATATGGTGTTCTATATCAATGGAATGAAGCAATGCAATACAGTACAATTCCGAAAGCAAAAGGTATTTGTCCAACAGGCTGGCATATACCAACATTAGAAGAATTCAAGACATTAAAAATAACTGCAGGTAGAAGTAGTAATGCTTTAAAAGAAATAGGTCAAGGAATTGATGCGGGTGCGGGTAATAATAGTAGCGGTTTTTCAGCGCTACTTGCAAGTTACAGAACTACTACTGGTAATTTTAGTACAATTGGCACATGCACATATTTTTGGAGTTCCGAGGAGGATGGAAGCAATACTAATGATGCAGTTTTTCTACATTTATTCAATAAGGATAATTTTGCTTATCTAGACTATATAAAGAAAGAAAATGGATTCAGCATAAGGTGCTTGAAGGATTAATGAGAAGACTTTCTTTCGCTGATTCTTGAATTTCTTAACTGGTCTCTAATTAGTGGAAGTTCAGTAAATACAGAAACTAATATTGTATCATTCAGTGGAATCGCATCTTTATCAAGGATTACACTTGTTGCAAGCTCATCGCCTTTGCCGGAAGAACTAACTTCTTTTACAGCTACGCAATAGCAAAATGCAATTAGATTAGAATGGCAGATTGCAATAGAGCTGAATAACTACGGATTTGAAGTAGAAAGGCAAGAGGCAAGAGTTAGGTCTTGGTCAAGTACATGGAAATTCAAACTTGCCCAAAGAATATTCTTTTGCAGATAATCTTGCTCTTGCTCATAATCTTAATCTGTTACAGTACTGACTAAAGCAAATAGATTTTGACTACAAGTATGAATACAGCGATGTTATAGAAGTAAGATTAGAAACACCGATAGCATTTAAGTTATACCAGAATTTTCCAAACCAGTTTAATCCGGAAACAACTATCAACTATCAAATTCCATTTGAGAGACATGTAATATTAAAAGTGTACGATGTAGTAGGAACTGAAGTAGCAATGCTGGTGGATGAGTTCCAACAAGCAGGAAATTATAACTCTCAATTCCTCGCCTCGCTCGACTGCGAAGTTAGGCGAGTCGTTAGCAAAGACAATAGTTATAATATTTCAGAGAGTTCTACTTTTCAACTTGTTCAATATAGACCTCAAACAGAGTGCGAAACAGTAATTTGTCATGCGGATTAATTTAGATTTTACTTCTGATCCGGTGCAATCAGAATTGGCTCTACAACTAAATCGACATTTTCTTTTTAATTTGTGCAGCATATCTTCTACTTATTGGAATTGGCTTATCTAAATATTTCATGACCAATGAATGGGAGAAGTTGGTACCTCTTTCTACTTTTTCGGCATAATTCATATTTATAATTGTTGATCTGTGAACTTGAATAAAAGAATCTTTTGGAAGAATATCTTCCCATTCCCAAAGATGCTTATTTGTTAAACCTTTCAGTCCTTTGCTTGTTACAATCTCAGTATAATGATCGGCTGCTGTAATCTTTATTATAGAATCTACACGAACAAAAAAGTATTTGTAATTCATCTGCAGATAAATGGAATCTTCGTTTGTCAGTTTGATATCCTTGGGTATAGAATGTTCAAGGTTTTCTTGAATACGTTTTATTGCCAAAGCAAGTCTATCCGGATTTACCGGTTTAAGAAGATAGTCGCATGCATTAACATCAAATGCGCGTATAGCATATTCATCATAAGCAGTAACGAAAATTACTTTTGCAGTTACATCTATTCTCTCGAACAAATCAAATCCGGTTTCTCCCGGAAATTGAATATCTAAAAATATTAATTGGGGTTTAAGCTGCTTAATAGCTTCAATTGCGGATATTAAATTCTTTGCCTCTCCCACAACTTCAATTGATGAATAAGAAGAAAGCAATTCTCTCAAATCACTTCGTGCAAATTTCTCATCGTCTACAATCAAAGTTCTCAGTTTAATTTCTTTACTCATAATTCCTTTTATTGATCTTTAGTATAACATGGACAGAGTTATGATCTTTAATAATTTCAAAAGTGTGATTTCCCGGGTAAGAGTGTTCTAATCTTTTTTTAATATTTGGCAATCCTATTCCAGTGTTATTCGCACCAACTCTATGATCTTTTTCAATCCATTTACCCGAGTTTTTAACTTCTATTTGCAAAGAGTTACCATTCATTTTAGTAGATATAAAAATTGATAATGGCAAAGAACTTGTCTGCATTCCATGTTTCACTGCATTTTCAACTAGGGGATGAATTAAAAATATCGGTATCATATAATCATTTGTTTCCGGTGAGATTTTAAACTCAACATTCAAGTCTTCATTGTACCGAACCTGCTCGATATTAAGATATAGTTTAATAATCTCAATCTCTTTGATAAGCTGAACCTCATTATTCTTCCCTTCAAGTAGCGAGTATCTTAAAAATTCGGAAATATGTGTTACCATTTCCCTCGCTTTTATAGGTTCATTAGTAATCAATCCGCGTAAGGAACTAAGAGTGTTAAATAAAAAATGTGGATTCAACTGGTATTTTAGCATTTCTAATTGCGATGTTCTTAAAAGAGCCCGCTCATGTTCTAATTGGTATTTCTGATTATCCCATTCCTCCCATATCTTATATCCTAAATAGAGGCAGCTCCAAAGAGTTATGGTAATAAAATTAATTTCAAATAGGTGTGTTAAAACGTAAAATGGAACTCCTAACGGTACTCCACGAAAAAGGTAACTCATTATAAAAAAAGAATAAGTCCAAGTTAATGCAGCTAATGCGGAATATAGTAGGCTAATAATAAAAAGTGGAAATAAACTATATCTATGCAGCATAAACTTTCTAAATAATAATCTTTGAAGATATGTAATGAGAAATCCGGAGATAGAAGGTGATAGCGCTCTTGAAAAACTATTAAATGACTCAAGTGTTTCCGGATTAATTATTACACTCTCTACAAGTATCATAATCCAGAATAACGAATGCCCCAACCAAAAATAACTTTTACGGTTTGATAATATATAGTCCAGAGGATTTTTCATTCTTTATAAATTTCCAATTACTAATGCCTTACACAATTATGAATAACGATACGATAAAGGTAAAAATATTTCTCCAATAGTATAAAAGAATCTCTGGTTTTTAAATGTTGCTCACGTAAAATATTAACCGCTTGCGAAATCTGTTTTTATTTTGCCTAACGAATCAATTAGTTTAGTGCTACAAGTACTAGTAACCATTAAGTAATGGGAAATTTCTGTCACCTTTTTTATTAGAGATTTCAATATTTTCAAGTTAGCGTTGATAACAAATAATTTAACGGAGGTTTTATGGGTCAAAGGATCTCTCGAAGAAGATTTCTCGAAAACGGTTCGAAAGGATTAGTTGCGGCTGCATTTATTCCATCATTTTTAAGAGGGGATTTAACGAAAGCATTTGCTCCTTCGAAAGGAGAGACAATGAAATTGGCTGATTACTATAATCATTTTGGAGTTGATGAAAAGATCATACAAGATGTAATTGCGCAAGCTCTTTCACGCGGAGGTGATTATTGCGATCTCTATTTCCAGCATGAAGTTTCCAATTACATTGGATTAGAAGACAAAGCCGTTAATAGAGCTTACACCAATGTAGCATTTGGAGTTGGTATTAGAGTATTAAAAGGAGATCAAACCGGATATTCATTTACAGAAGAAATTACTCCGAACGCGATGAAGCTTGCAGCGCAAACTGCGGCGAACATTGCCAATGGAAATAAAATAGTTGGACCGGTCAAGTTAAATCTAAAAAAAGCTCCAAGTTATTATCCGATTGAAACTCCTTGGGAACTGATAACAGTTGATAAAAAAATTCCATATTTGCAAAGAATTAATGATAAAGTTTTTGCTGCTGATTCCCGTATCATTAAATCTAACGTTTCGTTTTCCAACGATACATCCTATATACTGGTTATAAATTCCGAAGGAGATGTTACTTACGATTATCAACCAATGGGACAAATAGCCGTATCGGTAAGCGCGGAACAAAACGGAAAACGTGAACAGAACTATTTTGACCTATCGGGCAGACGCGGAATTGAATTTTTTACAGATGAGAATATAAATCGTTTAGCAACAGAACCGGTTAAAAGAACTTTAGCTTTATTTGATGCAGTTAAACCGGATGCGGGTGAAATGGAAGTAGTTCTTGCTGCCGGCAGTTCGGGAA
>JAZDFQ010000002.1:0-22500 GCA_043807765.1 Ignavibacteriota bacterium
TTTCTTCGATATTTTGCCGGGAATACTAAATGGTACAGCAAAAGAGTTTTGTTATGACTTTTAATGACATGTTCACTCATACTTCCAATTTATTCATCTCTTTTCCCCGACGCAAGCATCGGGGAAATCTTTCGATTATAATTTAATTATGCGCCGTTAGTTCATATGCTTGGTTTCAATACATTATTATCTGTGATTAACGTTAAGAGGTCTCTGTTTAAGTGTCCATAAGTTCAACAAGTATCCGCCGCCCGATAACAATAACAGTAATTTTTATTGCTGTTTCACTCCTCGGCATTTTTGCTTTTAGCAATCTTGGTGTTAATCTACTTCCTAATGTTAATCTGCCTCATTTAATGATTCAAACTACTTTCTCCAACTCAATGCCGGAAGAAATAGAAAAACAAATAACCGAACCGCTCGAAAGCGCTGTTGGCACTGTAACCGGAGTAAAGAAAGTAACTTCTGTCTCCAAAGAAGGAGTATCTGTTATCTCTGTAGATTTTGTTTGGGGAACTGATATGAAGTTTGCGCTGCTTTCTCTAAGAGAAAAGCTCGACAACATGAGCTTCGCTCTTCCCAAAGAAGCCGGCAGACCAACAATAATACGATCAGATCCCTCATCTTCGCCAATAATGACACTTACGCTTGCAAGTAAGCGAGTGAAGAGTGAAGAACGTAGAACGAAGAGTGTGAATAACTCTACACTCAGCACTCTACACTCTACACTTTACGTGGATCATAACGCATCGCATGAAGACATAGAAAAGCTAATTTCTCTTAAGGAAGCCGGAAGAGTAGTTTTTAAGCGGCGGCTTGAGCAGATAGAAGGTGTAGCTCAAGCAATAATAACGGGTGGTTTGGAACGGGAAATATTAATCAAAGCTGATCCGGTAAAACTAAATTCTCTCAATCTTTCTTTTGATGAAGTAACAAACGCCTTAAAAGGCGCAAACCTAAATATGCCCGCTGGTTCTATAATGAAAGGATTGTTCCGCTATTCATTAAGAACACTTGGTGAGTACAAAACAGTAGATGATATTAAAAGAACAGTTGTAAAAAAGAATAGTAACGGCAGCACAATTTTAGTTGAAGATATAGCGGAAGTAGTTGAGAACTTCAAAGAACGGGAAGGCTTAACACGCTTTAATGGCAATGAAAGCGTTGGTATTCTCATTTATAAACAGCCGGATGCAAACACAGTAACAATCTCCAAAGCAATCAAAGAAACAATATCATCATTAAAAAAAGATTATCCCGATTATAGTTTGTTGATTGTAAGCGATCAGTCGGGCTTTATAGAAAACGCGATAAGCAATGTAAAGCAAGAAATTTATTACGGCGGAATACTCGCTGTTATTGTGTTATTCTTTTTCCTTGCAAACATTAGGCATATTCTAATAATTGGTGTAACAATCCCGGCATCGTTAATAATAACAATACTCCTTCTTTACCTTTTCGATATTAACTTTAATATCATTTCCCTTGGCGGACTTGCGGTAGGCGTAGGTATGCTTCTCGATAACGCGATTATTGTAATTGAGAATAACACCAGATACCGCGAGATGGGTCTAAATAACCGGCTTGCAGTAATTAAAGGAACAAAAGAAGTAGCAATGCCTATAGTTGCTTCAACATTAACAACAATTGCGGTCTTCCTTCCCTTAATCTTTATCAAAGGAATTGTCAGCGAACTCTTCCGGGATGAATCACTCGCCATAGCGTTTTCACTAGCTACTTCTGTTGTAACAGCGCTTACGCTAATTCCTATGCTCGATAGCAGAGAAAGCTTCCGTCTTGTTAGCAATCCATCAAAATATACTAATGGCTTTCTGGAAATTACTAAACCGGAAGGAATGAGTTTATTCAAAAAAATATTCTACTGGATAAAATTTCCCTTTAAGTTGGTCTTCAAATCTTTTGTGTACCTC
Source organism: Ignavibacteriota bacterium (assembly GCA_043807765.1). Lineage (GTDB taxonomy): Bacteria > Bacteroidota > Ignavibacteria > Ignavibacteriales > Melioribacteraceae > Stygiobacter. Next base: position 1,932 of record JAZDFQ010000002.1, read on the forward strand.
TTTGCAATTACTTATCTGGAAATAGGCAAACTTCTAAAACCAAGACTGGAATTCTTCTTTAAGCGCTCGGATAAATTCCTTGAGTATCTTATTGAAAAGTATGAACTGCTTCTTGAATGGTCTCTGAATAATAAAAAGAAAGTTCTTCTTATTACCGGTGGATTAATCGTTATAACAGCACTCGCTGCAATAGACATGAAGAAAGAGTTCATTCCCAAAGGAGCCGCGGAAGAATTTATTATTGATCTTGAATATCCGGCCGGTACATCTTTAAGAGGCAACGCGGAATTAACATCCAAAATTGAAAGAGCCGTACATGCTGTTCCTCATGTAAAGGCAGTGGTTTCCAACATCGGCAGAGTTAACGAATTTGATTTTATGAACAAAGAACAAATCAGTGTTAACAAAACAAATCTTGTTGTTAAACTGGATTCGTATGAAAACTACTATGATGTTCATTCCGCTTTGAGAAAAACTTTTTCCTCTGTTAAGGGAATCAAGTATGCTTTCAAGGATATTAAAACTTCCTACTCACTTCTTATTAATCCATCGGAAAATGACATTGCGGTTAAGATAAAGAACAAAGATTTGGACAAAGCGTTTAACAAAGCTGAAACCGTTGTCAAAGCAATTAATAAAGCAAAGATTGAGGGAGTTAAAGAATTAAGAATTGGTCTGGAAAGAGGTACGCCGGAATACACAATCTCTATTAACAGAGAAAAATGTTTGGCTGCCGGGATTAATGTTAGCACAGCAGCAAATCAGATTGTTAATTTGGTTAAAGGTAATGTTGCAACCTACTTTTCCGATTTTGATAAAAAGGTTGGAATCAATCTGAGGACTACAGAGAGCAATAGAGACGATCTTGAAAAGGTGCTCTCAAATTATGTCCAGAGTGGAAATTCCAAAGTGCAGTTGAAAGATTTGGTAGACTACCAATTCGGATTCAATTACAACGAAATCTGGCGAGAGGATCAATCCAGAACGCTATACGTTTATGCTTCGCTTGAAGATGCCGATCTGGATGAAGTTATTAAGAAAATAGAAAAAGTGATTTCCGGTATTCCAAAAGCTCAAGAAGAAATAATAACCGTTGGCGGAGTTAATGAAGAGATTAACAGCGCGTTCTCTGCATTGTACATTGCTCTAATAATTTCGGTTTTATTAATGTTTATGGTGCTTGCATCGGAGTTCGAATCGCTTGTATTCCCGTTTGTAATATTATTCTCCGTTCCGCTTGGTTTAATAGGCGGTATTCTTTTGCTTTATGTTTTTGGCGAAAGCATCAGCATTATCTCGCTCATGGGTTTAATTATCCTTGTAGGTATTGCAGATAATGATGCTGTTGTAAAGGTAGAGTTTATTATGAGGAAAAGAGAAGAGGGTTTATCCATTCACGATGCGATTGTAGCTGCCGGTAAAGATAGATTTAGACCAATTGTAATGAATAGTTTTACCGTAATTTTTGCAATGATTCCTATGATGATTGGTATTGGCGCCGCAACACAGTTACGTGTCTCATTATCATTGGCTGTTATCGGTGGATTAATTTCATCAACATTTTTAACATTGCTTATAATACCTGTACTTTATACATATGCGGAAAGATTCTCAAAGAAGAAATTCGAAAAGAGCAATAGAACGCAGACCCGCCTGCCGGACGGGCAGGTTTAACTGATCAAACAGATAAAAACAGATGGAATATTTACATAAGGATATTACCGATAGAATTATTAGAGCTTTCTATAATGTTTATAATGATCTTGGATTTGGCTTTTTAGAAAAGGTATATGAAAATGCAATGATGATTGAGCTAAATTCATTTGGCCTCAATTGTTCTAAACAGAAACCGATTGTAGTTTATTATAAGTCCAAAAAAGTTGGAGAGTACTTTGCGGATATTATTGTAGAAGATAAAGTAATTATTGAATTGAAAGCTGCTGAGTGTTTAATACCGGAACATGAAGCGCAATTATTGAATTATTTAAAAGCTACTGAAATTGAAGTTGGTCTATTATTAAATTTTGGTAAAACAGCGCAGATTAAAAGACAGATTTATGAAAACAGATTAAAAAATCAGTTTAGATCAGTTTGATCTGTTCAATCTGTGTGCTATTAGCCCGGAGGATAAAGTGAAGATCAAAACATGGATGGTAATTCTTATTGTAGTAACTGTAACTGGAGCTCTGCTATGGGCGTTTATTCCGGGTAAGGATGAAAGTGCTGCTGAAGACCAATCCAACATAAACTATGATAAACTCGATGAAGTTGTTTTTGATGTACGAACGAGTCCAATTGTTAAAGGGGATTTACTTCTCTATGTAAACGCTAACGGAATCGTCCGTGCATCAGAGGAATTGGAAGTTACGGCAAATGTAAGCGGTATAATAAATAATCTGAACATCTTTGAAGGTAAATCAGTAGCTAAAGGAGATTTGCTAATTGGGTTGGATGATAGAGAATATGAACTAGCCTTAACTGATGCCAAAGCAAAAGTTACCGATGCAAGGATTGAATACGGTTTTTTGATGAAAGAGATGACCGCCGATAAGACTGAAAATCCACAAGCAGTTGAAATGCAAAAGCAGATTGATAGATTGGAAGCTAATTATAAAGCCGGGAAGATAGAAGAGCAGAAATACAACGAACAGCGGGATGAACTTGATATGAAGCTTCTCTTTTCCGGTGCTAAGAGGGAAGAGGTAGTGCTAAACAAAAGCGGACTTACAGCAGCAATCAATTCTTACAAAAGGGCTAAGCTAAACTTTGAGTACACAAAAATTATGGCTCCTTTTAGTGGAGTAGTTGGTGATTTTGATTTGGTTAAAGGACAAAGAATAAACTCCGGACAAAAACTTTGCAAGCTCTTTAATAGCTCTGCATTAAGAATTGATGTAGGTGTTTTAGAAAGTGATGTAACCAAGATTAATATAAATGGCAGCGCAAAGATTGAAATACCATCTGTCCCGGGGCAAGCATTCATAGGCAAAGTTGTAAATGTTAGTCCATACATTGATAAAGAAACAAAAACATGTAAAGTTACAATTCAAATTCAGAATGCATCAAGCAAATTAAAACCCGGCATGTTTGTAAAGGTAAACATCGAAACAACCAACCTTCAAAACCGAGTTCTAATTCCAAAAGAAGCTTTATTAGTTAGAGACAAACGTCCGTTGGTTTTTGTTGTAGAAGATGGACTCGCAAAATGGAAGTACATTGAAATGGGTGAACAAAACGATGAGTTTATCGAAGTCCTAAGCGGCGTTGAACCCGGTGAAAATGTGATCGTTGAAGGACAATACACATTGGCACATGATGCGAAAGTAAAAATGATAAGCAAGTAAAGCATTTTTTGTTGAATGGATAACTATCAACAGTGCATACAAATCAAATATCAATAGATAATCAATGTGTATCATGTTAAACCTGCTTGCAGTAGGCAAGTCAATTTAATCTGCGTGCTATTATTGCTTGAAAAAACTATTCCACATATTTCTATCTAAGCCGGTAACAACCGGAATGTTTTTCTTAAGCGTTCTGGTTGTTGGAATAGTATCTGTATTAAACTTACCTATAGAACTAACCCCCAATGTAGAATATCCAAGTCTATCAATAAGCGTTTCATGGTCTGGAGTTTCTCCGGAAGCTGTTGAAGCACATCTTACATCTCCGATAGAAGCTGAATTAGCAACAATTATGGGAGTGAAGAAAATCTCATCTACTTCTACAGAAGGCAACGCAGATATCTCAATAGATTTTCATCCCAAGACAGATATTAACTTTGCTCGTATTGAAATAAATGAAAAACTTTCTTCCTTGAGAAGTGCACTACCCGATGGAGTTTCAGCGCCTAGAGTAACTCCATACATTCCAAAAGATTTTAGAGATATGCAAGGGTTTGTTACTTATTCGGTTTCATCCAACAGAACTTCCAACGAAGTAAGAAAGTACTTAACCGAAAATGTTCTTCTTCCAATTAAAGCTCTCGATGGAGTTTCTAATGTTGAAATTAGAGGTGGCACAAACCGCTTAATTGAAATAGTTCTGGATTATAACAAGGTTCGTGCATTAGGAATCAGAAACGAAGAAATAACTGCTGCCATCGGCGAAGCTGAAATAATAAAATCTGCCGGAAAGCTTCTAAATAATAATCATCAAATTTATCTCAAGATTAATAACACAATTACCAATCCTCTCGATATTCAAGAGCAGATTGTCAAAGTTCTCACCAATGGTCAAACAATCCGCATTAAAGATATTGCAAAGATTAGTGATGACTTTGAAGAACCGCAAAATTACTATCGCATAAATGGTAAAGAAACTGTTACCATAAACATCAGTAAAGAACCTGGCTCAAATACTTTAAGAGTAGCTCAAGCAGTAAAAGAGAAGATGGAGGAACTAAGTAAGAAATTTCCTCCCGATTACTCATTTATTAAAGAAATTGATAAGAGTGAAGATATCTCAAAAGACTTGGATGAATTATACCGGGATGGATTGTATTCCGTATTAATAATTTTCTTTGTAATACTCGCAATATTTAGAAATATTAAATATCCGTTCATCATACTATCGTCATTAGTATTTTCCTTCCTTTCTTCTTTTATTCTTTTTTTCATTTTTAATATCTCACTCAACATAATCACCATTGCCAGTTTCATAGTTGGTTTTGGCTTCAAAGTAGATAATGCGATTGTAGTTTTAGACTACCTCGAAAAACATTATGACGGTAAAGGTGTCAAACGATTAACGGTCCTTTCCAAAGAAATATTTCTACCCCTTTTCACCTCTACGTTCACAATCATTGCTCTATTCATTCCCCTAATTTTCTTAAGTGGAGAATTAAAATTATACTTTACTCAATTTGCACTTGGAATTGGCTCTACACTGATTGCTTCTCTGATAGTTTCATTTACTGTTGTTCCTCTTCTGTTCAAGATTTCATATCATTCTAAAAAAGTAGAAAAGAAGGAATCTTCTGTCACCCGGATTGCAAATAATGTTTACGCATTCATAGTCTCTAAAATTATTAAGCATAAAAAGCTGAGCATTGCTTTTCTAATCATGGTTATCGGTCTTCCGGTTTGGGAAATACCAAGTAGAATTGAAAAAGAGGGCTTTCTCGCTGAAGCTTATAACTCCGTTTTCGATTCCGAGACTTATCAAGATATTAAACCGTATGTAAATTATGCTCTTGGTGGCGGATTGAATTTATTCTTTAATCATGTAAGCCGTGGTGAAATGTGGCGCTACGGTGAAGAAACTTATCTATCCGTGAGATTAGAGTTGCCAAACGGCAATAAAATAGAGCGGATTAACCGGCTATGTTTGGATTTGGAAAAAGAAATTCTTGCTTACAAAAAGAATATAAAAGTTCTCATTGCAAATGTAATGGATGAAGAATCGGCATCTCTTAAAATTGAATTTACACCAGAGCAAGCTAATACTGCGTTTCCGTTTCTTCTTAAGAATTATGTTACAGCTTATGCTACTAGATTAGGCGGAGTTGATTCATACGTTTATGGATTCGGTCCCGGTTTTTCTAATGCCGGCGGTGGCTCCAGCAGCATGTTTAATGTTACTGTGAAGGGATTTAACTATGAGAAGGTGAAAGATATTGCAGAAAAGTTCCGTGATAGAATTAAACGAAATCCGAGAGTAGATAACGTTGATATTGACAGATCAATGTTTTATTGGGGTGCCGATACCTATGAGATAATCGCAAAGATTGATCGGGACAAATTAAGCGCGTATAATATTTCGATTGATCAATTATTTTCTGTTCTTGCAAAAAATACTGGTGGTAATCTTGGCTATCAGAGATTCAGAATAAATAATGATGAAGTTGACTATAGAGTTAAATTCTCAAATTATGATAATGTGCAATTGTTTGATTTGGAGAATATGGTAGTAAATGAAAAATTGGGTGAGAACCTTAAAATTAGAGATCTACTGAAATTTGAAGAAAGAAAAGTCTTGTCGGCAATCAATAGAGAAGATCAGCAATATGTAAGAAACATCAGCTTTGAGTTTAAGGGTCCTTATAAGTATGGCAATAAATATTTGGAATCTTCAATCGCCTCAATGAATGTTCCGGAAGGGTATTCAATTAAACCCGCTGAATTCGGATTCATGTTTGGTGAAAAGGATGAGCTTGATCTTCTAATCGTTTTTGGTGCAGCTATTCTCGTTATACTTATGATATGCGCTGCTCTATTTGAATCTTTTAAGAAACCGCTCATTATCCTAACGTCCATCCCGTTTGCGTTAGTTGGTTCCGTTTTTCTTTTTTGGCTCGGAGATTATAATATCGAAAGAGGTGCATACGCTGGAATGCTTTTGCTGATTGGTTTGTCGGTTAGTAATTCAATTGTATTGATCAATTACCTATCTGAGAATTCAAAATTATTTACAGCAGAAGAAATAATTAACTATTCTAAAACAAGATTACGTGCTATACTAACAACAACAATTACAACCTTTACAGCATTAATCCCATTTATAATTAACGATGATTCAACTTTCTGGAAGAACTTAAGTCTTAGTATCATCGGTGGAATAATAGTTTCAGCTTTGTTTGTGATTCTATTTTTACCAATGGTGTTTTCTGTCTTCTCCAAGCGCAAGCGCACTCCGGAGAAATAGATTGCCAAGTAAAAATTTTTAATGTTTCTCCATAGGTGAGTGATTGCAAATAAGTTGTTTTGCATACAAGCGCAATTGAAACGAAAGACTTAAGTATAAATATCATAGTAGAAGCGCATGTTTAGCAATACTTTCATGTTAAGTTGGGGGCGACCTGTTGTTGTTTTACTGCCTTAACACCGCGCTTTCTGGAGTGCATTGAGCGAAGCGAGAAGACGGGCGGGAGTAAAACATGCTACTATTGAATACATCTGTGACATCCGAACTCTATTGTAAATCAATACGCGCCGGACTCTTCATAATCATCATCCTTTAGCGACCTAACAACAATGCTCGAAAATATTTATTTTGATACTATGTTTGAACTAATTCTGGTTGGAAATAAATAAACTAATGTTTGCAAAAATATTACATAGAAACTCTCAAGCAATTTGTTTGCTTCTATTCCTTTTGCTAGGAAATCATTCGGAAACATTTTCTCAAACAAACCCTTTAAGAGATAGTCTAACCGCGGAACTATCAAAAGCGCGGACTGCTACAGACAGCGTGTCAATTATGAACAACATTATTTGGCATACAGGCTGGGCAGATACAAATCATATATCTGCATACTCAAGAAAAATTCTTCAACTATCAGGCAAAATAAAAAATAAAGAAAAGCTAGGGGAAGCATACGAGGCGGTTGCAGCTGGTTATAATATTAAAGGAAATTTGATTAAAGCGAGAGAATATTACAATAAATGCCTTTCCATCGGGGTTAAGTATAATTTAACAAGAAGAATTGCATGGGGAAGTTATAATTTAGCCGCTTTATCTCTAAGAGAAAATAAACTTGAAGAAGGATTTAACTATGCAATGCAGAGCCGTGCAGCATTCAAAAAGTTAAATGACATTGCCTGGATTATTGCCAGCGATTGGCTTCTAATTAGTACCAGAAAAAATTATAAAAACACTTATGTTGATACTACAATTAACGATTACAAACATGCAGTAAGTCTCACCACGGATCCCAATGTTCTTCTCGACCAATATTTAAATCTTATTTATCTCTATGGGCAAAAAGAGAATAAATCACAATCTATGTCTTATGCGATGGAAACCCTTGCTATTGCAGAGAAGATTAAAAATGAAAAAGCTATTCTCTCAGCTTATTACCAGATTGGCAACTACCTAAGAGACTACCAACATAATTTTGATGTTGCCCTGTTGTATTACCAAAAGATTCTGGATATCTATAAAAAAAATAAGCTTGACCAAGAAACATCAGGTGTTTTAAATGAAATCGGAATAACATATAAACTAATGAGCAAATATTCGATTGCACTGTCTCTGTTCTCTGAAAGTTTAGAGGTTGCTAAAAAAAATAATCACAGGCATTCGATAGCTAATGCGTATAAGAATATAGGCGAAATCTCTTACCTGGGGAAAAATTACAACGACGCTTTGAAATATTATATCAAATGCTACAATACCGGTTGTAATGTTTGTCCCAGAATAGCTTTTCATCAGGTGCTTGTGGATATCGGGAAAGTATATTTAACCAGAAAAGATTTTCAAAACGCGCTGGAATATTTTAACAAAAGCTTCTCCTTAGCAGATTCTGCAAATGCCGGGTATGAAAAAGCTGTTTCTTTTTCAGCCTTGGGCGATTTTAATTTGCAAACACACAATAATTCCTTGGCAATTAAATATTACCTTGATGCTTTAAAGACCGCAACAGCGGTAAACTCACTATCTCTTCGTAAAGAAATTACAGCGAAGTTAGGTGAAGCATATAAAGTGCAGAATAATTTCGCCAAGGCATTCGAATATCTTCATTTATCAAACACATTTGCCGATAGCCTTACTAAACTTAACGAAGTGGAAAATCTTTCGCGCCTGGAAACTAAGTTCGAATTTCAGAACATGAAAATGCAGAAAGACCTTGAATTAAAAGAGAGTCAAATTCATGCGAACGCCGAGATAGATAAGCAAGCTCAATTAAAATACTTTTTCATAATTGGTTTTGTATTAATGACGGTTTCCGGTTTCGTGATTTACAGAGGTTATAACCGTAAGAAAAAGGATAATATTATTCTTGAGCATCAGAAAAAGCAACTTGAAGAAATGTCTGAAAAGATACATGAAGCTGATCAGAAGAAACTTAGTTTCTTTACAAACATTTCTCATGAATTAAGAACGCCGTTAACTTTGATTCTTGGTCCCACAGAAAAATTGCTAAATGAAAATGCTGGCAACGAGAGGACTTCACCGATGCTGAGTATTATCCACAGAAATACACTACAGCTGCATAATCTCATAAATCAACTTCTTGATATCCGCAAACTGGATACCGGAAATGTGAAGTTGAAAGTGGCTCCAAACGACATTGTACGTTTTTGTAAAGGCATTTATTCAACTTTTGCTCATTTAGGCAGCGAGAAAAATATTTCATACGAATTTATTCCTACGCAAGATAATATTACCGCATGGTTCGATCCGGATATAATCGGCAAGACATTAAATAATTTGTTATCGAATGCATTCAAGTACACACAAACCGGCGGTAAAATAATTTTAACAGTTTCCGGTCATTCCGAAAACGCAAACAACATTTCGCATGTTATAATTTCTGTAAGCGATAACGGAAAAGGAATCCCGGAAGACCAAATGCAATATGTATTCGATAGATATTACCAGGTTGAAAACTCTAACACAGGATTTAACACCGGCACCGGAATTGGACTGGCGTACACAAAAGAATTAATTGAATTACACCACGGTGAAATTAATGTAATAAACAAAATTGACGGTGGAACGACGTTCACAATCAAACTTCCGTTGCATGAATTTGATTATAACGAAAGTGAAAAATCGGATGTAGTAATTGATGTAAATGAAATACCCGTTGATGAAGTAATGACAAAATATCTTACGGAAATGATATCGAATAAACATGAAGATTTGGGTGAACCGCAAAAAGATAGTTCACTTGATGAACGCGAGGTAATGTTAATTGTTGAGGATAATCCCGATCTACGATCATTTATAAAAAGCATTTTTGAAAAGGATTTCGCAATACACGAAGCCGGAGATGGGATTTCCGGGTACAAGAAAGCTGCGGATATTATTCCCGATGTTATCATCAGCGATATAATGATGCCGGGTATGAATGGACTTGAACTATGCGCAAAACTGAAGGAGAACATTCATACCAACCATATCCCGGTTTTAATTCTTACCGCCAAAGCCGGTGAAGAAAATGAAATTGAAGGATTGAGAAAAGGAGCGGATGACTATTTAACCAAGCCTTTCAATTCCGAAATTTTGGAAATGAGGATTAAACGGTTGCTAACAACACGGGATAGACTGCGTGAATTTTTCACAAAAGAGTTTCTGCTTAATCCGAAAGAAATAAAGCTGCCTTCCCGCGAAGATGAGTTTCTTAAAAATGCGGTAAAAGTTGTTGAGGACAATATCTCCAACCCGGATTTGAACGTGGAAATGCTGATGAATGAATTAGGAGTAAGCAGGACGCAATTATTCCGCAAACTGAAAGCGATTACAAACAATTCCGCCAACCAATTTATAAGAAATATAAAACTGAAGAGAGCCGCTCAACTACTGCAACAAAAATCGCTCAATGTTACGGAAGTTGTGTATTTGTCCGGCTTTAATTCTCCTTCATACTTTACAGCTTGTTTTAAGGAAGCTTATGGCTGCCTGCCGAAGGAGTATCAGTCCAAAACCGAAGATTCTACTCTCATTGCAAATTAAACTTTGTGACTTTGTGCCTTCGTGGCTCAATTTCTTGTATTTTCTTTTTGCCACAAGGACACTAAGAAATCACTAAGTAACTTTAGCAATCTAATACCCAAAAAAGAATAAAAACCGCTAATGAAACATTTCTGCTATTCTTTGGAATGTCTCTGATAACCAATAATACCTCGCCCCAATATTTTAGAACATACTAATTCATTCAATTCTGGCTTTAATTTCTAACGTCAAGAAACAAATAATCAAATTGTTCAAAAGAAGATAATGTTGATCCGGTAAGACTAAACGAACTATTGAAAGGAAAAATACTCATGAAAAAACATTTAACCATTTTTGTGTCCGTCTTTAATGTTAGGGTAATGAAAATTCAATTATTGTTATTGACTGTTCTTGGATTTTTTTGCACTGTGACATTTGCGCAGAAAATTGTTTGGAAACCCATCGCTTCTCTACCACTAGCATGTGGCGGAGGAGAGGCTGTATCCTACAACAACAAAATCTTTTTCGTTGCCTATGCAGACCCCAATTTTTATGAATATGATATTATTCTTAATAAATGGAAAAATCTTGCTGTTTTGTCTGACCAAGGAAACCATGCAGCAGCGGAAGTTGGCGGCAAAATATATGTAATCAGTGGAGACCTTTCCGCTAATACCAGTACGAACTTTGTATATAATCCTGAAATCAATAATTGGAATACATTGACTCCCATGCCAACCCGCCGGCAGCATTTTGGTTGTGGTATGGTAAACAACAAAATCTACATTATGGGAGGTATTACTTCATTTAGTGATGTACCTTCGTCATGTACGCGAAAGAATGAAGTTTACGATGTTGTTACCAATTCATGGGCAGAAAAAGCTCCGGTTCCAACTTCAAGGAACAATCCGGCTGTTGTAGCTATGGATTCACTTATCTATGTCATCGGCGGCGCAGGCACATCATCCAGTATTTGGACGCTTATTAAAACCGTAGAATGTTACAACGCGAATACGAACAAATGGGAAACCAAAAAAGACTTGCCCAATACCACTTTTTTACCGGGCGCAGTGGTTGTAAATAAAAAAGTTATCGTTTTGGGTGGACAGAATGCAAATGGTGCTGGAGTATCCTCTGTTTATGTATATGACCCGGCAACCGATATATGGACAAAAACTACTTCCTTGCCGAAAATTAATGTCCTTGCCGGTTTAGTTGCCATTGACAACAAAATCTATGTAATTGGCGGAACCGAAAGCGTTGCCTACAACGCGCCTATATATTCAGATGTATATGAGGGTACATTTATAAGCGAAGGCAATTTTATTCCTGAAGTGTATCAACCAATTCCCGATACTTCAATAGACGTGGGGAAAAAATATACATATAAAATCCCGGCTTTTACTTTTATCGACGATGATGTTTTAACCTACAACTCCAAACAAAGCAATGGCGAAGATTTACCATCATGGTTAACGTTTTCCTCTTCAACAGGTACTTTTTCCGGGACGCCTTTAAATGCTGATACATTGATCATTAGAATAACAGTAACCGATAGAGAGAACGTGAGTGTTTACGACGAATTCCAAATTACTATTACTAATGCTACCAACATCGAAGGGAATCAAAACTTGCTTCCGAAAGAATTCAAACTTCTTCAAAATTTCCCCAATCCGTTTAATCCATCAACAAATATTCAATATACTCTTAACAAACCTTCACAAGTAAAACTGAGCATATACAATCTCCTTGGTCAAGAAATCAGAACGCTAAAGGATTCATTTCAGACCGCGGGCGAGCATTCTCTCATGTGGGATGCAACAGACAATAGTAATAATGCGGTCTGTTCCGGAATATATTTTTATACCCTACAAGCGGGCAATACTTCTTTTCAAAAGAAGATGGTGCTAATTAGATAAAACAAAGCCTAAAAATTTATGAGGAAGATTATTATGAATTACATACCGAGAGTTACCCTTTTTATAAGCATACTGCTTATTTGTTCTTACAGCTTTGCACAAGTAAAATTTATAGACAGCGGTCAAGCTTTGGGAAATAGTACAAGCAACTGTGTAGTATTAGGTGATATTGATAGCGATGGTGATTTGGATGCTGTTGTAGCAAATGGCGCCTATGATTCAAATCAGGATGTTGAAATATGGATCAATAACGGAAGCGGGGTTTTTACTAAAAGTAACCAACAGTTAAACCATGGCAAAAACATGGCAGTATCTTTAGCTGATTTAAATGGTGATGGCAGCATTGATATTTTTCTTTGCACGGGTTTTGGCGATCCCAATAAAGTCTTTTTTAATGACGGGCATGGCAATTTTACTGATAGCGGTCAAAGATTAGGCAACGTTAATAGTTCAAAAGCTTGTTTGGCGGATCTTGATGGAGACAAAGATTTTGATGCATTCATTTGTGTTCATCCATTGTGGGAAAACGGACATGACGTAAAATTTGGCAACGAGGTTTGGATTAACAATGGTACTGGAAATTTTACTAATACAGGACAGAAACTTGGTGTAGGTTATAACACAGGTGCTTCAATAGGGGATGTTGATGGCGACGGAGATATTGATGCAGCTTCAGCAAGCAATTTTCAAAATGTTGGTAATAAAATTTGGTTAAACGATGGAAACGGAAATTTTTCGGTCAGTAACCAAGTACTTTCAACTAAAAATAGTCTGGATCTTTCTTTTGGCGATCTTGATAACGATGGAGACTTGGATGCCTTTGTTATATACTTTGATAGTACTTCTCCATTTTGCTGTGGCGTATGGTATAATGATGGCAAAGGTAATTTTACTCAAAGTGAACAAAAATTCGGTACAACCCCAAGTACAAGTGTTTGTTTATCGGATGTTGATAAAGATGGTGACCTAGATGCTTTTGTAACCGGTGGAAAGTATTTGGAAAAAAGAACAAGCTATGTATGGCTGAATAATGGTAAAGGTATATTTGCCGACAGTTTGGTTATTGGTTATGCGGAGAGCTGGGATGCAAAGTTAGGTGATCTGGATGGTGATGGAGATGTAGATGCCTTTATTGCTAATAATGGACCTAACAAGGTTTACATAAACAATTTGCTTACAGGTGTTGGGAATAACACAAAATCAATTCCTCTTGAATTAAATTTAGATCAGAACTACCCCAATCCCTTTAATCCATCTACTAACATTCAATATTCGCTTAGCAAACCTTCGCAAGTTAAACTAAGCATATACAATCTCCTTGGTCAAGAAATCAGAATGCTAAAGGATTCATTTCAGACCGCGGGAGAATATTCTCTCATGTGGGATGCAACAGATGATAGTAATAATGCGGTCTGTTCGGGAATATATTTCTATAACCTACAAGCGGGCAATACTTCTTTTCAAAAGAAGATGGTGTTGGTACGGTAAGATTAAACAAACTATTGAAAGGAAAAAATACCATGAAAAAAATTCTATTCATTTTAGTAACCATCTGCTTGTGTCAGATCGGTAAAGCTCAACAAATATTTACCGATAGCGGTCAGCGTCTTGGAAATTCTGTTAGCTGGGAAGTAAAGTTAGGCGATCTGGATAACGATGGCGATCTTGATGCTGTTGTTGCTAATTGGGAATATGAAAAACCGGGTTTAAAAAATGAAATTTGGTTAAATAATGGAAAAGGAGTCTATACATTAAGCCCTCAGATCATTAGTTTTTCTCAAAACGTAATTTTGCATGATATGAATGCAGACGGGTATTTAGACATTATTAATATTCAAGATTCAGTTAAAATTTATATAAATGATGGACATGCAAACTTTACACAATCTCAAAACAATCAACTCCATGAGATGAGTTTATGCTTCGATAACAAATTAACCGGCATTAATAAGGATGAAGTTGTTACAATGAGTAGTAATAACAACATAACGGTCTTAAAGATTTATTCAGTGACGCAAAGTGGTGTCCTTTTAAGAGATTCCATAATAATTAATGGTTTTGCCAGTAGTTGCTTAGCAATTGGGGATATAAATAAGGATGGTTATTCTGATATTGCATTAAGCGGTGAAGGAAAAATAGGCTCAACTTTTCGCATCATGTTTAATGATAAAAAAGGCGGTTTTACTAAGAGCGCACAAGAATTTGGTGACTATGGAGGATATAACTTATACCTTGGTGATCTGAATAATGATGGCTTTTTAGATATTCTTCAGTGTAATTATCATAATCCGGAACCACCCAATAATATATATCCCGCACAGTTTTATCTGAATGACGGAACTGGAAATTTTATTAAAACTACTCTTCCTTACAATTCTTCTTATATAACACCTAATGCAGCTATTGTGGATTTAGACAATGACGGCGACTTGGATATCTATATGAATCATGGTCATCAACATTCCGGCACTTCCCATAAAAGCGAAATGTTATTAAATGATGGACACGCTAATTTTACTGCAAGTACAGTCAATTTAGAAAAAATCAATAGCATAGCTACGGCATTTGGCGATTTAGATAAGGATGGCGATCCGGATATATTTCTGGCATGCGGAGATTTATTTATGATTGGCATACCAAACAGAGTTTGGTTAAACAATACTGTTACCTCAGTATCAGATGAGGAACCTATTCCGAAAAATTTCAAATTGTTGCAGAATTATCCCAACCCTTTTAACCCGGAAACGACGATTAGCTACATAATACCAGCCTCCCTAAATCCCTCCAAAGGAGGGACTTTAGTTTCGCTGAAAGTATTTGATTTGTTAGGAAGAGAAGTTGCAACTCTTGTTGATGAATATAAACAAGCCGGCTCATATGAAATAGTATTTAATGTAGAGACGCGCCATGGCGCGTCTTTACCTAGTGGAGTATATTTCTACAAGCTGCAAATTGACAATGGATTTTCTCAAACAAAGAAACTCGTTTTGATGAAATAGTATCATTCTTTATGGAGAATAAAATATGTTAAACTATACATTCAGATTGAAATATTGGATACTCCCGATCCTTCTTGTATTACTAATATTTTTCAAAACAAATACGAGCTATGCCTGCTCAGTTTTTTGTATAAATAAGGGAAAATTGCTCGTAACCGGAAGAAGTTACGATTGGAGTTTTGGAAAAGGATTTATAGTTGTTAATAAACGCGGTCAATTAAAAACTGCGTTGAGATACTGGGAAGAAAGTAAGAATAATTTAGCATCATGGACTTCTAAATACGGCAGTATTACTTTCGTTCAATACGGACGCGAAATTGCATTCGACGGAATGAATGAAGCCGGATTGGTTGTAAGTGAACTTTGGCTCGATGAAACCGTTTACCCTTCTGTAGATTCACGACCAAGTGTAAGCTTTGATCAATATGTTCAATATATACTCGATAATTTTAAGAGCGTTGACGAAATAATAAAAGTCGATTCTCTTGTAAGAATAAGACCATTATCAAAAAATTCCTCAAAGATTCATTTTTTTGCCGCTGATAGTTCAGGCAACTGTATTGTAATTGAATTCCTGAATGGTAAAATGGTTTACCATACAAAAGAAACAATGCCGGTGAAAGCCATTACAAATAATACTTACGAGAGTTCATTCAATTACATTAACCGCGGCGTTCCACCAAATCCGAACAATAGTTCTTCCCTTGAAAGATTTTACAGAATATCTACGATGATAAACGATTATAAGCCGGAGGATGGAAATGCTGTAGCTTACGCATTTAAAATTTTAGATGCGGTAAAACAAGGTAGTTGGACAAAATTTCAGACGGCATTCGATATTAAAAACCGTATTGTCTATTTCAAATCGCAATACGATTGGCAGCTGAAATATTTTCGCTTCGATGATTTTGATTTTTCATGTCAAACGGTATCGAAAATACTAAATATCAATACAAGTTTTTCCGGAGATGTAACGCAACAATTTTCTGATTATACATGGCAGGCAAATGAAGAGATGATAAAAATAGCCTGGCAAGATTATTTGGGCACTACGAATATTTATCAACCTGCGCTTCAGTTAGTTTCGCGTTACCCGGAAACCTTTGAGTGCAACGGAGCGACAGATGTTAAAACAGGCAGTGTTACTCCTTCGGGATTTGAATTAAAACAAAACTATCCCAACCCGTTTAATCCGTCAACAACAATTCAATATTCTCTTAACAAACCTTCGCATGTAAAACTTAGCATTTGCAACCTGCTTGGTCAAGAAATCAGAACGCTAAAGAATTCATTTCAGACTGCGGGAGAATGCTCTCTCGTTTGGGATGCAACAGATGATTCAAATAATCCGGTTACTTCAGGAATATATTTTTATAACCTCCAAGCGGATAATATGAATCTTCAAAAAAAGATGGCGCTGGTGCGGTAGAACAGCATTAATATTTTTTGTGTTGATTATTAAAGATAGTAACAAAAGCTATTTCCCATCGTCAAATAGAGCGCGAGGGGATGTGAAATCATAAAAACACTAAATGAAAGAACGATCAGGAGAAAAAATGAGAGTGAGTATTCTAGTTATTTGCATGCTAGCAATATCGTGTGTATCTGCGCAGACAAAACAAGCGGTAATTGTTAAAGAAAAGCTTCCTACAATAAGTGAGATTAAAACAGAACCGGTTAATATCGGCTATTCATTTAATCTGCACTCTTCTTTACTATATGAAGACAGAACAATAAAGGTGTATTTACCGGATGGTTACACCTCATCTACAAAAAATTTTCCGGTTTTTTATTTGGTAGATGCACAATGGAATTTTAATCTTACTGTAAACGCAATAAGTGTTTTAACTAGTAATGGATTGATTCCGCCAATGATAGTTGTTGGTGTTAACACAATAGAAAAACGTGAATGGGATTTACTACCAACCTGCGCTGAGCAAAATAAAGTTGGCGGAGGTGCAGATAAACTACACGGATTTATTAAAAATGAACTGATTCCTTTTGTAGATCAAAATTACAAAACGGATTCTTACCGGCTTCTTGCCGGTTCTTCTTATGGCGGTGTATTTGTAATGCATGCTTTAGTAACCGAACCCAATCTCTTTAATGCTTATTTAACATTAAGCCCAAGTATGTGGTGGAATAACAAAGTTATGTTAAAAAGAACTGAAGAATTTTTACTGAAGAATGCTGAAGCGAAAAATCATCTTTATGCTTCCGTTGCCAACGAAGGTTTAGGAATGGGTGTAAATGAACTGGCAGATATTCTAAAAGCAAAAGCTCCTAAAAATTTGCTCTGGAAGTTTGAAGAATACCCGGAAGAAGTTCATGGTACTATTTGTTATAAGAGCACTTACAATGGATTAAAATTCATCTTTGCCGATTGGAGCAACAACCCGGTAACATTCCAAACCAAAGGTGGTTTACTCTCTTCCGGCGATTCTGTTATTGTAACACTAAATAGTACGAGTAAAACTATTCGTTACACGCTTGATGGTTCAAATCCTACAAGTAGTTCTCCGCTATATGAAAAACCAATTAAAGTATCCAAACCGCAAACTATAAAAGCGCTTCCTTACTATAACTTAGAATTACCCGGTATAGTTGATTCGCTTAGAATTAATTATGTTAAAAAGATGACCCCGGAAAAGAAACTTCCGAAGTTAAAAAGCGGAATGAAGTATTCTTACTATGAAGGCAACTGGGATAAATTACCGGATTATGATAAGCTCACACCGGTTAGTTCCGGTATAACGAAGAATTTTAAATCCGGCGAACCGCCAAGACAAATGGAATTTTTTGGTGCCCGCTTTACCGGTTATATGGAAATTCCTAAAGACGCCGTTTATACTTTCTATTTGCTTTCTGATGACGGAAGTAAACTGTTTATTGGCGATAAAGAGATAATTAACAATGATGGTTTGCATGGTAATGTTGAACTTCGACAGCAAGTTCATTTACAAAAAGGGAAATATCCTTTTACAGTTCTGTTTTTCCAAAAAGCCGGTGGATTGGAATTAGTGCTTCAATATGAATCTGATGCAATATCAAAACAACCTGTCCCCGATACGGTTTTTTATTGTTCTGAGGAATAACTGGGTATACTAAAAAATGCTGAATGATTTCTGTCATTCAGCATTTTACTAATATTCAAAGGTTATATGAAATTATAACACTGGAACCAATCAATGATTCATTTCATCAGCGCTTGGTCCATAAACTCCCGGGATCGGGATATCGAGCAACCGAAGATAAACGCCTAACTGCGCTCTGTGGTGAATCAACTGGCATAATGAATGCCTAATAACTTCGGCTTTTGAAAGGTCCATAAGAACCATATCGCCATTTCTCATAACCCATCTTCCATCAAGTTTAGCTTCGTTTTTTTCAATTAACTGAGCTTTACCTTTAGCGAAAGATTCCTCAAACAATTGCAATAACTCTTTTGTATTGTTTATAACTTTTGGATTGTACGGAGTAGCGGCAAAATCCAATCCGTCATTTATAATTCCATGTTCTATCCAGCCGGGGATTTCGGCGATATGAGTTGTTAGCGCTCTGATTGTCATGCTTTTAGGATGAGCTTTCCAATCGTACTTGTCATCTGGAACAATTTCCAACATTTTTCGGGTTGATGCTGCTTCTTGTTCCAATTCGGTTGAGAAAATTTTAATTAAAGACATAATGCTTCCTTATATTTTTGAATAATTACAAAACAAAAATAACGCACTTGTGTGACAACAGTGTGTCAGTTGCTTTTTAAGAAAGTAAAATAATTTAGCGTTATTAGGGTTTTTGGGCGTTTATTCTAAAAATATTTTTAATTTGATATACCCCCTTCCCCAAAACGGAGTCCAAGTATTAAATTTGGATTTAAGGTGGAAAGTCATGAGCAAAAAGAGATTTACAGAATAACAGAGTATCGGCAAATTACGTGAAACCGAGGTACTTTAAAGTAAGGGAGAATCAATGGAGATAATTCGCCTGTCAAAAACAAGATTACGCGCTATACTAACAACCACAATTACAACCGTTACAGCATTAATTCCTTTTATTATTAATGATGATTCAACATTCTGGAAAAACCTCAGCTTAAGTATAATTGGGGGAATAATAGTTTCAGCTTTGTTTGTGATTCTCTTTTTACCGATGGTGTTTTCTGTTTTCTCAAAGATCAAGCGTACAACTTGAATTGGTGCAATTATGTTGAAGTTTGTTAGCGAGATACTCAGGGCGCTAAAAATTTTCTCTTATGTTCCGCATTAGCAACTAAAGTCAAATTCATTTTGCTAACCGGCGCTATTTAAATTCCAAAACTTCATATATACTTAACGCTGCTAATGGGGTATATACTCCTTCAACCATAACACAAAACAGCCCCGAAATCGTTCTGAATACCTCTTGAAAACATCATAACTACCAGACAACAAGCGCTAAAATTTAGCATGCAATTCATCACAATACCCGCTGTATTAAAAAGTACAGTGCTAATAGAATCTCTCTTTATTAATCTTGCTTATACAATTGAGCATGATCTTGCACTTGATCTTGATCTCGCTTTTATTCTTGTTCTTGCTCATGCGCTTGCTCTGTTTCATGCTATTGCTCTTCATCTTGATCATAATCTTGCGCTTAATCTTATTCGCTGTATTTTAAGTAAGGTGTAACTCATGGCACGTTTCAAAAATGGTATTATCGGCGAAATAAATGGTCGGGTTGGTAATATGGTATTTCGTAAACTAAATGGAAAAGGTTTTATTTCCGTGCGTCCAAGACATTATAGAAAATCACAAAGTCAATCTGCAAAGATAATGCGAAGTAACTTTGCTCGGATATCAAAACTCGCTTCATTTATAAATTCTGAGCCGCTTCTCTCTAAGACATGGCACCAATCAGTAGGTAATTCAAAATCAGTTTATAACAGAATTATAAAAACCAATCTTCAAATAGCGGGTGGAAAGATGTTCAATACGGAATATGCTATAGTTCCTTTGTGTGAACTGAAACTAATTTCCTCACATCAATTAGTAGACGGGATGCTTGAAATTATATTCAACAACCTAACTGAATTACCTGATGAAGCAAACAGTGTAAATATTACACTGCATATTCTTATCATGCTTTATGCTTCAAACGCACATCAACATAAACAGAAGTGGATAAATTATTTTACTTTGCCCATTAATAAGAAAATGATTGTACAAGACAATAAAGTATCGCTCAACTTGAGTAGCAAACTGAATATGAATGCTTTACAAAAAAATATATACC
>JAZDFQ010000003.1:0-3232 GCA_043807765.1 Ignavibacteriota bacterium
CTTGGAACAGAATTATCCAAATCCGTTTAACCCGGAAACAACTATTAGCTACAAGGTTCAAGCTGCAAGCCACGTAAGCCTAAAAGTGTATGATGTTTTGGGAAGAGAAGTAGCAACGTTAGTAGATGATTTCCAACAAGCTGGAAGTTATAACTCAAAATTCAGCACTCAAAACTCAAAACTATCATCTGGTGTTTATTTCTATCAGCTAAAAGCTGGCAATTATGTTGAAACAAAAAAACTTTTACTGATGAAATAGCTGATTACGGATTTACCCTTGCTTTTGATTCAAAGTGAGCCTCGATAAGAATTTTTATTCTTTAGTTATTAAATTTCATCTGCACATATTTTGATTTTCCAAGAGAATTAGTTGCAAGACTTTATATATAGATTCTGAATTACGCTCTTCAACATTTACAAAACAAACAAATACAAAAGGAAAGGATGAAAAAGGTCTTCTGTTTATTTCTCGTAATCATAACTTTGAAGCTCAACGCTCAGAACATCGAGAACACTCTGGCAACCAGCGGAAATTTTTTAATTAAAGATGCCACTAACACTTACCTAACATTAAAACAATCCAGCGGACTGCTTGGCATAGGTTCTGGCTTAACATCGCCAAGAGCCCAATTAGAAGTTGGCGGCATAGAGGGTTTTCTAGCTACAGGAACTTACAACTCCGGAACAGCATTAAGCCCGGGTGCTGGAGTTAGAATGCACTGGTATCCCAAAAAGGCTGCCTTTAGAGTGGGAAGAGCTGAGAGCTCATACTGGGATGATGCAAATGTTGGAATCTACTCAATAGCTATGGGTTATTTTCCAAGAGCTACCGGAAGTGCTTCTACTGCAATTGGTGCATATAACAAAGCAACGGGAGACTATTCCCTTGCGCTTGGTTACAACTGCCAGGCAACGGCATCTCATGCAATAGCCATAGGCGCAGACGCTTATGCAACGGGAATTTATTCAATTGCAATTGGTTCCGGCGCAAACACAAATGGTAAAGATGGTTCAATGGTTGTTGGAGATGATACTTATTCTCAGACAGCTTATTCTGCGCAAGATAACCAATTAACAATGCGTTTTAACGGTGGGTACCGCTTGTGGAGTTCATACCCGGACTCAACTGCCGGTGTTTATATGAGGCACGGACAAAGCGGCTGGTCCAATTACTGCGATAGAAACAAGAAAGAAAATTTTGAACATGTTAATGGGGAATGGATACTCGAAAAAATTAAAAACATACCGGTAACAACCTGGAACTATAAAAAAACAGATCCCAACGAAAGATA
The DNA here is from genome assembly GCA_043807765.1 of Ignavibacteriota bacterium. Lineage (GTDB taxonomy): Bacteria > Bacteroidota > Ignavibacteria > Ignavibacteriales > Melioribacteraceae > Stygiobacter. Next base: position 1,293 of record JAZDFQ010000003.1, read on the forward strand.
TATGGGTCCAATGGCGCAAGATTTTTACGCCGCGTTTCAGCTTAACGGAACAGACAGTCTTGGTATTAATTCAATTTCTATGGATGGTGTAAACTTTGCCGGAATTAAGGCTTTGGAAAAAAGAACCGCGGCAATGCTGCGGCAGATAGAAATTATTAAAAACCAAAATGAAGAATTGATTAAGGAAAACAAGAATCTTAAAGAGCAGCTTTCATCTATCGGGAATCTAAAAGAAGACTTAGCCGAAGTGAAAAAGCTGAAACAAGAACTTTCGGAAAAGTTGGAACTGTTAACAATTATTTCCGGAAAGGAGGAAAGAAAGAACAAGAATTTTACTGCTTCAGTTAAGCCAAGCACCAACGGTCAGTAAAATGAAAAAATTCTTTTTTATAATTTTTCTTGTACTGCCAATTGTCCTATCGGCACAAAGCAGCATTGCCGTTGGAACCGGTTCATCTATTACAATAGGCGCGGGGTCAGATATTTCTGCCGGAAGCCGAACCGGAACGTTTTATGGTAATGGTACATTTAACGGTTTATTTATTGGACCTACTGTTCAAATTAGTAAACCAACTAATGTCTTTTCTACTAGTGCAACGCTTAATGCAACTGTAAATCCGCAAGGGTATGAAACCACATATTATTTTTCTTATGGAACCGATCCCGATAATCTTAGCTCTATAACAAGTACTCAAAATGCCGGAAGCGGAAGCTCAAATCTTGATGTGAGCGCAAATGTTGCCGGACTAACAGAAAACACTTTGTATTACTACAAAGTAATTGCCGCTAATTCTGACGGAACGTCAAATTCCAGCTCAACGGTTTTATTTACCAATAATTCAATTACAAGAACAAATCTCGTGCTCTGGCTAAGAGCAGATCAGGGTGTAACTGCATCAAGTAATAATATAAGTGAATGGAAAGATTTATCGGGCAATAACAATAGCGCAACTCAAAGCAGTGGCGCGAATCAGCCATTATATGTTGAAGCAGCCATAAATGGAAAACCAGTAGCGCGGTTTAACGGTTCAACATCTTCACTTACTTTGCCTACTTCTTCAACTCTTGGAATACAAAGTAACCAGTATGAAATGTTTTTTGTGGCAAAAACTACCTCAAGCGGCGTTCAGTTTCTTGTAAGCGGCGGCGCAACGGAACAATTTGAATACCACTTAAACGGAACTGCCGGTGCGAGGTTTATACCACTACAAACTTCACCTACAACCTATCTGGATTTAGGAACATCGGGAACTTACTCGGATGGAAACGCGCATGTGTTTAGCGCGCGTGCTTCTTCTTCCGGTGGTGCTGTTCGTGTTGATGGGGTTGACGGCGGAACATCACTTGCAAATATTCTATCATCCAATTCTGGGGCTCTACAACTTGGCTGGCGCAGTAATGGCAGCTATTATTTTAACGGAGATATGGCGGAAGTAATTCTTTACAATGCAAATCTCAGCGGCTCAGACCGAAGTACAGTAGAACATTATCTTGCTGATAGATATGGAATAACAAGCGGAGCGCTACCGGTTGAGTTAACATCCTTTACTGCGAATTCTGTTGATGGAAAAGTTTTACTTAATTGGCAAACTGCAACGGAAGTGAAAAATTACGGATTTGAGATTGAACGGACCTCACCCCGTCCCTCTCCTTACCAAGGAGAGGGTGTCACGACTGGTCGGGACGGGAGAGGTTGGGAGAAAATTGGATTTGTACAAGGCAACGGAAATTCCAACTCACCAAAAAGTTATTCTTTTACAGATGTAACACCGCCAAGTGGAAAAGTGCAATACCGTTTGAAGCAAATAGACTTTGACGGCAAGTATGAATACAGTGATGTAGTTGAAGTTAGTGTTGATGCACCAACGCAATTTGCCTTGGAACAGAATTATCCAAATCCGTTTAACCCGGAAACAACTATTAGCTACAAGGTTCAAGCT
>JAZDFQ010000004.1:0-3381 GCA_043807765.1 Ignavibacteriota bacterium
AATTGTTTTCAGGAATCCGCTGAGAAAGCGAAAAGCTAAGAAATAACTTCTCCTGATAGTCTTTTTTTCCAAGCATTGGTTTTATTTACAAGTTAACAAACAAAGAATCTCAGGTCAATTGTTTAACTTTATTCTTTTCAACAAGTTTTGAGTTGTGCAACAGGCACAACAGTAAGCCCAATGCCTTGCTATTCCTTAGTCTTAGTGCTTTTTGTATAAATTAAATTAACTGAATTCCGGACATGAATCGTAAAAATTTCGGCACTGGGCTTACTGTCAAACGTTGTAGCGCATTAAAAAACAGATGAAATAGTTCATAATTATTATACTTTAATTTATGGAATCTAATAAACTATCTAAATTTCTTTTACAACCCTATCCGTTTTATTACGAAGGTCAATTTGTTGTGGCTATCACAGGAATAATATTTTTGATGACCTTCTTTTTTAACTATTTTTTCAAACCATTTAACGTAAATGTTTCAGAACATCGATTTGATTTTTTTTGGATTTGTAATATTCACGCATTTGTTTCTATTATTATCTTTCTGGTTATCATTTCTGTTATTAAATTAATCTCTAGGGTGGATGAGTCTTGGAATATTTTACGCGAAATATTGTTTCTTGCTATCCTATTGTTATTGATAGGAGTTGGACAATTTCTCATTAGAGATATTATTTATATTAACCCTAATAATTGGTCATTAACGTATTTCTTTGAAGAAATTAGAAATACATTTTTACTAGGAATGTTGTTTACTTTAATTATAGTCCCTTTAAATTTCAATAGACTTTATGTCCATAACTTCAAAAAAGCAAATTCTATAAAGATTAGTGGTAATCAGAAATCAATTGCCTTAAAACCAACAGTTGTTTTTATTGAAACACAGGTAAAAGATGAAGCATTTCAATTAGAAGTTTCTAATTTTCAATTTGCCAAGGCTGATGGAAACTATTTGGAAATTCATTTAAATAAAGAAGGAAAAGCGGAAAAACTAGTTAAAAGAATTTCCATTAAAAATTTATACTCAAAACTATCCTCTTTCTCTTTTATTATTAAAACACACAGGTCTTATCTAGTTAACACATTTAAAATAGAAAAAGTAACTGGAAATGCTCAAGGATATAAGTTAAAAATTCAAGGACATTCTGGTGTAATCCCAGTATCACGTAAAATGATTCCAATTTTTGAAGAAAAAATGAATAAGCTAAACTCATAACTTGTTTTTCACAACAAAACCATGTCTATCAGCACAAATTAATTATTTTAATTTCTTTTAACCCTAAGTTTGGTTCTTCAATAATCAATTAAAGGTTAAAAGATGAGACGATATGATTTAGATTGGATTAGGATTGGTGTTTTTGCACTTCTTATACTTTATCACATAGGAATGTTTTTTGTTTCTTGGGACTGGCATATCAAGAATGATACTATTTACACTTGGGCAGAAATTCCTATGCTCTTTGTAAACCAATGGAGACTGCCAATACTTTTTTTAGTTTCTGGAATGGGTACAAGATTTGCTCTTTCAAAGAGGTCATTAGCGCAATTCTTAATTGAACGTCACAACCGCTTATTGATTCCATTGGTATTTGGTATGATTGTTATAGTTGCTCCACAAGTATATATCGAAAGGATAGTAAATGGTCAATTTATCGGTTCATTTCTTGATTTCTACCCATTTTACTTTGAAGGAGCATATCCTACAGGCAATTTTAGTTGGCACCATCTATGGTTTTTACCCTATTTGTTTGTGTTCTCTTTAATCTTAAGTCCTTTTTTTATTTTTCTTAGGAAGAATCCCAATTCGAAATTCATTCACTTGACAGGCAGACTGTTTGCCTCTAAGTTGGGCATTTTTACTTTCCTTATTCCTTTAATTCTAATTTTAATTTATATAAGACCTCATTTTCCTGTTACACATAACCTTGTTAACGACTGGTACACATTTCTATATCATCTGGTTTATTTCTTTTATGGTTTTCTCTTCATATCCATAGGTGATATTTTCTGGAACAAAATAAAATCTATCAAAAAAATAGCACTGATTACAGGCTGCTTCTCTTTTATAATCTACTTGTTTCTTGTCTATAAAGAACCAGAAATTCCGTTTTTCTATGAATTGGCTTCAATAGCTAAGGGTTTGAATGTTGGTTGCTGGATTGTAGTTACATTAGGATATGCAAATCAGCATTTATCCAAATCGGGAAAATGGAGAGCTTATTTTAATCAAGCAGTTTATCCCTTTTACATTGTTCATCAAACTATCATCGTTATTTTAGCATACTATTTATATGATGCTAGTATAAATGATGCTATTAAATTTATTATTCTACTTATAGGTACATTTGGCGGAAGTTGGCTAATCTTTGAAATTGTAAAAAGAACAAAGCTTACAAGAATACTATTTGGTATTAAAAACATTAAAAAGTCTTAATTTCAAGAAGATAAATTAAAACGCACTACAACAATGTATAAAAATAATAGCGGTTTTAATACTAAACTCAAAGGTAGTATCTTTGAATAATGTTATTGCGAAACTGAAAGGATTGAGCCTTTAAATCCGTTACTATTCTTATACAAACCTTTATAGGGCATTTTAGGATGACCAAAATTCAAGACAAAAAGACTACGAAAAACTTGACATGAAACTTACACTTCTGAGATTGAAATTAGAAAGTTATAACAGTATTTAATAAAATGAAACTGCTTACCGAATTACCAAATATTGGAGACGTACTTTCAAAAAAATTGAATCAAATCGGAGTAGAGACCGAAAAGGATTTAAAACAAATGGGTAGCGAAAATGCAATATTGAAAATTTCAACTATTGAAAATAGTGGAGCTTGTATCAATATGTTGTATGCATTGGAAGGGGCAATACAAGGGATTAGATGGCATGACTTAAGTAAAGACAGAAAAATAGAACTGAATGATTTTTATAGAATTCTAAAAAAGAAAAACGCCCTATAACAGCAGTAGCTGTTGCACAACTCTAAAAAAAAGTCATTAAGGAAGAATATTACTAAAACTGGCTTATTCTGAGACGATAATTTGCAAGCGGAATTTCGAACCTCTAAATATTTGCAGAAAATTTAACTCGCGTAAAAAGCTTCCTATTACATCAGAAATGCACAAATCTAAATAAGTCAAAGATTCCTTACAGGTGGTCAGCACGGTTCTGAACAACTCCAGAAATACTTCTTCTCCATATAGTTGGCGAGTACGGCTAATGGTACCATGCCATGGAAGAGCTTCATCAATATCATACCTGATAAATAGCCTGATATCCAGACAGTTTGAGCAATACTCTATCAATCTCCGATCGGAATTGATATTATTTAGATAACCAACCAAACATATCTTGAAAAATACCACTGG
>JAZDFQ010000005.1:0-160709 GCA_043807765.1 Ignavibacteriota bacterium
TTCACTAAAGTTTCCGTGATCTCCGTCCCGACCTTGTCGGGAGCGGCGTCCTGGACCACTAGACGAACGCGCCATATTGTATTACAAAACTGAATTTATTTTTTCTTCACTAAAGTTTCCGTGATCTCCGTCCCGACCTTGTCGGGAGCGGCGTCCTGGACCACTAGACGAACGCGCCATATTGTATTACAAAACTGAATTTATTTTTTCTTCACTAAAGTTCCCGTGATCTCCGTCCCGACCTTGTCGGGAGCGGCGTCCTGGACCACTAGACGAACGCACCATAATTTTTACAGAGTTAAATTAAGTCTGCTATAGAACAATATCAAATCTATAATCCAAACTCTTTAAGAAGATTTTGGATTTCCTTCATTCCATCATCGCTTATAAAGTAATCTGCCGCTTTCACGTTTTCCAGAACTTGCTCTTTCCTTCTGGCACCAACGATAGCAGAAGTTACCGCTGGATTATTAAGAACCCATGCAATTGCCAAATGCCCAACAGTTTTATTTTGTCTCTCTGCAATCGGTCTAAGCTTTTCAACTAATTCTAAATAAGCTGTTAATCGGGGCTCAATAAAAAATGGGTTCTTTCTTCTCCAGTCATCTTCTGCAATATTATTGATATCAAATTTTCCGGTTAGCAAGCCAGCTTGCATTGGACTGTAAGCAACAACACCAATTTCATTCTTCAAACAATAAGGCAAAAATTCTTGTTCGGCTTCTCTTTTTATCATGCTGTAACTTGGCTGAAGCGACTGAACCGGATAAACTTTAGCGCATCGCTCCATCATAGAAACATCGTAAGTGCTTACTCCAATATATCTAGCCTTTCCCTCTTCCTTAATCCTTAACATTGTTTCCCAAGATTCCTCAACCGGAACATTCGGATCCGGTTTGTGTATCTGGTAAAGATCAACGTAATCGGTTTTTAGTCTTTTCAGACTCGCTTCAATTTCCGACCTAATACTCTGCGGCTGTAGATTATTAATCGCGTTTCCGCTACCGTCGTTTATCAATCCGCATTTTGTAGCAATAAAAATTTTATCACGAAAACTTTCAACAGCATTTCCAACAACTTCTTCGGAATGTCCGAATCCGTAAACTGCGGCGGTGTCAATCCAGTTAATTCCATTATCATAAGCGGTTTTAATTGTTTCTACTGATTCAGCATCATCAACCTTTCCCCAACCAAACTGCCAAGGGCCGCCAATTGCCCACGCTCCTAAACCAATTACTGTAAGTTCCGGACCATCTTTACCAAGTTTTCGAGTCAGCATTACTTAAGTCCTAACTCTTTACACATACGATAAAAATTTGATGGAGCCAAACCGAGTCTTTCTGCTGCTGCGGAATCTGAACTCGAAATACTTCTAACATATTTGAAATATTTTGTTCTGAATATTTTCTCCATCTCTTTCCAAGGTAAAACTTGTCCGCTGTATACATCATCAAAATTTGTTTCGTCTTTTAGTATAACGTGATTTCTAAGAATCATTGGGTTGCTGATATCTTTTACAGTAATAACATCAGTGCAATTCAAAACTAAACGCTGAACAATATTTCTTAGCTCTCTAACATTTCCGGGATACTTGTAATTAAGAAGAATCTCTATTGCCTTCTCTTCTATTGTTGGTTTTGCAACGCCCATATCTTGGCTAAAATATTCTAGGAAATAATCGAACAGAAGCATGATATCATTCCCACGTTCCTTTAGTGGAACAACATCAAGAGGAACAACATTTAGGCGGTAATACAAATCTTCTCTAAAACGGTTGTTGTTTACTTCGTTTGCAAGATTTTTATTTGTAGCGGCAATAATTCTAACATTTACAGAAACTTTATCTGTGCGCCCAATTTTTTCTATCTCACCTTCTTGAAGTACACGAAGAAGTTTTACTTGCGCGTGAAGCGGAAGTTCTGCAACCTCATCCAGAAAAAGAGTTCCATTGTGTGCAACTTCAAACAAACCGGATTTATTAGTATTTGCACCGGTAAACGCGCCCTTCTCATATCCAAACAATTCACTTTCAATCAACTCGCTAGGAATGCTGCCGCAATTTATCGGGACAAAACTTTCATACTTTCTTTTACTTTTAAGATGAATATTCCACGCTACTAATTCTTTTCCGGTTCCAGACGCGCCATAAACCAAAATATTAACATCACTCTTACTGTAGCGCTCAATACTTTCTTTCAATTGAATCATTGGTTTAGATTCACCAATAATCCGTTTTGCTTCGAGCATGTTTTCTATACTTTGGCTTAACTTCTTATCGGAGCGTGTTCTATGTTTTTCTAAACGCTTCTTTTCGTTTGCATTGAAGATACTCAGAATGAAATCTGTAGGTTGATAAATGTATTCTTCAATGTTGCCCGGATATTTAGTACAGAACCAAAATGCACCGGCTTTCAAAAGATTATTAGCGAAGTCATAATTTGTAATGTTTATCGTCATCTTCGTAATAACAATAATCTGGATGAAAGGATCGATATCCTTTATTCTAGTGATGAGTTCTTCCCCTTTAAGCCCGCCGGAGATTTGATAATCCATAATCACAACATCATACTTATCATGATTTGATCTAATCAGATCGAGAGCGGCCATTCCATTAGAAACAACTTCTGCAATTTTAATTCTGGTATCGTAATAACTAATTGTATTCTTAACTCTTCTTACATCAAAATCTTCATCTTCAACAAGCAGAATATTTATAAAATCAGATTTACCCATTCAATTTCCTTTAGTTCTTAATTCCAATTGTAAATCTACAACCTCCGGAAGTAAGATTTTCTACATCCAGAGTCCATGCGCATTTTTCAACCGCCATTTGATATGCTATATAGCAACCATAACCGGAATTTGCGCCTTCAATTTTCTTTGTAGATTCGTTTTCCAAAAATATCCTTTTAATTCCATCCGCTCCAAGTTCCAATAATTCTTGTTGAATGCCTACACCGTCATCACTAATATGAATATGAGAAAGATGGTTAATCGGATCGTATTCCGTAGAAACACGAACAGTTACAGATTCTTTTCTTGAATGATCAATGCTGTTTTGCATCAATGGCTCCAATATTTCCCAAACAACAAACTCATTAACATGCACCAGTGGAAGTTTATCATCGAGTTGAAGCTCAAAATTAAACATTTCATTTTTACTGGAAATGCGGAGGAAAATGTGATCAACAATAAATTTGATCACTTCGTTAATATTTGTACGAAACATTGGATTCACAATTGTGTTAATATCTTGGTCATACCACTTCATGTCATAAATCATACGGGAAATAAAGTTTGAATAGGTTACAACCCGTTTTTTGAGATCATCAATGTTCGAAGTTTTCATTTGACGAACATCATCCTTAATGAAACCGATAATTTTTTCAGTTTTATGATGTGTGTGATAAATCCTTTTCGTAAAGAGAGATTCTTTTTCCAAACGTATTTGTTTCTTTATGTTTTCTTCATGTTCTTCAAATAATTTTGCCTGCGCTTCATTTCTTTCTTTTACAGCCAGAGATGAAAAATAAAATATTATGATTAGCCCAATTAAGATTAGAAATGAGTAAACCATCGAAACTTTATCAAAGTTGGCGGAGACTTCGGTTGTTAAGAATGAAAAGTCGGGTGTAATCCGCATATACATTACACCGAGATATTCTCCATCCGGTACAAAAGGAACAAGCAGATTAAATGTTTTATTGTTCTTTACAGTACTGAAGATTATTTCTGAAGCTCTCATTTGGTCGCGCATGGAGAGAAATAATTTTACTCCTTCGCTGTGTACACTGTTTTTTTCTTGGTAAGGCTCCAACTGATTTGTGAGATACGCATACAACTGTTGTCCGCTGTCAATAACATAAATCCGATGATCCTTAAGTAAGATAAGACTTATATCTTCAACACTTTTTTGTATAAGCTGCTGTTTAAATATCACGTTGAATGAGTAAACTATTTTTCTTTCTTCGTAATCCGAAATTGATTTCCCCATAAAAAGGTTTTCAAACAACAGCTCCATGCTTGTAGATGTTACTATCGCCAATCGTTCTGCGGAATACTTTTGGTACCATGTTTGAGTTTCATTTAGGAAGCTGTTTAGTAGAGATTTCTGTACAAACGCGAGAATTAATTGGAACACAATTAGAATTACAAGTAGAGTGGTAATGTGCCGTATCTGAAATTTATACTGAGATATTTTCTCACTGATTTTCGTTACCATTCCTTACTCACATTTCTCTAATTGCAGTTTCTTCTTTCTGGATTGCGCGTGTGGCTTTAGACAGCGCTTCCTTTACAGAAATATTCTGCTTAATAGCTTCTTCAAAATAGTAAGACATAATTTTAGAAAATCTTGTGTACTCTTCATGAGCCGGTCTGTGAACACCGTGGCTAAATATTCCTTGCATCTTAATTAACTCTTTGTACTTATTTTGATAGTATGGGTCTTCGTAAAATTTCTTAACAACCGGATAATAACCACTTTCTTTGTAAAACATTTCCTGAGCTTCATCGCTGAGCAGAAATCTTACAAAATCAATAACCTCTTTTTTCTTATCACTAAACTTAGAAATCATCATATGCCAGCCGCCAATTACAGTGGCGGGATTTGCGTTTGCAAAATATGGGATTTGCGCTTTCATAAGGTTTTTTTCTTTTAATGGATCAACCGGAGATTCCATAAAATCTTTATCGTAACTCTGCCATCCACGAATAAACAAACCATTTTGATCTATGTAATATTTATAGCTTGGTACTTCTGTGAATGTAGTTACAATTGAAGGAGTAAGTCTGTGTTTGTTCACCAAATCAACCAGCAGCTGAAGCGCTCTTTGCGATTGTGGCGTATCTAAATTAAATCCATTCTCTAAAAAGTAATTTGGATTAAGCCCAAGAACTAAATCCATATAACTGCAAATTAATCCTTCATAGTCTGCTGCCGGAAAAATATAAAAGGGATTTTTTAATTTTAAGCCAATACCAATTTGAATAAACTCTTCCCAAGTAATTCCCTTTTTAACCTTTTCAAGAATCTCCGGACCGTTTTTAAGATTCATCAGCAAATCTTCCCGGTAGTACATTACACCTTGCACAAAATCCAAAGGAAGAGCAACAAGTTCTCCTTTGTAATAACAAGATTTGAGCGGCGCTTCAAGTAATCTGCTTTTTTCCGAATCTGTTAAGTATTGATCGAGCGGCTCGCACCATTTTGCAAAACGTTGAACCCAGATTACATCAACAGCGAATAAATCAATCCCATCTCCTGTGCCACGGAGAGATCTTGCTAGTATTTCTTTTCGCTCGTTAGTACTAAAATCAAAATTCGGAAAATCTATAGGAACAACTTCAACCTTTCCTTTCATTTTTTGATTATACTGATCAATTAATATTTTATGCGCCGCTGTAACCCGGTCTGCAAAATATATTTTAATTACTCCGGTGTCTGAGTGATGCTGCGTAAGGAAAAACACAATGATGTACGCGGCAATCAAAAACATTACAAGTACAATTCCCCATTTAATATTTCTCGAAATCATAATTATTTCCGTTGATTCAAGTTACTTGAACAAAACTTTGTATAAAACGTTTTCTAATTAATTCTTCGTACTTAAAACCGTATCATAATATTCATGTATTGGAGAAAGATTCTTCTTCACCTTAATCTTTGAAAGAATTTGAGAAGCTAACTGGGGAATGACTTCGCGTTTCTTCTCTTCAAGCGCCATTTTTTCAATAACACTTTTCATCGCTTCATATGAAGCGCCGCTTTTCTCATATTTCTTTCGGAAGTATTCCTTCAAATCCTTTTCAGTCAGCTCAACTTTACGAACTTCTCCTTTTCTAAACTCAGACGCAAAAAGGTTATCCGAATAAATATTCGATTTCAATTTCACAAAATCAGATTTAGCAAGACCAATTTTTTCGGCTTCATTGGTAATAAGATAATCTCTTAGAGCGTAATCGATAGTTGCTTTTGCGCTCGCATAAATCACTTCATACGGTACATAATTAATGTAGCTCAGCAAATCAGCAATAGTAAAATTAGCTCCGTTTACTTTTGCCAGTACACGGTCTCTTTCATCCCAAAGATTTGTCTTAATGTTTTTTATTTCACTATCGGTCAGTTGAATATCAGACATGGGATTGAATTGAGATGGCTTTCGCTTGAATTTTTCATTCAGTTGATTGTAAACAAAACGAAACACTTCCGGGTAAATTTCAATCTTCGCACTCTTCGCCAGCTTGTTTATGTACTCTGCTGCCTTCTCATCACCAATTTTGTACTGAAGTATAGTTTTAGCTTTTCTTCTATGAAGTTCATATTCGCTTCGCGTTATCATAGGTTTCTTTTTGTAATCTGTAACTTTAATAATATGATAACCAAAGCCGGATTTAACCGGTTTAGAATAAACTCCCGGCTTTAATCTGTACGCAACCATCGATAATTCATGATCGAGCTGATCCCAGTAAACCCAGCCTAAATCTCCGCCGCTACGAGATAGAAGTGAATCTTCGAAAATATTAGAAGCTAGCAGATTCCAGTCAGCGCCATTTTCTAAAAGCAAATAAAAGCTGTCTGCTTTTTCTTTAGTAGGAACAAACAAGTGACTAATTTTTCTTTCTTCTTGCAAGAATGAATAGGCTTCTTCGATTTCCTTTTCAGAAATGATTATGCTCGATTTGATCTGCTTATCGAAGTGAGCTTCTCTTAATACTTTTTTTCGGTAAGAATCTATTTTCGATACGGTCAGTTCATCTTTTTCCATATCTAATTTCTTCGCTTCAGCAGCAAATAATTTTGTTTGGATCATTTCATCAAGAAAGTCTTCCCGCAATTTCTTTGAGTCATAAATCTTTGGTTTCTTGATTAAATCCAAGTAAGCAATTTTAAACTCATCCAACGTTATTTTAAATTTTCCAAACTCGGCAACAACTGGATTTTTAGCTTGCGAGATTGCAGTTGAGTAAAGGATAAAATAGATAAAAAATGAAATAAGAAAAGCGAGTCGTTTTAATTGTGTCATAACAAGTCAAAAGTGATTTTCGGAAATATATCTAATTCTTGATAATTCGCGGTACAAGTTTTTCCAATGCCGGAAACAGACGTGCCCTTCTTAAAAAAGGGCACATCAGATCAAGCTTATCTAAACAAAGCCATTATTTAATTACTAGCATTCTACCAACATGTTCGCCAATACCCGGCGCTTCAATGTGGTAGATGTAAATTCCGTAAGAGATATCCATATTATCGGACGACATCAAATCCCAAGGTTCGGATCCATCGCTCATCATTGACTCATGCTCTAGTGTTCTTACAAGCGAACCGTCAACTGCATAGATTCTAATTGTACATCTTTGCGGTAGATTAATAAACTGAACTAATCTCGGACCCCTTCCATTTGAATATGGATTCTGCGGTTCCCATAGTGCGGTTGCAGCGTATGGATTAGGCACTACCTTGATTCTTGATAACTGAACTTTTGCAGTTTCTTGATTGATTTTTTGACCTTGCACCTTGAACTTGTAAACAGTATTTCCATTAAATGGAAAGTCCGGATAGCATTTCAACGTATCGCCTTCGCCTAAAAATCTATTATACTTTGCGTAGAATGTACTGTCTTCAAGAGAATTATTTAGCAATTGATAAGTAACCGCATTGGTGCCGTCATTCATTTTTTCATATAGAATGATATTGTCCTTTGCTGAATAGAATCCTTTCGGTACAGCTACTTTCAAGATTTTTGAATTATCAACAAATGCAAATCTTAAACGCTGTCCGGTTTGTAAATCATATACCTTAAAGTTCACCGGAACTTTTGGAATAGGAACGGAACCGGCGCCGGTTTTAATCTTAATTAGAATTTGATCTGAAGTATCTACAATCGAATTGGAGAAAACTACTTTGTATTGCCTTGGATAAGACAACCCGCCAACAAAAGTTGGGTTGCTAAACAAACTGAACAATACATTATATGTTTTAGAAGTATCAATATTACTGCTCCATTGAATGCCGTTTCTAATTCCCTTCTGGTTCGAATTAATTAAACCCGGAAGCGGATTCTTTACATAAATAGACATTCCGTTCATAACAGTAGTGAATGTAGTTGGGTCTCCGTCGTTATCTTCATACATATTTTTTGTTTCGTAGAATCCCTCAGCAGTTTTTGCAAAATCTCTAATCCATACTGTATCATAAACGGCTTTTGTAGTAACATTTGAAAGGACCATACCGGTAGTTAAGTTTGGTAACAGCTCGTTGGAATCTTTTCCATCAATCTTACCATTCAAATCGTTATCGCGTTTATCCATCGATTGATCTAAAAACTGAATCTGATATTCTTCATCTTTATTGAATTTCTCTTTATCAATTAATGTAACACCAACAACACCATTTGTTGTACCGGAACCTTGCAGAGTCGGTTGTAGATCGAACTTAGGTTGTTCGTAACCAAGTGATGGTGCTTGCGGAGTAGCAATTACTACGTTTTCCGAAAGAACAACGTTGCCTGATAAATCGACATTAAGGTAAATTGTGGTTTCACTAGGACCTATATTTTTTTCTGCATCTCCTTTATCAAATGCAGTTACAGCGTAATAGTATTTCACTCCGTTCTGTACATCATTATCAACAAAGCTGTGAACCAATCCGGATTCGTTTCCTAAATTGAATAAAACTCCGGTTCCGAAATCTTTTGGGAAGAAACCATAAACGCTATCAATTTTATCATAGATAGCAATTGGCTTTTTGAATCTTTCATATCCCAATCCATCTGTGATAGAACCGGCATCACCAAAGGTATAATGGGAAGATTTATAAACTTTATAGCCTTCAAAGTCATAAGTCTTTAAGAATCGGTCAAAGCTGCCTTCAGCGCCTTCATCCCAATACAAAGTAACACTTTTATCTCCGGCTACTGCTGTAACTTTTGGTTTAGTTGGAGCCATTGCAAAGTTGTAATTGCTGTCATAAATCTTCTGAACAACATCTTTGTTTCTAAGAATATCTGTCTCATCCCAACCGTAAAGCATTGCTAAAGAGAAGAATTCTTTTTGTTCCGGTCTTAATGGAAAATATCCGGATGCAAATACGTAATCGTAATCGGCTCTTTCTGTAGTTTTGTTATCAAAATAACCGGGACGGGAGTAATCCCACATTTGGTCATCGTTACTGTATGTAAGAGATGCGTATTTGTAGAACTTAAAGCTGGTTAATCCAATCTGATCAGATTCATCTACGTCAACTCTATCTACGTTTGGTTCACCAGGCAACTCGCTTGTTCCCGGGGTTGGAATTCCGTCTCCTTCACCGCTATCTCCGGTAGCCGGTTTACCATCCAATCCGACGTCATCAAATTGAGAATCCCAATCGCCGTCATTGTCAACCTTGTCATCTCTTCTTTCATCAATCAAGTAGTTTGCTGTTCCGGCACCGGTGAAATAATCAATTGCCAAATAATCTCTGTTGTTTACATCAGATTTGATATAGAGATAATACTGAACAGAATCCGGTGTCATAGAACCATCATTCTCATCAATCAAACCGTTTAAGTTATTATCTATACCATCACGTTCAATTTCTAAAAGCGGTGCACCCGGTTTGAAAGAATACTTTGTCCCGTTTCTGGTAAAACTTACACCAGATGCCGGCATTGTAGAAAGAATACGGGTGTAAAGTTGGCTGTCATAATCAATAAGTACAATAGGTTCATTAACTGTATACATTTTTACAAAGTCCGCTTCTGTAATAATTTTTCCGGTTCCGCCGCCGGTCTTTGCAAAATCATTTCCATCACCATCATTATCAATTCCATCGTAAGGGTTACCCGGACTTTCGAGGAAAGCAAATCCAACCCAAGGAACCGGAGAATAACCACCTACACCTAAGTTGTCAAGATCGAAGTTTACTGCTAAACCTTTTTCACGATAAAATCTGGAGCCATCATCATCATAATCGCTTCCACTTTGTGTTAAAGAAGCCCCGCTGGAAGCGCCAACATTAGTACCAAACAAAGTTTTATCTAAAGTGAGTTTTCCAAAATTTCTGATATCGTATAGCCAGAAAATACAGTCTTCGGCATCCGGATTTGACCATTGCAAACCTCTAACGCCAACTCTTAATCCCAAACCAAATCTTATAGGATCTGTTGTTGGCTGAGGCAAACTCAACGCTTTTAACTTTTTATCATATTGCTGGTCATCCAAAACGAAAAAGCTTTCTTCATCAGCATTTTTCTGATCTTTACCGAAATAACCGTTCCAGTGGTTTTTCCAACCCGGATCAACAACGTCTGTTGATTTATCCGGCCAGCTTGCCGGCCAAGTATAAGCTTGATGACTCATAGCAACTGCATGGTTTGGATCTTTTTCTTTTTGCGAGATACTAAAAAATCCCGGTAGCGGTTCAAATCCTTGAAAGCGGCCCAGCTTATCATGAGAGAAAATGTTTGGATCCCAGCCTTCGCAGAATACAGCCGGAGTTACAACTACTAAAGAATCAGTCCCGGGTTTTTGTAATCTCATTTCGCTCATTACATAAGCAGAAGTATTACCCATCTGAACTTTGCCACTTCCGATTGGCCATTCACCGGTATAAGCCGGAGTCTGATCACCTTTAACGCTGCCGAGTCTTCCATTATTATGAAAAGTAATTCGCACCAAATTGCCCGCATGGACGTTCTTTGCACGGTTTTTTACATCACCATAAAGATTATCTTGCGCAAAGACATTCGATCCATAGACTAGAGCAACGAAGCAGAGTATTAATTTTATCTTCATTAGAATAGCTCCTAATCAATAACTAAAATGAAAAAATAAGTGAGAATTTGTTTTGGTGATCCAGTCTACCATAATCGACATTTGCATAATCAACTTTCAGATTGACATTCATAACGTTTAAGTCAACACCAAAACCGAATGTTAAACCACCTTCTCTTTGCTCAAGTAATAATTGTCTAAATCCGGTACGGAGAGAAATCATGTTGTACAATTTTACTTCGGTACCAAGATTTAGATATTCTTTATTATCGTTTGGGTGAACAGCATCTACAGAAACGATCCAATCATGTTCGGTTGAATTCAAAAAGTCTTTTGCAATGTTTGCAGAAATTCCAAAACGGAAAACTATTGGAAGCGGAAATTTATCTGTGTCCAGGTAAGCGTTTAGATTCTCATTATTACCGGCAAACGATGAATTGATGTCATGCTGAACCAGCATGTCTCTTCCATCAATCTGCATGTCGCTGCCAAAGTTGCTTATTGACATTCCTATGCGGATGTTGTTGAAAAATGTTCTGTACAATACACCCACATCGAAAGCAAATGTAGTTGCTGTTGAATGCCAAATTGTTTCATTAACATATTTTACGTTACCGCCAATAGAGAAACGATCTGTTAACGCACGAGAATAACTTAAGCCTATTACTATTGATCCGGCAGAAACTTTTTCTCCGGTTCCGTTTGGAGAAGCGATTGTTGTACGTTCAATATCGGGCATTCCTAAATGACCAATGAATGCGCCAATAGTACCAACGTTTTCAATCGGAATAGCAAAAGCACCGTAATCAAAATATAAATCAGCTATGTAGTCGTAGTGGTTAACTATCATTTGCATCTTGGTCATTTCAGCAGTGCCGGCCGGATTCCAGTACATTCCGGTAATGTCTTCAGCCAGAGTAGTATAAGCGTCACCCATACCAAGAGCTCTGCCGCCAACACCAATTTTAAGGAATGGTGCTGCCGTAGATCCAACTCTTGCAATAGATTGCGCGTTATTTAGAGTTGTAAAAAGCGTTGTACTGATAATTGCCATCAACATAACCAGCTTTAGCATCTTAGAGCTTATTACAACTTTTTTCAAAATTTCTTTATCTCTCATTTCAGTACCTCTCTATTTATAACTCAAACGTAACCCAAGGCTGATGTAGCGAGCGTTGCTGTACATTCCGGGTCTGTAGTAGTATTCTTGGGAATTAGTAACTTCAACCAATCTATCTCTATTCAAATATTCATCCATTGTAAAGTTTGGCAAGCCGGAGTCGGAGAATACACTAACTGCGTTTCGTGTATCGAACAAGTTTGTAACATCTAAGAGTGCGCTAAATGCAAAGTCGCCAACTCTAAATGATTTCGATAAACGTAAATCGAAATTAATTGTAGTAGGTCTTCTCTCGATATTTTCTCTGTAACCTTTATAGGCATTACCTCCGGTTGATTCACCTCTGGAAATTGAAGGAGTGTATGGGAATCCGCTGTGCAGTGCGCCAACCAATGTTCCGGTCCATCCATCATTGTTATAAGAGAATACCATATTCAAAGCGTGAGGCTGATCCCAGTTCAAAGTAATCAACTGAACTCTCGGAGCGCGGCCGGCAGTTAAGTCATTGTATGCATCTGTTGCGTTTGAGGAAGTACCGTTAGCATTCATGTAAGTATAATCTAGGTTTACGTTAAAGTCGCCTAATTTATATCCGGCTGATAATGTAATTCCTTTTGCAACTGCGTTGTCTTTATTTTCATAAGTATAATATGTTACACCGCGGTATGTATCTATCGGGGTTCCGGTTCCTATCCAGTCCCGAATGTCTCTGTAAAATCCGGTAACATGTAAATAGAGATTATCAGAAAGTTGCTGCTGTAAACCTATTTCGTACATTACAGTTCTTTCAGCGTTCAAATCAGAATTACCAACTAAGTTTGTTGCACCCGCGCCGGTTATCCAGAAGTTTGGATTGTCATACAAGTATCTGAATTCCGGATTCTGGAAAAAGTGTCCGTATGAAAAGTGAATAACACCTTCTGCTGTAATCGGGAATGAAATACCGATACGAGGACTGAACTGAGATTTTGCACTAGGCTTCTTGTACCAAAAAGCATTTCTCTCTGCAATAGAATATTCAACTAATTGCTCAGAAGGCAAATTTGGATCGTAATTCTTGTAAATGTTTGCCATCTTGAACGGAGCGTAAATCTGAGGATCTTTTATATCAGCCAAAATGCGTCCATCGGAATCGAAGTAATCGAAACGAAGACCAACATTTATAATCAACTCTTCAAATTCAATTTTGTCTTGAATGAAAGCAGCAAACTCTTTCGGTTTTGCTGTATAGTAAGTATGGTAAGGAGTATAAGTCTCCGGAACTATTGGTCTATATGTACCGTCATCGAATTGAAGATTATAATAATCTTGCATCAAGTCATGAATTCTTGCTGTAAAACCTAACTTAACCATGTTCACTTTATTAATCTGGCTCGTTAGATCGGCATTAACAGATACGTACTTGCTGAACGCATTCGATCTACCAACATCATTTCCCCAATAGCCAAAGTCGCTAGGATTGTTTTTTACTTGCACATCATCATCCGGCCCCGGCTTAAACATATACTCTTGAAAATCTCCGGTGTTAGTAGGCATATATCTGTAATCATAAGGATCTTCGTACGCATAGCTTTTATTTGTGTTGTTATAATAACTCGCCTTAACATCTAAAAATGTTGAATTGCTGAAAATGTAACTCAAAGATAAAATGTGTGTCGATCTATCTGTAAACCAAAATCTTCCACCGTCCGGCTGATATTTGCCGTAAGCACTATAACTTAGATCGTTATTGTAATACAATCCGTAGCTAACATTAAAAGAAGCAGAGTTGTAGAAAAGTTTAGCCTGGGTTGAATAACCTCTGTACCAGCCAAGATTCATCATAGCGTTATCCGGCATATCGAAGGAATGAATAGAATCGCTAACCGGGCTCCAGATTCCCCAAGGCATATAATATCTAACTCCCATTTCGCCGCCGGGACTGTAATTATATCTACCGGCAACAAAGTAAGAAAGAGAATTTCCGGTGAAAGGAATTGGACCGGAAAGATTCACTTGAATATCTTGTCTCTTTAATGGATTGTAAGAATTCATGTAAGATTTTTTTGTAAGCCAAGGTTTTTCATCCATCATCTGTCTAAAATTTGTTCCTTCACTTAAGTAAGGAGAAAAATCAAACGGTAGTCTGTTGGATTTAGAAGCTAATGATGTAGCAACAGCAGCTGCCCATTCGGCATTATCCATAACAGAAAAAAGCTCATCATCAAAACTGAGATTGTCGCCAAAGAAACCAGTTACGTTAGCTGTAAAATGTTCGGTTCCTTTTTTAGTTACAATGTTAACTACGCCGGAAAGTGCTTGTCCATATTCTGCGTTGAATGTACCGGTAATGGCTTTTAATTCTTCAATCGATTGGTCATCAATACTAATACCGGAGCTTCTATTGATTGGATTAACAACCTGAACACCATCAACCATGTAGGTAATTTCGGATGAACGTCCGCCGCGTATGTGCAAAGCGCCGCTTGCATCTCTTGTAATACCGGCTTGCAGACTTAGAATGCTAGCCACATCTCTTACCGGAAGATCTTGAATTTGATCTGACTGCATACTTCGTTCGGATGAAGTTAAATCTTTTTGGATAACTCTCTTTGCCGAAACAGTAACTTCTTGGCCAAGTTGAACTGAGGAAGGCCTCAACTCAAAATTTATTTTTGTTGTTAAATCAACTTGAACGCGAATTTGTTCGACAACTTGCGATGTGTAGCCAATGTAAGATGCTTTTAGTCTGTAAACACCCGGCGGTATATTGATTATGTAAAACTCACCATCTATATCGGTAGCGGCACCTAATGTAGTGCCTTCAAGCATCACAGTTACGCCAACCAATGGTTCTTTTGTCTCAGCATCAACTACCTTTCCGGAAATCTTTCCAGTTGTTCCGGCGTGGATTGATACCGAATATGCTAATAGCATTATGAATATTATCCGAAAACTTGCTAAAATTTTCTTATCCATTATATGGTCCTTATTCATTCTAATCTTTTTTGATATCAGGATTGGTCTGCATTCCATGTTCATTTTTCAATATAAAAACTGTTTGAGCAGGAAATCACGATCAGTTTGTGTTATTAATAAGCATAAAAAAAGGATGGCAAGTTTTTCTTGCCATCCTTTATGAAGATAATTACTTCATCAACATCATTTTCTTAGTCTGAACAAAATCACCGGCAATAATTCTATAAACATAAACACCACTTGCATACCTAGAAGCATCGAAACGAATTTGATAGAAGCCAGCATTTTGTTTGCTGTTAACTAAAGTAGCAACTTCGCGACCAAGAATGTCATATATCTTCAATGTTACTTGAGATTCTTTCGGAAGATCATACTTAATCGTAGTAGTTGGGTTGAATGGATTTGGATAGTTGTTTGATAATGCAAACTCTGTAGGTAATAAGTCATCTTCAATACCTACTGTAGGAGCTCCAATTACTTCCATGAATCCCCAATCATCCGGACGTTTCCAGCCTTCATCAGTTTTGCCGGTACCATCGTTTGGCTTACCGCCTAATTGTGCAATTAATGATCTCTGAGTATCACCAAGATTCGGATCCCAATCAGTACCATCAATTCTAATCGGCATCCACATTCCATTATTCAATAAGAATTTACCGTTAGCAGCAAGTTTATTCAAATCAATCTTAGCTTCAATAACATAACCATCACCGGTAAATTTCTGGAATACTGTTGATTCAACACCATCTACAGTTACAGGAGCACCGCCATCACGTGTTGTATTCCCAAGGCAATTAAATCCGATTCTATAATCACCATTTTTGGCATCAAAATTCTTAGCATGGTAAGCTTTTAGAATCTTAACATCATAGAAACCAAAGAAGAATTCGAGAGCATCACCTTCCCAAGATTGTTGAGCAGCATCTTGTCTTAAATCATCATCATCAACAACTGCAGAGATATAAAGAAACTTATCATCAATAACCAAAGTAGTTTTGAAATTCATATCTGTTGATAAAATATCCCACTTCTTGCCATTGTTTAGGTCTACACCGCTAGTGTAAGAACCAGCTTCCGGTTTTAGTTCATTTACGCGATAGTTATCAAATTCTGCATCAAGACCATCCAGAACAAATTTAGAAGCGAAGTCTTTTACATACTGAATCTTGTAAGTCTTTGTTGTCTTAACACTGATAGGACCAACTTTAGATTCGGAAGCTAATGCAGTTTCGTTCACTCCGTCGAAAGAAGTAAGAGCGTAATAAAAATCTTTAGTTGAACCGTCGGATGAATAAGGACGTGTAATATAGGATTGCATTCCGTGAGGAATATCAGAAATAATTTTCTGTACACCAGCAGCTTTCAAATCAGTTATTGGGCTAAGGCTTTGATATAAGTTATATGTTTCTGTTCCGAGTGTATTATCAATCCAATCAATTTGCACATAATCATAAACTTGTTTTGATGCGAGCTCAAAAGTAACAGCTTTGCCTGTTGCTTTTGGAGCAACAACTGTTCCCTTTGGTTCAGGAATACCGATAACTGTTAAATTATCGAATAAGAAATCGCCCTTAAACGTGCCTGCATTTGGATAATATATTTGAATACCAACAGTTACATTTTTTGTTGGGTCTGCAATAGCTTTATCCGCAATTAACTTTGTAATATCTTGGCTAATTGTCTGCCATTTACCTTTTACAATTTCTCCAGCAGCTTTAACAGTATCAACTACTTTCCATGCGTATTCATTCCAGCCGCCTTCCGGGCCATTAACTATTAAACCAACTTGACCGGTTCCGTCAACAGGAATATCAGCCGGAACAAAAACATCTATTGTTATAGCAGTTGCAGTTGCAGCCGGATCTTTAGAAGAGATTGCAACGTTACCCTTAGTGATAGCAAGTTTCATATCGCCGGCAGCGGCACCTTTGCTAAAATCTCCGGACAATTTTAACACACCTTTACCATCAACAAAAGTTTGAACCAAGTCAACAAATGGTGGTGTTCCCCACCATTTACCAAATCCTTGCAATCCGGCAGCAGCAGCTTCAAAATTACTTACAACCCATTTTGAACCAACGGCTAAACCATTAGCTTGTACGTTATCAACATAAATTTTGCCCTTCCATGTTGTACCGGCTTTAGCTCCGCCTATTTCAATACCAATTGCTTCAAGAGGGCCTTTTGTTTTATCGAAGTTAGCAGAAGTAACACCTTTAGCATCTAAGTCGAAATTCAATGGAAACCATTTTTCTTTAGGAATATCTTTTGCCCAATAAATTACATCTTGCCAATCCCAATTTATCGGAGCTTGGGCAAAAACTTTGAAGGCTAATGAATCCGGCGTACCGGCAGTTAAATAAACATAATAAGTCAACATTCTTGCAGTTGTGCCGTCAACTTTATTTTTAGCAAGTGCAGCTTGTTTGTTACCGGCAAGCGTTAAATCCATTTCAACTGCCAAAACACCGGCAGTTTTTGCACTTGGATCTGCTACTTTAGCAATAGATACAAAACTTTCGCCCCAGCCTTTTCCAAAACCACCGGTTGTAGTTTCGAAATCTGCTACAACGACCGGCTGAACACCAACCAAGCTTACGTTATCAACATAAACAGTTCCTTTCCAACCAGTTGTTACATTTGTTCCAAATATTTCAATGCCAACTGCCTCTAAAGCGCCTTTTGTTTTATCAAAATTTGCAGAAGTTGCACCTTTTGCATCTAAATCAAAATTGAGTGGATACCATTTTTCTTTAGGAATGTCTTTTGCATAGTAGATTACATCTTGCCAATCCCAATTTACCGGGGCTTGAGCAAAAACTTTGAAACCTAATTCAGCAGGAGTATCTGTTTTTAGATAAACCCAATAAGTCATAACATGAGCTGTTGTTGCATCTACTTTGTTCTTTGCAAGTGCTGCTTGTTTGTTGCCAGCAAGTGAAAGATCCATTTCAACACCTAAAACTCCAGCGGTTTTTCCACTTGGATCAGCAACTTTGCCAATAGAAACAAAGCTCTCACCCCAGCCTTTTCCAAATCCATTAGTTGTTGACTCAAAATCTGCTATTACCTGAGCAAACGCCCAACCAGACATGAGTAGTACACCAACAACTGTTAGTAATGCTTTTTTCATCTGACCTCCTAGAAGGATTTTTTATGGTTTTTTGTATTCATTGTATATGAACTGTTTTCCTATGATTAAAACTTTTGTGCCCAAGGAATGTCCTATCTCTTGAATACTTTGAGTGATGATAGACTTGCATATATAATGCCAAAGGAGATGTTTTGCATAACTTAAATAATGACTTTGAATCATACATTTTTAGTAACTCGGAGTATACATCACTTTATCATTATAATAAATTTTATTAATACGATAAATGAAACCGGTCTTACAGAATTCCAACCAACGAGGATTTTTAAAACAAGCGTTTCAATTTTGAAACGCTTGCCAATCAAAAATTATTTCCAATCATCCGTTCTAAATGAAGAAGCCGGAAGCCCGGCAGCATTAAACAAAGTTCCCTCTTCAATATCGCTCCAGCAATATCTTACTGCTTTTGGTTCTTTAACTTCATGCGAAGAAATTATCAGTTTATTATTAGCAATCGTTACAAATGCATCTTTAAATACTTTGTCTTCTCCGGCAATTTGGAAATTGTTCTTTCCATCGCGAAGTTTTAGTTCTAGACCTTTTGCATATTCAAAAGTTAAAACCATTTTATCTTTTTGAATTTTAGCCGATTTATAACTCGGGCCGGAGTAAACAAATTTCTTTCCGTAATCCTTTGCAAGTGCCCAGAATGCGAGTCTTTCACCCACATCCTTTTTATTACCGGGATGAATATTCTCAACGTTTCCAATATCAAGAGTAACTGCCATACCCGATTTTGGAACTGATAAGCTTTGGAACTGTGCTTCGCGAAGTAGCTGAGAGTTTGTGCCCACATCATATCTGTATGGGGAAATTTGTGCATAGTAAAATGAGAGTTGATTATTAAAATCACTTCTCCAATTGTTGATCATCATTGGAAAAACTGTTTTGTAAAGTTCCGGCTCTCCGGTGTTGGATTCACCTTGATACCAAATTGCGCCGCGAAGACTGTAAGGAATCAACGGAGAGATCATCGCATTGTAGAGTGTTGTAGGCATATAAGCGGAAATCTCTATCGAAAGTTTCGGCCTATTCAAGTAGGCCAAAGTAGCTGCATCAAAAACAAAAAACTTTGCGTTTCTATATTCTGCAACCGGCAGATATTTCCATGCACCGGCAATTGATATACTTTCGGCAGCAGCTTTCAGATGCAAACGAAACTTTTCCGTTGTTCCGTTAAATCCGCCGCCGCCTTGATTATCAAGTACACGAATAGCTACTGTAAGCTTTTTATCTTTTACTAAATCGGCTGGAACAACATGAACTCGCTCTACTTGCCAAAAACCGTCTTTTTCAAATCCGCCTACTTTTACGCCATTAACATAAGTCGCATCCATATCATCGATCGGTCCGAGTTCGAGAACCAATTCTTTGTTCAGCCAAGTTTCCGGAATTTCAATTTGCTTTCTGTACCAAATTACTCCATCAAAATTTGAGAGCCCGATTCCATCGAAATTGTTTGGCAAGTTTGTTTCGAGCCATTTAGCATCATCGTAATTAACGGCAGAACATTCTTTGTCTTTCAAATCTACATCACGCCATTTGTTTTCATCTGCATTTTGACTGAGATCAACTTGCGGAAGTCCAGCTAACCACGAATTAAGTTTTTCATACTCTTCTTTACTATTAGCATATTTATCAAGTAATTCTTTGTATTGAGGAATTGTAGAAAGATTTTTCGCGTCAGTCCATGCTTCAACCGGTGTGCCTCCCCAGCTTGAATGAATAAGACCAATTGGAATGTTGAGTTCATTCATTAATTTTTTGCCAAAGAAAAATGCAGTAGCGCTAAATGCAGCCGCGTTTGCCGGTGTACATTCACTCCATGTTCCAGTGCAATCCTTTTCCGGAATTGTAGAAGTAGAACGCGTTACTGTAAACAATCTTAAGTTAGGATAATTGGCAGCCGGAATTTCTTTTGTAGCGCCATAAATTGTATCTCTCGGCGGCCAGCCGGCAAGAGGCATTTCCATATTTGATTGACCGGAACAGAGCCAAACTTCGCCAATCAAAATATTTTTGTAAGAAACAGTCTCGCTTCCGGAAGTAATTTTCACTTCAAATGGTCCACCGGCTTTAGGTGTTTTTATTTTCACCAGCCAAGTACCATCATTCTTTGATTTGGTAGAAACATTTTTTCCCCAGCTTGCCGATATATTAATTTTCTGATCCGGTTCAGCATTTCCCCAAAACGCAGCATTGGTTTTTTGCTGAATAACCATATTATCTGAGAATATTGCCGGTAGTTTTAGTTTTGTCGTTTCAATCTGAGCATAAAGAAAAGAAAAACAGATTAGCGAGAGAATAATAACTTTTTTCATTCTTAATCCTTTTTATTTCGGGTAACTTATTTCAGTTCTGCTAAGTTGAACATCACCCAGCAAAACAATTTTAACAAACTTAGCATTTTCGTTATTAATTTTTGCGGTATATCTGGCAGCGGGATAAAAACCATATTCATTTTTATCAAATTCAAAAACTTGTTTTTCCAGATTCAGTTCAGAATAATCCGTTCCATCTTCTGAAATAAACACCTTTACACCACTCTCATTAGCAGCTAAAAAGCCTTCTACTTTAATTTCGTTACTTCCATTCGGTAGAATGTAACTGATGAAGCTTTCGTTTTTTCCGGTTAAGCGACTTCTATCCTCTTTCGCTTTTCTGATGTTTTCCATAGTAAGCAAACGAAGTTCACCGTTTTTCTCTGCAACTCTATCAAGATTTTCATATTCATCAATCATTTTTTTTGAAACAACTTCAACCGGTCCAACTATGTTTGAAAAACCGGAAATACCGGCTTCGTTCTTCGCTCTCAAACGGTAGAAATAACGTTTACCAATTTCTGAGGTTTCATCATTAAACAAAGGACGGTATTGATATTTGCTCTCATCGATGTTGTCTCCTAATACAACCCAATCAGAAGCATATTCTTCTTTTCTTTCGAGAACATACTCTTTTGCACCTACAGAGCCTTGCCAAGAGATTGCACTAATATCTTTTATCTCAAGCAACTTTGGCGCTTCCGGTATCACAACCGGCATTATTGGTTCATTGCCAATCTTTGCAGTCTTTTCTTTGATGAGATTAAACAATTCACTCTCATTATACATTTCTCCATTTGCAAATCCCGGAAATCTGTACGATTCAAAATTGCTATGCTCGGCGTGATGATAAAAACCACCCTCTCTGTTTCTGTTGCGCAAACTCCAAATCATTCCGCCAAGTAATCCTTGATTGATAACCGTATCCGCCAATTCTTTAATTTGGTGCAAGGGACACAATCCGAATTCGCCGAGCAAGTATGGCTTTTTTCCCTTTACAAGTTTCTGATTAGAAACTAATGAGCTAACGGAAGAATAGTGTGTTGATAAAATATCCAGATTCGGATCTTCAATAGCATCATCAGTAAATTTCTGAAAACGAATTCCTTCAAGCAATAAGTGATTGTTGTCCATCGATTTTATGTACGCAGCAATATCTTTTGTCCAATTTGGCGGAGCTTCCAGTTCATTTCCCGTTTCCCAGCAGAAAAGAGCTTTATCATCTTTGTACTGAACACCGGTATAAAAATTCTTTCTGTTTATCATATAATCAATCGTCTTCTTGAAATCGGAAATGATTTCCGGATCGGTCCAAAAAGCCGATTGTTCTTTTCCTCTGAATGCAGAGTAATCCATAGGTCCGCCCCACCAAATCCAATTATCAACAAAAGGAATAATGATTCTAACACCCTCTTCATTTGCTACTTGCACTACTTTATCGAGAGCACGGAATGCGTCTTCATTAAACTTACCCGGAGCTTCAATGTGGCGGACAAATTCTTTCGGCTCGCCGTTTTTGCGGAGTGAGGGGACATAAATGCGAGCTACTTTTCCGCCGATTTGTTTTATAGCTTTTAGCGCATCTCTAATTTCAAATTCATCGGGCAAGCGCCAAGGATTTACACTTTCGAATGGAAGATAATCTTCATTGTAATGAAGATTAGGAATGTTAAACGATAGAAAACGAACTTCTTTTTCTCCATCGTAAACTTTATCGGCTTTGCGAGTAACAAAATTATCGAAATAGCTGGAAGTACAATTAACCAAGATTAAGCTCACTAATAGAAATACAATTGAAAAATAAGTTTTCCGCATTTAATTCCTCTGGTAATAATTTGATGAAGAACTAATAGCTCTAAAACTGTGCCGCCGATTATCCAGTTGATTGAAACAAAACATAACAAAATGATTATCACCCTTTATTATTTTAATAAAGCTATATCATATTGTTAATTGAAAGCGTTGTATTTACTTCAAAAGCGAAGATAATTCTCCAACTTTATTTAGCATAAAAATTGTACGGAGTTTGTATAAAACGGGAAGAAAATGAAACGGTTTTTATTACTATTTCTATTGTTAGGAACTACTGCAATTTTTGCTGCTGCGCGCGGTGATGAAACCAAATCATCCAAACAGAATTTGAAACAAGCAGCTACACCGGAAGAAGTAGGTTTTTCGTCGGAACGATTGATTAGGATTGATCAATATTTCTCCGAACTGATTGAGAGCAATAAACTTCCACACGCGCAAGCATTTATTGCAAGACACGGTAAAGTTGTTTATTTCAAATCGTTCGGATTAAAAGACAACGAAAAGAAAACACCTTTGCAGAACAACGATATTTTCCGTCTCGCTTCTCAGACAAAAGCAATTACGACAACTGCACTAATGATTCTCTTTGAGGAAGCAAAAGTCAATCTAAGTGATCCGGTTTACAAATACATTCCAACATTCAAAGATGTTAAAGTTCAGATCAAGTCCGGCACGGATTATTCGCCGGCTAATCTTGAAGATTTAAAAAAGCCGATTACTATTCATCATCTCTTGACGCACACTTCCGGAATTCCATATTGGTGGGACCCTAACGTTTTCAAAATAATTATTTCTCCCGGTTACACTTTTGATAATGTAACCCTTGAAGATGTTATTAACGAGATGGCAAAGATGCCTCTAGTACATCAGCCGGGAGCCGCATTAACATATGGTTATAATCTAGATGTGGTTGGAAGAATAATTGAAGTCGCATCCGGAATGAAGCTTGACGAATTCTTTAAGAAAAGAATTTTTGAACCGCTAGGAATGAATGATACTTATTTTTATTTACCGCAAGAGAAGGCTAACCGGCTAGTTACTTTATCAGCTAAAGAAAAAGAGAATGAAGCGGCTGTTACTTCAAACGATGATTTGTTTTGTAACTATTCTGTTAAAGGTGCAAGATCATTTCTATCCGGCGGTGCCGGCTTAGTCGGTCCCCTTGAAGATTACGCAAAACTCTGCCAGATGCTTCTTAACGGCGGTTCCTATAACAACAAACAGATTATAAGTCCTAAGTCTGTAGAGATGATGACGCGCAATCATGTTGGCGTTCTACCTCTTGGAGAAACCGGAAATCAATTCGGCTTCGGTTTCGAAATTATGACAGAGAAAGGTTTGCAGAATATTTTAGGAACACCCGGCTCTTACAAATGGGGCGGCGCATTCAGCACTGAATATGTAATCGATCCCAAAGAAGATTTAGTTATGATTTTTTACTGCAATGTGCGTCCGTTAGCCGGCAAAGTGGAAATACTAAACAAATATAGAACGCTTGTTTATCAAGCACTTATCAATTAAACTTTTTAGAGAAAGCTATGAACCTAACAAAAACTATTGCAGATGAAATGCTCGATTCTCTTCAGAACGGAATACTTAAAAGATGGTATCCTTTGGTTATGGATGAAGAATTCGGCGGCTACTACACAAATGTTACATGGGATTGGAAACTCCCCGAAGAACAAGAAAAAATGATTGTTACGCAAGCCCGCCATGTTTGGCTTTCATCTAAGATGGCAGCCTTTCTAAACAATGATGAATTTGAAAAATATGCTTGGCACGGATACAAGTTTCTCCGTGCGTTTATGTGGGATCATAGATTCGGCGGATTTTTTCAAGTACGTAACCGCAATGGAGAATTTTCTCCCGTTGAAGGCTGGGGAGAAGAAAAGAGAACCTATGGTAACGCGTTCGCTATTTATTCACTTGCAGCTCTTTACGAATTAACAAAAGACCAGAGCGCGCTTAACTTTGCAAAAGAAGCATTCGATTGGATTGAAGAGAAAGCTTACGATCCCAAATTGGGAGGATACTTCCAATTCTTGTTAAGAGATGGAGTTCCGTTCAACAATGAAAGCAAGTATGAAACTAAAGCCAGCGATAAACCGGAAGTCGGTTTTAAAGATCAGAATTCATCTATCCATCTTCTAGAAGCCTATACAGAACTTTACAATGTTTGGAAAGATGAAAAGCTTAAAACTCAGCTCGAAAAGATTCTTGTTCTTATTCGCGACGTAATTACAACAAAGAAAGGCTACATGAATTTGTTCTTCACAAATGACTGGAAGCCTATCTCCTTCCGCGATGCCGATGAAGAAACACGCAAAGAGTTTTACCGCTTAGATCATGTTTCCTTCGGTCACGATTATGAAACAGCTTTCTTGATGCTGGAGACTTCTCACATTCTCGGTTTGGAAAATGATACAAAGACTTTGACTACCGCAAAGAAAATGATTGACCACGCAATTGCAAACGGTTTTGATAATGAGCTCGGCGGCTTCTACGATGGCGGCTACTACTTCACAGAAGATGGTCCTTGCGAAATAATAAAATCAACAAAAAACTGGTGGGCGCAAGCAGAAGGATTAAACGTTCTCTTAATTATGTCTAAGATATTCCCGGAAGAGAAAAAGTATTACGAAACATTTTTAAAGCAATGGGAATATGTTGATCAGTATATCATAGATCATGAGAACGGCGATTGGTTTGAAGGAGGAATAGATAAGGAACCTCAGTTTAAGTTTGGACCGAGAAGCCATATCTGGAAATGTACTTACCACACCGGACGCGCGTTAATGAATTGTATTAAAATGTTAGCCGATGATGAATTTGAATTGTACCGCTCGAACGAAAAGTTTAGAAAGCAGAAAGATGAATTCGATCGTTTCTTGAACCACTGGAAAGAAGTGGCTAGAAGTTTGTAAAAAGAAAAGCTCCTAATTCCGGAGCTTTTCTTTTTTAACTAGCTTTTAATTGCTTGTCAAACTTACATCATCTAAGTAAATTGTGCCGGATGATTTTGTTCCATAAATTAGATAAAAGGTTAAAGACTTTATTTCATTCGGAACAGTATCAAGTGTTACGCTGAACTCCTTCCAGTCCAAAGGAGCAACAATTATTTGTTTCCCTTGAGTCGTAGAAAAAACTTCCGCAGAGCCACTAGGTATTTCTGTGTTATCTCCTCTGATTGCAATGTATAGACCATTACCGGACAAATCCGAGGATTTAACTTTTACTTTTAGAATAATTTTTTTACCGGCAAGCTTTGCTGCAGTAATTGTTTGAGCCCAAAACGAAAATTTATCACCTGAACCTGAACTGCTTATTTTAACCGAATGAGCTGCGGAAGAATAAGTCTTTGTGTCCCATCCAAATTCAAATTCTCCGCTGGAATAACCTGTCCACCAATCATCTGGAGTAGTTATGCCAGTTTCAAAATCTCCGTTAACCACATCAGTTAGAATAACCGCTCCGGAAACATTAGCTTCCAAATTATCAAAGTAAACTGTGCCGTTTTGCGAAGCCATCAGCATATAAACAGTAACACATTTAATGTTTTCCGGAACACTTTTTAATGTAACGTCTATTTTTTTCCAACCGCTGCTTCCCTTCATCACTACTTTAGATTGAGTAGTGGCAAAGGCTTCAGCAGAGCCGCTTGGAGTTTCTGTGTCGTCACCTCTTAAGACAAACATTATTCCATCACCGTCTACATTCTCATATTTTGTCCAAACAGTAAGAGTAAGTTTCTTACCAGCAAATTCAGTTGTCTTAATTGTTTGAGCCCAGTAAACGAAATTTTTTGGTGCAGCATTTACAGCTGTAATACTTAATGAATGTGAAGGTGATACTGATTCTTTATCTGAGTATAAGAAGGAATAGCCGTTAAAAGAAGTACCTCCTTTCCAATAACCGGTTGTACTATTCTCCATATCTCCATTGGTAAATGCCGAAGTAGATACTACTGTTTCATTATCTCCAACAATTTTAGCGTATTCATTTTCTGTAGCTAACGGTTGTTCTGCTTCTGCTGGATTGTTATCGGAATTAGAACAGGCTGCCACGATAAATAGAAAAATAACTGCGAGCATTAGGAAAGATTTTTTGTACATATTCTGGGACCTCCCAATAATTAGTGTTTATTTAAGTGGTTGATTTAGAATTTATTCCATATCGCATAAACCTTCATTTCCCTTTTAGATTTCTTTGGTTTTAATATAACATTTCGATTTTTAAAACAAAGTGCAAAAATCAAGTATTTATTCTGGAAGCTATTATGTATTGTAAAAACAGAAATAGTATTTCCGGGCAAAAAAAAGCCATGCAGAGGAAAAACAATCGCATGGCAACATAGGAGGCACTATGTTTTTTTACTTTTGGAGTTTATTAATCACTTTAAGATTTTTACTTATCATCTGATTTCTCGTTTGAACACTAGCCGCGCTTCTCAATCCATCGGATGGAGTGTTAAGGCAGTAATCCAACAACTTTTCAACTGTTGTAGATGCAACGTGCATACGAGTATCTGAAGAGGCGAAATAAATCAGCACTTCTCCATTTTTCTTTTCTACCCAGCCATTGCTAAAAGTAACGTTGGAAACATCCCCAACTCTTTCATCGCCTTCCGGCGCAATAAAATAACCGGCGGGTTTAGCAATAACTTTGCTAGGGTCGTCCAAATCGGAAAGGAACACATATAAAACATAACGTAAACCGGCAGCAGTGTTTCTAACACCGTGAGCTAACTGAAGCCATCCTTTCTTTGTTTTAATTGGAGCGGGACCTAAGCCATTCTTAACTTCGTAGATAGTATGATAAACTTTTCTATCCATGATAATTTCTTCTTTTACTTCGGCGCGTTCCATACTGTCTGTAAATCCCCAGCCAATTCCACCGCCGCTTCCGGTATCAATAAATCCATCTTGCGGACGTGTGTAAAGTGCATATTTGCCATTAATAAATTCGGGATGAAGTACAACATTTCTCTGCTGACCGGAATAGGAAATCAAATCGGGTAGTCTTTCCCAATTAACTAAATCTTTTGTGCGAGCTATACCGCAAGCGGCTGTGGCAGCAGAAGTATCATCCGACTTACTGTCATCATGTCTTTCCGAACAGAACAATCCGTAAATCCAACCATCTTCATGTTGAACAAGACGCATATCATAAACGTTTGTATCGGGATATTCAGTTTCCGGAAGTGTAATCGGGTAATCCCAGAACTTAAAATTATCAATACCGTTTTTAGATTCGGCAATCGCAAAGAAAGATTTTCTATCGGCACCTTCAACTCTAACGGCAAGAACAATCTTTCCATTAAACATCATAGCGCCGGAGTTGAACGCAGCGTTAACACCAATTCTCTCCATCAGAAATGGATTTGTTGATTGGTCTAAATCATAACGCCAGTGAATTGGAGTATGTTCTGCGGTTAGAACCGGATTTACATAACGATCGTAAACACCGTTTCCCTTAGCTTGTTTTTTATTCTTCTTGGTAATAAGCTTTTTATGTTCGGTAAAAAGCTTTTTTACTTTACTGCTAAATTCTTTTTTAGTCATCTTTACTCAATAATTAGTTAGTACAATTAATAAACTCTTATGTGTTTGCTGCTCTATCTTTATCCAATTCGCCGCGAATGTTGCCCATGTACTTTTCGCTTAACGGATAGAAATACATAAAAACTATTCCAAGTAACGCACCAATACCGGCAAATACACTCAGCATTAAACGTATTCCCATTAGTGCATCGCCGGTTTGTTCAACATTAGCTTGGAAACCGTAAGCAGAAAGAAGCCATCCATTTAATGCACCGCCTAAAGTCCAGCCAAATTTTTGGGACATTGTTGATGATGAGAATATTAATCCGGTTGCTCTCCGTTTATTTTTCCACTCAGAATAATCGGCGATATCTGCATACATAGACCACATTAGCGGAAGAACTATTCCGGCAGAAATTCCAATTAAGATGTTGGAGAAGAAAATTAAGCCAAGTTGCTGCGGCTGAAGGAAGAATATTAAAAAGCTGAGGATTGCCGAAGTAACAACGCTTAATAAGAAAGTATTTTTCTTTCCAATCCTACCGGAGATTGGTTTAGCAAGTACAACACCTAAAATGTTGGTTGCTAACCAAATTGACATGTATGCAGAAGCTAAAACCGATTGACTAAAATTATAATCTGTTCCAAAGAAACTTATTGTCTGGTCTTTAATAAAATATTTGAAGTAATATAAAATCGCGCCATCTCTGAGTGAGTTAAAAATTAGAACCGATATGCTTGCCCCAAGCATAATAAACCAAGGACCGTTCTTCGCAATATCTTTAAAATCTGTTTTAAGAGAAGACTTCTGTTCAACTGCCGGTTTCAATCTTTCTTTAGTTCCGGCAAAAGTAAGAACGAAAAAGATTGCGGCTAGAACAGCATATATTCCAACAGTCCATTGATAGCCGGAAGCAACACTTCCATCTTTTCCAAAATATTCTACCAAACTGTTGGCGGTTGCAGTTACAAATAATCCGCCGGAGAATGCCCCGATAAATCTGAACGAAGCTAAGGATGTTCTATCATCCGGATTATCAGTCATAACGCCGAGCATAGAAGAATAAGGAACATTAACCAGTGAATAGATCATCATCATAGAAGCATAAGTAACGTAAGCGTAAATAAGTTTTCCGCTTGGGCTTAAATCCGGGGTTATAAATGTAATAATGCCAACAACTGCAAATGGAGCAGCGCCGAATAGTAGATAAGGTCTAAACTTTCCCCATCGGGTGCTGGTACGGTCGCAAGCCGCGCCAATCAAAAGATCCATCACGGCATCCCAAATTCTAACAACTAAAAACATAGTTCCCACAGCGGCAGCGGCAATCCCAAAAACATCTGTGTAGAAAAAGAGAAGAAACATTGAAAACAACTTCCAAAACATAGAGGAAGCAAAATCGCCAAAGCTGTAGGCAATTTTTTCTTTAAGAGTAATAGACGTGGTATTGTTCGAGCTCATTTTCCTTCTCTGTAAAATTAGTTTGCTGAAGATTATTATCTATTGTGTTTAGCGAATTAATTTTTGCATAAATAATGCCAGAATCTCCATTGATAGAATGAAGCGGAAAAGTCTTTTAGCGAGAGCAAAAGCGATTACATCTTTATCATAATAATAAATCTTATGAATTTGATAATTGGAAAAGCACTTCTTCTTTGCTGCTATCATGCAAAATACTAACAAACGAAGGAATACAGGCAACTCTGTTCTTATGGTATGATAATTACTACCTTTTCGGGCACAATTTTAATAACTATTTGATGATATGATGACAAAAGCTATTTCAGTACTATTTCTGTTATTACTCTCCGGAGTCATTTTTCCACAAACGGTAAATTTCAAAATAAATTTGAACAAACCACTTCAACAGATAAGTCCATATATCTATGGAACAAATGGAGTTTTATCGAAAACAGATAACTATTCGGCGCTTCGTCAGGGTGGAAATAGAATGACCGGTTACAATTGGGAAAATAACGCATCGAACGCCGGAAGCGATTGGCAGCATTCAAGCGATAATTTTCTAACATGGAATGCCGGAATAACCAATGAGTTTGAACCCGGAATAGTGACAACTGCATTTCACAGTAACGCTAAATCATTAAAAGCATACTCGCTAATAACACTCCAGATGGCAGGTTATGTAGCCCAGGATAAAAGCGGAAGTGTAACAGCGGCTCAAACAGCTCCATCATCTCGTTGGTGCGAAGTTAAGTTCTCTAAAGGCTCTCAATTATCGCTTGTTCCAAATTTAACAGACAACATTGTATATATGGATGAGTTTGTAAACTTCCTTGTAAATCAGTTTGATAAAGCAAATACTGCAACGGGTATAAATGGTTATGTGCTCGATAACGAACCCGCTTTGTGGCCTTCAACTCATCCAAGGATTCATCCTAAAAAAACCACATGTCAAGAAATTGTTCAGCAAGGAATAGATTTATCCAAGGTTGTAAAATCAATTGATGAATATGCGGAAGTATTCGGTCCGGCATTGTATGGCTTTGCAGCGTACACAGATTTTCAATCTGCCCCGGATTGGAGTACAGTTAATTCCTCAAAAAAATACGCATGGTTTGTTGACTATTATTTAGATAAAATGAAAGAAGCAGAGAAGGCAAGCGGAAAACGTTTGCTGGATGTATTTGATATTCACTGGTATCCGGAAGCTAAGGGTGACCACCGAATAACCGAAACGAATGCTACTACATTGAAAGATAATCTCGCGAGATTGCAAGCTCCGCGCACTCTTTGGGATTCGAATTACACAGAAGATAGCTGGATTGGACAATGGGGAAAAAGTTTTCTGCCCTTGATTCCCAAAATTCAATCATCCATAAATAAATTTTACCCCGGTACAAAGCTTTCGATTACAGAAATCAATTATGGCGGACCTAATCACGTTTCCGGCGGAATTGCAATGGCAGACGCTTTAGGAATATTTGCCAAATACGGCGTTTATATGTCTTGTCTTTGGCCCCTTACAGATACTTCTCCTTTTGTTTCTGCGGCTTTTAAAATTTTCAGAAACTATGATGCAGCTAAATCAACGTTTGGAGATTACTATGCCTATTCCTCAACAAGCGATTCTGTAAACACATCGGTTTACGGTTCAATTAAAAGCGGAACAAATGAAATTCATGTTATAGCCATTAACAAAAAATTGAATTCAAGTGTAACGGCTGGTTTTTCAGTCACCGGAAATTACTCTATCTCAAGCGGAAGAGTTTGGGCAATCGATAGTTTGAGTACTGTTCCAAAAGAAATAAGTTCTGTTTCAAATATTCAGAATAATTCATTCAGTTATAATTTGCCGAAAGGTTCAGTTTGCCACTTTGTATTGAAGACTGATAAAATTATTAGTTCTATTGCAGAAGAAAATATTATTCCATCAGATTATAAAACCGTTATTGACGTCTATCCGAATCCGTTCAATCCGGAGTGTATTATTAGCTTTTCATCAAGCGTGAAATCTGAGACAACACTAAAAATCTTTTCACTCACCGGCGAGGTAGTGAGAACTTTTGCTAATTTATCTCATACAGGAAAAATTATTTGGGATGGCAGAAATCAGAACAATAATAACGTTGCGGCTGGAGTATACTGTGTTGTACTTTCTGATGGAGTTAAAATTGTTGGGACAAGAAAAATTTTGCTGATGAAATAATAGTCTCTGTAAAAACGGCAATACTTGAAATGTTAACCGGCACTTTTACTGTTTCATCGAAAAAACAAATGACCTAACTGTATGCAATTTAGTAACTAACGTTACGCATTTGTCATGCCCGAATGTGCCGCTTTACGGCATCCCGAACAGCGGGACTTTAATCGGGCATCCATTTTATAGATTCCCGATAAAAACGTGCGGAAATGACGTTGGTTCTAATGTTTTGTGTAGGTGAGTTAGTAATTATACTCTACAACGGTATTGAGTTTAAATACTTCATCAACTCAATTTTCTTTTTCAAATCAAGATTTTTGATGCTCTCATCGGTAAGAACTTCGGAATAAATATTCGGCAGATGATTTACGAATAAAATTTTATTTTTATGATAGAACTCGACAAAATTTGCCGCACTGGGATGCCCGGGATAAGGCGCGTAATGATGTTTCAAATCGTTGTTTCTCCAAACCATAACAAAAGCAATTTTCACGGTATCAACATTAAAGGACTTGTAAAGCCTTTCTGTCCACCATGTATCATCGGGAATACTTTCCAAACCGGTTTCCGTCATCGCGGCAAGTTTACTTTTCGCTATTGCAAAGTCGCTTACAATTTTTAATTTGTCCGTAACCGCTTGCAAGCCGTCGCCATCCGGAGTAAAATCCCAGTAATTATCCATTCCAACTAAATCAACATATTCATCGCCGGGGTATCTTTCTAAGAATTGTTCGAGTGTCTTAAATTTTCTATCCGGTGAAAAAGCGTAAATAAAATTTTTGACACCGCGTTTATCTCTTAGATACGTTACCGTTGTTCGCCAGAGTTCTTTGAATTCATCCGGTGAGCAATGAGGTTTTCCCCACCAGAACCACTCACCGTCAAATTCGTGAAACGGACGAAAAATAATTGGAATAGGTGTTCCGTTTGAATCAACAGCTAGCTTTGCAAAATCTGCAATCTTATCGAGATCGCTCAAATACTTCAGATAGTAATCTCCACCCGGAATTATTTTTCTCACAGCAATAGTTGTATCGTAAAAGGAACCACCGGTTACCGGATTGTTGTAATGCCAGCAGAAAGTAGTTATTCCATTTTGTTCGTAAACATCTCTAAGTTTTGTAATTTTGTTTTCAATTGATTGAGCAAGGTTGCGATCCCATACGAGAAATCCAAAATCGGAACCGAATAAAGCCGGGTGACTTCCAACAATACTTTTTACATCGGAACGGTTTGACTCTCCTTTCCAATCAATTCCATAATCCAATGCATCGTGTTGACCAAAAATTACTTTTGTTTCCGACAGCTTTTTCAAATTATGAAAAAGCAAGACCGTTTCTTTTGTAGCGGATGAATCGGCAAGTTTAACATTCAGTTTCTTCTGAAACTCAATTGAATTGTATTCGGGTACGCATGCTTGCATTATAACAACAGCCGAAATTAGTTTGAAAAAATTATTAAACACACCTCTCATATCTCTGTCTCAATAGCCGGAGCTTTTCAAAACTTTCATATTAGGAAATTCATTTTCTCTAAGCTTTAACATCGCATCGCCATGCAGTTTGATAATTTGAAGAGTTGACTTATCGGAATCGAAAATTGTATTTAATCCTTGCGGCTCTTGCGGCGGATCGCCAACAAAAGGATCGCCTACACGCCAAACATTGTCATCATTCTTTCCTCTTGCTTCACCGCCCCAAGCCCAAAAATTTGTTCCGGCAATAGGTGCACCGGCTTTTGCGCTGTCTTGAACAGCATCAAACAGCATTTTATAATATTTATCTCTGTAAGTTGTTGGCGAATTCGGGTCGCAGCTTTCAAGATCGCGGCCAAGTCCAAATTCTTCCAAAGTAATAGGTTTACCTAAGATTCGCGCATACTTCATGTGCTTATTAAAATAATCGAATGCATTTGTAAGAGTTGATGGGAAAGTTTCTTCGGCACGCTTTGCATCATACCATCCCCAGTTCTTCGACCAAAGATGGAATGTTGAATAATCTATATACTTGCTTTGATGCGCTTTAATAAAAATTGAATCAACTTGAAGACTCCCGGCTAAACCTTCACTTCCGGCTGTAACCAAATGATTTGGATCGAGCGACTTAATATACTTGGCGGTTTCGTCAATCCACTTGCAGTAAACACCTTGATTCTTGATCGCAGCTTCACCATTACCCGGACGGGGTTCGTTTGCCAGCTGCCAAGACATAATCGTAGGATCTTGCCAATAAAAATCGCCGGTAAATTTATTTTGGCGGGTAATAATTTTTAGAATGAATCTTCTAAAGAGATCATTTCCTTTTTCGTTTGTATAAAACTTTGCTGTGTAATTCATAAAGGCATCCCAGCCTTGATTTGGATTATCGGGATCGACAACTTCGCCATGACCAAACCATTTATTATAAACAGCAAATCCGCCCGACCATTCCCAATAATTATTTAAGAAGACAACCGCATGCATATTGCGTTTGCCCATTTCCGCTAAAAGAAAATCCAATCCTTCAAGAATTTGTTCGTTATACACTCCCGGTTCCGGCTGAATAGGCGGCTGAAGCGATTTTTTTATATATGATGCTTCAGAACCGGCAAGCACTCTCAAGTTAGTGATACCTTGCTCTTTCAGATTATCTAATTCTCTCATCAATCTTTCACGATTGCCTAATTCACCGGGGGCACCAAGGTAGCATCCATACCATAAGTTTGTTCCAACAAAATAATATGGCTTTCCATCAAGCTCAAATTGTGTTCCCCGCACATGTACAAACTTAGGCTCGGATGTAAAAAAACTTGCGCAGCCTTGTAAAAAAAGAGTAAATGTTAGAACGATTAGAAGGATAACTTTTTTCATGATTCCTCAAATTATTTCAATAGAATTAATTTCTTTGTTTGAGTAAAATTTCCGGCTTGTAATCTATAAAAATATATTCCGCTTTGTAGAGACGCGCCATGGCGCGTCTTTACGTTAAATTTTTCATTATACATTCCCGCTTGCTTAAACTCATTAACCAGTGTTGCTATTTCTCTTCCTAGAACATCATAAACTTTTAACGTAACATGTTGTAAAGAGGAGGCATGCCTCGTCTCTACCGGTATTGAATAACTGATTGTAGTTACCGGATTGAATGGATTGGGATAGTTCTGTTCAAGTTTATATTCGTATGGAAGTGAGTTTTGTTTCTCGACATCCGTTGCGTTCACTTTGCCGTATACTTCAAACTCGTTTAGTACATATCCGGAATCAGCAGTAGAGCGAACAGTGCAAAGAACCCTAACATAACGAGCATTTCCGGTTAAGCCGGTGACATCATCAATTCCGCCGTCGCCGGTTGTTGTGCTGTAAATATTTTTTGTTACGCCGGTTTCACTAATAGATTGCAAAAAATAACTTTTCGCGTAAATATTTCCCCAATTCAAAACAACTCTGGTAATTTCCATTGTCTTTAAGAGATCAATATAAATCCAAGGTGAAACTTCACTTCCGCTCTTCCAAAATGTTGCTGGGTTTCCATCCATCACATTTGCCGGAATATATGATCTGACAGTTGAAGAAGCTTTTACTCCACCGTTTAAGGATCTGTTTATTTTATCAGCATCAAGAACTTGAATTGTTACTTTACTTGTTTCGGTAATATCACCTTTGGCAGCAAGTTCGTATGTAGTTGTAACTTTTGGAGAAACAATTTTGCTTCCGTTAGCGTCAACAGAAATTCCATCAAGCGTTGCGTTCGAGCCTTCGGAAGTTGTCCAACTAAGTGTACTTGTTTCTGTGCTGTTCTTTTCAATCATACTTGGTTTAGAAGAAAAAGTTTTTACTTTGCCCGGTGGATAATAAGTAACAGTTACTTTAGCTGTATCTGGGAATGTTCCTTTTGTAATCAATGTATAAGTTGTTGTTTGAGTAGGATAAACAACAAGCGAATCAATTTCTTTTACAGCGGCTCCATCAATTGTAGTTTGAGAGCCGGTTGTAGTCTCCCAAAAAAGAGTTACGGATTTACCTTTCTCAAATGTTGCTTGCTTAGAATTAAAATAACGAATTACTCCAGCCGGACTATTTAGAATTGTAGCGGCTGCTATCTGTCCCATCTGTTTGTAACCTTCTGTACTTGGATGAACTCCATCCGGGAATAAATTACTCTTATCCGCAAACGGAGTGTAGAAATCCATTAAATGTGTATTTGTAGTTTTTCTAACAGAATCTGCTAACGGAAGAATTTGCTCTCTAATAATAGTACCGTTGATTCCAGCTAACACTATAAACGAAGGACAAGGACGAGCAACATAAATCTGAGGGTTGCGTCCATTCATTCGAAATTCTTTAACCAAGCTTACATAGTCTTGAAAGAATTCATTTTTGTAAACCCAGTTCTGTGGTTTGCTGTCGTTTGTACCAAGCTTAATGATTACGATATGCGGATCGTAATCTTTTGCGTTTTGTAACGAAACTTCTTTCCAGTAAGGATAATCCCCTTTCTTCAACAACGTTGTTCCGGAGACACCAAAATTTTTAACTTCGTAATGGCTGCCTAATTGAAGTCCAAGCTGATAAGGATAAGCAGTTGTTCCGCCTCCGCCATGAGTAATACTGTTTCCTATACATGCAACTCGTATTTGTTTTACTTGTGCTAGCGATATGGAAACAAAGAGTAAGTAAATGATAAACAGAATAAATCTTTTCATTGCTTTAGACTCACTTTAAATAAATCATTTTTTTAGTCGAGACAAAATCACCCGCAGTTAATTTGTAGAAATAAACTCCGCTGGATAATTGAGAATTGAGAATTGAGAATTGAGAATTGTAAACACCGGGTTGCATGAATTCATTAACCAGTGTTGCAATTTCATTACCTAAAACATCATAAACTTTTAGACTTACTTGGCTTGCCGCTTGTACCTTGTAGCTAATGGTAGTTTCCGGATTAAACGGATTTGGATAATTCTGAGAAAGTGAAAATTCTGATGGTAATTTTTCTTCAACAACATCTGTTGAAACCGGCGTTCCATAAATTTCAATTTCGTTAACCGAAAAATATTCGCTTGTTCCCTTCTTGTCGCAAAACATTTTGAAATATCTTCCTTTAGCAGTAAGATTTGTTAGCTCCTCATATCCGCCGGCTCCGGTGGTAGAGGTTTTAAGTACTGTCCAATTCAGCAGATCGTTCGAAACTCCTATGCGGTATGTTTTTGCGTACGAAGTTCCCCAAAACACAACTATCTTAGAAATATTAAAACTCATACCTAAGTCAATTTGAATCCATTGCGGCTCAAGGTTTTCGCTTGTCCAACTGGTGAAAAAATTTCCATCTACAGCTAAATCGGGTGTGTTTGCGATAGAGTTTTCCAATACTGAAGAAGCTGTAACCGTTCTTCCCATAGCACGGTTTACTTCTCCAGCCGGTACAAGAGTAATTTCAACAATAGATTTTTCAGAAATCTCCCCTTTAGTTTCTAAAGTGTAAACTGATGGATTTGTAAGCGGTTTAACTTCCAGCGAACCATCTTCCGGAACTGATTGCCCATTGATTGTTACAATAGAACCCGGAGAAGTTTCCCAAACAAGAGTTGAACTTTCACCGGCTGCAATAGGATTTTGTAAAGCGCTAAAGGAGATAATTTTCCCGGATGGAATAACTTCTATAAAAACTGATTTTGTTGTATTCAATTCTCCGGAGGCTATTAGCGTATGTGTCCCGGTTGAACTTGGAGTGATTACCTTGGTTCCTTTGTACTCAAGAGTTTCGCCGTCGAGTTTTACTGTTGAGCCGACAGATGTTTTCCAATCGAGAGTTACCGCTTCACCTTTATTAATTACAATTGCGTTTGCCGCGAATGAATAGATAACTCCGCTTTTAGGTGCAACAACAACATCATAAGGATAATTTTGATAAAGAATTTTCATCTGCTCGCTAATTCTTGCATTATCGGTTGAGTTATCCCAATACCAAGGCATAGCTCCGGCATAACCATTCTGAATTAAGTTAGTATATAAATCTCGATATTTAATCCCGTGCGAATCTTCAACTCTAAATTCTGCTACGATTAGCGGTTTATCCAATCCCCAGTCTTTGTAAGGATGATGGAATGGAGACAGTCCCGTCCCAAAATTACTGGCATAATAATGAACGCAGTAGAAATCCAACGTACCTTTCTGATCTCCGCCGGCAGCAATTAATCTATCATCGCGGTAGTAGTTCGAGTTAGCTAAACTTTTTACAAAGTCCTCTTTAATTTGATCGAACGTGAGATGAACACCATACTTCTCCTCAATCTTCTGTTGAATTTCTGTCTTCTCTTCGGTTGAAAGTCCGTCATATAATTGTTTTGAAGAAACCTTTGATAAGTAATTCATATCGGTCATAGCATAAAAAGACCATGCGCCATTTGTAACTTTTGCAGTTGGATCGGTTCTGTGAATAGCGCCGGCTACCATATTTGTAAACCGTTGAATATTGAACATCGGGATTTCTGTTGTTGTTATACTTTTCCACCCAAACTCTACACTCATTCCTTCCGGCTCATTAAAAACTTCCCAGCTTAATAAAGCCGGATGCCCTTTGGCGGCTTGAACCATTGGAATCAATGCGTTATTGATATAAGACCGTGTAGCAACTGAATCCATTAGAATTTTTTTTGTCTTAGTTAACAAGCTGGTGCCAATTGTACTACGCTGCATATCGAAGGACCAAAGACAGAGCATCAAACCAATTTTATATTCCCATGCCGCATCAAGAATTGCTTTTACATCATCCACTGTTCCAGTTCCGGGTCCTGTAACCATACCATCAGCAGAAAAAGTTGGAGTGTTAGAGCCGGTAGTGTGCATCCAAATACGGATTGAATTTCCGCCCGCTTCGCTAAACTGCTTAAAATAATTTTTGAAGTTGGAAATTTGCATAGTGCTCGGACCAAAATCGTTTGAGAAGTTAATCCAAGCAACATTGGCTCCACTCATAAACAAATTCTGATTGTTGAAATTAATTCTTGGCTGTGCATCTATTGCTATTAGTGATAGAATCCAGAATAATAATATTGCTATTAATTTTATTACATAGTTGGCTTTCATTCTTCCTCTTAAATGGACTAACCTCAAGTTATTCCAGAAATTATGCCAATAACGTAGAAATTAAAAAACGGCTATTGGGGCTTAAATCGTTCATTTGTATATACATGTACTATTGTAAGTTTATGAAGCTAATAAAGACTTATTAAATTAATAAAGCTAAGGCATCATAAATAGGAAAGGCTTAAATTTTCAACTAAAAGCTACATCCAAATTTGAATCTTGTTAGCACATATTTTATGCGGCGACTGTTAGCAAAATTTAGCAGCAATAATTTTTTGCTTCTTAAATTTTAAGATAATACGCAAACAAATTATATCTTTGTCGTCTAATTATTTAGACCAAAAAATTATTGTAAAAATAAAGCATTGAAGTCATCATTAATGAATCGAAAAATTCTAATATCAATATTAATTGTATGCGTATTACTCTTCTTTTTCATTTTCGGTGGTAAAATTTTAGTAAGCGACAGCATGAATGCATTTGCTCAAGTCCAGCCAACGCATAATTGGATAATTAGCAGAGGTACTTCCGGTCAGATAAGTTCTATAGTTGTGGATTATATTTCCGGCACATCCAGCGGCAATGAAACAATTCAGTTTGATAGAGGTGAAGATGTTGCTTTTACATTTACAGATGTTTTAAGCAAAAAAAATAAAATTGATAAAGGCGATACAATTGCCCTCATTCAGTCGAGCCAGCTTAACGAAAAGATAATTTCTCTTGAAGGAGAGCTTGCTATTGC
The DNA here is from genome assembly GCA_043807765.1 of Ignavibacteriota bacterium. GTDB lineage: Bacteria > Bacteroidota > Ignavibacteria > Ignavibacteriales > Melioribacteraceae > Stygiobacter. Next base: position 39,128 of record JAZDFQ010000005.1, read on the forward strand.
AAAGGCAAATCTGCTATCTCAAACAACCGGAGAAAAAGAAGAACTGATAAATGAAGCAGAAGCTAATCTAGAGTTAGCTAAATCTCGAGTGGCACAGAAGAAAATTATCTATGAAAGATATCAGCAGCTCTTCAATAAAAATCTGGTTTCCCAAGAAGAGTTTGAAACGCACAAATGGGAATACCGATTACTCGAAATTGATGTACAGATTTATAAATCAAAACTCGAGGCTCTTAAGACTGGCGTTAAACCACAAGAAGCCGCCATTATTTCTTTGCAGATGGAAACAATTGCCAGACAACTACAATTTATAAAAGAACGAACATCAAAGCTTTATATTACATCGCCGATTGATGGTGTTGCTGACCAGAAATTTTCATCTGACACGCTTCTTACAGTTTTCAAAACCGATGAAGTAATTTTAGATACCCCAATTCGTATATCTGAAATGGACAAAGTTGAAGTTGGGTCCTCACTTAAAATTGAATTACAAAAGAAGGATTTTACGGTTTCCGGAAAGATAATCTCGATCAGCAAGGAAGTTAAGATACTCGACGGCAATCAAGTTGTCTTTGCAAGAGTTTTAATTGATAATGCAACCGGGAAACTATTACCCGGGATGGTTGTTGAGTGCACTTTGAGATTAGGCAAAATTTCTTTGAACAACTATTTGTACAATTTTATTTTCAACTGATATGAGCCGATTAGAATACAAATATTTGGTCTCTAATAATGTTATAGATGAATTGCGATCTGAAATAACTCCATTTCTGAATCATGATAAATACACTCTAACAAGACCTAACAAAGAATATACTGTTAGAAGCATATACTTTGATACACTTTCGCTAGCAAGCTATTACGAAAAATTATCCGGTGTCGTAGATCGTTCAAAATTTAGAATTAGAGCTTATAACGAACAGTTCCCAAATTCATATGGTTTTCTTGAAATAAAAAGTAAAAAATGCGACTTCGTATTTAAGGAGCGGACAAAGATTCAATTGAATGAAGTTATAAATTTCCTCGAAGGTAATAATGGAAAGTCGCAAGATGGGCATACGTCAATTCAAGAAAGCGCCAACAACTTCCTCTTTCATTATAAATCAAAGAGACTAGTCCCAATTGTTAATATCATATACGATCGGGAAGCGTTTGAGTGCAAACTTGGCTCTACACTTCGTGTTACATTCGATAAGAATCTCCGCAGCTCCGTTGCAACGGGAATAAACGAATTGTATAATGATTCTAAAGTTAAAACGAGTTTGGAAAATTTTTTCGTACTGGAAATTAAATTCCACAAGGTACTCCCCTCTTGGGTTCCCAGAATCATAAACAAGTTCCATCTGAGAAGAGAAGCTGTTTCAAAGTACACTATCTCGGTGGAAAAACACCAAGTTAACGACCGTTTTTATCCACAGTATTTATCTTTAATGGAAAACTAATAATGCAGAATTTTCAAGCAGTTGATTTGTTCTCACCAAGCGTATCTGAGATCATATTAAATATAGGATTAAGTCTGCTGTGTAGTTTTTTTATAACAATTATTTACAGACTTACTTATCGCGGCCCCGGTTATTCCGATGGATTTGTTAATTCGCTAATTTTTCTTTCTGCAATAACAGCTCTAGTACTAATGGTAATTGGGAATAATCTTGCGCGAGCATTCGGTTTGGTTGGCGCCCTTTCAATTATTCGTTTCCGCACTGCAATTAAAGACACCATAGACATTGTCTATATATTTTTAAGTCTTGCAATTGGAATGGCCGCCGGAGTTGGATATCATAAACTTGCGATAATAGGATCACTAATCATTGGGGCTATTCTCTATTTGTTTTCCCACTCAAATTTCTCAATAATGAAAGGGACGCAATACCTTCTCCAGTTCGAATATCTGGATTCAGAGAATAAAGGCATATACAAATCGATAATTGATAAGTATTGCAAACACTCTGAAGTTGTAGATATTAGAGCGGTCAATGGGGGACAGACATTGGGTTATACATTCTATGTGCAGATGAAACGAAAAGTTACACCTAATAGTCTAATAGAGGAATTAAATTCATCTCCCGGTATCCAAAAAATCAGCCTATACTTCGATCAACAAAATAGATAAGTACAAACGGAAGTATTGTATAAAATTTTGATAAGATTTAGATTCTATAACAACCTTACAAAGGAAGAATATTTATCGAGCTATTCATTTAGCCAAGCGAGCGCTTTCTCTTTATTGCTAAAAACTTTTACGTTGAACCCTTTATTTAGACATGCTGTTTCGTAAAATTTAACATCTTCTTTTGGAGATTTCAGTGAAGGAAGTAACAAAGCTTCCTTCATTCTCAGATGCAATCCAACAGATTCATAGAGAGAAATTAACCCGTACAAATCAACTATCGAATGACCACCTTCCATATCAGTACAATCAGCTAAGAACAATATGCTGTTGTTTTCTCTTGCCAGCTTAACAGCGGCTAGCAAAGCTTCGTGTAAATCAGCCGGGGACACCGTTCCCCTATAAATTAACTCAATTAGATTATGTACGTCATTATACTTTGCGTCCCATGGCATAAATAGCTTCCCTTTAGTAACGGAATTCCAAATCCTACTGAATAATTACTTTATTGCTGTTTTGATTTTTTTAATAACTTCTTTAGAATAATAACAACAAACACCCTTTTTCATTTCCGGCTGAAGATTAAGAGCCTTAATAGTTTTGGATACTACTGCGCCGGATACTCCTAGTTCTTTTGCAATTGCACCGGCTGTTAGTAAGTTGGTTTTTTCACTTGTCATTATTTTCTCATTTTATTTATTATAAGGTAGAAGCCATCGACTCCCGAATTTTAATTTTAACTTAGTTGTTGAGTTTCAAATAATCAATATTTTACTTCAGTTCAGTGATTGATTCATTCACCACTTTCCTTCTATGTTTGGCAGCGATTCTCTTAGATTAAGTAAAAAATTTAAAATATTGTTGCCCAATACTAAAAATCACTTAAGGGGACAACCTTTTTGAGATTAACCTTGTATAGTTATGTAATGGATAATGTAGAAAAATATATGAATAAATATACCGATGAAGAATTGATCGCTTTGGTGTTGGAGAAAAACTCCAAAGCTTTAAAGATTCTGTACGAGAGATATCATATTCCTTTCTACAATTTTGTTTTGCGCTATACAAATAACCGAGAAGTATCCGAAGATATATTGCAAGAAACATTTACCCGCATTTGGTTTGCTTCTCACTTATTCGACAGTAATAAAGGGAGTTTTAAAACTTGGCTATTCACTATCGGAATAAATATTACCCGTAATGAAATGATTAAGAAGAGATACACTTATCAATATATAGATTTTGAAGAAATGCTGAATGAGGATGGAACCTCTCAGCAATTAGATAATGAAGAACCGGAAAGCATCCTTGAAAAGACCGAATTAAAGGACGCAATTAGTCAAGCACTGGAGAAACTTAATCCCTATTTGAAAGAAGTCATTTTGCTGAAGCATTACAACCAAATGAAATTTAGAGAAATTGCCGAGATTACAAACACACCGGAAGGTACTCTGAAAGCAAGATTTCATCACGGAATAGCAGAACTAAGAAAGTTGTTACAACGATTGGAGTATTAAATGAACTGTCTAAATAAAAACAATGTAATTGATTTCTACTTCCTCGAAAAAAGCGAAGCCGAACTTACTGAGATTAGAAATCATATATCCTCATGCGAAAATTGCCAAGCTTATCTTCAAAATGTAAAGCAAACTATGTGCTTACTAACTAAAATAGAATCCGAGAAACCTTCAGAACTCATATTCGAAAATATACTTAAGGAAATTGAGCCATCGGTTGTTAAACCCGCAAAGTCTTACAACTCGTACTCTGTCACCCCAATACTGCAAATTGCGTTCGGCCAAATCTTTCTTATCACATTAATCTATCTGGTACAGACGAAGCTAACAATATCAACCGTCTGGGAATCAATGAGCAAATCGTGGTTCGTTCAAGCATTCGGCAGTGTAGGTGTAGCGTTTGCGATAGTCTTATGCATAGGCATTTTCATTGCGCTTTCAATTTCACCGGTTTTATTATTCGAATCAAACAAGAACAAAAGTTTCAGTTAAAGAGAATTCAATAGGAGAAAAAATGAACAGAAGAAAATTAATTCGTAAGCTGGCAACTCCAGCAGTAATAATTGCAGTTGTTTCATTAGTGATAATACTGCTTCAATTTCCATACAGAAGTTACACGTATAAAAATCATCAAGAAGAGTTCAAAAAGTATTTCAGTTCTTTCTTGGAAGAGAACAAAACATATCTCAACGGAATTGCCGGCAAAATCAAATCGGTACCGATAAACCAAGTGTTGGTGAATGAACTTCAATCAGAATATGCTATCGAGCATCAAAAAACTGACGCGCCGAAAAAATACCTCTGGATGTCTGACATAACCGGAAACACCTTGTTTGGAGTTCCAGAGAAAATAATTGATAAGCTTAATTCTAATTACGACAAATACTCATCTACAATAAAGGCAGATGAATATTATAGTGACAGAAATGATTTTTTGTTAAAGCTAGTTGATAAAAGCGAAGAAATTGATTTCTCTCAGTTTGCCCAGAACGATATGCGAAACGATCGCTACAACGACAACTACTGGAGATTTTACAAAGAAGATATTAATGATTGGAATATGCCGTATCTACAATCTACATCAACAATTTTCTCATCATCTGTGTACAACAGTAACGGTATGCTGCTTGGGAAACTTTACATGAAAGTTGATGATAGTGTAAATAAAGAAAAATATTATAATGAACGTGGCCTAAGACAAGACGACATATTTTTTACCCTAATTAATATATTCGGAACATTGCTTGGATTTGCATGCGCGTTTTTATGGTTCTTGCTACCAACTTGGGTTTATCTTGATGCGCAAGAACGTGATGTAAAAACACCGGGTATCTGGGCTTTCCTCTCTTTGATCTCTCTATTCTTCGGCCTCACCATTTATCTAATAACAAGACCAAATACATTCAAGTCTTTTACTTGTCCTAAGTGCGATGGTGAATTGAATGGAACGAGAGCTTACTGCCCTCATTGTGGAAACGATCTATCAAACACATTCTGTCAGCAGTGTCAATATCCAATTAAAGCTGAGTGGCAATTCTGTCCAAACTGCCGAGCTCAAACAAACGCAAAAACTGTTAAGGAAGTAATTGCACATAAGCAGAATGATTCAGAAACTCAAACGCACTAATCAACTCAGAATATCTGAACTTAAAAACTGTACGGCTAGAAACCGTGCAGTTTTTTTTTTGAGCTAAGTTTGGAGACAAGTTTCTTATAGTCAATATCGTCGAATCGTTCGCCCTTTTTGTCGAGATATTATTTCAATACTCTATAAAACCCGCATTTTTTCTATCCAAACACAGTTTTTACTAATGGCACAATTCTTATTAAATAATAACGAAACAATAACAAACACTTCATAGAGGAAGAAATGAAAAAACTACTTACAATAATCGTACTCTTCGGAATTTTTGCAATGTATGCAGAAGTTTCGGCTCAAACTACTACTAATCCACCGGCAACACATGGCAAAAACTTTGTTGATAAAAACGGCGACGGCTACAACGATAATGCACCGGATGCGGACGGAGATGGAATTCCTAACGGCGTTGACCCGGATTACAAAGGCGCAAAACTACAGAAGAATAAGTTTGTCGATTTGAATGGCGACGGTATTAATGATAACGCCGGCAAAGGCAGAAAAGGTGGTGCAAAAGGTAAAGGCGGATTAGGCGCAGCCGGAAAAGGAATGAAAGGCTCGCAAAACTGTACACCTACTGGCACAACAACCGGAACACAAACTGGAAACGGTCAAGGTTATAGAGGCGGTAGAAAGTAAAATAAATATTTTCGCTAATCGGGACTCTATTGAGTCCCATTTTTTTGGTGCTAAATGAAACTCGTAAATAAAATAGTCTTAATTATTGTACTAACATTTATATCAATACCTCTCTATGCACAATGGAGTTTTGGAATATCAACTGAACAAGAATACAACGATAATCCATTTCGTTCCAAGCTAGCCGAAAAATCATTTGTTTCCTCTTTTACCGGAAGTATTGAAAGAGATTTCGAATTCTTAAAAGTTGGTTATATTGGAAGTTATGCTGCATTTGATGTATTGCCGGATAGAAATTTCTATTATCACCAAGCATCTATTTGGAAAGAGTTTGAATCGGCTTCTATTGGTATTTCGTTTGAGCAAAGACTAAACAAAGATATCTATACATATTTCGACTACAACAACTACAGTCTCTATTACAATTACCAATTCGAGTTTGATAATTTCTACATTACTCTTTCACCCAATGTTACAATGACAAAGTACACGAGCGTTCCGATTCTTGATAATGTTACTACAAGTCTCAGTGCGGCAATTAACAAAGGATTTGAAACCGGAACAACTGTAATTTTGGGAGGCGCGTTTTACTTTAAAAAGTATCTCACTCCTACTCAAACCGGGACGTATTCATATCTTGATGATTCAGATAGCTTAATTACAGAATCATACAGAGATAAAAATGTTTCATCCGTATCTCAAGTTTTAACATTCGCAAGAATTGCTCAATCGGTAACGGAAACTACCGGCCTTGCATTTCAGTTTACAAACAGAAGCATTTTAAATGGTTTTGGTGCTTTTGTAAAAGATTTGAATATGATTTACGGTGACGAATCCGAGATGTTTGATGATCCGATAAATTACGAAGGAAACAATGTTGCAGTTGAATTAACGCAAATTCTATTTGACGATTTGCAAGTTAAAGCCGGTTATTATCTGAACAAGAAGAACTACCCTTCTCAAGGACTTTATGATGAAGCGCTTTCTTATAACACGGATATTATGCGCAGCGATACCCAAAGCATCTTCAATTTATCCTTAACTAAAAGCATCCCTTTGGAATTTCTAAACGGGAACAATCTGTCTATTGGATTAAACTTCCAGACAATTAAAAATAAATCCAACAGCTATTTATTCGACTATAAAAGCAATTCGATAAACGTTAACCTAGGAATTGCACTATAATTATCCTCAAACTCCGCGGCTTATTTGCGATATCAAAATGTTGAATTCATTTGCAATTTGCTGCATCTTATTAGTAATCGTTTTTAGTAAATTGTAAAAGAATTAAATGGCAAAAAACGTGAAGCTCTTCAAGAACATTTTAGTCCATCCTAAAAGCTTATTATTAATTCTACTCGTTACAGCCATAATTGTAATTTCTTCGGTAGCAATTGAATTAAGCCAGAGCAAGAGCGAAATGCTTGAGCTTATGGAGAAACAAGGTCATTCACTTTTAGAGACACTACTCACCTCTTCGGAAAACGCACTTCTATCTTATAACAAAATTGAAGACGAAGTAAAACAGAGGCTTCTAAGTAATGCCGTTATGATTAAAATGTTTTACGATAAAGGTATGGTTAATGAGCAAATGCTGGCCAATCTTGCTGAGAACAATCGCATATACCGAATAAATGTTTTTAATAAAACCGGCAAGAAAATATTAACAAGTTCGAAAGAAGAACACCCCGGTTTACCGGAAAAGCACAATCCGGTAGATTACCTAAGTACAATCTTTGATGATGAAGCAGATACTCTAATAATTGGAATCAAACCAGCCAGATTCTTAGAAGGTCAACGATATGCAATAGCCGTTGCAGCAAAAAACAGAAATGCTATTGTATTGAATATTGATGCGGAAGAATTGCTGAGTTTCCGAAAACAAGTTGGGTTTGGTGTACTTCTTAAGAATGTTACTGAAAACAAACAGATACATTACGCGGTACTGCAAGATGAGAAAGGAATTATTGCCGGTTCCGGAAAGATTGAGGCACTTGAAGATATTGATAGTTCCGAATTTCTAAAGAACGTCTTTTCGAAAAGAAATTACAGATGGAGAGTGGTTGAACATTCGGGCATAGAAGTCTTCGAACTTTTGCATCCATTCGTTTACAATGGCCAACTCATAGGAATATTCCGATTGGGATTGTCTATGGATCCACTTACAAAAATTAATGAACGACTTACTAGAAGAATAGTTTTCCTCGGAATAATATTCTTAGTATTTGGGTTTATTACATTTTCGATGATATTCATCCGGCAAAATTTTGATTTGTTATCGAAAAAATTCAAAGCTATTGAATCTTACTCATCACAAATCATTGACAATGTAAGCGATGCAATTATTGTTCTGGATAAAAGTTTGAACATCAAATCAGCAAATAGTTCAGCGGAAAAACTATTTAGCAAATCAAGAGATGAATTGCTCGGCAAAGAAGTAAAGAATCTATTTGGTGAAGCATGCAGTAAAAAATTAATGGAGAATCAATCAACCATTGTAGAAGTGGTTTGCACTGTTTCCGGCAAGAAAAGAACTCTACTTACTTCAAGAAGTGAGTTTACAAATGAGAATCATGAAGTGAACATTATTCTGGTTATTAGAGATTTGACCGAGCAAAAAAGGTTGGAAGAACAGATTATCAGAAGCGAGCGATTAACTGCAATGGGAGAACTCGCTTCATCAGTTGCTCACGAAATTCGTAATCCGCTCAATTCTATTGGAACAATAACCCAGCAATTGGGCAAAGATTATTTACCGACTGAGAATGCTGAAGAGTATAAGAACTTAACGCAACTTGTGTACAGAGAAGTAAGAAGAATCAACGACACAATTGAAAGCTTTCTAAAATTTGCTAAGCCGAAGCCTATGCAAACTGAATCATTCATTCTCCAAGAACTGTTTACTCAAATGGAGAATCAATACAAGGAAGTTTTTAAGAGTAAAAATTTCAACCTCTTTATTAATAATTCCTATAACGAATTTGTAAACTGGGATAGAACAAAGATTACACAAGTAATTATCAACTTAATTGAGAACTCTCTAGATTCACTTTCCGGTGAAGGCTCACTTTCTATTGATTCACGAGAGAATGAAAAAGGATTGATCGAGTTTACATTTACAGATAGCGGCAAAGGAATTTCACCAGACAATCTCAAAAAGATTTTCAATCTCTATTTCACTACAAAAACTAAAGGAAGCGGAATTGGTTTAAGCGTTGTTCAGCAAATTATCGCTGAACATAATGGAGTAATTAGTGTTGAAAGTTCACTTGGAAATGGAACAACATTTACAATTCAACTTCCTAAAAACATTTAAGGATTATTTATGCGAGAGTTTTCTGTAATTCTCATTGATGATGAAGAAGCGCAAGTCCAGTCGCTTAAAAGTTTTCTAACAAAAAGAAATTATAATGTTTTCACTTCTAACGATGGAGAGAAAGCACTTAAAATTGCTCAAGAAAACATGATTGACATCGTTCTTACGGATTTTCAAATGCCGGGCTGGGACGGATTAACAGTTCTTCGTGAAATGAAAAATCTAAATCCGGAAATTGATGTAGTTGTAATGACAGCATTTGGAACGATTGAGAGCGCGGTTCAAATTATGAAGGCTGGCGCGTTCGATTACTTAATTAAACCAATTGATCTTGATGAACTAGAGACAATTCTGAATAGAATAAAAGAAAGAAAGCATCTCTTAAGCGAAAACAAATTTTTGAAAGAGCAATTGCAAGATAAATTCCGTTTTGACAGCATGATTACTCAAAGTGCATTAATGGAAAATGTTCTAAGCACAGCCGGAAGAGTTGCATCTTCAAAAGCTTCGGTTTTAATTCGTGGAGAAAGCGGAACCGGAAAAGAATTAATCGCCAAAGCGATCCACTTTGCAAGCCCAAGAAAAGAAAAACCATTTATTACAGTGAACGTCGCTTCTCTTTCAGAAAACTTATTAGAAAGCGAATTATTCGGTCACGAAAAAGGTTCTTACACCGGCGCAATAAATCAAAGAATCGGGAGGTTTGAAGAAGCAAACGGCGGGACGATCTTTATTGATGAAGTTGGCGAAATTCCTTTGCCAATACAAGTAAAACTTTTAAGGACAATACAATTCGGCGAGTATCAGAGAATCGGAAGTAATCAAACAGAAAAAACAGATGTAAGAATTATAACCGCGACTCACAGAAATTTAGAAGAGATGATGAAAAACGGATTATTCCGAGAGGATTTATTCTACCGACTAAATGTTGTAACTGTTCAATTACCGGCACTTCGTCAGCGCAAAGAAGATATTCCAATTCTAGTAGATCATTTCATAAAACGCTTTGCTAGCGATCTCGGCAAGGATGTAACTGGAATAAGTCGGGAAGCTTTGGACCAGCTCATCAAGTATAGTTTTCCGGGTAATATTCGCGAGTTAGAAAATGTTATCCAGCGTGCTGTTGTTCTTGCCAGAGAAAACTTAATCACCACTAACGATTTGCCTTTGCTCAGCGATCTAAAAGAAATTGATAAGAAATTTGATCCGCTTAATCTTGACGACAATTACGAAATCAAAATGAAAGAGTTTGAATTAGCGATGATTAACGAAGCCTTAAAAAGAACCAACGGCAACAAAAGTGCAGCAGCAAGAATACTTGGAATTAGTGAAAGGCATTTGAGATCAAGATTAGAAAGATTATAAGAAAGCCGCAAGAAAACTACTTGCGGCTTTTGTTTGGTTAGTTTATGTAGGAATCGTAAGTAGCTTTATCCATGTATTGAGGTGAATATGAAACGCCTCGCGAACTAAGATTTTTAACAAACGCACGCAGATGATTTCCGGAAGCCTTCATTAAATTTTCATAAACAAATTTTATATCTGCATTGTCGGACAATTCGGCAATGTGTTTCTGTAAATCAAGAATATCTATTTCCTCTATTGCCGCACCAACTTTTAACGCTTCAACATCAGAAACATTACCGGCAACTATTAGCTTGTTGTAAAGTGAAAGCAAATCCGCATTTGTAAAGGAACCAACTGCATCATTTTTTACCGGATCTTCAATGTTATATTTTACCAAAAGTGCTTTAATTGCATCCGTGTGAGTTTGTTCGCTCTTAGAAATATTTACAAAAGCTCTTATCCCATATTTGTTATACATTGCTGTGTAAACATCGCGGGCCAGTTTTTCTTCTTCGCGCATAAACTGTAAGCCTTTAGCTTGAAGATCAGTAGGATTATCGTATGCGGAACTGTTAATTGCTGCTGTCATTTCAGATAATACTAATGCATCACCATTAGTTGATTCAACCGGCTCGCTTATGCTGGCTTCTGTACATGCAACAAGTGTTATACTTATTAGAAGCAAAGGAACCCGCAGCTTATTTATTATCTTTTTCATTTTTATTCTCCAATTTTTACTTATATAAAGAAGGCATGAGTGTCATGCCTTCTCAAATCAATTATTTACGAAAGTATTACTTGTTTCCTCTGCGAGCTGATGAACCTTTTGGACCGGTTCCGTCATGAGTTCCGGTAATAGTTGCATTACCACCTTTGTTGCCAAATCCCGTTCCATCTTGTGGTCTTACTTGTGTTCCGCTGCCATCTTTCTTACCGTAACCCTTACCGGCTTGTGCGGAACCTTGTGCTGTTGTTCCCACATTGTCGCAAAGTCCGTCGGCGTTAAGATCAACCCAATTTGTTTTTACAGCGGATTGATTTCCCTTTCCATTGGACTGTGCATTCGAAGATGAAGCAAATACTGTAAGTGATAAAAGAATTGCGAGTGTGAACAATGCTGCGTTTTTCATTTTGTACTCCTTTTTGTTTTGTTGTTGAATTATGTTGTTGTAGAGTACTTTATAAAGATTGTGCCAACTCTCTTTTGCTTATTCTTGAAGCGGAAATGCGGTTTGATATTATTCAACGAATGAAAAAATGTTTATTGAGTCGAAGTGTTCGTCAAGAATGTCGAAATATTTTCTGAATCCTCTTCCATTTATTTTCATCATATATACAACTAATAAATAGGAAATATAAAATGTTGCAAACCAATCTAACACACGTACTTTCAGAACAAGACCACTCAAAACTTTTACAAGAAAACGAAAATGTAATGATCTGCTGCGGCAGAATGGGACCAATGTGTATTCCGGTTTACGAAGTTATGGAAGAGATTGAAGGCGAATACAAGAATATAAAATTTGCCGATATGGAATTTGATTCAGCCGATGCAAAAGTAATCCGCTCATTACCGGAATGTAGAAGTTTCCAAGGATTGCCGTTTGTAGTTTATTACAAAAACGGAAAAGTTGTTAAAGCAACTAGCAGCATTCAGAGCAAAGAACAAGTAACTACAATTTTAGATGAAAACTTTGGCAAGTAATTTTGAGACAGAAATGAATAATCATTTTGATGTAATTGTTATAGGCGGCGGTGCAGCCGGTTTAACTGCCGGAATTTATCTTTCCAGAGCTAAGCTTTCAACGCTGATTCTAAATGAAGGGACTATCGGTGGACAGATGGTGCTTACTCACGAAATTGCAAACTATCCCGGCGTTGAAAGTATAAGCGGTTACCAGCTTGCAAGAAACATGAAAGCACAAGCTCAAAAATTTGGATGCACTATTAAATCCAATCTAAAAATTACCGGCTTGGAGTTAGATAAAGAGCTGAAACAAGTATCGGTTAATGGTACTGATATCTATTCTTCCTCGGCTGTCATTATTGCAACCGGAGGAAAATCCAGAACAATCGGAGTTCCGGGTGAAGAAGAACTGAAAGGTAAAGGAATCTCTTACTGTGCAACTTGCGATGGAGATTTCTTTCAAGACAAAGAAATAATTGTAGTTGGCGGTGGTAATTCTGCTCTTGAAGAAGCAGTATCACTAACTAAGTATGCTTCAAAAGTAACCATCGTTCATCAGTTCGATCACTTCCAAGCATTCGAACATTATATCGAAGAAGCAAAAGCAAATTCCAAAATAAATTTTATGATGGAATCCAAGATTGTTGAGTTTGTCGGAGAAGAAAGATTAACCGGCGTTAAGATTCAAAATCTCAGCAACGAGATTAATGAATTCCCGATTGACGGTGTTTTCGTTTTCATAGGATATGTACCCAATACTGAAAAGTTAGGTAGTCTAATTGAACTTAACCAAAACAAAGAAATTATAGTTGATAAAAACATGGCAACTAATCTACCCGGAGTTTTTGCAGCAGGAGATTCAATTGCGAAACGGTACAGACAAGTTACAACCGCGGTTGCCGATGGAACAATTGCTGCTTTAAGCGCAGCAGATTATGTGAATTCAATGAAGAAAGTTTTTATTCCAGTGGAAGCTTAACTTTATTGAATCCCTCTTGAAAAAGCCGCCAATTATTGGCGGCTTTTTTGTATCTGGTGCTGAAACAATTTGTTTCAAATCGTTTTCCCTACTTATCTTTACTTATCTAAAGCAAACTGTTGGGTAAATGCCGATAACTGATAACTTAAAAGATCACATATTAGACTCGATTGGAGAAGGTGTATTTACAGTTGACAAAGACTTCCGAATAAAATTCTTCAATAAATCCGCTGAAAGAATAACCGGCAAGAACCGTGACGAAGTAATAGGCCATTTTTGTAAACATATTTTCCGTTCGGAAGTTTGTTTTACCGATTGCCCTATAGCACTGGTATTAAAAACCAAGAAAAACATTTTCGATTTCGAGAGCAAAATTCAGTGCAAAACCGGGTCTATGAGACCAATTAAACTGAGCGCATCCGTTTTGTATAATGAAAATGATGAGCCGACCGGCGGCATCGTATCCTTTCGTGATCTTACCAAATTTGAAACCATTGGTTTGAATCTTCAAAGCGAATCACAGTTCAACGGAATTATCGGTCATAGCAAACAAATGAAAGATATCTTCCAGTTGATTGAAGAAATTGCCGAAACAGATGCGCCGGTATTTGTTCATGGTGAATCCGGCACCGGAAAAGAATTAGTAGCAAATGCAATTCAAAAATTATCCACTAGAAGCCAGCATCCTTATATCAAAATAAATTGTTCTGTCTTCCCTTCTAACTTGCTTGCAAGTGAATTATTCGGACATGTAAAAGGAGCCTTTACTGATGCGGTTAAAGACCGTGCCGGCAGATTTGAAATTGCGGATCAAGGAACAATTTTTTTAGATGAAGTTGCAGAGATGCCGCTTCAAATGCAGATTCAATTACTTAGAGTTTTGCAAGAAGGAACATTTGAGCGGGTTGGCGAATCAATTACGCGAACTTCGAACGTGCGAGTTATTGCTGCAACAAATATTGATATCAAGGACGCACTAAAAAAAGGAAAATTCAGAGAAGACTTATACTACAGATTGAATGTAATTCCAATTGAAGTTCCCCCGTTAAGAAATCGTAAAGAAGATATCGTTCCACTAGTCCGCCATTTCTTGAACAAATTTTCTCTGTATTATAAAAAAGAAATTTTTGAGATTGATGAAGAAGCACTAACTACATTGTTAAACTATTCATGGCCGGGAAATATCCGCGAGTTAGAAAATGTGCTTGAGTATGCATTTGTAAGAACTACAAAAAAGAATGTTGTTGAAAGCATGAAACTTCCTCCAAACATTATCGAACAAGCAAATACTTCTTCAAATATTGGGAACACTCGCGAGTTTTTCCCCGATTCACGCGAACGTGCCGAGTTGATTTCCACTTTAGAAAAATTCCAATGGAACAAGACTAAAGTTGCACAAGAATTGAAAATTGGAAGAACAACTCTTTGGCGTCAAATGAAAAGGTTCGGTTTGGTTGAATAAACCGTTTCACCCGTTCCAAAACAGTGAAACACTGTTCCACACTGAAAACACACCCTAATTGTAACTAAGTGAACTTCTAATAAGACAAACTCTCCTACTGAAACAATTTGTTTCAGTACAAATTTTAAATAGGTCATTTCTATTCTATTTTCGAATCGGCATTCTAATTGCTTAATGGGTTCATCAAAAGTAATTCTGGAAAAAAAATGAACGCAATTAAATCAATCCTACTTTTACTAGTTCTTTTTTGCGCAATAATTATTGTTGGATGCAAAGAAGAGCCAAAGGATGAACCAATTACACCGGAAACTAACGTTGTTAAATCAACAGCTTCTTGCAAAGGATGCCACACAAATTATGAAACCCTAAAGAAGGTTTACACTCCAGATCCCCCGGCAACAGGCGAAAGCCATGGCTGCGGTGGTGAGGCTCCTCATTACGAGCCATACGATAGAGTTTATCTTGGCGGAGATGGTTATCAAGAATTCAAGAGTAATATTCATGGCAAAATGCCTTGTGTAAGCTGTCATAATGGTGTTGATGGAACTTCAGACAAAGCCTTAGCGCATTCAAAAGATTTCATAAAAAAACCTTCGGCAAAATCTGATGAAAAATGCGGTATCTGTCATACCGATATTGCATTACGAACTAAGAACAGTTTGCACGAACAAGGCTGGGGACAAAAATCGATGGTTGTACTTCGTTCCGGTCTTTCAAATATTCCAACCGGATTCGATCAGCTTTCCGAAACTATGAAAGCCGGTTACAATGCTAATTGTGCAACTTGCCATGGAAGTTGCGGCGATTGCCATGTTAGACGCCCAAATGCTGCTGGCGGCGGCCTTTCTCGTGGACATGCATTTACAAAAACTCCGGATATGCGAGATGTCTGCGTTTCTTGCCATGTTAGCCGCGGCGGGCATGCGTACTTTGGACAAGCGGTTGGAACTGTACCGGATGTTCATTTAACCAAAAAATCTTTCACGTGTATGAATTGTCACAGCCAAAATGAAGTTCATGGCGACGGAAAGATTTACGATCAGCGCTACAAAATGCCTATGATGCCTGAGTGTACGGATTGCCATAAAGGATTAGAAACCTCGAACAATTATCATAAGAACCATATCAGTTCATTCTCTTGTAACACTTGTCATTCGCAAGATTACAATAACTGCGGCAGCTGCCACATCGCCGGAGAGGGTGCTCGTGTAGCTTCATATCAAGGTTTCAAGATTGGTATGAATCCGATTCCGGAGACGAAGCCATTTAAATATTCAGTGCTAAGAAGATCGTTAATGGCGCCGGACAGTTGGAGTAACTTTGGTGTTGCTTCTCTTCTAAAATTTGAAGCTAAGCCTACTTATAAATATGCAACTCCGCATAATATTATTAAGTGGACAACCAGAACTCAAGTTACTTCCGGAAAAGCTTGCTACGATGCATGCCATATTATTAAAGAAGCCGATGGAACATATAGAAACAAGGAGATTTACTTATTCAAATCGGATTTGGAAAGCTGGGAAACAAGCGCCACTTCATCAATAACTGTAGATGGCAAGCTTCCATATATCTGGAATGTAAAATAATTGCAACACAAAACCATGAAAAAAAAACATCAAGGAGTAGTAAAAATGAAACTGCGTAATTTGTTTTATCTATTATTAATTATACCAACATTATTTGTTTACACCGGTTGCAGTAAAGACGAAAGTCCGGTTACACCGGAAGTTAAAATTAATGAAGCTCAAGTACTTGCAGATTATCTTGAAGCTAATGGTGATTTCTTAAACACCGTTGCGCCAGCTATAACCGCAGCACAAGAAGTAAGCGATATGATGTTAGCAACACCGGACAAAATTCATATCATCGATATCAGATCACAAACTGATTATGAAACAAAAGGTCATATTTCCGGTGCGGTTAGAGTTGATTTAAAGAACATTGTTACTTACATGAAAGGTCTTGCTAATGCAGCTTCTTACAGCAAAATCGTAGTTGCTTGTTATTCCGGACAGACAGCAGGATACGCTGTTTCTCTATTAAGATTACTTGGCTATTCAAACGTATCCTCGCTTAAATGGGGTATGTCTTCTTGGAATGCAAGCTGTGCTAGTTCATGGTCTACTTCTTCTTATGGAAACAATTACACCAACTTTGTAACAACTGCAACTGCAAAAAACGCAGCTGGTGAATTACCAACTTTGAATACTGGCAAAACAACCGGTAAAGAAATTCTTGAAGCCAGAGTTGAAGCTTTATTATCTACTGGTGCTCAATTTGACGATATCAAAATTGCATGGGGAACAGTTACCGGTGCTTTAAGCAACTATTACATTGTAAACTATTGGTCAACAACAGATTACGCAAAAGGTCACTTACCGGGCGCAATTCAATACACTCCAAAGGCTGATTTCAAATTAGCTGCATCATTAAAAACATTGCCAACAAATAAGACTATCGTTATTTATTGCTATACCGGACAAACATCATCACAAGCTGCAACAGTATTAAAAGTTCTTGGTTACGATGCTAAAACTTTATTATTTGGTGTTAATGCAATGAATTATGATTGGATGAAAACTAATGGAGTTGCTTCTTGGTTTAACCCGGCTACAGAAATAAAATCATTCGCATTCGTTACGGGCGCAAATCCGAAATAATTAGTATTTTCGAATGAAGCTCTCGCAATGAGAGCTTCATTAAATCAAATAGTGTGATTACAATGAGTGAAATGTTAGGCAATCAATATTTTATGGCGAGAAATTACTCCGCCGCACAAAAGGAATTTGAAGAAGTTCTCTCCAAATATCCAGAAAATCGTTCCGCCAAAAAGAAACTTGTTGTTTGTTATACTCAAACAGGAGACATGAAAGAAGCATTCTCGTTTTTTAACGAATTAGTTCGCGATGATATTGAGTTTATAATTAAAACCGATCCAATCAAAGATGATTGTCCTTGTCCAGAATTAACAGCTAAGCTCCAACCTCAACTCGAAGTAGTCTCAAATTCCTATGAACATAATTTAAGTCTGGGAATCATCTGGCTTTATTGCGATGTACACCATTCGTTAAAATATTTCAATTTACTTCACGAAAGTGATCCAAGCAACGCCAATGTTGAATTCATCATCCAATCCATTCAAAAATACTTAGAAAAGAATTCGGCAGTTACTTCATGAGTACAAATTTCTTCGTTGCCACAAAATTTCCCGCGCGTATCTGATAAAAATAAACTCCACTGGCAAGTTCTGCCCCGTTAAATTGAACTTGATGATGCCCCGCTGCTAGTAATTCATCAACCAATGTAGCCACGTTTCTTCCTAATGCATCAAAAACAACTAATGAAACTAAACCGCTCTTTGGTACAGAAAAGGAAATTGTTGTTTGTGGATTAAATGGATTTGGATAGTTTTGATTTAGCTTATAATCAGTCGAGATTGCAGAATCAGTTGCAATATCAGTAGTTGAACTGTTCGAGATTCCCCGTGTTATGCTGTTTAATATTTTCCACTCTCCTCCATCAGTTTCCCTCCCATAAGACTGAACTGCTGTATGTCCTTGGAATGTAACCGTATCAATTACAGCACCGGATACATTTTCCAACCAAACCTTTTCTCCGGAATTTGATAAACCAAATCCGCTGGCATCAGAATCGTCTGTTATAATAACATAAAATCCTTTAGGTGGAATAATGGTTCCGGATTGGAATTCCTTTTTTGCTTTCGTTCCACTTTGTCCGCCAGAATCATAAATTTTGTACCCGCTAATATCAATCTGGTTTGAAGAAGAATTATATATTTCTATCCAATCCGGATTTGCAGAAATACCTCTTGAATAAATCTCATTCATCACGATTTCACTACCATTGTTTGTTCCGGTAGCTTGTAAAGAATAATATTCATGCTCAGCTCTTACCGGAGAAAAAACACCGGCATTATTGTTTTCGGCATAAAGATAATATTGAATTGACGTGCCGGAAACCGGGATGGAAGCACCATATGTATTATCTCCCGATGCGCCATCTCCATGCAAACCATCGTCATACATAATAACTCTTACAAACTTATCAGCAAGGTCAGACCGATATCCGAGGTACACCGAGTTAGTATTTGTACTTGTTATGCTGGCAGTAACGAAAACATTACTATTCACTTTTGGATTAGCTTCACTGGTTGCAATATTAGTTATTGATGGTTTTGCAGCAGTAAAATCCGCCAACGACAATAAATAGTTACTTCTCGCGTTCATCAAATTGGAAATGCCCGGCGCACCGCCGCCGCCCGGCGCACCGCCAGAAGTAACATCAGTTGTAAGGTTACTTTGATACTGAGCGTACGTAAAATATTTATAAGGATCTGCTTGTACCGAAGAATTAATTATTGGCTGAAATGATTGCGCAGTTGTTAAATAACTTCCATCAGAAAAATTCTCAATCAAAATTGTGTACATATGAGCCAAGTACATTTTTTTGTAAGTTGGAATTGATAGCAACTTTTGCACCAAAGGCCATTTTGCATCTCCGGCATGCAGCAAATGTGTCATCTGACTTTTTGAAGCGGTGCTAGTATAGTTGATTGTTCCCGATTGACTGAACGTTCCGAATGATTCATTGAAATCCCAGAGAACGCTATTAAACCTACCCGTATTATCTTTATACAAATAATAGTTTTGTGCGAACACACCCAAATAGCTATCCAGATTAACCAAAACGTTATTAAAAGCAATCATCCACAATGCTCTGTCAACATCCAGAACGGTTTCTATCTTGCTTACATCATTATTTAATGTATAGCATAAATTTATTAAATCCTTCCAACCATGGTCGGAATTCATCTCATAAGCTTTATAGTAGCTGGCACTGTCAGCACCCCAATAAACTAGATTAGGAATGTTAGTTGTTCCCATCCCGGCCCCATCAATGGGATTACATTTGAAAAAAGCATTAGTCTTAGAAAAGAAATTTTTATTCACGAATTTCTTACCAACAGATTCGGAGCTCACATAAAGCCCCATCAACTTTCCATTTACATAAACATTTGCATAGTTAGACAAAGAAGCATTCATATATTTTCTTAAAATGGAATAAGAAAGAACTTCTCTCACAAAGGAAGGATCCTTGGCCGCGTTACTGAGTTTTATATCAGTATAACCTTGATAATCTTGTTCCTTATAGGTGTCTAGTTCTATATGAAATGGATTTTTAATTTGGTTTGCATTGTAAGTACTGTTTCCTTTATACTTAACACCTACACTGTCGAAACGAACTCCATTAATGGTGACAGATTCAGCCATTATATAGCTCTCACTCCCCGCTTTCGCTGTGTCCAGCAAATAATCCCAATTGCTTTGCTTAAACACAATTTCGATCTTTTGAACTGTATTGATATCATAGAATGCTTGTGCTGAAGTTTGATTCTGCAAAAAGATAGAGCCTATCAGCGCGGCCCAAACCAAATAATTTATTTTTTTCATTACTTTTCCGATAAGTTGTGATTGCATGAATCATTTGAATACACTTCAAGAAAAAACTTGCGGTGTAACAGCAACTATAAAACAATACTTCTTGGACTGTTTAAGATTAGAATTCAACCGGATGTGGAAATAATTGTAAAAATACTATTACTTATTAAACGCTGGCAATTGCCAGCATTTAATAGGCATATTCTTTACTTCATTAAGATAAATTTTTTGGTGCTAAAATTGTTCCCAGTTCTTAGTTGGTAAAAATATACTCCGCTTACCAGATTAGACCCATCTAACTTAACAGAATGTTTACCCGCCGATTTAACTTCATTTATCAACTCGGAGACTTCATTACCAAGAGTATCATAAACCTTTAATATTACTCTGTTGCTAATTGGAATAGTATAGTTTATTACTGTTTCCGGGTTAAAAGGATTTGGATAGTTTTGTTCTAGTTCAAAACCAAAGGGCAAGCTTTTATCCTCTTGAATACTAGTTGAAGAATTATCCTTTTTCATAACCCTATACTTCCAGCCCTGAAGTGTCATATTTGCAGTTTGATTGTAGGTTACTTTTTCTTTTGAGAAAACATCTTCGTAAGCACCATAGAAAAGCGTGTCATCAATATTGAAGCTGCTGCTGCCGGAGCTGAGATTGAAAATTGCCAGTATTTTATCTTCACCACTCTTGCGAATAAATGCGAATATATTTTTATCGTTGGAAGTTTTTATTCGTTTATAAAAATTTCCACTTATCCCATTCCATAAAGCCCTATTCTCTTTTTTGAGTTTCCACAAAGTGCTATAGATATTAGCAAATGCATGATTCTGCCAAGTGATTTTGTCTTTGTCAAAAAATGCAAGTCGTTTGTTTAATCCGGATTCTTCGCCACCATAGACTAATTGCATCCCATTGATGATGGAAGTTAATACGGCAAATGATTCCGCTGCGTTTCCAAATAATTCAAAGTCTGTTCCATACCATGAATTCTCATCATGATTTGAAGTAAAGTACATTCTGTAATGCTGATCGTAAGAAAGATTTTCAGTGTGAACATAATGATCGAAATCATCTGCATTATTTGTTCCGGAAGCAATTCGTTTTAATACGCCGTTGCCAAATCCGTACATTCCCCAAGCATAAGACATATCAAAACCAACATACTGGTATGCTGCTTTATCATCTTCGGCAAGCATAAATATGTTTGGCTTAATTGCCTTTAGTTTACTAATTGCGGTTATCCAAAAATCCAAGGGCATAAAACTCACTGCGTCGCATCTGAATCCATCAATACCAATGTCTTTAATCCAGAAAGTCATCGCATCAACCATATAATCTCGCAATCCTTGCTTTGAATAATCTAGTTGGATGACATCAGTCCAATTTGTACCGGCTGGCGGCATAAAATTCCCACTAGAATTTTTTACATACCATTCCGGATGAGAAATGGTCAAAGTATTATCCCATGAAGTATGATTTGCAACCCAATCAATAATTACATACATGCCCTTAGCATGAATCTCATTAACTAGAGTTTTGAAATCCTCAATTGTACCGAACTCCGGATTAACGGAAATATAATCCTTTACAGAATAGGGGCTGCCTAGTGAGCCCAAACGATTCTTTGTTCCAATAGGATTTATAGGCATGAACCAGATTATGCCTACTCCCATTTCCTTTAATCTATCAAGGTGTGTAGTTCTAAACTCATTAAATGTTCCGGAATTGGTGTACTGACGTGTATTAACTTCGTAAACATTGAGGTTATAGCTCCAGCTTTTATGATCTTGCGGTAATGCTTTTGGAGAAATGAAAATTGAAAAAAGAAAACTGAGAAATATTACTTTCCAAAACCTTTGTACGTTCTTCAAACTAAACTCCAAATTATATAGTTGCAAGATATAGCAACTAAATTAAAATATTAATTTTTAGAATAAAAATGCCCGTTAATGCTGCGTTATCCAAACAAGGAAATGTATGTAACTGTAGCGCAATTAGATTCGAATGAATAATAGTAATTTCCAATTTCGCTGTAGTATGCTCATTGATTAAACGTAGTAATTGCAATGGGAATTCCGAACTGCATGAAGGCTTACATAAGCATCGACCGGGGATTAAAAATCGAGGTGATAATTTTGTATAACAAAGTGAAAGGTGTTCTATATATCTAAAATTCCACTTTTCTTTTTTTCGTTTTTCTTATCTCTTTTAGCGGCTTTTTTTTCCTTTACGGTTTTGGCCGGTGCTTTTTTAGCAGCTTTCTTACTGTCTTGTCCTTTACTCATGATTGTATCCTTTTGGAATTAGATTGAATTTAGCAACCACCAGAACTATCATATTGACGCAATTAACTTTTGCAACTCTTCCTTACTTAATCCAAGTTTTAACTGAAGTTTCTCCCACATAGCGCCTTTCTTTCCTTCCTCATAACGTAAATCGCTTTCCGTTAGGCTTGGATATTTTTTTTTGAGCTTAGCTTTTTGGAGATCCCAAGTTTCTTTCATGGAAGGTGTGGAACGGGAGAAATGATGTGTAGTTGTATTTTTCTTATATGGCATTTTGTTCAATCCTTCACTTTTATAAATTGATCCATCAATTCGAATTACAAAATCGTTAAATACTGTACATAATAAAACACGTTAATAAACTCAGAGGAAACAACCAGTAAATAACCTTGTTGATTTCTTAGGCTTTGGCAGCAACAGAAGGCCCGGCAGGCTACTTTTATGGAATCAATAAAGTATTATAAGCAATCTAAAATGCTAAAGTAGAAGCATATTGCTGTCCCGTTAGGGGTCGAACCTAAACTCTTCTGATCCAGAGTCAGACGTGTTGCCAATTACACTACGGGACAGTTTTTATTTACACAAATATAGAATTACTAACTCACTTAAAAAATTATTTTTGAATGTTACCTTTTATTTTATTTTCATGCTGGATAACTTTTCCACTAGTTTTTTGAATATTCAACCAGAATGGAACATCATTTACATCCCAAACTTTATCATCATCTGAATCTTGAATTTTGATTCTACCTAGACTCGAATACTTCAATATTTCAAATGTTGTTTGATCAACTATATTAGGATCCCTTAAGTAGTCCCATGCATAAACACCGGTTGAAGGGTAATCTTTTTTGAGTTCTACCCAAGTTCCATCTGCGCCATTTTGCAAACTATAATAAATATCTACATTACCGCTTATTGCGTAACTAGTCCATACTATAGCCATTGGACTTCTTCCAGACTGTCCGTAAAAATCTTCACCGGTGTTTGGAAATTCTACACGTATCTTTTTCGTATCATGAATGGAAAAAGTTGCATTAGACATATCCGACGGACCGGAAGGACTGCTTATTCTAATAAGACAATTATCTGAATTTGAAGGCCTAATTGGATCATCCTTGCCCGGAGCCCAAACGTAGGAACCTGTACTGTTAAGTGATTCTGCACCGGGGATTTCGAACCATGTTCCACCACCATTAGACGACCATTCAATTTTCACTTTCTCAGTATTACTTCCTCGCCACTTTATTTCGTATGGGTGATATTTCTGATAGTCTGTTGTTGGTGTTCCAGCCACAGTTGTTAGCCATTGTTCTCCGCCATTTGGAGCTAAAACTGTTATTGATGGAGGAGGCAGAACTGTAAAAGTTCCGCTCATTAATGATGCACTTCCGTCAGTAGCACTAATTCTGACAATGTACGATTTTGCAAGTTCATCATATTTAAAAGTAGTTGGGAAAGTTCCGGAATTCTCAACACTATCGACCAACGTAAACCAATCAGTGGATTGATTGAGATCATTTCTGTTGTACTCAATTTTAACTTTTCTAATACCTTTTGATTCCCAACGAATATTGATTTGTTCGCCGGCTAAAATTGTAGCACCATTTGTAGGGAATGTGATTTTGCTGATTTCCGGAGTTAACATAATTGCGAATGATGAATTGCTCTCATCGGAAGGATCGCCATCAACCGCATCGCTAATTCTAACTTTACATTGTGTTGAATTGGTGTTAGCCGGTATTGACCATTCGTAAGTTCCGCTGCTTGAATAATTACTTACAATCGAACTCCAGTTCAATCCATTGTTAATTGTATATTCAATATTTACTTGTGTTACAGCTTTAGAATCCCAGGTAATAGTTCTTGTCTGCTGCTCTCTCCATGTTTCTCCACCATTAGGTGTTAGAATGCGTATTGTCTGAACTATTTGATTTGAGATTTGGAAAACATCATCAGATATGGCGAATGGATTTCCATCGTCTGCATCGCTAACTCTAACTTTACAGAGAAGAGAATTTGCATCCGGAATATTATTCCATAAATAATAGCCTACACTTGGTGTGGATTCAATAATCGAATTCCACTTAGCACCGCCATCAGTTGTATATTCAATTTTTACATTTGCTACGTTAGAACTTGTCCAACGGATTTCTTTGCTCGATCCGGTTGACCAGATTTCTCCACCATTTGGGGCAACCATATTGAGAGAAGGTTCAACATCAACGCTAAAGAAATTATCGCTCATATCATTCGGTTCGCCATCCTGGGCATCACTAATTCTTACTTTACAGTTTGTAGCTTGAGTATTTGGAACTTCAGTCCAAGTATAAAATCCATCACTCGGTGTACTGGCAATTATCGTACTCCAGTTGATTCCATTATTGCTTGTAAACTCTATCTTCACATTTGCAATACCACCGGCATCCCAAGTAATATTTTGCGGACTTCCGGCAATCCACGTTTCTCCACCGTTTGGTGCTTTAACTTTTAGTTGTTGATCACCCGGCTTCATAATTGCAAAATTATCATCTGAAACATCCGAAGGAGTACCGAATTGAGCATCACTAATTTTTATTTTGCATTGGAGTGAATTTACTTCCGGGATGTTATTCCAATAATAGCTGCCTGAACTTTGAACTGAATTGGCAATAACATTCCAATTAGCGCCGCCATCAATCGTATATTCAATTTTAACAGTTGCAACATTCTCTGATGACCACCGAATTTCTTTTGTTAAACCGCTCAGCCAAGTATCGTTTCCATTTGGAGTTAAGACTCTTAGAGTTGGGGTTGTCCCAATCCTAAAGAATTGATCACTTACATCATTTGGATTACCGTCTTGTGCATCACTAATTCGAATCAAACAGTTTGTTGCATCAATATTTGGTATTGGAGTCCAATTATAGAATCCATCGCTTGGTGTGCTTCCTTCAATTGTAGACCAACTAATTCCGTTGTTGCTTGTAAACTCAATCTTTACACTTGCAATACCACCGGCATCCCACGAAATTACTTGAGAAGATCCGGCAACCCAATTTTCTCCACCGTTTGGTGTTTTAACTTTCAGTTGTTGATCGCCCGGCTTCATAATTGCAAAATTATCATCGGAAACATCCGAAGGAGTACCGAATTGTGCATCACTTATTTTAATCTTACACTGCAAAGAATTTAGTTCCGGAATATTATTCCAATAATAGCTTCCAATACTTTGAACAGAATTGGCTATAACATTCCATGTTGCACCGCCGTCAATAGTGTACTCAATTTTAACAAGAGCAACATTCTCCGAAGACCACCTAATTTCTTTACTCGACCCGCTTAACCATGTATCATTTCCGTTTGGTGAAATAACTTTTAATGAAGGAGCCGTTCCTATTACAAAGAATTGATCACTTTCGTCTGATGGTGCGGAATCGGATGCATCACTAATTCTTATTTTACAATTTGTACCCGGTGTGTTTGGTACTTGAGTCCAAGTATAATATCCGGTACTTGGGGTACTTGCTGTTATAATATTCCAATTCAATCCGTTGTTGATTGTGTATTCTATCTTAACATTTGTTAGACCGGCAGCATCCCATGTAATTTCTTGCGAAGTACCTAACGGCCAGCGTTCGCCGCCGTTTGGTTTAGTAACCTTTATTAATTGAACGCCATAAGTGAGAATACTAAAATTATCATCAGAGATATCTGATGGAATATTATCTTCTGCATCGCTAACCCTTACACGGCACTGCAGAGAGCTCACATTACTTGGAATATTCTTCCAAGAATATACACCGGTACTCGGGGCTGAAGATTCAATCAATGACCAGCTAGCACCGTTATTTGTTGTGTATTCAATCTTTACGTTGGTAATATTTGTTGAAGTCCACTTGATATTATTTGAAGAGCCGGCATACCATTCTTCTTTTCCATTAGGCTCTAAAACAACAATCTTGGGCTCTGCAGTTACTGTAAATGTTCCATCACTTTCGTCTTGAGGCGATCCGTTTTCTTTATCCGTAATTCTAATTTTGTACTGAGAACCGGCAGCTGAAAAACTTGTTGCATAACTTCCGCTTGAAGGAGTTTTTTCTACAATTGTAAACCAATTTGTACCATTGTTAGGTGTAAATTCTAAAGTGACATTTTCAACACCAACAGAAAGCCATTTAATTGTATCAATAATTCCGGCGGTCCATGTTTCTCCGCCGTTCGGCTTCAACAATTTCAATTTTGGAATTGGACTAATTGTAAATGTTGATTTTGATTGAGAGTAAAGAGTTGTATCAATCGCATCGGAAACTTTTATCAAACATTGTGGTGCTTTGGAAGCAAGATTAGGAACATTCCACTCATAGCCTCCAATATTATCAAGGTTATCAGCAATTTTATTCCATGTAAGTCCGTTAGTGGTTGTAAATCTTAGATTAACCTTTTGGATTCCGGTTGATTTCCAGTTAATGGATTGATTTGTCCCGGCTTGCCAATTTTCGTTACCAACAGGAGAGGTCAATTCAATGGTTTGTGTTATCTGATTCGAAATTGTAAATACTTCATCCGATACGTCGGAAGGTTCGTTATCCTTTGCATCATAAATTCTTACTTTACATAACTGAGAATTTAAGCTTGGTACATTTAACCATTCGTAATATCCAATAGAAGGGGTTGATTCAACAATCGTTTTCCATTCATACCCGTTATTTGAAGTATATGCAATCTTTACATTTTCAATATTCTCAGAAATCCATTCAATTTTTTTCTTGGTCCCCGAAATGATTAATTCGTTACCGTTAGGAGCCAACACTTTTAATTTCGGTTCCGGAAGAATATTGAACACATCACTTTCCGAAGACGGCTCGCCATCTTTTGCATCCATAATTCTAACTTTAGCTAATGTAGAAGGAGTGTTTGGTACCGGCTCCCAATAAAAAATGCCGGTATTTTTTTTATCTACGGCCACCAAATTCCACTTCGTTCCATTGTTCGTTGTGTATTCAATTTTTACCGAATCAATTCCCGAGCTAAACCATTTAATTTCCTTTGCGCTTCCCCCTTCCCATTCATCTTTTTCTTTTGGCGAGGAGATTTTTAGACTTTGATTACTGTTTCTTACAATCGAAAAAACGTTATCGCTTGCATCTGTACTTTTTCCATCAACACTAGTTACTTGTAGTCTGCACTGATTTGATATTGAATTTGGAACCGGGAACCAACTATACACACCGGTATTTGACAAGCTATCGACCACCAAAGACCATGAAGTTCCATTATCAACGCTATATTGAATTTTTACCAGAGTTGTGCCCGTACCGCTCCAAGAAATTTGATATGAGGAGCCTTCCGGCAGAACTTCGCTTCCGTTTGGAGTGAGTACTTTTATTGTCGTTGAGGTCGACGAGTCGGTACCGTCTGTGCCGGTGGTGTCTTCTTTTAATTTACAAGAGGAAAAAACAATAAGTAGAGTTAGAAATAAGTATAGCGTTTTTTTCATTGTTTCCTCAGTGTCTAATAATTTGGTTGAAGCCGAAGCAAATTTAATAAATTTCACTATTTTTAATAAGAGATTTCTTTCAGAAACTATGCCTAAGTTTTTTTTGTGATTTAAGTTAAATAGCGCAAAGGAGTAGATGAAAAACAAACTTTACATGTTAATTTTACTCATAATTACTATCGCAAATTATGGGCAAAAATTAATTCCAGTCGGAGAAATAGGCAGTTTTAGTTCTGCTAGAAGCTTTGCAATCAATCCGTACGGAATGATCTATGTTTCGGATGATCTCAAAAATGAAATCACCCAGCTAGACACCCTTGGCAACGTAATTAAGACCATTGGCGGTTATGGGGGAGATATTGGCTCATTCGACTCTCCTTTCGATGTTTTTGCCAATATTTTGAATGTTTACATAGCCGATAAGAATAACAACCGGATTCAATTATTTGATAAAGACTTGAACTTCATCTCTCAGCTTTCCTTTAGGGAGACAACCGATGAACGCTTTTCATTCCGATATCCAACATCGGTTTCAGTTTCAAATCAAGGAGACTTTTATGTACTGGATTCCGATAACAAGCGGATTCTGAAATTTAATCTGCGAGGAGAGTTCATTACAGAAATCGGAGGAATCGAAGCCGGCAGTTTCCGCCTCTCCGATCCTCAAAAATTTTGCATGGATGCCAATTATAACCTTCTTGCGCTAGAAATGAATTCGATCTTTATTTTCGATCAATACGGAAATGGAAAAAACAAGGTTAAGATTCCATTTCATGCAACGAATATTAATTCCCTCTTTAATTGGATTACAATTGTAGATTCCAAAAATCTCTTGTTGATAAATAGCAGCCAGCAAGGCTATTCTTCTGCATCAGAAGTTATCAAACTCAATTTAAATGAAGAAATTATGGACGCTTGTGTTTATAAATCCAAACTGTACGTTTTAACTAGCAACGTAATTTTCATTTATCAGATTCAGCAATAAATGCCATTCCGGGTTCGATTACTAATCGTAATAACTCTATTGATTTGGGTAGCCGGAATATTTTTCGAGTGGATAATTCCTCTTTTCCCAAATTCCGTTTTAGCGCTACCAATTCTTCAAAATGCCTATTCACATGTTTGTCATCAGCAGAGCCACAAACTTTTAGGTGAATCGGTATATCACTCGCTTGTATGCGCAAGGTGCAGCGGAATTTATCTCGGCTTTTTATTAGTTAGTATTCTTAGTCTAATCTGGAAATTACCAAGTGAGCCGCGTGTTAAATATTTTTTAATTGCAATGCTGCCAATGGTTGCAGATGTATTTCTTTACTCGATTGGTGTTTACAGTTATTCGAAAATTTTAGCTCTTTTTACCGGATTGCTTTTAGGTTCAACCGGATTTTTATATTTTTACTCAGCATTGAATAAACTATTTCAAGAAATAAAACAGAAGAAAAAGTGAAAAAATATATTTCGCCGATTATTTGTGGTTTTGGCGCTGGAGTTTTGCAAATCGTACCATTAATAAAAAGTTTTTCTTGCTGTTTAATTCTACCGCTGGCTGCATTTCTTTCGCTCTTGTTGGATCAGAAAGCGAATAAATCTAAAGAGCGAATTCCGATGTCTAAAGCAGTTGTATTCGGATTGTTCACCGGCTTATTTGCTGCACTATTCGGAAGCGCATTTGAAATATTAGTCACATTCATAACAAGACAGAATGATGTGATACTTGCCTTTCCGGAAATGCAAAGAATGATCGAAGGCTTCCCGGTCACCCCGGAAATTAAAAAAGATGTACTCGATATTTTGCACACGGTTAGATACGAACTAATGAATTACGGCTTCTCTTGGATTTACACTTTTTCCATTCTGATCAACGGATTAATAGTAAACACGGTTTTCGGAATTGTAGGCGGACTTATTGGAGCTCAAGTTCTAAATAGTAAAAACAAATCATCGGAAGTTTAATATGATTTCAGCGTTTATTTTTTCAGCCCACTTATTATTTACTGCAATAATTTTTACAAAAAAATGGCAAGATGAATCGCTCTCCAGCGCTTTTATCAATCTTGCGTTAGTAATTATTTTATTTACAGTTGGTTGGTCTGTGTCAACATCTTTGGTAAAAATTGTAATTGAACCAAAAGGATTCGGAATTCAATTTGATGCAAATACAATTTCTTTAACACTGCTGACAATTGCGGAATACTTTTTTTACAAATTTTACTACGGAGACGAAAAACCGGTTGTTACTGAGGGCGAAAACTAATCTCAACTTTTTGATCATCTTGATCTACGTTCCTTGCCAATTTTTCGAATCTCCATTTTCTCAGCAAGTTCATTGCTTCTAGTTCTAAATCGGGGTTACCCTTCATAAGCGGAAAAATCTTTGCAACAGAGCCATCCGGCCTAATAGAGAAACGGAGTTTCAAAACTACTCTTCCACCTCCTTTGATACTCGACTCTGGTAAAAAGAAATTTTTTATTTGCCGAGGCTCACCGGTTCCAAAATCTAATTCAAAACCAAGTTCGTTCTTGCCTCCTCTTCGGGTAACTTCACTTTTTTCTTTTTGATCGCCAACTGTTTCGAGCTTTGCTTTATTAATCTCTTTAGTTTGCTTTTCATCAACGGGTACGTTTGTTATTTCTTTTTGTGAAGGAACAGTTATCTTTTTTTGTTGGGAAACAGCTTGTACCGGGTAAGTTGGTAAATCAATTAGTTTTGCCGCAAGAAAATATGTAAATACAGCAACGACTATAATATTTACAAGCGTCGTATAGTCTATTCCGCGTAAAGGTTTGTGTGTTTGCTCAAACTTCACTCGGTTTCTCTCCCATCAATTTCTGTTTCAGCGAAATATGGAATGGAATCATCAAGCACATCAATTATCTCGGTTGCTACAACTTCCATTTCTGCAACTGTCCTTTTAATAGTTGAAGCAAAGTAATTGTAAAAAAACATTGTAAAAATGCCGACAATTATTCCAAGGGTAGTAGAAATTATTGCTCCGTAAACTTCACTGTTTAATAGGGAAAGATCAAAGAGGGACTTTTGTTCTTGCAAACTCAGATAAGCAAATGTTAAGCTTGTAATTGCGCCTAACAAACCAAGCAAAGGTGCTAGTTTGGAAAACGTTGCTAGTGTAGTTAAACCTTTTTCCAGCTTTAGAATTTCCAATTTAGCAGCCGATTCAAAAGCTTCTATCATTCTTGTTCTGCCCAGCTTGTTTTTCCTCAGTCCACGTTTAAGGATATTAGCTACCGGAGATTTTTCTTCAGTGCAGTAATTAATTGCATCGTTAAATTCTTTTCTTTTCAGAATCCCGCGAATCTTAATAGTAAACGAAGCAACATTAACTTTCGATTTTGCTAATACGATGTACTTTTCAACTATAAAGAAAATTGCAACGAAGAAACAAAATAAGATGGGTAAAATCATAAACCCGTTTTTGTACAAAATTTCAATCAGATTCATGCTCTATCCGCAGATAATTAGAAACTATTTTTTTTCTTAAACTCAAGAGCCTCTTGTTCGGATTTGAAAGAGCCGATCCGAATTCTATACCAAGTACCGCCTTTATCGGGTAAAAACGCTTCAACTAAGAAAGCATTAAATCCTTGTTTGCGTAAGTTGTTTACTTCCCCTTCTGCCAAAGCTTTATTCTTCCAAGAAGAGATTTGAAAATTGTAAGATTTGCCATCGAAGAATATCATGTCTCTCAAACGACTTTCTCCAGAACCGGGCTGCTTGCTTTGTGCCGTTAAGGATTTTCTAACCAGTTCTTCTTTTTGCGACTGTCTCAATACTTCTTCATTATTAGGAACGATAACATTTTTCTCACCCGGTAGCTTAACCAGCTCTAAGGAGTTCCCTTCTTTCATAGGAGTAGGCGGCGTTGCTGTAGTTGGAAATTCACTAAAATCATCCGGATTAAGTCCCAGTGATTCTCTTGTTACTACTTTCACATTCTGATCTGAAGTATTGCCTGTAATATTCTCTTGCTGGTTTTCAATCGTTTGTTGTGATGCCGTTTCTTTGGCATTGGAAGAGCCTCTAAAGAAAAGATAAATAGCTACGGCTGAAACAACTACTAATGCACTAACCGTAAGAATAAAATATTTTTGAAAATTATTTTTCCTTACCGGAAATTCTTCAACCAATTCTTCCGGTTCATCAGCAATATTCTTAACGGCACTTTCAAGTTCATCTCGTTCAAGTAGAATTGTCATTCGTTTTGGTTTAGTTAAAACCGGTTGCTCAGGAAAATCTTGTGCAATGGAAGTTGGACTTGTCTCTTCAATAAATTCGTAACGTGGCGGTGGAGTTTTGAAATCCAGAATTACTTTTTCATCCTTAAACTCTACAACATTATGGGGCTCATCAATCTTTGTTTTTCTAGGACCAATCGGCTCTTCATATTTAGTATAAGCTCTGCTTTCTGAGGTACTTTTAGTAATTTCTTGCTCTTTTTCATGGTATACTCCAAAATCGTCTCTGAGTGAGGTTACTTCTTTCTCAAGAGTCCTTTGAAGGCGAGAAAACAAATCTTGCCTTGTTTTTTCCAGATCAAACTGGATCGCGTCAGGCTCAACAGAATTTTCGATTTGCTCAAAATTAAGTAGAAGGGAATTTTCCGGGACAATTTCAATATCTTCTTCAACTTGACCGACACCGAATTCCTCTTTTAATTCGTCTCCCCAGCTCCATTCAATTTTGTCAACTATTTCTTTTTCATTATTAATTTCATCAATCGGATTTTCGTCATCGTATTCATCAGTCGATTCCAACTCTACTCTTCTATTCGAAACATCTTCAAGCAGATCATTTAAAACACGGGAATTGTCGTTAGCAATTTTTTCATGATCATACTCGCGTAATTCTTCGTTGATAATTCCTTTTAAATCTTCTTCTTCAATAGCCCAAGCATTTTTAATTTTCTCGGGGTACTCAAAAGTAGAAGTAAACAACAAATTTTTGGCCGAACTAGGCGGCTCGATTGTTATCTCTGAATTTTTATCATTGCTAATTTCTTCATCATTCAATAAATTCTTCAGCAAATCATCATCATCAAATTTTTGAAATTCTTTTATTTCTTCACTCGTTTCTTGAATATCGATTTTCCCGGTTATTGCAAAATTATCAACAACCTCATCATCATCAACTTTAGCTTCTTCTATTGTCTCACTCGAACTATTTTCTTCAACAAATTCTTCAGGAACGGATATTGGTTCTTCAATCGGTATTTCAATTCCTTGTTCAACTTCAATTATCTGATTTAGATTTTTCATCCAATCTACATCATCGAGCAAATCCAACACAGATAGATCGGGCGATGAAGCCTCTTCATCGATTTTATAAATATCATCTTCGATCAATTGCTGTCGTTCTTCAGAAACTTTGATAAGAGAACTCAGATCATTTTTTTCCTCTGCAAAAAACTCTTGGCTTGCTTCAGGCTTATTATCAATTAAAAGTGAGTTCAAAAAATTTTCGTTGTGAGATGGAAGAGTTTCCTCTTTATCGTTTCCTATAATAAAATCAAGGTCCTTCGTTAGATCATAAAACTGAGCCGAAGAATCATTTTGCGTATCTGCATCCATTTTATCTTCATTAAAAACATCTTCCCAAATATTAAAATTTGGTATCTGGTCCGATTCGGCAATTAATTCTTTAACTCGTTCTTCGATTGATTTTCTAAGCATAGCGAAAGAAGTTTCCGAATCGTGACGGCTTTCTTCATCATGCAACGGAAGCAAAGGTTTGCCAACACCAATACTAAAGACTTGCGAATCCACCTCGGAAGAATTTTTGTATTTTGGATTAATATCAAAGGTGTGATAAAGTACTTTTTCTTCTCTATCATAATCTTCGGGAAGAGAAGAAAACATTAACTGCTTAGTTGCATTTTTCTTAAGAGTATCTGTTTTCAGTTGGAAAAAACCAACACGAGGAATTTTTAACGTAACTCCTTCGGCAAGAATTTCAACAATTGATTCCGTTAGGATATCAAAAGCCAATTCCTTTTGAGAAGATGACACGCCGAGGACGTCGGCAACCCGTTTATATAATTCTGTCTGGTTCATTTCTTTTTTTCGCTACCAACGATACTCAAAACCAAGCAAATAGTCGAATGGTTTTTCTTGATATTGTTTCCAAACAAAATTACTTCTATTCAAGATGTTTTGAAAGTCCGCTGTGATTTTAAGACCGCCAAACAGCTGATACCAAATGCCGGCCTCTATGTTTGTATAGTTACTTACTTTTTGTGTGTTATTAATATCCGCATAAGTATCAAGCGCAATCAAATATGCTAGCCCAAATCCCCAGTCAGAATTATTATCATACTTGTAAGATAGCGAAGAAGCATAAACCGGCTCATATGGAATCTTGTTTCCAGCAGAATTAGTAACACCTTGTATGGTAGCCTCAGCAAACAAATAACCAAATTCTGTGGGCTGCAAATAAAAATTTACTTTTGTTTTTATAATCTGCACTCCGCTGGCTTTTTTAATATCAAACTTCCCGGCATTCAGCAAGTCTTCGTAATACAAGTAATTATCAACCTTGGAATAATTTGCAAGCAAAGCGACGGAAAAGAGTTTCTGATACTCGTAGCGGAAAGTAAGATTTAGGTTATTGTAATACTTAGTGAAAGCATTGTCTTCAAATCCTAGATTAGTATAAGGGTTTCTGCCAAGAATGTTTTTCATTGTCAAAAATTCAACCTTTGGTTTATACTCAGCTCCAAAAGTCAGACCTTTATCAAGCAAGATTTCCACAAGCGCAAATGGAGAAAATAAATTTGAAGAAGAATTCGCATCAAAGTAAACGCCCGCAGTTACCCATAAATTGTTGCTCGGAACAGATTCCACATACACTTCCGTACCTAAATGCGAATAACTATCAGTACCACTTAGATTATTCGCTAACATTTGACGATGGTAAACTGCACTTGCACCAAATAGTATTTTATTACATCTTAAATTCATTTTACCAATGGCAAGTAGTGATGTTTCTTTCAGACTATTCTCATTCATCGAGAAATGCTTGCCGGTTACTCCAAAAGCCATATTAAATATTTTACTATACATACTCGAAACAGACAGACTCACTTCGGCGTTATTCTTTTCCCGAAGTTGCGTTGGAGTTACAGAACCAAATAAATTATAGGAATCTCTGTAATATTTGCCTTCAGCTAATATTTTTGAGCCGGGCAAAAACTCGGATTTTGTGCTGATAGAGAAATCATTTTTAATTTCAATTCCGGAATTGTTGTAACCGGCATTAGGCAGATAATCATTTATGTTTGATCCCCAAGCTTTCAAATGGAACAAATAATAATCAAAACTTTGAGATAAGTTCAATTCTCCAAATGGAAGAGTTTCCTTACCAATCATGATTTTTACTTTACCGTCATAATGGTCTTCAACACCTTTTATGCTTGGATAAATTGCAGCGGGAGCTGATGAAATTAAAAATGGTAATTCTTCCGATGAATATTGCGGAGTGAAAAAATCTTTGGAAAGAATCGAAATTAATTCAGTCTTTGGCTTCTGAGCAGTAGCAATATTTATGGATTGCCTTCCGGTGATTATAAAATCGGGTAGCTCAATATTTTGCTGTTCGTTTTGAGCGATTGTAATAGATAATGATAAGATGAAGAATGCGAGTAATTTTTTCATTACAATCCTCTCAGCTTTCTTTTAGCTTCTAGCGCATATTCTCCTTCGGTATGACGGAGCAAAACAGAACGATACATTTCTTTGGCTTGCTGCTTATCATTCAGCTTAACAAAGCAGTCACCCAGCATTAGCAATGATTTTGTGTACCACTCATCATAACCGGAGAACACAGAACGCGTGCGGACAAACGCCGTTACGGCATCTGTATACTTTCCTTGATTATACAAGGAGACTCCATAAAAGTATTGTGCTTGAGCACCAACATCATCCAGTCTCTTCTCCCCAATTTCTTGAAGATAAGTTTGAGCTTTTTCGAAATTTTTGTTATCAAGTTCTATCTTACCCAGCTCAACCTTTGCCTTGGCGGCGAAGATTGTTCCTTCATAAAAATTTGTAATTTGCTCAAAGGTTGATGCAGCTTCGCCGCTTCTTTTAGAAAGTGATTCGTTAACTCCCTTCGCAAACAACAACTCAGCAACTTGATTTGAAGTTGTGTTAGCAGCAATCGTTTCATCTAGAACATAAATTGCATTGTCAAACTGCTTCTTATCAGCGTAAATCCTTGCAAGTTCTAATGTAGCGGAAATACCAATATCGGTTTTAGGTGATTTCTGTCTAGCTAAGTTGAAATTTGAGATTGCATCATTTTCATTTCGAATATTTACAGAGCATTTTCCAATCCAGTAGTAAGCATTTGCAACAAATCCGCTCGATGGATATTTAGCAATAAAGTCTTTGTAAGATTTGATCGCTTCGCCATAGTTATCAATGCTGTAATACAAATCCCCCTTCTTAAAATAAATTTGATCGCTGTAGCGTGAACCGGAATTTGCAGAAATGAACGAGTCAATAAAATTAATTGCATTCTCTGGCTGCTCTTTTGCTACATAGGCATATTGGATTCCGTTGACAGCGTCAAGTATGTATTGAGAGTTTGGATATGAATCCAAAACTTTTGAATAGTAAACGATTGACGAATCGTAATTCCCTTGGTTAAAAAAAGCATCTCCAATATTGTAGATTGTAAGCGGCTTCAGCTCAGAACGAGGATATCGGGAAATCAATTTTTTATAATTAATGATTGAAGAGCTAAAATCATTTTGCTGAAAATCTATCCAGCCAATAACATACTGAGCTTCATCTGTAAACTTAGAATTTGGGAATTTCTGCTGAAGTTCTTCGAAAGCCTTTTTTGCATCGGAAGATTTTCCGGCCTTAAAAAGAGATTGGCAGTATTGGTAATATGCAAGGTCGTTGTCATTGCTAAGTTTATCTTTAGAAAACAATTCTTTATAAATCTCAGCGGCCTTATCAAAACTCTTCGAACCGAAATAACTATCTGCTAATCTTAATTTTATTTCCGAACTGTTTTTTTGTTCTCCATATTTTTCAAGATAATCCTTGAAAAAAAAGATTGCATTTGTAAAGTCCTTCATATTAAAATATGTGAAAGCTTTTCCTAGAACTGTCTGACGTAGAATAGATTTATCAGAGCTCTTAACAAGATTATAATATTTCAAAGCCGCACTGTATTTGCTTCTCGCAAAGTATGTTTCACCCAAATAGAAATTCACTTTGTCGGCTTCAAATGTTTTATCTCTATTTTTTAACTCATCCAAATTCTTTTCTGCATCGTCGTATTTATTTAAGAAATACTGTGCAACCCCGTAACCAAGCTGAGTTCTGTTTCTCAAATCTTGCTGATCCGGATTAAGTTTGATTGCTTCACTAAAATATTTTCGGGCTTCATCATAACGTTTTGCGTTTAGTCTAATTTCACCAAGCATTGCATAAGCCTTAACCTTGGTTTGCTTATCCGACGAGATTGTTGCGTTGAGCAGAGCTTCTTCTGCGCCGCTGGAATTACTTTGAGAAATAAACACCGAACCTCTTCCCAACTGGGCTTTAGCGGCCAACCGATGTGAGGGATATTTCTCTATAAACTCCTTAAAAATTGAATCGGATAATTTTGCATCACCCAAATAGCGCTTACATTCTCCGGACCAGTAGAGCGATAAAATTTTTATAGAATCTTCAGCGGTTTCTGCTAGAGTCTTGTATTTCTCAAATGCTTCATTGTACTTTGTCTGCTGAAAATCTACCCAAGCCTTACTGAAGATAAGTCGATTCTTAAACTCGTTTTCTTTTACATTCGTAAGTAATTCATCAAAAATTTGAGAGGCATCATCATATTCAGCAAGACGAGCGTGTGCATTTGCTAAAAAGAACCTCGCTTCTGCAATTTCTTGAAACGAAAGCTTTTTGATTTCAGAATCGGTTAATTCTATAATTGCGTTGTCGTAGTCTTTCAAATTGAAGTAACAGATTCCAATTCTAAATTGGGCTTTTGCGGCTAGAGGACTTTGTTTGTAATATGTAAGAAGCTCATCATAATGACTAACGGCAGCGCTGTAATCACCAGTTTTTTCGTAAAGCTGAGCTAACGAATACATTGCATTAGTTACATATTGGTTAGTTCTCTTGTTAGCTATTGATTCTTTAAAATTTTCCTCCGCTTCAACAAATTTATTTTCGGAAGTATAAGCTTCTGCAATCCAATAGAAAGCTGTACCATGAAATTCACTAAACGGAAATTCAGTTATGAGTGATGTAAGTCTCTCTCTAGCCTTTCGATACTCTCTTTTGGAAAAATAAATTGAACCAAGTTTGTATAGAATTGTTGGCTTGTAGTTGGAAAACTTGTATTCATCTAAAAATGATTCAAACTCGACTGCGGCAGCATCTAATTGATCCAGATTTAAAAAACATTCAGCCGAATAAAATTTTACGGCAGAAAGTTTTTGTTGATCAAGTTCTCCGTTGGCTTTTACTTCATTTAATAACTGCAAAGCAAGTGAGAAGTTATTGTCCTTAAATGCAGAGAGCGCACCGGAGTACTTTTCGGTTTCCGATTGAGCGTAAAGACAAGTAATTGAAATAAGTATAAAGAGCAATTTTTTCATTTATTAGTTCAAAATTTTTATAATAATAAAAATTACAGCTGCCCCGGCTGCACCGCTTAAAAAATTTACAACATCATTATTTATCCACACCCACCCGCTGTGAAAATTAGTTTCTTCGCCGCAATGTATTTCTCTTTCGGTAATCTTGCTGCAAACATTACATTTATTTTGGGATTGAATTGTTGCACCCAAAATACTATCGAAGAAACTACCGAAAACTCCGGCAAAAACTATTAGTGAGAAATATTGCGCTAAAGGTAAATAATTCCAAAACACGCCGGATAATGAAATTGCAACAGAACCTAGTAATGCACCAAATATTCCTATAACTGAAATGCCTCCGGAAACACCTTGTTCTATCGGTTTCATATTCAAGACATTATACGTTGCTGTACTTTTCCATGTTCCTATCTCTGTTGCCCAAGTATCGGCGCAAACAGCCGCCAAAGAAGACAGATAAATCAAATAGAAAAATTGATTGGGAAAAATGTAGTTTAGTATTACTAACACACCACCAATTCCACCATTAGCCAATACTTGAAAATGATCACGCACCCCGGTTTTTTCAAAGAACAACTCAATTTCTGCGTTTTTCTTATTCCTAAGTTTTGAAAGTATGCTAGAGAGAATAAAAAAAGTTAGAATAGGGACACTCCATTTAATTCCGCCTAGACTAAAAATTGTTCCCGCAAGAAAGAAGGTCGCGATTGATCCGCCAAGTGTAAGAAATTTTACTTTGTAGGAAAGTATAACGATAACAAGCGCAATAGTAAAGCCGAGAAATAATGAATTGAAAAAGAAGTCATTCTGCATGTAATACTTAACCGGTTAGATTTTCAAAAATTAGGCACGAATATAAAGAATTGAGCCATGAACATAAATAAGATGGAAATTTTGGGATGAAAAGATATGGTGCGGAAGAGGGGACTTGAACCCCTACGCCCTAACGGGCACTACCCCCTCAAAGTAGCGTGTATACCAATTTCACCACTTCCGCAAAAAACCGAACCAAAAATATTAGTCGAAAAGGTGAAATGCAAATTATCCGAAAATTTAGTCGCTATTCTTTTTGTGCGAACGGTCCATAAGCTTTTCACGAACTTCTCTTCTGAATCGCTCCTCAAATATCATTAGCTGCAAAATTTGTTTTGGAGAAATAAGATTTGCTAGAGACTTATAATAATTGCGTTTTTCCTTAAATATTTTAGCTTCAAGCTCGAAAACTTCTTCTATTTTATCTCTGCACTTCTTACCGCCGGCCTTCTCATTTTCTTTAAGCAGTTCATCTGTACTATCTACAAATTCTCTTCTTTGTCTAAGATAATCATGCATTTTTGTAAGATACTCTTTCCTTCTGGCAAAAAAGCGTACAGCATCTTCCTCTTTAAGATCTAGCATTTTTATGAGTTTGGCATTTTCAAGTTGTTCTATTTTTTCCAAAGCTCTCGGATCAGCGGTTTGTCTGCGCATACCTTGTGCTTGTAAAAAGATGACTGGTAATAATACAATTAATAAAACCCGTACGATTTTCATCATACTCTCCTAATTAATAATTCTTGGTTGCAATATTTGAATAAATGTTTTCAAGTTCCTCATTGGTTAGGCTCTGTGCAGATAATAATTCATCATTTAAAGGATAATCATAAACTGTCAAAATTCTGTTTCTGGTTGATTCATCCAAAACCACTTCGCTGTTCTCTATATTGGAAGCAAAAGTTTTATAATAACGGCTAACATCAAGTTCTAAATCCGAAATATATTTTGAAGAAATAATTTCATCGTCGAGATTTTCAATTATTTCGTTTACAATTTCGAGGTTACTGTTGCTGGAATTGTACTTCGGCTGAACCATAATTATTGCTATAACAACAACTACTAGAGTTGGGATAGCAAAGGCTAATCTTGGTAAAAGTTTGTTCTTAACCGGCTTTTCCATCTTACTTCTAACCGATGGAAGCAAATTACTAAAATATCTTTCATCTGCTTCGATATTTCCGCTAGATAATTTTTCTAAATCCGATCTAACCAAATCAAATTGCGCTCTTAATTCTACAGAATTTTCAAGTTCTAGTGAGAATGCTTCTCTTTCATTCTCATTCATTAAATCTGAGAGATATTTGAAAATTCTATCGCTATTCGTGTTCATTTATTTTCTCCAACACCTTTTTTATAGCATGGAAATAATTTGCCTTCAAACCACCGACACTCTTACCCGTAATTTGAGATATTTCTTCATAAGACAATTGTTCAAAATTTCTCATCACAAATATTTGTCTTTGCTTAATCGGAAGTTTCGTTAAAATCTTATTCACTTTGTCCAGTTTTTCTCTATTAACTAAATCGCCAACAATATCAACATTACTTTTAAGATCGACTTCCGAATTATCATCATCTATAGAAAAGAAGTTTTTAATTTTTCTTTTCCTAATTTGATTCAAGCTGCGCGTAGTAACAATTCTATATATCCAAGTAAACAAATTGGATTGATAGTTAAAACTCTTCAGCTTTTTATACATAACAATGAGAACTTCTTGAGTAACTTCATCAGCATCCAAATGGTTGCCAAGCATCTGACGGGCATGCCAGTATATTCTTTTCTGATACTTACGAACAATATCGTTGAACGCCGGTTCTGAACCTTCAAGAAATTGCTTTATCAGATCAAAATCTGCGTCTTGAACCATAACTCCATTATTCTCTTGCTTGATAGACATTCGATCCGGTTGTAAGGTTTAAAGAGAAAACCATGTAAATATCCATTTGTTAGCACATCTATATACGAATTTAAGTGCCTAATTAAACCAACTCAATACTAAGGATGTCAAAATACCAAAAGGCAAAATAAACAGTAACCATAAAAGAGGTAACCATGAAAAAGATAGCATTATTACTCGTTGGAATCATCTTCGTTTCTCAAACAGTTTCAGCCCAAAATCAAGTGGAAAAGATGATGCAGCATCGCGGCCAAAACGCTGTTAAAATGCTCAAACTTACTCCGGATCAAGAAAAGAAATTTCAAGACTTGACCTACGAAAATCAGAAAACTGCAGTTGATATCAGAGCTAAGATTGAGAAAAACCAGCTCGAAATTAAAAAGATGGTTCAAGATGGAAACGTTGACGAGAAAAAACTTCTGCAAATCACGAGCGACAACAGTAAGCTTCAAGCAGAGATGAAAGAAATGGGAGTGAAGAAGTGGATCGAAATAAACAAAATGTTGGATAAAGATCAGAAAGAAATCTGGGCTAAGCACTTACTGAGAATGGGCGAAGGAATGAAAATGATGAAAGACAGAGCTAAAGCCGGCGCAAAAATGATGATGATGCGGGGCCGCGAAAAAGGTAACCATGAAATGATGATGAAAAAAGAAATGAGAGATAAGAAACAAGTTGATAAATAATTATCAAAGGTTGTGAAAACAAAACCCCGCCGAGCGGGGTTTTGTTTTTTAAACTACAGCTCGCCGGTTATTGGCCTCAGAACTATTTCCTCTGCAACAAGATTACTCTTCTCTTCATAAATTTTATAAATGAGATTTGCAATAGCATTCGGGTTCATCATCCGTTCTGAATATTTATTAAGCGCTTTATCAGGCCAGATGTCGGTTGCTGTTGGTCCCGGGGAAATATTTATTACTCTAATATTCTTATCACGTAACTCTTCTCTTAATACTTGAGTGAAAGCGAGCAATCCGGATTTAGAGGCTGAGTATGCGCTGCTTCCGGTAAAAATTTTTTGAGTAACTACAGAAAGAATGTTAATGATTGTTCCCTCTCTGCGCTCACTCATTTCAGGAAGAACATTCTTAATTGTATAAATAGAACCGAGAAGATTAGTTTGAATTATATTTTCAACCGTCTCTACAGAATCTTCGATAGCTCTACGAAAAGAAGTAATACCGGCATTATTAATTAAAGCATCAATAAAAAATTCTGAAGTTAGCTTTTTATAAACTTCATTAACGCTTTCCCTTCTGGAAATATCCATCTTGATCGGAATAAATTTGTCTCCGAGAGATTCTTCAATCTGATTTAACTTATCCATTCTTCTTGCAGTACCGGCAACAATATGACCGTTTTTTACAAAAACTTCCGATAATGATTTTCCTATGCCGGAGCTGGCGCCGGTAATCCAAATTATTTTTTTCTTATCAGCCATTAAATTCTCTTAGCAATTAGACCAAGAAACTCCGTTCTGGTTCTTGCATCTTCTTTGAAAATTCCGTGCATAGCGCTTGTTGTGGTAATAGAATTTTGTTTTTGAACTCCACGCATCATCATACACATGTGGTAGCCTTCGGCAACAACTGCTACACCTCGTGGCGATAAATATTTCTCAAGAGTATCGGCAATTTCTTGAGTCATTCTCTCTTGTACTTGAAGGCGTCTTGCATACATATCAACAATCCGGGGAATTTTACTGAGCCCAACAATTTTACCATTTGGTATATAAGCTATATGAATTTTTCCGTAAAATGGTAGAAGATGATGCTCGCACATGCTATAGAAATCAACATCCTTTACAATAACCATTTCATCATACTTCTCAATAAAAATCGCATCGTTTAAAAGTTCATCAATATTTCTGTTATATCCGTCGGTTAAAAATTCATAAGATTTAGCTACGCGACCGGGAGTCTTAAGAAGTCCTTCTCTATTCGGGTCTTCACCAATCTCCGTCAAAATATCTTTAACACCTTTTTCAATTTTTGAATAATCCATTACTTCACTTTCCTTTGTATTCAATGAAATTGTTTTCTGTTTCTTTTAGCTTTACAGAGTAAAGCTTTCCATCCGGAATTTTTGTTTCAAGCTGGTTCCAAATTCCGATAGCAATATTTTCCGCAGTAGGAATTTGTCCGGCTAGAAATTCAACATCCATATTTAAGTTTTTGTGATCAACTTTGGTTATTACATTTTCAATTATGATTTCTTTCAAGAGTTTAAGATCAATCAAGTACCCGGTAGCTGGATTTATTTCGCCGCAGATTGTTACTTCTAAGGTGTAATTATGCCCATGTCCGTTAGGATTGTTGCATTT
The DNA here is from genome assembly GCA_043807765.1 of Ignavibacteriota bacterium. Classification (GTDB taxonomy): domain Bacteria; phylum Bacteroidota; class Ignavibacteria; order Ignavibacteriales; family Melioribacteraceae; genus Stygiobacter. The sequence continues at coordinate 82,721 of JAZDFQ010000005.1, forward strand.
TCCGAAGAGTAAATTATTATCTTCTTCCGAAAGCTTTGGATTGTAAAGTCTGTGCGAAGCTGAAAACACTTCCCGCCGGGTTACGTAAATCATTACTTACTTCCCTTTATTACTTTTAATACTTCATCAACATGTCCGGCAACTTTTACTTTTGGAAAGATGCTTTGTACCTTGCCATCTTCATCGATAACAAAAGTTGTACGTTCAATTCCCATATATTTCCTTCCATACATACTTTTCTCTTTCCAAACGCCATACTTTTCGAGAACTTCTTTTTTCTCATCACTCAAGAGTACGAAAGGCAAGTTATACTTCTCCGTAAATTTTTGATGCGAACTGGCGGGATCTGCGCTTACGCCAATTACAACGGTTTTAAGTTTTCCAAAATCCGGAAATGAGTCGCGGAAATCGCATGCTTCTTGAGTGCAGCCGGAAGTCATATCTTTAGGATAAAAATATAGTACAACCTTCTTCCCCTTAAAATCGCTAAGAGAAATTTTCTTGCCGTTTGAATCCGGTAGTTTGAATGCATATGCTTTTTTCCCAACTTCTAACATATCAACCTCTTTATTTTCATCAACAATACATTCTTCAGTATTAGTTCCGTTTAAAAATAAAAAAGGAGACGTTAATAGTCTCCTTTTTCTTTGAAACAAAACAAATTAGTTTAATTTCTTTAAGCACTCTTGAATTGCGCTATAATTAGGTTCTTCACCCGCGTTTTCAAGTACTTCCGCATGCTGAACAACGCCATTTTTGTCAATGACAAATGCAGCACGTTTAGCAACGCCTTTAAGATCCCACTTGCCGGCAAGCCATAAATCATAAAATGCACCGTAAGCTGGTGATACTTCTTTGTTGAAGTCGCTTAAAAGCGGAAAATTGAATTGATACTTATCAACCCAAAGTTTCTGTGCAAAAGGACCATCAACGCTTATTCCAAAAACTTGCGCACTTAATCCTTCGTAATCTTTCATGCTGTCTCTTGTAGAGCATAATTCTTTTTCGCAAACGCCGGTTCCAACAGCCGGAAAGAATAACAATACAACATTACTCTTACCTTTGTAATCAGCCAAATTATGTGTTTGATTTGCTGTATCTTTTAACGAAAAATTCGGTGCTGCATCTCCAACTTTAATTGCCATTTTTTCTCCTTTTAGTCTTTTAGTTTTCTGCCAATTCTAACTTTAACTTGAAATTCAACCTTACCTTCGGAAGTTACACGTCCTCTCTCTTCAACAATCTCGAACCAGCCAACTTTTTTCTCCGAATTCGCTTCCAAAACTACTTCCCGCACCGCTTCTGCTATGCTTTCTGTTGAAATTCCAACGCGTTCTACAACTTCGAATGTCTTTGACATATTAACTCCTATAATGTGTTATAAAGTTCAATTTGGATTGAATACCGTGAGTTTGATCTTAAAATAGTGCTTTATATTGTAACATTAAATATTAGCCAAGAAGTTCTATTTGGCCAAATATTTTATAAGAATATCCAACTTTTCACTAGAATCTTTTGTTGTTAATTGAAGATAAGTCTGTTCGGGCAACCCGAATAACTTTTTTGGTTTGGGTGAATGAAAAAGTTAATTTTGCTCACAATTTTTCAGAAATCAAATTATGAGGTTGGAATGAAAAGAATCCCGGTTCTTTTACTTTTACTTGTTTCTCTTGTAGCGGCACAAGATAAAAGTCGTAACGCGAACATTACTGCAGAAGAAATAAAAGCTCACTTAAATTACCTCGCTTCAGATGCATTAAAAGGAAGATTTACCGGTTCCCCCGAAGAACGCAAAGCCGGCGATTATATAAAAGCTCAATTTGAATCTTACGGATTAAAACCGGCATTCAACGGTACGTGGTTTCAAGAGTTTCCTTTCATTGAAAAAGTTGAAATGACTAAAATGAATTCAATCACCTTGGTGAACGGGACAAAGAAAACCACTCTAATGGTAAATAAAGATTTTTCTGCTTTAGGCTTTTCCGGTAAAGCCAAAGTTGCCGGAGAACTGGTTTTTGTCGGTTATGGTATTTCTGCTGCAAAACTAAATTACGATGACTATGCCGGCATTGATGTTAAAGGTAAAGTTGTTGTGGCGATTAAAAGCCATCCCGAACATGACAGTTCCCGTTCAGAGTTTGACCGCCTTACTACTTTGCGAAATAAAGCAAACAACGCTAAAGATAAAGGGGCGTTAGGATTATTAATTGTTAACGGCTGGTTCCCCAAAAATGATGATGTTATTGCAGAACCTCATTACGACGGCGCACCGGGAATGAAAGATTTCCCAGTTGTTCAGATTTCACGAGCTATTGCAGATGAATTAATGAAAGAAGAAAGCTTAGTATTTGCTGACCTACAAAAACAGATTGATGCTTCCAAGAAACCACAATCATTCATTCTAAAGAATACCAAAGTTGAACTCTCTGCTGAAGTAAATGAAGTTCAGAAGATCGCTAGAAATGTAGGCGCGCTTCTCGAAGGAAACGACCCGACTCTTAAAAACGAATACATTGTTATCGGCGGACATTACGATCATCTCGGCATTGATCAGATGAAAGAATCTTCCATGTACAAAGGAGCAGATAAACAAATCCATAATGGTGCTGATGATAACGCTTCGGGCACAACCGGAGTTTTGGAAGTTGCAGAAAAACTTGCCGCCAATAAAGGCGAACTAAAACGAAGCATAATCTTTCTAACTTTTTCCGGAGAAGAACTTGGAATTTTAGGATCTACTTACTACACTAATAATCCATCAGTTGATATTAAAAGTATTACTGCAATGCTGAATATGGATATGGTTGGCCGTTTGAATGATGAAAAAAACCTTACGATTATTGGTGCCGGCACATCTTCTAAGTGGAAAGAAATGTTAAATCAAAAAAACAGTTATGGATTTAAGCTTGCAATGAGCGACGGCGGATCGGGAGGAAGCGATCATCAATCATTTTCGAATAAAAGCATTCCGGTTCTTTTCTTTTTCTCCGGGACACATTCGGATTATCACAAACCTACAGACGATGTTGACAAAATAAACCTTGTAGGTGAAGAAAGTATTCTTAATTACGTTTACGATATCACGCAAGAGATTCAGAAGATGGAAATGAGATTGGATTACGTAAAAGTTGAAGAAGTTGGTCAGCAGCGCCCTTCCGGCCGTGCAAGAGTTACTGTAGGCACCGTGCCGGAATTTGGATATACCGGAGCCGGATACAAACTCTCCGGGACAACTGAAGGAAGTCCGGCTGCTAAAGCTGGAATGAAGTCGGGAGATATCATTGTAAAATTTGGACCAAAGACTGTTGGGAACATTTATGATTTCATGTATGCTGTGCAAGATTACAAAGCCGGCGATAAAGTAGATGTTGTTGCGCTAAGAGATGGTAAAGAAACGACTTTCACTCTTGAGCTTATTGCCAAATAGTTTTGTTGTTAACGATTCAATAAAAAAGGCGAACATTAGTTCGCCTTTTTTATAATAAATTTGCAAGTGCAACTCTAACAACAAATTTTTTGTCCGCATTGTAACAAAAATCAATTCGTCCTACTCCAAGCAACTTTCCTAAACTGAGATAACCTTCCCAATAAATTTTGTTGTCATTTTTCTGCGAGATAAAATCCTTTTCATTCCAATTCTTAAGTACGCTGAATCCGGTAATTACATCGATATATAAATCAGTGAGATAATTCAGTCCGAGTGACTGGAAAGGGATTGTCCTCCAATTATGCTCTATGTGCAATGCAATCATTTTATCCCCGTTGTATTCGTATGGTGTTAATCCTTTAAATGAATGTGAAGGTGAGTAAATATTGAGAGCAACATTTGGAGAAATTGAATGCTGCATTCCAAAATCACCCAGAGTAACTCCTCCTTCAATTCCAATTTGAAGATAAGGAGCAATAAAAAGTTCTTTGAAAAATGTTTTTGAGATAATCTGAGAAATAAATCGAAGTCGCTTGTAATTGAAATCGCTTCCCAATATTGGATTAGAGAGATCAAACTGAAGCGTCATTCCATCTTCAGCTTTAGCTTGAAATTCTTGTGGATCTTTGCCAACCTTTAACAGAAATGAAATCCGGTTATCATTCCCTTCTGTAATAGCCGGATTAAGTCGGATGTATCTATTTTTTCTAAAAAGGCTTTGATATTTAAACTCCGGTAGTGATGATTGTTTTTCAAATATAAAATCAGTTTGAAGGCTGAATGGAAGCTGAGACTGCTTCGTTAAACTGATTCTCACTTCCTTGCCCAGCAAATAATTATTCTGATCTTCAAACCCCAAGAGAACATTAGCAGAATTTAGGAATTGCGGGTAAGGATTAAGCAGCAAAATATTTCTTGCACGGTTTGAATACTCAATTTCAATTTTATCAATGAACATTTTGCTCAATGAATATGAGGCTGAAATGCTGCCTTCAACTTTTTCCCTCCCTAATGCATAACCAGCCCAGCCACTAAAAGAAGCTTTTTGCCAAGTTAGGTTGCTGTATGTTAATCCAAGCAAAATTCCATTTACTCGATTATCTTCAATTTTTAAAAACCGTAAATAATTTGCGGCATCTCCCAAATAACTCCAGAATCCACTTTCAGACTTATCCTTATCGGCGTTTTTAACTGCTTCGTTTGCCAAACCACCGAACACACCGCCGAACTTCACTTGCTTGATAAATTTCTTCGAACTATCTAAATCGCTGTAAGCTTTTTCTTCGTTAAGTGTTAGTGGGATTGGACGTAAAGAATCGATCTCTGTTCGTGTTAGTGATTGCGGCTTAATAATATTTTTATGAGTTGTGTCGGAATCTTGTTTGGTGATCGAACTTCTCATTTTAAAAATTGTATCCGGAATGCTAGGATTAATTTTATACTCTGTAAAAACATCTATAGTATTTGTGGAGATAGTGCCCGTGGTTATTAGATTGCTAAAATTCATTCTCAAATTAAAATTCGACTTGAAATAAGTAGGAAGCCAATATTTTTCAAAACGCTCTAGCTTCTGATCGAACTCAGCTGTAAAATCATTTACAAAGGGAACGCGAACACCGGCATTGGCTTTCAATGTAACACGTTTCAGCGAAAAAGTAGAATCTTCAATAACAATTGTTCCCTCAACCAATGGTTGAATTTTCGATTTCGGAATTACATCAATGTAATAATCGCGGGCATTTTCAGTTTGTGAAGTCTTGAACAAATGATAATCGTAGTAGGTAAAAGCATTATCCATTAGCGGCAAATAAACTTTGCTTCCGGCAAGTTCAAGTTCATTTTCGGAGAAATCTATAAAATGTTTTTCCAAAAGATTTACACCAAGCGCCATGTTGTTTTTCTTTTCATTCTCAGATACATGGATTGACTTGACAAGCACTTTTTCTTTATTGCCAACACGAAGATATCCGGTTGAATAATTCTCAGAAACCATTGAAACTGCGCTGTCGGATTTTAGAACATTTTTTGAGTAGAAGTTGTATTCGAGTGTTGATAATCCGGAATGATTCTGCTTCTTACGTTTGATCGCCTCTCTAACAATCGCATAAGCCGGATCTTCGCTCTCCCCTACCACTATTTCGGCAAAGTTAATTGGTTCCGGTCTAAGCTCAATTTTCAGAAACTCACCGGCAGCCAAGTTAACATCAATAGTTTGTTTTTTGAATCCAACGGATGTGAAAGCGAGCTTCAAATTTCCTTTTCCGCTGCTGAGTAAAAACTTTCCCTCGGTATTGGAAGAAGTTCCTTGGGATGTCCCCACAATTCTAATATTTACGAATGGAATTGGCTCTTGTGATTCACTATTCAGCACAATTCCATTTAGCTTATAAGATTGAGAAAGTAATTCAACAGAAAATAGAAACAGAAGCCAAAGACTTTTTCGCACGGAGCCTTTCCCTTTTTACAATAAGACGAAATAATGACTGCAAATGTTACAGTCATTTCAACCATCATTTTATATGAAGCGAAACTGAGAGTACAAAATTTCTCGGCAATCCCGGCTCTAAGAAATAAGCTTCTCCATTTACAATATCCGGATTAATGAAAGCCGAAGACGCGTATTTGGAATCGAAAATATTGTTGATGTTGAAGAATGCCGAAAGTCTAAGTGAATTTGAGATTCTTATTCCTTCATTCAAGCCAATCGCAGCATTAAAAACCGAATAACCCGGAACTTCCGATTGATTAGCATCATCAACAAAATACTTTCCGACAGATTGCATACTTAGCGAGCCCGATAACCCGTATAGATTTGCTGGTGAATAAGAAACACTGAGATTATAAAACACTTTTGGAATGCCCGCAGTTTGATTACCGGCATAATCTGCAAACTTATTCGGCTTCCCATAATGAACAGAATCAACTAAGTATTCATCGTACTTACTGTCAGTGTATGTAAAAGCGCCGCGCAGATTAAGTGCATTCACAAATTGAACTTCAGTTCCTAATTCAATTCCGTTACGTGTTGTTTTTCCGGCCGTAAAATAAAACCTTCCACCTCTGTAGGGCACAATATCATTTTTAATGTTGATATGATAAAGAGCCAAATCATAATTAATATATTTTAGTAAATCATTGTTAAAAACAAAAACGTGTTTTAATCCAACTTCATAAGTTGTAGAGATAATCGGCTCTAAAAGAGGATTCAGCAAATAAACTAAATCTTGCCCATAAGTTGATGAAGGATCAGTCTCATTGCCAGCCGGTACTTCTATTCCACCACCTAGATTAGCATAGAAACTGAACGCCGGATTGATACGATATGTAAAGCCGGCTTTGGGAGTGAAACTTTCAAATGATTTTTCTTGCAAGCCATACTGAGCATCGATAAAGCTTTCGGAATAGTAAGTAATCTTATCATAACGCGCACCTAGAATTAAGCTGGCTTTCTCACCAAACATAATTTCATCTTGTAGAAACGCACCAAACGTATTAGCACCTTCCCGTTTGTTATCTTTTAACTGATCGCCTCTTCCGTTTGACGAACTAAGGGAATAAAACAAAACAGCACCATCTTGGTATGCTTCATCAACACCCGCAACAATCTGATTGATCAGTTCATCTCCTAACTTAAGTCTATTCTTATAAATGAAATTGCCGCCAATATGATAACGTGTAAAATCTCTGAATGTTCCTCTTTCCGACCGCTGTAAATACTTTGGAGATACAAATGCCATTCCGCTAAGAGAACTTGTTTCTGTTAATTGATGATCTACTACAAGTCCAATTCGTCCTAATCGGTTGTGTCTTCTTTCATCTCTTTGGGCATAAGTAACATTGGCAATTTGCGGATCGGTATCAAATTGTTTTTGTGTAAGTGGACCCGGAACGTGGAATACGTTAGTCGCACCAAGTAAGAATGCTTTTAAATCTGTTTTAGAATCAAGTTGAGAAACTATTCCCAAATTGAACAAAGTTCTGTAGCTTGATGAATGAGAACGCCAGCCCTCAAAATTAGTGTTAGATGCGGAAACAAATATTTTTCCGGCTGAAAACTTACTCATTGCTTGAATTTGTGTCTGGAAAAAACCGAAGCTGCCGCTGGAAGTTTTCAATTTTAAAAAATAATTTTCTGTTGTCGGTATAGTTGAAATATTTATAACACCACCGCTTGCATTACCCCAAGTAGCTGATGCATTCGAGCGAATTACTTCAATGTTTTCAGCTATTCCCAGATCAAGCAAATCGAATGAAGTTCTCCCATCCGGTTCTGTCTCCGGTATCCCATCAACCATAACACGAATTCCCCTTGATGTGCCATAGTTCGATCTATCTCCGGCCCCACGAGCGCCAAATCCCCGTATTACAAGCCTTACATCTTGATTTCCGGCTCTTGATTGAGCAAGTACACCGGGAATGGAAGAAACGACCTCATCAATGCCATAAGCTCGTTTCATTTGAAGTTGAGCCGCGTTCAGAACAGTTACCGCGTATGGTATCTCAATTAGATTCTCTGCGTAGCGAGTTGCCGTTACAGTGATTTGATCAAATTTAAGCAAGAGAGTATCGTTTTGTGTACTATTTTCTTGTGCACTGAGAATCGATCCAAGTAAGAGAAAAGAAAGAAAAAGGTGCTTCATTGGTTTCCCATATTTTAGTTACAAACTTACTTAGTTGTTCAAAAACAAAAAAGGCGAATCAACAATTCGCCTTTCTAAAGTTTGAATAGCTTATTAAGTCAGGTTACGCATGTTGTCATTCTGAATGGAACGCAGTGAAATGAAGAATCTCAATTTTGATTCAAAACGCGATTTATGGATTCTTCTCCCGCCGTTGCCGGGATCAGAATGACAATTGCTAATACAAATACGTAAGATGAGTTATTAACTCACCTTACGCAAAAAGTTTTATCTCGGTGTAACTCTGTGACTCCTCTGCGGCACTCTGTGTAATAAAAACCCGGAAATATCACAAGGAAGCACAGAGCAAATACAGAGAAAAGTCTTCATTCTGATTCTTGCGTAAGATGAGTTATTAAGATAATTCTTCGAGTTGGCCCGGGATGAATTCCATCCAACCATCAACTCTTTCTCCCCCATATATTTTCTTTATTTCATCCACATAGAAATCAATGCCGTTTACCAATGCATTAGCAATATAGACGATCTGGCTAAGGCCCAGCTCCCCATTCGCTATTATTTCCGGATTTTGATGGCTGGCAACAGAAGAGATTAATTCAGATGGGAAATTCCAAGAACTAAGCAGATAAGCGCCGGCACTAACATGAGAAACACCGAATTTCTCTATTTCCTTCTCCAACTGATTTTCATCACCATGTTCGGAAACAAAAGTCATTCTCTTCGATTTGTCGCTACACTGAACCATTATAATTTTCCCGATATCATGCAACAGCCCGGCTATGTAAGCAGAATCGATTAAGTCGCGGTCCTTGCATTCCAAATTCATTATAGCTTTGGAAACTTTCGCAACGTCAATTGAATGGTCTCTAATTTTCTTTAAATAATTCTGAATTTCCGGAGGCTGGTTCTTTAGGATGAACACCTTAATATATAGAACTAAACTCTTAATTATATCTAAACCTAAAAAATTGATCGCATGAACTAGATTAACAATGCTTTTGGAAATATTGTAGAAAGAAGAATAAACGATATGCATTACTTTTGCAGCTGCGAGAGGATCATTGGAAATAATGTCTGCAATGCGGTGTATTGAAACTTCCGGCTTATTTATTTCTCGTTCCAATCTAATATAAACTTCCGGCATAGTAGGAATTGGTCCAATACCAAGAATTGCAGAGATGGTTTTAGAGTCCAAATCATATTTAGATAAACTTTGGAAGTGTTCAATAGATTTGACGAAATCTTGATCAATAAGAGGTTTGTTAATAAAACGATGAACATCAGTTGTAGAATATACAGCTCTTTCGCGTTTTGAAGGATCTGTGAACAACACTCTAAATGTTTTTGGATATTTATCCTTAATAAAGGATAGGAATTCTAATCCATTTATTTTTGAAGTTGCATACTCAATACAAACTACAGCAAATTCTTCACTGCCAAGCAATCTTTTAGCTTCATCTTCGGTTGTAGCAAACCGAAAACTTGCGTTCTGAAAAACAGCTTCTTCACTTTTTCTAATATCCGCAACTAATTTTTCATCATCAGAAACAATTAAAATTTTTGTATTCATGTAAACACCGTCATGGTTGTCTGTATTTTAGAGTTAGAACTCTTTTCCGTTTTATTATCGGAAAAATTAAATGATTTTAAATATCAAGAATGTGATTTAAATTCGCTTATAATTAGACGAACAAGTCTTCGATATGGCTTAACACATGAGAGATTTTAAAATTTCTCTCTTCAGCAAAACGGCAAGTTATTTATGAAGATTAGTGAGTGGAGCAGTTGTTCCTCTCATTGAGTGTACTTTGTTAGGAACCGGAATTGAAACTTCCGGTTTGACAAACTTTTCAAACTCATCACGGAATCTTGTAATTGTAAACTTAACCGGCCATGCAGCAGCGTCGCCTAAAGCGCAAATTGTATTTCCTTCTATATGATTAGCAACATCACACAATAAGTCCAAATCTTTGGATGTTCCGTTGCCTTGTTTAATTCTCTTTAGAGTTTTCTCCATCCAGCCTGTGCCTTCACGGCAAGGTGTGCATTGCCCGCAGCTTTCATGATGATAAAAGTGAGCAATACGAATCAATACATCCAACAGATTTGTGTCTTCGTCCATAACGATAACGCCGCCGGTTCCAATAGCTGAACCAACTTCTTTAAGCGAATCAGCATCCATCTTAACACCTTCAAGCTGATCGCCGCGTAACGGCGGCATAGATGAACCACCCGGAATAACACATTTTATTTTTTTACCGCCAACAACTCCGCCGGCTACTTCATTAATTAATTCTGTAAGAAGTATTCCGGATGGAAGTTCGTAAACGCCCGGTTTGTTAACATGCCCGCTAATACCAAACAAAATTGTCCCGGGATGTTTTGGCGCTCCGATCTTAGAAAACCACTCCCAGCCGTTTTTTATAATTGCCGGAATATTCGTAATTGTTTCAACGTTATTAATAGTAGTAGGATTTCCCCATAAACCATTTTGCGCCGGAAATGGCGGTTTAACTCTTGGATAGCCTCGTTTACCTTCAATAGAATTCATTAATGAAGACTCTTCGCCGCAGATATACGCTCCGGCACCTTTATGTACGAACAAGTTGCAACTGAATTCGGTACCGAATGTTTCTTTCATCTTATCGCCAAGGAAACCCTTCTCGTAAGCAATATCAACCGCTGCTTGCATCATATTCACCCACTTGTGATATTCGCCGCGGATGTATAGATAAGCAACTTTAGCACCTATTGCATAGCATGCAATTATTGCACCTTCAATCAACTGGAATGGATTATCCTCAAAAATTTGTCTGTCCTTAAATGAGCCCGGCTCGCTTTCATCACCGTTTATGCAAAGATACTTTGGCTTAGTTGTTGTCTTAGGCATGAAGCTCCATTTAAGACCGCAAGAAAATGCAGCGCCGCCGCGTCCACGTAAGCCAGATTTCTTTACTTCATCAATAATATCATCGGAAGTTCTAGCAAGTGCTTTTTTAGCAGAATCAAAACCGCCATTGGCAAGATAGACATCTATAGTATTAAAATTTTCTATTTGGGGTAAAACTATTCTTTCCATCACTTGAGAGAGTCCAAAATTTCTTCAACTTTTTCTTTAGTTAGATTTTCAAAATAATCTTCATTTACAGCTAACATTGGCGCGTAACCGCAAGCGCCCATGCATTCAACTTCTTCAAGAGAAAATTTACGATCTTCCGAAACTTGCATGTGATCTAATCCCAATTTCCCCTTAACTTGATCCCAAATTTCGTAACCGCCGCGAAGCATACAAGATACATTCGTACAAACTTGAACATGATACTTGCCCATAGGCTTTGTGTGATACATTGTATAAAATGTAACTACGCTAAGCACATTAACTTTATCTATGCCAAGAACCGAAGCAATTTCTACCATAGCTTCGTTGCTAAGATATCCGTTCTGCTCTTGAGCGATGTATATAACCGGCATAACAGCAGCAAGTGCAGTAGGGTATTTCTTTCTAACTGCTTCTATTTTATTAAGATTTTCTTCTGTGAATTTGAATGACATGTTAACCAAATATTTTATTTTTTACATCTAAGGCACATAGGCACTTAGAAACTAAGTTACTTATTTGTCTGCCTCTCCCATTACAGGGTCCAGCGAGCCAATTATTGCTATAACATCTGAGATCATCGCACCTTCGCACAGCTTTGAAAGCACTTGCAAGTTACAGAACGAAGGTGAACGGATTTTCATTTTCCAAGGATGACCTTCGCCATTACTGACAATATAAAATCCTAACTCGCCTTTTGGATTTTCTGCTGAAAAGAAAGAATCTCCAACCGGAGGATTAATACCATAGTTAATAATCATGAAATCGTGAATCAGTTCTTCCATACGGGAATAAATTTCGGTCTTACGCGGCAAAACTTTCTTAGGATCGTTTGCCATTACTTCCCCTTGAGGGATTTTATCCAAGCATTGATACAAAATCTTTACACTTTCTCTAACTTCATCACCTCTTAAGAAGTAACGGGCTAAAGAATCGCCTTCGCTGTAAGTAGGAATTTTGAAATCAACTTCATTATAGAATAAATATGGTTTTGCTCTTCGGACATCATATTCAACACCGCTTGCGCGCAAGTTTGGTCCGGTAATTCCATACGCAATAGCATCTTCTTTAGAAAGAATACCAACACCTTCAAGACGATCTATAAAAATTCTATTATGAAGAACAAGGTTATCCATATCATTTAATTCTTTCTCAAAAGAATCAAGAAAATCCCTAATCAGCTTCAGTGTAACATCATCAAGATCTGCAGCAACACCGCCAAGGCGAGTGTAGCTTGTTGTAAATCTTGCACCGGCTAATCGATCAAAAATTTCTTGAATTCTTTCTCGCTCACGGAATGTCCACATTACCATTGTTACAGCGCCAACGTCCATAGCGAATGTTCCAATTGCAACCATGTGAGCGGCAATTCTTGCAAGCTCAGCCACAATCATTCTAATCCATTGGGCGCGTTTAGGAGCTTCAATTCCGGCTAATTTTTCTACTGCTAAAACATAAGCAACGTTGTTGCAAAGTGTAGCTGTATAATCCAATCTATCAGTATGAGGAATGAATTCGATAAAACTCATATCCTCAGCCATTTTCTCGTATCCTCTGTGAAGATAACCCAGTTCAGGAACAGCTTTTACTACTGTCTCGCCATCGAGTCTTAAAACAATTCTTAGCACGCCATGTGTAGCCGGGTGCTGAGGTCCCATATTTATAACCATCTCATTATCAAGAGCATCTTCAATAGTGATGTTCTTGTCTTCGAGAAGCTTCTTATAAATCTTTTCGTCTGAGTAAACGTTATGAATTTTTTCCATACTACTCTGGCTTCTGTGGAAGTGGAAGTGAACCCGGAATTCCCAACACCGGAAAATCTTTTCTTAGCGGATAATACTGAAATCCTTCGGGCATATACATTCTTCTTAAATCGGGGTGATTCTTAAAATCGATTCCATACATATCAAATGTTTCTCTTTCGTACCAATTAGCACTTTCCCAAATTGATGAGACAGAATCAACCTGGTAAGGTTCTTCATCAAGATTAGATTTAACTCTAAGATTGAAATTCAATTTGAAAGAATAAAGATGATAAACGGTTGTGAATCTTTTCTTTCTCGTTGCCCAATCAATAGCAGTAACATCTTTGCACATCACAAATTCCAAGTCGGAATTCGATTTCAAAAACCGGGCAAACTCAACTAGCTTGTCTTTGCTAACAGTAAATGAAAGGTCTCCAAGCGCGTCAACAACTTCAACATTGTTTTCGCCAAAGCCTTCCTTCACTTTCTTGATAATTAATTCTTTCACTTCCATTTATCAGTTATTCGCTATTTCTGTTTTTGGTTGGATTATGTCTTGAAAATCTCGTGCGCGAGTTTTACCAATCTTCTCTTGAATTGTCATCAAAGCGTTAAGCAAATTTTCCGGACGGGGTGGACAGCCGGCAGCGTAAACATCCACCGGTAAGAATTGATCAATCCCTTGGACAACGCTGTAAGAACGGTACATTCCGCCGGAAGATGTACAAGCGCCCATGGCTATGACCCACTTAGGTTCCGGCATCTGATCATAAATTCTCTTTACAACTTGAGCCATTTTATAAGTTACTGTTCCCGCCACAATCATCAAATCGCATTGACGCGGAGTAAAACGCATAACTTCGGAACCGAAACGAGATATATCGTATTTAGGATCGGCGGCGGCAATCATTTCAATCGCACAGCAAGAAATTCCCATTGGCATTGGCCAAACAGAACTTTTACGAGCCCATGCTACCACTGCATCTATTGTTGTGGTAACGAAACCATCTTGTGTAAGTTTTGCTTCTAATCCCACTTTAAGCCTCCTTTCATCAAGACATAAAGGAATCCAAGCTCAAGTACTACTAAGAATATAAACATCGGCAGAAATGCAAAAATTCCATATCCGGCATACAAAGTTCTAAACTGAACTGCCCATGGATAAACATAAATTACTTCAATGTCGAAAATGATGAAGAGCATTGCCACAAGGTAATACTTGATTGAAATTCTTTCGTGGGTTGTTCCAATAGGATCTTTGCCGCTTTCGTAAGGCATTGTTTTAATTTTGTTTGGGCGGTGCGGTCCGAATATTACGGATGAAAAAACCACAGCACCGCCAAAAATTGCGGCAACAAGAATCACTAAAAATATCGGTATGTAATCAACTATCATATTAAAATTTTGATTTTAGGTTGGCGAAAAATAAGGCAAATGGGCATACAAAGCAAAGAAAGCTAAGAACGAAGAATTAAGAACTAAGATCATTAATTCTTCACTCTTCGTTCTGCGTTAAAATCAGTTAAGCCAATACTTCAGCTAATATCGTAGCTGCCTTATCCAAATCTTCGTAGCTAATTGTGAGTGGTGGAAGTAAGCGTAAAACCGTCGTTCCGGCCGGAAGTGAAAGAATTCCCTTTTCAAGCAACTCTACAATAACCGGTTGAGATTTATCTTTGAGCTCAATTCCAATCATCAAACCAATTACACGAATCTCACGTACTTTGGTTAGCTGATGAGCAGATAATTTTTCTTTGAAATACTTTCCTTTAGCTTCGGCTTGTTCCCACAATTTATTTTCGATCATATAATCAATTGAAGCTGTTCCGGCTGCGCATGCTAGCGGATTGCCGCCGAATGTTGAACCGTGTTTTCCTTTTTCAATTTGGATTTTGTCTGAACAAAGCAGTGCGCCCATCGGGAAACCACCGGCAATTGATTTAGCAACTGTCATCATATCAGCTTCAATTCCATATTGTTCAATTGCAAACATAGTTCCGGTGCGGCAGAATCCGGTTTGTATTTCATCAATGATAAGCATAATTCCCTTCTCGTCGCAAAGCTCTCTAACTTGCTGGAAATATTCCTTCTGACCGATGTTGATACCGCCTTCGCCTTGTACTAACTCCAAAATAATTCCGGCTGTTTGATCATCGGCAGCTTCAGCAAGTTTTTCAAAATTATTGTAAGGGACGAAAGAAAAACCGGGAACGAGCGGCTCAAAAATATCTCTATATTCTTTTTTGTATGTAGCACTCAGAGCGCCGTAAGTTCTTCCATGAAAACCTTTCATAGCAGAAATGAATTTTGTTTTTTTAGTGTTCGATCTTGCAAATTTGATCGCTGCTTCCATTGCTTCAGTACCAGAGTTGGTAAGGAATGCTCTCGTTAAATTCTTTGGAGCAACGCTAAAAAGCTTTTCCAGAAACAATGCTTTTGCATCATTATAAAATGTGTTCGCGCAAGTAATCAATGTTCCCGCTTGCTTGGCAATTGCCTCAACAACTTTATCGTTGCAATGACCAACATTGGCAACAGAAATACCGGAAGCTAAATCAATGTATTCCTTTCCTTGGTCATCCCAAACGCGTGAGTCTTTTCCCTTAACAAGTACAACGTCTCTGCGTGGATAAACATCAAGTTCATATTGTTGAATTAATGCTTTGTAGTCTTTCATCCTTTTCTCCTTATCTAAGAAATTGTAGTACCGTTACCGTTGAGTGCATCTAAAATAGGATGCTCTGTACGTCCGTCTGAAATTATTACTCTTGTATCTCCTCCATCGAACAATTTTCTGATGGCAAGAATTTTCCTTTTCATTCTTCCTTCAACCTTTTCCTCCATTGCTGTTAATTCGGCTTTGGACATTTTGGAAACAAGCGAAGCCGGATCGTTTTTATCCAAAAGAAATCCGGGTGCTTCAATAAGCGAGATTACTTTCTCTGTTTTCAATTCGGTTTGAAGCAGTGCAACTATGTCGTCGTTCTCCGAATTGATTGCGAAATTATTTTCATCAATAAGAGGAACACTAAGTACCGGAATGTAACCGTTATCCAAAAGCAAATCCAAAAGCTGTTTGTTAATTGATTTTGGTTTACCGGAAAAATCTCGAAGCAAAAGAGTTTTTCCTCCTTCACGCACTTTTATTCCACTGTTGCGCTTACCTTGAATAACTTTACCATCGAGACCGGAAAGACCAACTGCGTTTATTCCGTTTTGCTGACAAAGTTCTACAATGCGTTTGTTCTTCAAACCGGCGTAAGCCATCATCATCAAATCAATTGTTTCTTCGCTGCTGAGAACAGAATCGTATCCAGACAAAGAAGTAACAACTTTCTTTTCGTAGTTTAGTTTCTGAGCTAATTCATCGCGCAAAGCATTAGCACCGTGAACAATAATAAACTTCTCTTGAAGTGTTGCCAGATCGGAAATAATTCCCTTTAGATTCAGTTCCTTTCCGCCGCCAATTTTAACTATAAACATTGGAGCTCCGTTAACGTATTATTTTGAATCGGCTGCCAGTTGTTTTCTCCAACAAATGGATCGGAACAAACCGCAACCATATTTTCATCTTTTTTGATACTCATTGTAAAATATTCTTCATCTTCATTGAAGTGAGAATAGACAAAAGTTTTATCATTATCTGTGGCGATAATGTTCATTGCCCGAATGTATGAAGATTTCTTCTTTATGATTTCGGTTCCCTTGCTCAATGCTTCGCCAAAATTTTCTTTGTCAAACCGCTTTATATAATTGAAAATCTTCTCGGCGCCGATTCTTCCCTCTTCTTTTATCTTAACACCGCGAAGCTCACCATTAAACACGAAGATATTTTTATCATCGTAGAAAGGCATATTGTTTTCAACAACAATTCCTTCATCCTTAAACGCGCTTCGGGCGTGAGCGATCAATCTAGTTGAGTTTCCAAATTGCGAAAGATCATCTTCCCAAATCGGCTTAACATTCTTATAATAATTCCAAATATTGCTTTGCCAATACGCGAAGCCCCAACCATGTCCTTGGTATTCTCTGCTCTTTTGGGAAATCTCAGCGAACTTCGTCAAGTATTCGCCAATACTAAATTCTTTTTTTGAGTTAACGTAAAGTAATCTGCACATTTTATACTCTTACTCGTGATCTTAATCTTGATCTTACTCAAGTCTTGCTCTTTCATAGAACGATTACGAGTAAGAGAAGAGTATGAATAAGAAACACATATTTAGATTCTTCCTTCTCCAATAAATTGGAGTCGTCAGAATGACAAAATTAAATTGGATGAAGTCCCGGGAATTCTAGTCCGGTTCTTTCATCTAGACCGTACATAATATTGAATGCTTGCAGAGCTTGTCCGGCAGCGCCTTTCATTAAGTTATCAATTGCACTCACAACTACAACACGGTTTGAAAATTCATCTTTCTTGAAACCAATATCGCAATAGTTTGTACCGCTCAAAAGTTTTGGTTCCGGGTAGCGGTAAATTCCATCGTTCTCTTTCACAATTCTGATGAATGGTTCGTTGCCGTAAACATCACGGTAAACTTTCCAAATATCTTTTTCTTGCAGATCATTTTTTAGGAATACATGGCAAGTTGCAAGCAAGCCGCGTACCATATCAATCGCTGTTGCAGAAAAATGTACATGAATCTTTTTTCCAAAAGAAAGTTCTTGAAGCATTTCGGCAGTATGTCTGTGCTTGGTAGGCATATAAGAACGCACAACACCGCTTCTTTCCGGATGATGTGAACCATCATTTACTTTGTTGCCGCCTTCACTTGAACCGGCTTTTACTTCTATTACAGTTCTGTCTTCTTCAACCAATCCATTTTTATATAACGGGTACAATCCGAGAATGCTTGCTGTTGCGTTACAACCCGCACTGGAAATATAATTTGCAGTCTTCATTTCTTCGCGGTGTAATTCCGGTATTCCATAAATAAATTCGTTCAGCAATTCCGGACGGGAATGTTTGTGCCCGTACCACTTTTCATATTCAGCAGCATCTTTAATTCTAAAGTCAGCACTCAAATCAATAATCTTTGGAGCTAAAGCTTTGTATTGATCAATTTTATTCTGTGAACTGTTGTGCGGTAAACATAGAAATAAAAGATCGCATGGTTCAAGCTCGGATGCTGAAACGAATTTCATCTGAGTTGATTTGCGCAAGTTTGGATGAATCTTGTGTACAAATTTTCCAGTATAGCTTTCCGATGTTACTTGCTTCACTTCAGCATTCGGATGAAACAACAGCAAGCGAAGAAGTTCTCCGCCGGTATAACCGGAAGCACCAACAATTGATACTCTGATTTTCTCCATTAAACTCTTCCTTCTGCAACTTGTAAAACATACTCAACCATTTTCTGTGGAATGTTAACGCCGGTTGTTGCAATACTGTTTTTGTATTCCATTGTGTAGTTAACTTCATTAACCATTAAGCCTTGTTCGGTTTCAAAAACATCTATTGCAACAATACCACCGCCAACAGCTTTTGCTGCGCGTACGGAAATATCATTCAGTTCATCCGTAACCGCACAATTCGTAGCTTTTCCGCCGCGTGCGGTATTTGTAATCCAGTGCGGCGATGTTCTATAAATTGCAGCAATACATTTATCACCAACAACAAAACTTCTAATATCTCTGCCCGGTAGGCGTTCACCATTTTCAATTCTTGTTTTTTCAACATACTTCTGAATGTAAAAAATTGAATGATGATAAGAACCAAGCACTGCTTTGTGTTCTAAAATTGCTTCTGCAGCATCACGGTCATTTACTTTGGAAAGTAATCTTCCCCAAGAACCAACTGCCGGTTTTAAAACAACCGGATAACCCATTTCTTCAATTGTCTTGAGCGCAGATTCTTCTGTAAATGCAACTCTAACTTCCGGCTGCGGAACTTTGTGCTCGGCAAGTGCGCATGATGTTAGGAGTTTATCGCCGCAAATTGTTGCAACATTATAAGTATTTACAGTTTTCACTCCGGCAGTATCAAATAGTTTTAAACCGTGAAGTGCGCGAGAGTGATTAATGCTGCGCTCAACAACAACATCATAATCAAACTTGTCTTTGCCTAGATTGAAAGATATTTCTCTGTCATCAATCATAACAAGTTCCACACCTTTTACTGCATTGAACTCATCGATCAAGAATTTTTCGTCTTTACGAATTAATGAATGAAGCAAACCTATCTTCATTGTAGTTATTCTCCGTTTATTAAGTATTTTATTTACAGCTATAAAAAGTGAGCGTGGCTCACTTAGTGTAAGTCTGATGATGCTTTACTGCATCGACGATATGCTTGAGTTCGGCAAGTTCAACAGTTCTTCCGCGTTGACCGACAGATTTGACTTCTCTTAAGACATCATTTTGTAAATCAGAATCAAGAGAACTCTCTTCAATAAGTGCAAGTGCATACCTTAGCGATGCAATACCCGACATATGATCGAGAGAAAATGTTCTTGGTCTTCCAAGTAATTCCGGGTTTAAGCTTTCATAATGCATCGGATTAACTGATGCAGCATGGGTGTGGACACCGGCGCAATGTGTAAATGCGTTCTTACCCGTTATTGGGAAGTTAGCCGGAATAGGAATACCCGAATGGAGGCTTACAAGTTCATAAAGCTCTACTAACTTATTTAAATTCCATCTATTCTCTTTGTAATCAACAGTAAGAACAGTTAGAAGTTGTGCGAGATCAACAATTCCCGCTCTTTCACCTAAGCCAAGTGCTGCCGCATCAATGATATCAACTCCGGCACGGTAAGCTTCAAGCGCGTTAGCCAATGCTAAGCCGCGGTCGTTGTGGCAATGCACAGCAACTTTTGGAGATAGGTTTCGTTTTGCAAATTCATCTTTTAATCTTGAGATATAATCATACATGCTGCGTTCGGTTCCCGGAACCATATAACCGGTTGTATCCGCAACGCTAATTATGTCTGCGCCAGCTTCAATAGCAGCAACAGCTGCCTTCACAACATTTTCGAATTGAGAACGTACCGTATCTTCAGGAGTGTATCTTATTAGAAGATCAGGTTTCTGATTTTTTGCATACTTAATAACATCAGTAATTAACTGACACGCAGTATCTAAATCTTTCTTAAAGACCGTTTCCAATCTTTCATCGGAGACACAATAAAAAATTCCAATGAAACCAACACCGCATTCAAGCGCAAGATCAACATCGGACTTTAACGAACGGGAGTGAGCTCCAACAATTCTTTTGTAGCCTTTTTGAGCAATTGCTTTTACAGCAGCGTGGATTTCCGGAGTAACCATAGGATGTCCCGATTCAATAATATCAACTCCTACTTCATCAAGTAAGTTTGCTATAGCAAGCTTAATGTGTTTATCGAAATAAACACCGGGAGTTTGTTCGCCTTCGCGTAATGTTGAATCGAGTACCCAGACCAATTTTATTCGCCCCAGTCTTCTTCTTCTTGAGGAGCTTCTTTTACTTGCGGAGGATTAACAGAAACTACTTCTAATTCAGTTCCGCAATCAGAGCATTCAATTAATTCACCTTGCACTGCATCTGCTGCAAGCTGAATTTGAACTCCACATACCGGGCATTCAGCGTTCATTTTTTATTCCTTGTTTATAAAAGTGTTGCAAAAGTATGAAACAATACTTTTTTGTGCAATAAAAGTTCAAGTTGGAAGACATTTTTATTTTCGTCTAGAAAAACGAGATTTTCGAAATGTATAATTATTCACAACTATGCAAAATCATGCAATATGATTTTGCACCCAAAATCTTAACTACTTAGCTTCCTTTTAAGTGAGTCTCTTACCGCATTAAAGTCCGACTTATATTTTTTGCTAAGTGATGCGGTTGCTTGATTCTTTTCTCGGAAAGGATCTACTTGCTTTCCGTTTTTCCAAAAACGGTAGCATACGTGTGGACCGGTAGCTAAGCCGGTACTGCCTACAAATCCAATTACCTGTCCTTGAGAAACCTTAGCTCCGCGCCTCATTCCCTTTGCAATGCGGGACATGTGGAGATATTGTGTTGTGTAGTTAGCGTTGTGTTTTATTTTAACATAATTCCCATTCCCTCCACGGTAACCGGCTTCTACAACAACTCCATGCGCAGTGGATTGAATTGGCGTGCCGTAAGCCGCAGCGAAGTCTGTTCCTAAATGAGCTTTACTTCTGTGTAACACTGGGTGATATCTATTCTTAGAATATTTGGAGGAAATTCTATATCTGAATTTGATTGGAGCTGTAAGAAACATCCCAAGCATTCCACCGCCATTCGCGTCATAATAACTATTAGCTTTTTCTTTCTCATATAGAAAAGCAAAGTTGTCTTTTTTCTTATGGTTTATTTTAGCAGCCAGAATTTTGCCAATCATAGTTGGCTTGCCTTCAACATAAATCTGCTCGTACAGAATATCGAATTTGTCATTTGGCTGAAGAGCGGTAAAATCAATTTGGCTTTCAAATACATCAGCAGTGTTGTAGCCAATATTTTCATCAAAGCCAAGCGCAATCAAATCTTTACTTAAGTTCTCTTTTATTTCTCCGCGTGCAACAACTTCTTTTACAGTGAAGGGTTTTTTCTCTTCAGTGACCTCTATTGAGTCTCGAAGATCAAAGACAACATGATCAATTTCATTTACTACGTAAACCATGTACTTCAGAGTTTCTACGGAATCCCATTTAGCATAAATATATAATTCATTACCGGCTCTAAACTTACTTAACGGAAATACTTTCAGAGCTTTTAATTCAATATTGTGAATCATTTGAGGAGTAACACCATGAGGCGCGAGAATATCACTAACTGTTTCGTCGGCTTGGATTGTATCGCGAACTTCTATTAAATCATCAATAGCAGCAAGATTAAATGGATTGGGCTTTGGTTCAACTTTAGTTACTACCGATTCATTTTTTTTACACGAAGAAATTAGAACTGCAAATACAATCAGCAGTAAAATAGAAAGAGTTCTTTTTTGCATTCAGTCGGTTTGGTTAAAACAGTTTATTGATAATTTCTACCGAACTAATTCCCTCAGCTTCTGCTGTAAAGTTCGGGATTATTCTGTGACGTAGAACTGGAATTAGAAATGCTTTAACATCGTCAATTGAAGGTGTGAATCGCCCCTCCATTACAGCCTTAGTTTTAGCCGCTAATATTAAATACTGAGATGCTCTTGGTCCAGCTCCCCAAGCAACTCTTTCTTTTACAAATTCATTTTTATTACTGCTAGGTCTTGTTGCTTCTACTATTCTAACAGCATACTCGATAACGTTATCAGCAACCGGAACTCTCTTAATTAATTTCTGAAAAGATATTATCTCCTCAGCTGTAATAACCTTTTTAAGATTTGCAGTGTAATCACTAGTTGTAGTCTTTATAATTTGTATTTCTTCGGAAAACTTTGGATAATCCAGCCATAGGTTGAACATGAATCGATCTAGCTGAGCTTCCGGCAGCGGATAAGTGCCTTCTTGTTCAATCGGATTCTGTGTTGCTAAAACAAAGAAGGGTTCGCCGAGAGAATGAGTTACACCAGCCGCCGTTACTTTGTGTTCTTGCATGGCTTCAAGAAGGGCAGCTTGAGTTTTTGGAGGCGTTCTGTTTATTTCATCGGCAAGAATTATATTGGCGAATATTGGACCTTGAATAAAACGAAAACCACGCTTCTTGGTTATCGGATCTTCATCAATAATTTCTGTTCCCGTTATATCGCTCGGCATTAGATCGGGAGTAAATTGAATTCTGTTAAACTTAAGATCAAGAACTTCGGAAAGTGTTTTGATGAGAAGCGTTTTTGCAAGCCCGGGAACACCAACAAGTAAACAGTGACCGTGCGCAATCAAACTTATCAATAATTCATTGACTATCTGGTCCTGCCCGATGATGACTTTAGCAATCTCATTCTTAATGTTTTTAATCGACTCAGCTAACTGTTCAACAGCCTTGACATCATCGGAAGAATTATTTTGTATCAATTTATTCCCTTAACAAATTTTTCTGAATGCTCATCTCTTAGTTATGCACGAATTTCCCAAAAAATCTTTTCTTTTATTTCTTTCATCCACTTAGAATAGAGTTTTTGTTTTTTAGCGTAATCAGCTAACCGTTTTACTTCCGGATAATCTATTTCCAAGTTAGCTTTATGCTCGGGAATTCTTTGAGCTAATTTTACTAAATGATAGCCGTATGTCGCACGGTCAATTTCAATTCTTTTAGGATAGCTTATCTCGCCCTCTTTGAGTTTATAAATCACATCCGTAAGCGCTTTGTCTAACTGACTTTGTTCAAACGTTCCAATCTCTCCGCCAAAACGAGAATTCTCTTTATCATCGCTGTATTTTTTTGCGTAGTATTCAAAAGTATTTACTTTGCGAACAATGCTGTCTCTGATTTCATTTAGAAACTCTATACAATTAAGATCAGCTTCATCATCGGCTTTAACTTTTATTAAAATGTGACGAGCGTGGATTGCATCGCCGCGTCTTTCAATCAATTGGATTATATGATATCCAAATGGTGATTCAACAATTCCGGATAATTGATTTGGTGCAAGAGCGTATGCTGCTGCTTCAAATTCCGGGACAAGCAGCCCGCGCTTTTGGAAACCCAAATCGCCGCCCGCTTGCTGACTTCCCGTATCATCTGAATATTTTTTTGCAAGCGCTGAAAAATCGGATCCGGCTTTAATCGAATCGAGAAGTAATTTTGCAAATTCTTTAGCTTTCTGTTTAATTCTATCGCCGGTTTTTGGATTTTGGAATATGTGATAAATCTGAAATTTCTGCTGAACTATTGGAAGTGAATCTTGAATTGTGCTAAAAAATTCTTCTACTTCTTTGCGGGAAGACTCAATTTGCCCAAACTTTTTCTGCTGAAGCATCTGAGCCATTAAGTTTTTTTTTGTATCATCATGCAAAGAGCGTTTAATTTTTTCGATAGGCATTCCGTAAACTTGTTCAAGTTTTTCTCTTGAGCCATACTGCTGTATAAAATAATTAATTTGATATTCGAGCTGTTGAGTAACTTGTTCGTCGGTTACTTTTATAGTATCCATTTCAGCTTGGGCATACATTAATTTTTCTTCGATGAGTGAATTTAGAATAGCGTGTCGCAAAGTAGAATCAGCCGGATTCATATTTCTTTGAGCCGCCTCCATATTCACGCGGAATTCCAATTCCGATCTTAAGATAATCTCATTATCAACAACTGCAATAACTTTATCTAAAACTTGAGCTTGAAGCGAAACTGCAACAAACAACAGCATAAGTATTTTTTTCATTCAGTGTACCTCTCAATGTCCAAATTATGTTCAGAAACTAATTTCTTGATATGTTCTTTTACAAATTCTTTTTTCTTCAAAACTGTTAATCTCTCTTTAGCGTTCTCCTTTTCAATTTCAAAAGGAGCAATAGAATCCGCCAAATATTTCTCAACCAATTGAACAATGGAATATGAGCCGGGTTCGGTTTCTAATACAACACTAATTTCTTTAAGCATCAAAACGTTCAAAATTCTTAACAGCAAAGCAGAAGAAATTTCACTTTTAAAACTATTTTGCAAACTAAAGTTTATGGTTGAATCTGTTCTAAAAAAATCTTTCCCTTTTTCCCAACCGCTTTCAAGAATTCTACTTCTTGCCTGAACAGCTTTTTCATAGTTTTTAGTTTGCAAAATATTCAGCTTGTACAAATCGTCTTGAAGCTTAAAATCTTCTTTGTAATCATTAAAATACTTCTGGACTTCTTCATCAGATGGAGTCTGATCATTTTCTTGCAGCAGTTTATTAATAAAGTAAACACCGGCTAATTCTTTTTTACTCCGGTTCAGCACCAAATTAAATTCTTTATCATCAAGAATTCCTTCTTTTACTGCTTCTTGATAAAGAATCTCTGTTTCTATCCAATCATGAACAAACTCATCTCTTAGCTTTGCACTATTTGCCTTTGCTGATAAAGCCGAGTCGAGCATAGACTTTGTAAGTGAAGCATCATTTACTTTTACAATAAGCTTTTCACTTTTCTGATCTTCGCCGCAAGCGGAAAAGATTAGTGC
Source organism: Ignavibacteriota bacterium (assembly GCA_043807765.1). Taxonomy (GTDB): domain Bacteria; phylum Bacteroidota; class Ignavibacteria; order Ignavibacteriales; family Melioribacteraceae; genus Stygiobacter. Next base: position 107,660 of record JAZDFQ010000005.1, read on the forward strand.
TAAAGTCAGCAAACCAAAAATTTTTCTAATTCTTAAACGCGTTTTTAAGAGCCTCATAATTCAAAGTAGGATTATAAATTTTCTTTAACTTTGCCAGATATTCATCTTCCAGTCTCTTGCTCTCAACTTCTTGAAGCATACTAGCTGCTTCCGGTTTTGCTTCTTCAAATGTTTTCAGTCTTGTACCATCTTTACGAATCAGCTTTACGAATGACCAGCCCGTCTCGAATTTGAATGGTTTGGAAATATCGCCCGGTTTCTGCAATGCGTTAGCTTGCTTAGAAAGCTCATTTGATGTAATATCAACCAAACCAACATAACCCGGTTTATTTTCGTATCCGGTGCGCTTGTTATACTTAACATAAAGTGAATCAAACAATTCTCCCGTGCTGAGTGCAGACGCTATTTTAGCTTGCATAGAATCTTGTTCCACAAATATCTCTTTGAACTCGACTCTATTGCCCCAACGGAATTTATCTTTGTTGGCTTCCCAATAATTTTTCGTTTTTGCAGAGTCAACATTAATTTTTTGCCAGACTTCTTCTTCTAGAATTTTGAAAAGATACATACCGTTTCTATATTCTTGCATTAACGTAGAAAATTCCGGGTCAACTTTATCATAATTCATTGCTTTTTCTTTAACAACTAAATCACTCGAGTATGCCGCTATCGCAGCGTCAATCGTTTTTTGGTCTATCCCTCTACCTAGATAAGTGCCGTTTTTAATCATGTAATTGAATAAACTATCAACTGTGAAGGATTTATTATTGAAAGAAAATAAAACATCCTTGCCAACAACTTTAGCAATTTTGCTTTCCGTATAACCTTGTGTAATCTTAGTTGTATCTGCGTTTGCAACTATCTTTTCGACAACACCCGGAGTCAATTTATAATTGTACTCTTTTTTGAATAGTTCAACCAGATTATCATATTCCGGTTTGTATCTGTATCTCTGAACCATTTCTCTCAAATTTGTCTTCTCTTCTTCGTAAGGTTTCTGAAATGTTTCGCCGGTAAGCTTAATTATATGATAACCAAATTGAGTTTTTACGATCTTAGAAATTTCGCCAACCTTCAGATTGAAAGCTGCTTCATCAAATTCTTGCACCATTCTTCCGCGATCGAAAAATCCAACATCACCTTTACTGGTTTTACTGTTTGGCTCTTCAGAATACTTAAATGCAAGTTCGTTGAAGTCTTCTCCATTCTTAATTTTTTGCTCTATATCTTGAATCTTCTTCAGTGCTTTTACCGTGTCTTTTACACCGGTTGAATCCTCTGTGCGAATCAAAATATGATCGGCGCGAACAGTTACTCTACGCGGACGTTTTTCTGTAGCTTTCAGAATATGGAAACCGTAACCGGAAAAAATCGGTTTTTGGTAAACTTGACCAACTTCCAAGCTATAAATTGCATCTTCAATTGTCGGGAGATTGATCATTCCGGCGGAAAAATATCTTACGTCACCGCCGCGCTTAGCAGTGTTGGTGTCTTTAGAATATTCTTCTGCTAATTTTGAAAAATCTTCTCCTTTGTTTAATCTTGCAATTAATTCATTTGCAAAAGATTCTGCTTGTTCCTTAGTTCTAGTAGAATCTACAGAAATAAAAATGTGACTTGCACGGTATTCTGTATTTCTTCTTTCGTAAAGCTTCTTCATGCTGGGTTCATAAATTTCTTTTTCAAGCATCAAAGTTGTACCGATGTTCGCTTTATAATCATCGTATTCTTTTTTCATATCCGGGTCTGAACCAAAAGCACGGACTTCAGCATCGCGCAGTTTCATTTTATAATTGGTGTACAAATCTAAAAACTTGTTTAGTGCAGCGGTAGAATCAGTTTTTGCCTTTTCAATTCCGCCGGAGTTTTTTAGATAAGCTTTTTCAAATTCGTCAAGATAAATCTGCTGTTTGCCATACTCGGCAACCACTATTCTTCCGTTCTGTGCGGAACAAGAGATAAAAACAACTATTGAAGCGAGTACAAGTAAGAGTTTTACAAAACGCATCAAATTCCTCCAAAATGGTATTTTTTAAGTGTGCTATTTTATCCAAAGGGGCTCTGAAAATCAAGGAAAGGAGTTTGCCCTAGGCTTGCTTTAACTACATTAATCTAAAGATTGTTTCAATGGAAATGGTCTGGTATTTCGCTCCCAGAACGTTTCAAAATCATATCCTTGAATTGACTTATTCGCCTCTGCTAACAGAAGCCTTTTTTCGGTTAGACAAGCATATGTTTTATCAAATTCAACGCCCAAATACTTTCTTCCCAGCTTTTTAGCTACTACCGAAGAAGTACCGCTTCCTAAAAAGGGATCGAAAACCAAATCCCCTTTTTTGCTGCTTGCCAGTATCAATTTAGCAATCAATTTTTCCGGTTTTTGGGTTGGATGCTCTGTATTTTCCGGCATCGACCAGAATGGAACCGAAATATCTGTCCAAATATTGGAAGGAAATGTTAAGCGATATCCATTTTCGCCAATTGATTTCCAGTCTTTCGGATCACCGTTTTCTTCTCTATAAGGCGCCAAAACCTTTCTAAGTAATTTCACCTTTTCTGTGTTAAAGGTGAATTTATTGGACATAGTACAGAACCAGATATCTTCCGAACTGTTTTTCCAATTGGTTTTTGCGCCTCTTCCCTTTTCTCTTTCCCATGTAATCCGGTTACGGATTATAAAATGCTTTTCAAGTACCAGCGGAATTGAAATAGATGAATGCCAGTCGCCGCAAACGTAAATTGATGCACTCGGTTTTAGCAACGGTTTCAACTTTATAATAAACTCTTCAAGATAAGAAGCATAATCATTTATTGATTTTTTTTGAAACGCGATCGAATTGAACTGTTTGTTCATGTTATAGGGCGGATCAATAATCATCAAGTCAACAAACTTTTCCGGCAAAAACTGCAGTGCTTCGAATAAATCTTGATGAATAGTTTTATTCACTAGTTTCTTCGCGTTGGCATCCGAAGTTAAAGTGATAAGCCTTGATGAAAACTGGCTTACTTCAGCACGTGTTAATTTTATCGTTTTATTAAGGGGCGATTTTGGCATTCAAAAAGATCTGCCCCGCTTAAGCGGGGCAATTAAATTATTTTGCTGTCTTACCAAGTTCGATTGCGTCATCAATCTCGATGAGTTTAACTTTTCCTTCTTCGGTAGTATCGAGCGCTAGCACCATTCCTTGCGATTCGACTCCGAATAACTTAGCCGGCTTTAAATTGGCTACCATCAATATTTTTTTACCTATCAGTTCTTCATGAGAATAACTCTTAGCAATTCCGGCAACCAACTGACGTTTTTCAGCACCCAGATCTATTTGTAATTTCAGCAGTTTATCACTCTTCTTAACATTTTCAGCGGCTAAAATTTTGCCAACTTTCAATTTTACACGTTTGAATTCATCTATAGTGATTTCTTCAACTATTTCTTTTGGAGCCTCTTCAACAACTTGAGGAAGTTTATTCACTTGATCTTCAATCACTTTGTCTTCCAATTTTGTAAATAGAATCTGAGGTTCGTTCAGAATATGTCCTTCTAGAAAATTGAAACTTCCACATGCGTCCCAAAGAGGTAACTTTTTCGTATTAATGTTCAACATATCAAAAATCTTTAGGGAAGTGAATGGAAGTATAGGTTCAAATACCTCTGCTAAAGTAAAAATAGTTCTCAAACAGATATTAATAGTAGATGCGCATCTTTCTTTTTCTTCTTTTACGGTGCGCCAAGGACTTGAATCATTAAAGTACTTATTCCCGGCCCTAGCCAAATTCATCATTTCAAATACAGCATCTTTAATTTTATAACGTTCTAGCAGTGAACCAATTTTATGTGGGGCACTTTCTAGTAATTCAAGCATCTCAGTATCTATCGACATTAAGTGGATACTAGCCGGAACTTTCCCTTCAAAATGTTTATGTGCAAAAGTGAAAGTCCGGTTAACAAAATTGCCTAATATATCAGCAAGTTCTCCGTTTGTGCGGGACTGAAATTCTTTCCAGTAGAAATCCGTGTCTTTGCCTTCCGGAAGATTTGCGCCAAGTGTATAACGTAAAGTATCCGCCGGGAATAATTCCAAAAATTCATCAACATCAATTCCCCATCCGCGCGATTTAGAGAACTTCTTCCCTTCAAAATTAAGGAACTCATTTGCCGGTACATTCTGAGGCAAGCAGTATTTCACTTTGTTTACATCATTCCAGCCCATTAAAATTGCGGGGAAAATGATGGTGTGAAAAACCACATTATCTTTGCCGATGAAAGCGATATACTTAGTTTCTTCATCTTGCCAATATTTTTTCCACAATTCCGGTTCGCCACGTTTTTCCGATAGCTCTTTTGCCGCGGAGATATAACCGAGTACGGCTTCAAACCAAACATAGAGAACTTTATTTTGCACATCATCTAACGGAACTTTAACGCCCCAATCCAAATCGCGCGTAATAGCACGGTCTTTTAATACATCGTTAAACCAGCCGCGGCAGTATTGAAGAACATTATCTTTCCACTTGTATGCCGCATCCATTTCGTTAACATATTTTTCCAACCGTTCTTGAAACTTACCTAGCGGGAAGTACCAGTGAGAAGTTTCTTTCCAAACCGGTGTTTCTCCCGTCATCTTGCTTTTGGGATTTTTAAGTTCGGTTGGATCATAAAGAGAGCCGCACTTTTCACACTCGTCACTTCTGGCTTCTTCGTTGCCGCATCTCGGGCAAGTTCCTTCAACGTATCTATCCGGTAAAAACTTGTTAACTTTTTCGTCGAAGAACTGCATGGATTTCTTTTCTACCAACAATCCTTGATCATAAAAACATTTGAAAAATTCTTGAGCAGTCGAATGATGGACCGGAACGCTGGTTCTGGAATAAATATCGAAGCTCATTCCAAATTTTTCAAACGCTTTCTTATTTGCTTCATGAAATCGATCTATTACTTCCTTCGGAGTAATTTTCTCCTTATCCGCAGTAACTGTAATTGGAACGCCGTGTTCATCGGAGCCGCAAATGTAGATTATGTCATCTCCATTTAAGCGCTTGTAACGCACATAAATATCCGCCGGAAGATAAGCCCCGCTCAAATGGCCTAAGTGGATGTTACCATTAGCATAAGGCAGCGCCGATGTAACCAAAACTTTTTCTTTAGCCAAGACAAACCCGGAAATGTTTAATAATTGTGGGCAAATATAGGAAATTTCTATAAGAGCTACTGAGTGCCTAAGTGCCTAAGTTCCTTAGTGCCTTAGAAAAAAAAACTTGATTTCTCTGGCACTTAGGCGTTCAGGAACTCAGAAGCGAATTTTTTATGCAGTTCTTTATCGCTGTACTTATCATCCTCTGCGTTTAATTCTTCAATGGAATAGCCGGAATGGATTTTCTTAACAGTAACGGTTTGTTTGTCATCTTCAACCAGATAGACAATTCTCCATGTTCTGTAAGCCAAAGTGAAATCTTCTTCATTACTCGAGATGCGTTTCCTCGAATCATCTTTCGGGTAAAATTCCAGTTGAAGCCTTGCAAAATTTACAAGATTGATATTAGCTTTTTCTTTCAGCCAGGTTGTCTGCTCTACTGCCTCTTTTGAGAAAGCCACTTCATATTTCTCATCTATATTCTTTTTAACCCAGCCGGTTTCAACATAGGGAAATGAATCCGAGTAAGGGAGATATGGTTTAATATCGAGAACCGGCGAGCCATCCAGAATATCCGACTGAGTAATATAGATTTTCAGTCCTTCCACTTTTACGAGCTTAACACAGCTCATTCCAATCTGGTTAGGACGGTAAGGCGCACGGCTGGCAAACACTCCAACTTTTTTTCTTGTATGGCGGGGCGGATTGACAAGCGGTTTCCAGTTTTTGTTCAAATGAAAATGGTAGATAACCCAAATTCTTTCAAAACCATCTAACTGAGAAACCGCTTGTTCAAAATTTTGATGAGGCTGCAATTCAATTACCGATACTTCTTCCCCGGCAAGTATTCCTTGCCTCGGAGTTTCGTAACGGTAAACTAAATCAGATTTCAAATATCCAATTGGTTTAAGAACAATCTCATCAATAACTATCAATTTCTTTTCACTCATTTTTCATCATCACTTCTTGATCATGATCTTAATCTTGCTCTTAATCGCCTTTAAAGAAACAGATCAAGATTAAGATCAAGTGCAAGATCAAGAAAAAGCTAACCTTCGAGACCTTTGTACATATCCTCTATTAGACCCTTATATCGTTCTTCAATCACTTTGCGCTTAACGGAAAGTTTTGGTGTAAGCTCGCCGGTTTCAATTGTGAACGGTTTATCAAGAATTGCAAACTTGCGCACACGTTCAAAATTAGCGAGTTTCTTCTGGAATATATCCAGCTCTTTATCAAGCAGCTCATAAATCTGTTTCTTTTCCACAAGCTCTTCAACATCTTTATATTGAATTCTGTTAGCATCGGCATATTCTTTTAGCGCTTCATAATCGGGTACAATCAGCGCACTCAAGAACATTCTTCTATCGCCAATAAGAATGAATTGGTCGATATATTTGCTGGCAAGAAACATATTTTCGATTGGCGTAGGAGCGATATATTTTCCGCCGGAAGTTTTGAAAAGGTGTTTCTTTCTATCCGTTATGATTAAGAAACCCTCAGCATCAAACACACCAATATCTCCGGTGTAAAGCCAGCCATCTTTTATTGTTTCGTCGGTTTCCTTTTTATTCTTGTAATATCCTTGCATAATGTTGGGACCGTAGGCAAGTATTTCGCCATCCTTGGCAATTTTAATCTCTACACCCGGATATGGCTTGCCTACTGTACCAAATTTGTAATCGTTAACTCTGTTGCATGCAAGAACCGGAGAAGATTCTGTTAGTCCGTAACCCTCAATAACCAATATTCCCACAGCTTCAAAGAACTGTCCTAATTCTCTTGATAAAGCAGCGCCGCCCGAAATGAAAAAGCGCAGATTGCCGCCGGTAGCTTCACGCAGTTTATGGAAAACTAGTTTATCGGCAAGTTTCCTTTTCAGCGACAGAAAGATTGGGATAGGATGCCCCGATTTTTTTGCTACTTGAAATTCTTTTCCAAGTTCAATTGCCCAGTTAAATATTTTTTGTTTTTTCTCGGGCTGACTTTCAACATTACGTTTAATCTTGGAATAAATTCTTTCAAATAAACGGGGAACTGCCGTCATAATTGTAGGCTGAATTTCTTTCAAGTTCTGCGATACTTTTTCTATGCTCTCGGCATAAGCTATTATTGATCCCGCTGAAAATGCAGTGTAGTAGCCGGCCATTCTTTCGAAGATATGACATAGAGGAAGAAACGATAGAAAAGTATCGGTCGCACCAATATCAAATACTTCGTGCGCGCCTTTAACATTTGATGTGATATTCTTATGAGTCAAAACCACACCTTTGGGCACTCCGGTTGTTCCCGAAGTATAAATGATTGTACAAAGATCATTCTCCTGGCAAAGTCTTAAGCTGTCTTCAAAGTGAGATGAATTTGTTTTCTTAAACTCTACACCTTTTGCCTGTATATCGGCAAAAGTAAATACATCTTTCTCTGTTCCCTTTTCATCATTGTTCATTACAATTATGAAGCGAAGAGTTCTGCATTCGTTGCGGACTTTCAAAACTTTGTTCAGTTGAAACTTATTTGAAACAATTATTCCTACTGCTTCGGAATTGTTTGTACAGAACTCAATTGTTTCGGAAGTTGAGATTGGATAGAGAGGGACATCAACGCCGCCAAGTCCAAGAATAGCGAAATCGGAGTAAACCCATTCGGGTCTGTTCTCTGCAATAATTGCAATTTTATCGTTCCGCTTGAAACCCATTGATGCGAGTCCCAGCGCAAACAGTTCCGTCTGCCTTGCCATTTCATCATAGGTTACACCCACCCACTGTTCTCCAACGCGGTGTTTCAGCGCCGGGCGTTCCATTCCTTTCCCGAATTCCTTAGTCATTATTTGATAAAGCTGAGAAATCGTTTTGAATTCTTTGTAAAGCGCCATGCAACTCTCCTCAGAAGTTTGGCGTCAAGATAAGGCGGGAGTGTTTTATTTGCAATAACAGATAAAAAAAACCGGAAACGAATGTTTCCGGTTTAATAAAGGGTTTATCAATTTTCTCTTTCGAGTGTTAGTACTAAATAATCTTCAAAATAGTTGGAATAATCTTTCTTACTATCAAACTTTACTTTCTTACCATCTATTACGTCTTCAACAAACCATTCTTCAGTATTGAAATCATTTATGTCTAGCTTGATACTTTCACCCAAACCTAATACGATATCGTTTTTTGTATGCATCAATCCAAACCCTTTTGTTTTAGATTTTATACCATCTGGAGAATAATATTCTAGATTATTAAATATTTCTCCTACTCGTGTAAAGAATGAATACGTTTTACCTTGTTTGTTTATAGGTATCAATAATAATTCTATTCTAAGAGTTACTGATTGAATTTTAGACGATAATAATGCAATATCTTTTTTATCTGGCGAATAAATTTCCAATGGGATAGTAATCTTGCTTTCATAAAAACTTAACTTAAAGTTTTTTGGATTAAAGTCAGATGCCTTCATTTCGGTAAGCGGATATTCTGATTTTTTGATAAGTATTCTGTTAGAGTTCTTTTCCTGACGTACAAATTCTACTCCTAATTTTAGTATGGGTTTATTAACCCCATTTGATAATGCTTTTTCTTCAAGTTTGCCATAAATTTTTTTAATTATTTCTTCATGACTTCTTGGTTTTGTTTTTGTCTGTGCACTTACTAATGAAATTGCAACTATTATCACAATGAATATCATTTTTTTCATGGTCAACTCCCGTTATTTGTTTCAATTAAATCTGCATCTGTAAACTTTATTGTACGTAAACTATTTACATATTGCAGATATTCTTGCTGCGTAGTAATTACTCCTTTTCTCCCGGGAACTAAAGAGTTACTTGCTACTAAATTACCTTGAGCTACAGTTTTCTCATTCTCCACAAAGACAGTGTCGACTCTGACTTCGCTTTTTGTTACTAAAACTTCTTTCTGTGTTGTGGTAGCTAATAGAAACAACAACAATATTGCCGCCGCGCTGCTTGCATAAAACGCTGCTCTATAAAACTTGCCAACGGTTTGAGCTTTCGGCTTATTCTTTATTTCATCCAGATTTTCCGCGCAGATAATTCTCGATTTTTCTTTTAGAATAATCAAATCGGAAAAGAGCTTTCGGCATTCACTGCATTCCGCTACGTGAGCAAACATTTCAGATTGCTTCTCGCGGTCAAGTTCCCCATCAACAAATAAATTTATTTCTTCATTAAAGTGTTTCATGGTTCACCTCATTTCAAATATTTTCTAAGCTGTTCACGTACACGGAACAGTTTTACTTTTACATTGTCTATTGTAATGCCTAATATGTCCGCAATTTCTTGATATGAATGACACGCGTACTCACGCAGATAAATCAGTTCATATTCATCTTTGCTCAGCTTCTTCATTGCATCATTAAGAGTAATTTTTTCATCAAGGTTGGAATCAATTCTTTCCATTATACTGTCATCTATCGGAACTACGTTTGAAGCTTTCCCATTCAATTTTTTATAACAGTAATTGCGCGTAATAACAAGAAGGTAAGTTTTGTAACTGCATTCCCCTCTAAAAGTATTTTGGCTGTTAATAAAACGAACAAATACTTCTTGCAGAGCATCTTTTGCATCGTCGGAATCTTTAAGCAGACTCATCGAATAATTGAGAATATCATTGGAGTAGCGGTTGAACAGCTCCTTTACGTTATTCTCATTTTTATTCATCCCTTTCCCGAAATAATTGCTTTAGTAAATAGATTCAATTTCCCTTAAAATGTTACAAAATTATTTCAGCAGTTTCACTTTTATTAAGAAAGAATCTAACCTACTCTGAGATGAACATGTTTTATGTGAATTGCATAGGGAAACAAAATAGGTTTAATAGAACGCGGATTACACAGATTTAACGGATTAAAGCTGATTTATCTGCGCTGATCAGTATAATCGGATTTGATCTGCGTTCCATTGCTTCTAATTTGAGCCAAAAACTTTTCCATCTACTACCGGTGTAACACAAATCATCGGGTTTTGCGGGACTTTGAACTTCTCGAATATCTCTTCAAAAAGCTGATATTGCAAGCCTTGTTTTTCCAATTTGGAGAATTTTTTGTAAGGCATAAAATCCCCCTTTTTGTTTCTAGGTGCATCAAAAGTATATGCCGAATCAAAATCTACTTTAGCTTGCTCTTTTAAGAATTCAATTTTTTGCCGATCTCCTTCATCGCTCTCATATGCTTTTGCTTTAAAAGCAGTTACGGTGCCATTGTCAATTATCAAGTAAACATTCAAAATTGTTTCGCCCATATATTTTTCTTTTGTTGAAATTACAGCAGTTAATAAATGCGGATTTATTTTCCGAACCACTCTTTATAAAGTTCCGGTCTTCTGTCTCTCATAAACAATCTCTTTGCGTGAGACTTATTAATTTTTTCCATATCGATATTGCAGAAAAGAATTTCATCTGTCCCAATTCCGGCACGTGCAATTACTTCTCCATCCGGGTCACACACAAACGACTCACCGGAAAAATTTAGGCATTCTTCCTCGCCTACACGGTTGCAAAGCGCAGTGTAATAGCCATTCTGAAAAGCAGCTACTCTCATTTCAGCTTCGTATAAACCTTCCGGCCATTCTCCCACAGCACCGGCTTGCGGAATGAAAACTATTTGGGCACCGTTGATGGCTAAAGCGCGCATGAATTCGGGATAGTGGCGGTCATAGCAGATTGCGACTGCAATTTTTCCAAATGCAGTTTCGTAAACCGGAGCGCCGGTATTGCCCGGTGTGTAAAAATCTTTTTCATAGAAACATTCGTAATCGGTAATGTGAATCATTCTTGTAGAGCCGAGAATTTTTCCATCTGCATCAATCACCGGAGAGGAATCGTAAGTATTTTCCCCCTCTTGCTCATACAAATTTAGAATTATAACAACGCCTAATTCCTTGGCAAGATTGGAGAACAATTCAGTTGTTTTACCGGGAACAGTTTCGGCTATTTCCAAAGGTTTGGAAGAACGGTTCTGCGGGAAAAATTTTGTGAAAGCTAATTCCGCAAAGCAGATAATTTTTGCTCCATCGGAAGCGGCTTTCTTAACGGCTTCAATTCCTTTGCTGATATTTGCTTCTTTGTTTGCCGAAGCCTTTTGCTGTACTAATGCAATTTTTACTGTAGCCATAAATTATTCTTTATTCCTCAAAACAAATAAAGCCAAGAAACAAGTAAACACAAAAGCCATTTTGCAGATCAAGCTTTCTGCCGCCGTTAAAAATGTTGGAAAGAAAATCGCAAAGATCATTGAGGGTAAAAACGTAAATAAATATCCAAAGAAGAATGTTCTTGTAAGCGCTTTTTTCTTCGGGTCTTCTTCCCCTCCCCATTTTTTATTTAGTATTATCATTGAGCCGATAATCGGCAAATAATAAACTACGCCGTAAAGCTGTCCCAGCGGATAATGATATGATGCATAAAGCACAGTACACTTAGTAACTGCTAATTGATCGATTGCAAATAAATAGAAAACGATAAAGAATAATGCCGGAATGAAAATTAGTTTATGGTGTTTTCCAAGTTTCTCTGTATATGTTAAAACTGTGTAAAGACCAAGCGGCGGCAATAATGAGATATCCGCAAATGCTAAATAAATTATAAACTGCTGTTTAAGTCCAACAAAGCAAATTAGAAACTCTAAAAACTGATAGCCAAACAGTATACCTATCATAGCAATAACAAGTTTGTTAACCGTATTCTTTTTAGCAAAGATTAAAAGGTTAACAATAAAAACTAACTCCATACAAGCAATTAGGAGAGAAACAACTCCGTCAAATGAATTCATTTATTTACCTAAATTAATTCCGATGAATAAGAAAAAAGAGCCGGAGTTCCGCCGGTGTGCCAGAAAAGAATATTCTCATCGTTAGAAAACTCTTTCGCCTCAATCATCCTAATTAAACCGCCGAATACTCTTCCCGTATAAACCGGATCGATTAGAAGACCTTCTTTCTCGGCAAGCAATTTAATTGCTCTACGTTCAAGTTCGCCAACAACACCGTAATCATTTTCAATAAACTCATCGCGGAGGATTACATCATTCAAAGTAAAGGTTTTTCGAATCTCAAATTCATCGGAAAGTTCATTTGCTAAATCGGTTATATGCAGATCGTAAGGTTTATCTCCCGCTTCCCCTTTATCAATTTGAACACCAATAACTTTTGCTTCGCAGCCATATAGAACTTTTCCGGCTATCAAACCGGCATGTGTTCCGCCGGAACTTGAAGCGAATATAATGCTGCTGATATTCAAATCCATTTCCTTCATCTGAAGTTGAATTTCTTTTACTGCTTCAACATACCCAAGTGCGCCAACTCTGTTGGAGCCGCCGTAGGGAATTATGTAAGGCATTTTACCTTCCATCATCAGTTGTTGAGCTATGAGAGGAATATTTTCTCCTTTGCGAAATTCGGTAGACCAGTGAATTTTAGCATTGAAGAGTTTATCCAAAAGAAGATTTCCAGCATACTCATTTGTTTCTTCGCCACGAAGCGCGAGATGGCATTCAAGCCCGCTCATAGCGGCTGCGGCGGCTGTTTGTCTGCAATGATTAGATTGAGCCGCCCCGCCGGTAATTACACAATCGCAATTATTTGCCAGCGCATCACCAATTAGGAATTCGAGCTTGCGAGTTTTATTTCCTCCAAACGCTAGTCCGGTCATATCATCCCGCTTAATGTAAATCTGCGGACCGCCGAAATACTTTGTAAGGTTTTCAAGTTTGTGAAGCGGAGTTGGAAAGAATCCAAGTTTCTTATGAGGCATATCGGAAATTTTCATATTACACCAATTTGTTTTTGCTGATTTAAAATGAATACCGGGAACATTTGCAACTATAATTTCGAAGAGGCAAAGCGCCGGAGAAATCTTAAGATAGAAAGATTTCTCCTATGCTCGAAACAACTTCTATTTTTTATGAATAACACAAAACCGCAATTATCCTTTTGGCCCAACCATTTTTTCCGGGCGAACTACTTCGTCAAATTTTTCTGAAGTCAGCAAGCCAAGTTCCATTGCAGCTTCTTTCAAAGTTTTGTTTTCTTTGTGAGCCTTTTTAGCAACCTTAGCCGCGTTATCGTAACCAATAACCGGATTAAGAGAAGTAACAAGCATCAAAGAATTTTCAAGATGTTTCTTGATATTCATGTCATTTGCTACTATTCCAACAACGCAATTATCTGTAAAGCTTTCGCAAGCATCGGCAATTAATTTAATTGATTGAAGAACGTTGAAAGCTATTATCGGCATGAAAACGTTTAGCTCGAAGTTTCCGCTTGCGCCGGCAAAGTTAATTGTAACATCATTGCCAAAAACTTGCGCGCAAACCATTGTCATTGCTTCGGATTGCGTCGGGTTTACTTTTCCCGGCATGATAGAACTGCCCGGTTCATTTTCCGGTAAAGAGATTTCACCTATACCGCAGCGGGGACCGCTGCCAAGCCAGCGTGCATCGTTAGCAATTTTCATTAATGAAGCCGCAATTGTTTTTAGCACTCCGCTCATTTCAACGAGAGCATCTTTTGCAGCCATTGCTTCAAATTTGTTTGGAGCTGTCTTAAACTGTTTGCCGGTTAGTTCGGAAATTTTCGCTGCAACTTTAACAGCGTAATTCGGATGTGTATTCAATCCGGTACCAACAGCAGTTCCGCCCAAAGGAATTTCGCTCAAGCGTTTTAATGCATCATTAACTCTTTCCAATCCATTAGTTAATTGCTGAGCGTAACCGGAAAATTCTTGTCCTAATGTAAGTGGAGTTGCATCCATCAAGTGAGTTCTGCCGATCTTAATAATATCCTTAAACTCTTTTGCTTTTGCATCGAGAGCATCGCGCAGTTTTGCAACCATTGGAATTAATCTGCGGTGAATTTCTTCTACCGATGCAACATGAATTGCAGTTGGAAACGCATCGTTAGTTGATTGCGCTTTGTTCACATCATCATTTGGATGAATTGGTTTTTTGCTGCCGAGAACGCCGCCAGCCATTTCAATTGCGCGGTTGCTAATAACTTCATTCACATTCATGTTTGTCTGAGTGCCGCTTCCCGTCTGCCAAACAACCAACGGAAAATGATCATTCAGTTTTCCTTCAATCACTTCATCAGCAGCTAAAAGAATTAAATCCAGTTTTTCCTTTGGAAGTGTACCAAGTTCGTTGTTAATCAACGCGGCAGCTTTCTTTACGATTGCCATTGCGCGGATAAACTCTGCCGGAAATCTCTCTCCGCCAATCTTAAAATTCATTAACGATCTTGCCGTTTGAGCGCCATAGTATTTGTTTGTAGGAACTTGTATTTCGCCCATGCTGTCGGTTTCGATGCGGTATTCCATTATGCTCTCCATTAATTTTTATTTCGTGATCAAATTAGGACAAAGCTATTTTATTTTCAAACAGTAAGATGAAAGAAATGTGAAACTGATTCCTTTTGAGCAATTGTTACTTAAATAGCATTGACAACATTTGGGACTGGGTTGAGCTTCCAAAACAAAGTTAATAATTACTATTTACGATGTTCTTGGATATTAGAACTTGCTTGTACTTAGGATATGATTTGTTTTCTTTCGGGAAAGAGCTATTTGTAAGAACAGCAACTAGACCAACCTTTTCATCATAATATTCGTATATGTCCAGTTCCGCAACTACTCCCTCTTGCAATTCATGATGATGATAAACTTTGCAATTAAAAACTCCGGCTGGCGTTTCATAAACTGCATTAGTTTCTACACAAGTATATTTAACTGTATCGAATATTGAATACTTGAGTAAATAGGTATCATAAACCAAATGCGGAATATATTGAGAATCTCCTTTCTCTACTGGAAATTTTTTAATTAGTATATCGCTGTATACAGAATCTTTTGACATTTTCCCACCCATTAAATGCAATCCATCTTCTTTATTTCGATAGAGCCATTCAAACTCTTGCTGCTTACCGGTTTTTGTACTAAAAACGGCCGCGTGGTATCTAGGAATGTCATTCATAATATTCGAATTAGTAGAAGTGCGTGTTATTTTCAAATCGTATGAAAACTGTTCGAAAAGAACGATCCCTTTATCATCTAACTGATATACTTTATAGCTCCAAGAATTTCCAATTCTTAAAGGCATTAATCCATTATTCTCTATCTCTGATAGATTTAATTCTTGGGGTTCGGTACTTTGGTTGCAAGAGTAGAAAATAAAAATTGCAAGGACCACCATCAAAATACTTAAGACAAATTTCAATAAGCACCCCTTGCGTTAAATTTATAAATACATTTTATTCTTCGCTGTTTTCATCAACTCTTCTTGCGCCAACGTAGCGTTTTTTGTAGTAGGCTTCTTGAAGTGATGAAATTGTAACGCCAAGCGATGAACTTGAATGAATAAACTGATCGTCTCCAATATAAATTCCAACATGCCCGGGGTTCGATCTTCTGCGTGTATTGAAGAAAACCAAGTCTCCAAAAGATAAATCTTCCCGTTCTACTTTCTCTCCAACCGCAAATTGCTCTCTTGCAGAACGTGGAAGTTTCATACCGGTCGATTTTTCATAGACTTGCAATGTGAAACCGGAACAATCAATTCCCTTTTCTGTATTGCCGCCATACTTGTACGGAGTTTCCAAATACTTAATCACTTGCAAAAGAATTTCTTCACGAAAGCCAAGAGGCACATCGGGATTAATATAGTTTTTGTAATTAGCGATAAATTCTTTTCTGTCTATTATACTTTCTTGCGGCGGAGCTTCATCAAACTCTTCTTCGGTTGAATCGGGCAAAGCTTCTTCAACAATTCTTGGCTCAACGGATTTCTTTGGAGTTGTTTTGTTGTTTTTCTTAGGAGTGGTTTTCTTCTTTTGTTGTGCGTCTACTTCTTTCTTCGATCCGTAACGCTGCGCGCTTGATGAAGGTGAGCATGCGGAAATTAGCATAAAGCTGATAATCCCCAGAATAATTTTTTTGAATAATTGATTCATTCTTGGTTTATCCTAAGTATGCTCTTAGATTTTTACTACGCGAAGCATGGCGAAGTCTTCGAATGGCTTTTTCTTTTATTTGTCTTACTCTTTCGCGCGTAAGATGGAATTTTTCACCAATCTCTTCAAGAGTCATTGAATGTTCTTTGCTCAACCCGAAATAAAGTTTAATTACTTCAGCTTCCCTTTCAGATAAAGTTGAGAGCGCTCTTTCAATTTCCCTCTTCAGCGATTCATTCATCAGCTTTTGATCGGGCGAAGGTTCTTCATCACTTTCCAAAATATCAAGTAAGCGGTTCTCTTCACCTTGCGCGAAGGGAGCGTCCATAGATACTGCACGGCCGGCAATTTTAAGCGTATCTGAGACTTCGGAGATGTCCATCTGAAGTTCTTGAGCTAACTCAGCGGCGCTGGGTTCACGCTCATATTCTTGTTCCAGACTGCTGTAAGCCTTTCCAATCTTATTTAACGCACCAACTCTGTTAAGAGGCAAGCGGACGATCCTAGACTGCTCAGCAAGTGCTTGAAGAATTGATTGACGAATCCACCAAACTGCGTAAGAAATAAACTTGAATCCGCGTGTTTCATCAAAACGATGAGCAGCTTTAATCAAACCAAGATTGCCTTCGTTGATTAAATCGCCGAGCGAGAGCCCTTGATTCTGATACTGTTTAGCTACGGAAACTACAAAGCGAAGATTGGCTTTTACAATTTTTTCAAGAGCGAGTCTATCATTCTGTCTAATCCGGATTGCGAGTTCAATTTCTTCATCGGGGGTTAGGAGATCGACTTTACCAATTTCTTGCAGATATTTATCTAACGACTGACTTTCTCTGTTTGTGAATTGTTTTGAGATTTTCAAACAACCTCCTACTTACGATCGACGTTAATAGAATCAACAATCCCCACAATGGTTGCATCAACGGGAGCCATATCAACATCAAGAGGAATAACGGCTTCACTAGCAGTGACATAAAAAATTATTTCTCCGGCTCCGGCGCCTACAGTATCAAGCGCAATAAGGGGCTCTCCATTTTTTTCAAGTAAAGAATTTATCGGCTGAACAAACATCATCTTGTATCCGTTAACAGCTTCATATTTTCTGGTTGCCCATATTGTACCAATAACTTGCCCTAAATACATTACGCATCAACCTTTTTTTTCATATTGTCTTTAACCGATATATCGAGTTTATCCACAATTGCCATAATAACAGCATCAACCGGTTTATTTTTAGTAAACGTTGTTTGGCGGGCAGAACTACCTTGAGCGACAATTACAATTTCCCCAACTCCGGCGCCAACACTATCAACTGCAATAACAGTAGAATCTTTCGGATTGTAGTCCAAATCCAACTGTCGTACAATCAAAAATTTTGCACCAACAAGTGCTTCATCTTTTCTAGTTGACCACACAGTACCAATAACTTTTCCTAGTAACAATTTAGCCTCGTAATTCTTTAGGTGAAATTAATTTGATTCCGCTATTCTTGAAACGCTCAATCTCTCCGGTGAGGATTGGAAGTTTATTGTTTTTCGCGAGAGAACAAACAAGAGCGTCTCGCGTGGACGCAACTTTATTAAAAAATTCAGAAATGTTCAAACTGTACCGCGGGTGAATTCCCAGCACATTTAACGCGTAAAGGACAGAATCAACTGCTTCTTTCCGAAATTCATCTGCTGCAATAAAATACAATTCCGATGCCGCTATTACAGAAGTAAAACAGACACCTTTCGTCATTGCTGTTTCTAAAATCGAGGGGCAAGATAAATCTTTTTGTGTTAAGTGGTCAACAATGATATCGGTTTCAATCAGAAACTCGCTCTTTGTTTTCATTTAGTAAACGGTGGGATTGAAAATTCAACACTGGCCAGTTTGCCTTTCGACTGCAAAAACTTTTCCACAACTGCATCCGGTAATTTTTGCAATTCCTTGATGCGTACAAACACTTCCTCCTTAGTCGGATCCATTTTCTTTTCTGTTTTTAAGTCGTCATTAAAATTTTCATTCATTCAGAAAACTCTTTCCTTCCAAACCATTGTTAATTTTGAAAAAGTGCGCAACTGTTTGAGCCACATCTGCAAAGGTTTCTCTAATGCCAAGATTTTTGCCCGGCACATTCTTCCGAAAATGAAGCAACGGAACATATTCTCTAGTATGGTCTGTGCTGATATCAGTCGGGTCATTACCATGATCAGCTGTTAAAATTAAATGATCGGTTTCATCCATAGCGTCCACAATTTCGGGCAAGCGTTTATCAAAATCTTGTAAGGCTTTGTAATATCCTTCGGTATCATTTCGATGGCCATAGTAAACATCAAAATCAACCAAGTTTGCAAAGAGAAAGCTATTCTTTACAGATTTATTAGTCGAAATAATTTTCTCAATCCCTTCATTGTTCGATTTCGTTTTAAGCTGGTGTTTTATTCCGCTGTAGTTGAACAGATCGTTGATCTTTCCAATTGCATAAGTTTCAATGCCAAGTTCTGATAGATAATTAAGAATTGTGGGCGAGGATGGATCAATTGAAAAATCTTTTCTGTTTGTAGTACGAGTGAACTTTCCTTCTTTGGTTATGAAAGGACGGGCAATAATTCTTCCAACCTCATGCACTCCAACCATAATTTTTTCGCGGGCAATTTTGCAAATATCATATTGTCGTTCTATCGGAATGATTTCTTCGTGTGCTGCAATTTGGAAAACACTATCTGCGGATGTATAAACTATCGGGAAACCGGTTTTGCAATGTTTTTCTCCAAGTTCTTCTATAATTTGAGTTCCGGAAGCAACACAATTGCCAAGAATTCCTTTCAAGCCGGTTTCAGCAAGAAACAGATCAACAAGATCCTTTGGAAATCCGTTTGGATAAACCGGAAATTCTTTTCTTGTAATTACACCACCAAGTTCCCAATGTCCGGTTGTAGAATCTTTACCGACTGATTGCTCGGCAAGTTTTCCAAAGGAAGCTAAAGGTGCATCCTCTAAGTCAACACCTTCAATCGGATTAATATTTCCAAGGCCAAATTTTTGGAGATTAGGCAAGCTTAAACCGCCAAGTTTAGAAGCCATATTACCCAGAGTATCGCTTCCTTTGTCTCCATATTTTTCGGAATCGGGTAACTCACCTATCCCGACTCCATCGAGAACAATTACAATAAAGTTATTCAATGGAATTCCTCTAGTTGGTACTTTTTACTGAGTTGCCGCCCTTCTCAATCGCTTTTTTCAAAGCTAGTTCAGCATTGTATAAAATTTCTTGAGCATCAATTTTTCCAATAGTTGATGCAACACCAATAGAAACGGTAAAGGTAGATTGTTTTGAAACAACTGCAATTGGTTTACGTGCAATTTTAATTCTCAATTTTTCAGCCCATAAGAAAACATCTTTTGGCGGTGTGTTAAAGAAATAAACAGCAAAAACTTTTTCGCTTATACGACCGAAAAGATTCATCGGAGTCATTTCTTCTTTAATCATTTGGGCAACTGTGCGGAAAACTTTAGGGAATGGATCGCCTTCAAAAAGAGATTGTTGTTCCAGCAGTTCATCAACTTTGATTAAGGCTACAGCACCTTGTACAGTTAGTTCTTTGCTTTTAACAAGGTCAACGGCAAATCTCTCTAAGAAAGAATCGTAATTGAGCGCTTTTGTTTCAATATCGTGAGATAGGAATGAACGTAACAGATTCAGTGAAGAATATGAATGAAGAATAAAAGCAAAAATCTTTGTAGCGTTTTTGATGAATCCAACTTCGCTATTGGAATAAACATTCTTTTTAAGACTCTCAAAGCAAAGCACGCCATAGTTTTGATCATCATACACCAGAGGAACAGCTAAGAAAGAGCCGTCAAAAGTGAAGCCTTCGTTTTTGGCAAAGCGCGGAGGAATATCTGCATTTGAAGTATCATCAATTTTAACCGGGGTAGTACTTAATATTGCTTTGCCAACAAGAGTTCCCGTCAAATCGATTTCTAAACCATGACCTATATATTTCAGAGAAGTTTTATTAATAATCTTTGCTGTTTTGAATTTATGTTCAATCGGTTCGTAAGTAACAAGAGTAAAAACATCCCAGTCTATCAATCCGTGGACTGCAGTTTCAATTGCCTGGAACAACTCACTTTCGGATTCATATTTTCTATCGAAAGAAAAAATATCAACCAGTGTTTTTAATCTTTGTTCAGCTTGAGATTCTGCAAATTTCTCTTCGAATAAACTTATTATAACTGAAATTACACGAACGATTCTTCCAAGCGCATAAACTTGTTCAATTCCAAATGCATCGTTCATTTTCGAATCAAGAACGAGAATACCCGTAAGGTTTTTCCCATAGAAAAGCGGAACACCAACAAAACTTTTAATTCCTTGCGGCTGATTGTAATAGCGAAGATTATCCGTTTCGGCGTTCGAAGTAATGTCTGTTAAAATCTCCGGTTCTTCTTTCAGAACAATCTTGCCTAGAACATCATCTTCCAGTTCAAATTTTTGTTTTGTAAGTTGAGTTGAAGCTGATACGTAACGTTCGAGTGTTAATCTCTTTCTTTTGGAGTTGTACCAAAAAAACGCAGCTGTATGAGCCATGTACGCATCTTTAATTACACTAAGAATTTTTTCCAGAACGAAACCAAATTGTTCATCTTGGCTCACATCGCCCGGGAGTTCTTCGAGCACGATGCTTTCGAAATTCTTTTTGAAATCTGCAGGTTTAAAAACATCCCCACCGCCGCTTTTTGGAAGTGGCGTGTTGAAGTTTTCTGCTGTTATAATTTCGAGATTTTTATTCTTAGAAATGATTTTGAATTCTTCACCGCTGTCGGTCTCGTAACCACCGGCTCTATAAATAGCCGGTTCTTCAAGCCGATTATCTACTAATGGAGGGAGTTCTTCTTGCTTATTAGCATCGCGCAGAAAAATTATAAAGCCAACATAGATAACTAAAATAACCGCTGTAATTGCGCGGTATATTACATCTTCGGTAAAAAATGGAATTGCCAAGAGAATTGGAATTATGGAAAATATTAAAACTCGCCTTTTGCTTTTGTCGTTGAAACCCATTTAATACCAATTAATTTGTAGTGTCAGATAACATTTTATTTCTCAAATCAATAATAATAAAGTTCAGAGAATTTTTCATGAAAGGAAGAGCTTACTGATTATACTTATAGTCTCTTTTCTGCCCGTTCCTTTAATTGCCGAGAAGTGAAAGAGATTGTCGCCAAAGAGAAGTTCCGGAAAGAACTGCTGAACTACCTTCTTACTAGACACTAATTCTTTCTGATTAAGTTTATCAACCTTATTAAGAAAAACGAAATAAGGCAACCCAAGTGAATTGATAAACTCATTCAACTCAATATCCGTCTGCATAGGTTCATGGCGACTGTCGATTAAGTGAAACACAATTTGGTTCTCTTTTCTTAAAGAGAAAAAACTATGGAGTAGTTTTTGCCAATCATCTCTTTCACTTTTTGAAACTTTAGCGTAGCCAAAACCGGGTAGATCAACAAAGTAAAATTTGTTCTCGATTTTGTAGTAGTTAATGGAGCGTGTTTTACCGGGAGTTGAACTGGTTTTAGCAACTTTAGAATTCAACAACGAGTTAATGAAGGAAGACTTGCCTACATTCGATCTGCCGCAAAGTACAACTTCCGGCAGAATTTCTTTTGGTAATTCACTCAATTTATAAACGGCTTTAACAAATTCTATATTTTTCATCTTACCTTTTAACTCTGAAACTCAGAGCGATTTAATTCTATCACAAAAATATTCAAATAATAGGTGACATACAGTTTATACTGTATGCTTTCATATAATAATTCTGCAAGGGGAAGTTGTTTTGGCAATCGGTTTAGTACCGAACTCAAGAAAGGATTTGCGTAAAAAAGGTTTAAAACAAAAAAGTCTCGCAATTGCGAGACTTTTTCACAAACTATTTAAGAAAATTTATTCAGCTTTTTATGCAGTTTTCTTAGTCTTCTTTTCTTTCGGTTCTGCATCAGTATCTTTTTTAGCTTTTGCCTTAGCAGGTTTCTTTTCAGCTTTCTCTGCTTTTGGTTTAGCTGCTTTCTTTTCTTTTTTCACTTCTTTAGCAGCTTCAGCTTTTTCTTCAGCAGTTTTGTCTTCAGCTTTAGCTTTCTTAGGAGCTTTTTCTTTAACTACGCCGCTATAATCAACCATCTCGATGATAGCCATTTCTGCGCCGTCACCTTTTCTTTGACCTAAACGAACTACACGAGTATATCCACCCGGACGATCACCAATCTTAGCAACTATCTCTGTGAACAGTTCTTTTACAACTGCTTTATCAACGATATCAGCAGAAATAATTCTTCTTGCATGTACAGAATCAGATTTAGCTCTTGTAATCATTGGTTCAGCATATTTTCTTAATTCTTTTGCTTTAGCTAAAGTTGTTTTTATTTTTTTGTGTTTAAATAACGCGGTAGCTAATAGTCTTAATGTTGCAGCTCTATGACTTGCAGTTCTACCAAGTTTTCTTCCTCTAACGCTGTGTCTCATTCTTCAACCTTCTGGAAATACTAGTTGTTTTCTGGTTTATCTTTTAAATATTTTTCTACGTCCATACCAAATTCAAGACCGTAGTTGTCAACAATTTCAAGCAATTCGGCTAACGACTTGCGGCCAAAGTTTCTGAATTTAAGCATTTCGCTTTCATCCTTACGTACTAAGTCGGCCAAGTATTTAATGTTAGCAGCTTTAAGACAGTTGTGCGAACGTACACTTAATTCCAAATCATCAACGCTAGTGGTTAAAATTTTACGAACTCTTTCTGTCTCTGCATCTTTCTCATTTTCAACTTTTTCTTCTTCAGGTTCAGCTTCGAAATTGATGAACATTGCAACGTGGTCTTTCAAAATCTTACCTGCGTTAGATAATGCTTCCGATGGTGTAATGGAGCCATCAGTTGTGATTTCGAGAGTTAACTTCTCAAAATCATTCCTTTCACCTATACGTACATTTTCAATATCATAGCGTACATTAACAATTGGTGTAAAAATTGAATCAATAGGAATAGTGCCAATCGTAGACTCAGCAATTTTTTGTTCGTTGCTAGGAACATAGCCTTTACCAATACCAATACGCAATTCTATATTTAATTTAGCTTCGGCATTTAAGCGTGCAATATGTTGCTGCGGATTAAGAATTTCCAAATCCGGACAAGCTTTTTGTATATCTGCTGCTGTAAATGCTTTTGAACCGCTTAGAGAAATTTCGCAGCTAGTTACTTTTTTATTATTCAATTTCATTCTAACTTTTTTCAAGTTAAGAATGATATCAGTTACATCTTCAACCACTCCGGGAATCGTAGAAAACTCATGCAACACACCTTCAATTTTAACAGCTGTAAAAGCAATACCTGTCAAAGAAGAAAGTAATACTCTTCTCATAGCGTTGCCCAAAGTAACTGCAAAACCTCTTTCAAGGGGGTGAACAAAAAATCTTCCGAACTTCTCATTGCTGGATGTGTCGTCAAGAACGATACCTTCCGGCATTTTAATGAATGGATAGCTCATTTATAGTATCCTCTTTATAATTTTTACTTAGAATACAACTCTACGATGAGTTGCTCATTGGCGTTCAATGGAATATCTTCTCTTTCCGGAACACTCATAAAAGTGCCGCTTAAAGAAGCTTTATCAACTGAGAGCCATACATATACATTGTCTTTGGTTCTTCTTAAAGAATTGTGAATTGCATCAAGTTTTTTACTTTTTTCGCGAACAGCAATAACATCGCCGGCGCCAAGCAAATATGATGGAATATCGACAGATTGGTTATTCACAGTAAAGTGACCATGCAAAACCAGCTGACGAGCAGATTTTCTTGAAGGAGCAAAACCAAGACGAAATACAACATTGTCCAATCTTCTTTCCAACAACTTAATAAGATTTGCACCAGTAACACCTTTTTGGCGGTTGGCTTTCTCAAAGTAGTTGCGGAATTGGGTTTCTAACAAACCGTAAATTCTCTTAACCTTTTGTTTTTCTCTTAACTGAACACCATACTCAGAAAATTTGGTGCGTCTAGAAAGTCCATGTTGTCCCGGCGCATAATTTCTTTTTTCCAAAGGACATTTCTCGGAAAGACATTTGGTGCCTTTCAAAAAAAGTTTAGTTTTTTCTCTTCTGCACAATTTGCAACTTGAACCAGTGTATCTTGCCATCTAAAAATTCTCCTATTAAACTCTTCTACGTTTTGGTGGTCTGCATCCGTTGTGCGGAATTGGCGTTTGATCCTTAATAGATAAAATTTCCAATCCAGCAGTATTCAAAGCTCTGATAGCTGCTTCACGACCTGCACCCGGACCTTTAACAAGCACATCGATTTTTCTTAAACCAAGATCGTGAGCTTCTTTTGCGGCAGCTTCAGCAGTTACTTGCGAAGCAAATGGTGTGTTCTTTCTTGAACCCTTAAAACCATTTTTACCGGCAGAAGACCATGAGATAGTGTTGCCGTAAATGTCAGTAATCGTAACTATCACGTTGTTGAAAGAAGCTTTGATGTGCGCTACACCAACAGCATCAACGTGAACTTTTTTTCTCGTCTTTTTAACAACTTTAGCCAATTTAACTCCTCACAATAAAAATTAATTATTACTTCTTAGCGGCAACTTTCTTTTTGCCGGCTACAGTTTTGCGTTTACCTTTTCTGGTTCTGGAGTTCGTTCTAGTTCTCTGACCGCGCGCAGGTAATCCTCTTCTGTGTCTAATTCCTCTGTACGTTCCAATATCCATTAATCTCTTGATATTCTGCTGAACTTCACTCCTTAGAGCACCTTCAACTTTATATTCATTAGTCATTATAGAACGAATCTTTGCTAATTCTTCTTCAGAGAGCTCAGATATTTTCTTATTAGGATTAACATTAGCTTTTGCTAAAATATCCGTTGATGATTTTTCACCAATACCGAATATGTAGGTCAATCCGATATAAGCTTTTTTATTCTTCGGTAAATCGATACCAGCTAAACGAGCCAAATCTATAACCTCCTAATTTTAACCTTGTCTTTGTTTATGTTTTGGATTCTTGCAGATTACGCGCACAACGCCTTTTCTTCTAATAATCTTGCAATGTTCGCACATCTTTTTGACTGAAGCTCTAACCTTCATTCTAAAACTCCGTTATTTGTATCTGTAAGTAATTCTACCTTTGTTCAAATCGTACGGTGAAAGCTCTATAGCAACTTTATCACCAACCAAAATTTTTATAAAATGCATTCGCATCTTTCCGGATATATGAGCTAATATTTCGTGACCGTTATCTAAACGGACTTTGAAAGTTGCGTTTGGCAACGTTTCACTTATTATTCCGTCTACTTTAATTGGTCCTTGTTTTGCCATTAGCTTACTGTTAATATCTCCGGTTTACCGTCTATTATCGCAATTGTATGTTCAAAGTGTGCAGAAGGCTCGCCATCTGCTGTAAATACCGTCCAACCATCTTCTGCAACTAAAACTTTATGAGTCCCAGCATTTATCATTGGTTCGATTGCCAGCGTCATTCCATTTTTCAACAAAGGACCGTTGTTTCTCTTTCCGTAGTTTGGAATTTGCGGCTCTTCATGTAAAAATCTTCCGCAACCGTGTCCGCATAAATCTCTTACAACTCCATATCCAAATTGCTCAACATAATTTTGGATTGCATAAGATATTTCGCCAAGTCTATTCTTTTCTACCGCTTGCTCAATACCAAGGTAAAGAGATTTTTCGGTAGCATCCATAAGTTTTTGTTTAGCTTCCGGAATATTTCCAACTGCAACTGTTAAAGCTGCATCGCCAAAATATCCTTTCTTCTCAACTCCAACATCAATAGAAAGAATTTCACCTTCTTGAAGAACTCTGTTGCCGGGAATCCCGTGAACAACCTCATCATCAACTGAAGAACAAATTGAGCCCGGAAAATCAAAGGAGCCAGCTTGTGAATACCCTTTGAACGCTGGACGGGCATCATTGCTTCTGATATAATCTTCGGCAATTTTATCCAGCTCTAACGTCGTTACGCCAGGTTTGGTGTAACGCTTCAATAATTGTAAAGTCTCTGCTACTATCTGACAGCTTTCACGAATTAATTCTATTTCGTTTCTGCTCTTTAATAAAATCACAATCTAACTACGCTCTTCTACCTTTAATTTTTCCGGATTTCATAAATCCGTCGTAATGTCTCATCAATAAATGAGATTCGATTTGCTGCAAAGTATCTAAAGCAACACCAACTATAATCAGTAAGCTTGTGCCTCCGAAAAACGATGCAAAATTTTGCGACACCCCTAGGTATCTTACAAATACCGGCAAAATTGCAACAATCGCTAAGAAGAAAGAACCCGGCAATGTAATCTTAGTCAAAATATTATCGATAAAATCAGCAGTCTGTTTACCGGGACGAATACCAGGTACGAAACCGCCTTGCTTTTTCATGTTATCGGAAACATCTTGTGGATTGAAGGCAATTGCTGTGTAAAAGTAAGTAAAGAATATAATCAACAAAGCTTCGGTCATTGTATAAAATAATGATCCGTAAGAAACATATTGAGCAATTCCAGAAAGGAACTCATTATTCGGGAAAAAACCCAACAATGTTGATGGAATAAACACAATTGATTGAGCAAAGATGATCGGCATTACACCGGCTGTATTTACTCTTAAAGGTATATATTGTGTTACACCGCCATAAACTTTCCTGCCCACAACACGCTTAGCGTATTGCACCGGTATTCTTCTTGTACCTTGAGTAACAAAAATAACACCCGCTATAATAAGAACCATTAAAGCAACAATAACAACTTCTATAATTATGTTGCGTTGTCCACCGACTAGCATTTGATATTCATCTAAAAGTGCAAAAGGAAAACGATCTATGATTCCAATGAAAATGATAAGGGAAATACCATTGCCCAAACCTTTTTCAGTAATCTGCTCGCCCATCCACATCAAGAACATTGTGCCGGATGATAATATTAATATGGTTGAAAGAATCCAAGCAAAGCCTCTTACCGGATCCGGAACTACGGGCATATTATTATTATTCATATTAAGAAGGATTGAGGTTGTTCCCCAGGCCTGAAATACACTAATCAAAACCGTACCGTAGCGGGTTAATTGATTAATCTTCTTTCTGCCATCTTCACCCTCTTTCTGCAATTTTTGCAAGTATGGCACAACTGCCCCGGCAATCTGCAAAACGATTGAAGCTGAGATGTAAGGCATTATTCCTAATGCGAAAATAGCAGCATTCTTAAAAGCACCGCCAACAAACATATCATAAAAACCAAAAAGACTGTTTGAAGAAGTGTTTTCTGTAGCTGCTGTTAGTAATTGAGCATCAATTCCCGGTAAGGTAATGTGAGAGCCAATTCTCACAATAATGAGTAAGGCAACAGTATAAAGAATACGTTGTCTTAACTCATGAATCTTAAAAATATTTCGGAAGGTTTCTTGTAACTTTGCCATTAAGCATTAATCTCTTTAGTTGTTCCGCCGACAGATTCAATTTTTTCTTTTGCAGAAGCTGAGAACTTATGAGCTTCAATATTCAATTTTGCTTTTAACTCACCATTACCTAAAATCTTAAATGGTGCAGCGGCTTTGGAAATAGCACCGCTTTTGTAAAGACTAACTGCGTTAACAACGCCGTCAGCAATTTTCTTATCATCAACTAATTTTTGTAATTGACCTAAGTTAACTACCTGATATTCAACTCTAAAAGGAGAATGAAAACCGCGTTTTGGAACACGTCTTTGAAGCGGCATTTGTCCACCTTCGAACCAAGCACGAAATTTTGCGCCAGCTCTTGAACGTTGACCATTTTCACCACGTGTAGCTGTTCCGCCATGTCCGCTGCCTTCACCACGTCCAATTCTCTTAACTTTTTTATGCGACCCTTTTGCGGGCTTCAGATTGCTTAAAATATCCATTTATTCCTCTTTACGCTTCAATTTCTTCTACTTTAACAAGATGCTGTACTTTATTGATCATGCCTCTAATTTGAGGAGTATCGTTTTTTACTACAAAGTGTTTAGGTCTAGCAAGGCCTAAAGCTTCAATTGTTCTTTTCTGTGGAACCGGTCTATCGATAACGCTTCCGGTCTGTGTAATTTTAATCTTCTTTGCCATCATTTCCTCAATTACGAATTAAATAACTCTGAAACAGACATTTTACGTTTAGCAGCCATCGCACGAGCATCCATCAAACTAAGCAACGCAATTAAAGTAGCTTTAACTTGATTATGAGGATTGCTTGAGCCTAAAGACTTTGTAAGAATATCGGAAACACCAGCTGCTTCAAGAACTGCACGAACTCCGCCACCAGCAATCAAACCAGTACCAGGTGTAGCCGGTTTCAATAAAACTCTACCAGCACCAAATTTGCCTACTATTGGATGAGGAACAGTACCTTTTAAGAGCGGAACTTTATAGACATTCTTTTTAGCATCGTCAATACCTTTCGAAATTGCATCAGTTACTTCATTTGCTTTTCCGAGGCCAACACCAACGTGTCCGTTTCCATCGCCAACTACAACAATAGCATTAAAGCTAAAACGGCGACCGCCCTTTACTACTTTAGCAACTCTGTTGATATGAACGATTTTCTCTTTAAGATTATCAAGACCCGATACTTTTTTGTACTTCAAATTCAATTTTGTGTCTCCTGTTTACGAACCTTTTTTTATTTATGCTGCTTGACGATGCAAGCACAACTTTAATCTTTGCTGCCGGGAGAGGAGTCGAACCTCTACAGACGCCTCCAAAGGGCGTTGTCCTGCCATTAGACGACCCGGCAATGTTACCCGCCGGTTGGCGGAAAACTAAACTTTTAAGCCTCCTTCACGGGCACCTTCAGCAACAGCTTTAATTCTGCCATGATACTGTAAACCGCCACGATCGAAAACTACTGCTACAATACCTTTTTCTTTTGCTCTTTGAGCAACCAGTTTACCAACCAATTTGCTTTTAGATACTTTACCTTTAGCAGTTTTAATTTCTTCTGCAACTTCTTTCGAAATTGAAGAAGCTTCCGCTAAAGTAACACCGGCAACATCATCAATAACTTGAGCGTAAATATTGCTTAAGCTGCGGTAAACACACAATCTTGGTCTTTCAGCCGTACCGGAAACTTTTTTACGTACTCTAATGTGTTTTCTGCTTCTAGATTTATTATCACGTGAAAACATTTTCAAACTCTCCTATTACTTACCGGCTGTTTTGCCAGCTTTACGAATAATCTTTTCAGTTGAATATTTAACGCCTTTGCCTTTATATGGTTCCGGTTTTTTAAAGGAACGAATTTTTGCAGCAATCATTCCAACTAATTCTTTATCGAAGCCGTTTACTTTAACTTGAGTAGGTGTTACAACTTCCATTTTAATTCCTACCGGAGGAATAAAAAAGATTGGGTGCGAGAAGCCTAAGTTGAATAAAACTGCTTCGCCTTTAGCTTCTGCTTTATAACCAACACCAACTATATCAAGCTGTTTTGTATAACCTTCGCTTACACCTTTAACCATATTCTGAAGTAGAGCGCGAGTTAAACCGTGCAGAGATTTATTTTCTTTTGTATCGTCTGGTCTGGTTACAATAACTTCATCACCTTGAAATTCAATTTTCATGTTAGGATGAACTTTTAAGAACATCTCTCCCAATTTGCCTTTTACATTAAGAACGTCGGCCTTTTGAGTTACCGTAACGTCTTTAACTAATTTAACCGGTTTTTTACCAATACGTGACACTTTTGTTTTCCTCGTATAAAATTTTTACCAAACTTGGCAGACTAACTCGCCGCCAACCGATTCTTTCTTTGCTTGTTTATCTGTTAACAATCCTTTTGGAGTAGATAAAATTGATATACCTAAACCGCCAAGAACTCTAGGAATTTCATCGTTGCCCACATAAGTTCTTAAACCAGGCTTGCTTATTCTCTTCAATCCAGTGATTGATGGAACTCCGTTAACATACTGAAGATGAACTCTTAAAACGTTCTGTTTATTATCTTCAGTAACATTGAAGTCTTTAATAAACTTCTGTGATTTTAATATTTCAGCAAGACTTATTTTCATTTTGGAAGATGGAATTTCAACGTATTTTTTTCTTGCTTTAACTGCGTTTCTAACACGTGTTAAGAAATCTGCAATCGGATCTGTTGCTGGCATTTACATTCTCTCCTTCAAATTACCAACTTGATTTTTTAAGACCGGGAATCTCACCGCGCAAAGCCATTTCGCGCAATACTAAACGAGACACACCAAATTTTCTGTAATAAGCTCTCGGTCTTCCTGTCATTTGACATCTATTTTTTAATCTCGTAACAGAAGAATTTCTTGGAAGTAGTTGAAGCGCATCATAATCACCTTTTTCTTTCAACTCTTTTCTAATCTCAGCGTACTTTGCGTACAACTTACGTTTTTTAACTTCGCGAGCTAATAAACTCTTTCTTGCCATGATTACCCTTTAGTTTATTCTTTCTTTCTGAACGGCATACCGAAAGCTGCAAGGAGCTCGTATGCTTCTTTATCTGTCTTAGCAGAAGTTACAAATGTAATATCCATTCCAAGAACACGTGTAACTTTATCGGAATTGATTTCCGGAAAAATAATTTGCTCTTTAAGTCCGAGCGTATAATTACCGCGTCCGTCAAAAGATTTATCCGGAATACCCTTAAAATCGCGCATACGAGGTAGAGCTACAGAAATAAATCTATCTAAAAACTCAAACATTCTTTCGCGTCTCAAAGTTACTTTAGCGCCAATCTTCATTCCTTCGCGCAACTTGAAGTTAGAGATAGCTTGTTTTGCTATACGAACAGAAACTTTTTGTCCAGTAATTGTTTCGAGATCCTTAACAGCTTCGTCCATAATCTTTTGATCTTGAGTAGCTTGACCAACACCCATATTAAGAACAATCTTGTGCAATTTTGGAACTTGCATCAAAGTCTTGTAACCAAGCTGTTCTTTCAATTTAGGAACAATCTCTTTAGCATACTTTACTTTTAAGCGAGCCGGAATTTTCTCTTCAATAACCTTTACAGCCGGTTTTTGATCTTTCGCAGCTTCTTCTTTTTTAGGTTTCTGCTCTTTTTTTACTTTTTGTTCTTTTGCCATCGTAAATCCCTATTTATTAGCCAAGCATTTCGCCGCTTGATTTGCTTACTCTAACACTTTTCTTTTTGCCGGTTTTTTCGTCTAAGATTATGTTAGCACCGATTCTTGTTCCCTTTCCGGATTTTGGATCGAGTATCATTACATTAGAAACATTTATCGGAGCTTCCTTTTCAGTAATTCCACCTTGTGGGTTTTTCTGCGTTGGTTTCGTATGACGTTTACGGATGTTAACACCTTCAACAATCACTCTGTTTTTATCAACAAAAACTTTCAAAACCTTACCGGTCTTACCGTTGTTGTTTCCAGAAATTACTACTACACTATCATTCTTTCTTATTTTCATTTTCTCTTATTCCTTATAATACCTCTGGAGCCAGAGAAATTATCTTCATGAATTTTTTATCTCTCAATTCTCTTGCAACAGGTCCAAAGATACGTGTACCTCTTGGTTCGCCCTGAGCGTTGAGTAGTACAGCTGCGTTTTCATCAAAGCGAATATAAGAGCCGTCATTTCTTCTAACTTCTTTGGTAGTTCTAACAATTACCGCACGAGAAACTTCGCCTTTCTTAACTCCGCCGCCAGGAATCGCGGTTCTAACACTCACAACAATTACATCACCTACTGATGCGTACCGGCGGTTGCTACCACCTAGTACTCTAATGCAGCGAACTTTTTTCGCTCCGGAATTATCCGCTACAACTAAATTTGTTTCTTCTTGTATCATAACAAGTTGCTCCTAATCAAACTTTATTACTTGGCTTTTTCAACTATTTCTACTAAACGCCATTTTTTTCTTTTGCTCAAAGGACGTATTTCCATAATTTTTACAACATCACCAACTTTGCATTCGTTGTTCTCATCATGCGCCATCAGTTTTGTAGTTTTCTTGAAATACTTTTTATAGATCGGATGTGCAACACGTCTTTCAATGGCAACTACTATGCTCTTTTGCATTTTATTGCTGATTACCGAACCAATCTTAGTTTTTCTTAAACTTCTAGTTTCCATTTAAACCCAAATTCTCCTTATTTAACTTCCTTTGAGGTTTTTGCTTCTTGCGTTTCTCTTTCCTTAAGAATTGTGTTCATCTTAGCAATATCTTTCCGTGTATTGGTGATCTTTGCAGTGTTTGTCAAATTCTTAAGTTCAAGTTGAAATCTTAAGTCGATCATGTTTTTTTGTTCTTCAAGAAGTCTTTTCTTGATTTCGTCTGTCGACATTTCTCTTATTTGATAGATCTTCATTTTCAGTCAAACCTTGTTATGATTCTAAATCCGGTCTTTGTACAATTTTTGTTTTAATTGGTAACTTATGTGAAGCAAGAATTAAAGCTTCATGAGAAGTTGTACGATCTACACCACCAATTTCAAACATAATTCTACCGGGCTTAATTACCGCTACCCAAAATTCAGGAGCGCCTTTACCTTTACCCATTCTAGTTTCAAGTGGCTTTTTAGAAACCGGTTTATCTGGGAAGATTCTGATCCAAACTTTTCCATCTCTTTTCATTTGACGTGATATAGCAACACGGCAAGCTTCAATCTGACGGCTGGTAATCCAAGCTGGTTCTAAAGCTTTCAAACCATAGTCACCAAAATTTACCAAGTGACCGCGCGTAGCCTTACCTTTTCTTCTTCCTCTTTGCGCTTTTCTAAATTTTACTCTTTTCGGCATTAACATTGGAAAAACTCCTCAAACTCTTTTCTATTCTTTAGTCGGTTGAACGTTTACCTAAAATTTCACCGCGGCAGACCCAAACTTTAATTCCTATAGATCCGTAAATTGTTTCTGCTCTGCCATTTGCGTAATCAATATCGGCTCTGATTGTGTGAAGCGGAATTCTACCTTCTTTATACTGTTCCGTTCTTGCCATTTCAGCTCCACCAAGACGACCGGCACACATAATTCTTATACCTTCAGCACCCATTCTCATTGCAGATGTAATTGCTTGCTTCATTGCTCTACGGAAAGAAACTCTACCTTCAATTTGCTTTGCAATATTTTCAGCAACTAAGAATGCATCTAATTCCGGTCTCTTAATTTCTGTAATCTGAATCTTAACTTCTTTGTCTGTGATTTTCTTTAATTCTTCTTCAATCTGAGCAATTTCTTTTCCGCTCTTTCCAATAACAACACCAGGTCTAGAAGTATGAATTGTTAAGATCACGTTTTTAGATGTTCTATCAATCTTGATCGAAGAAATACCAGCATTCTGTAATCTTTTGCGGATATAAGTTCTAAGCTTCTTATCCTCGAGCAATTTTGGTGCGTAACTTTTGTTTTCGTACCAATTTGAATCCCATCCTTTAATAACTCCGACTCTAAAACCAGTTGGATTAGTCTTCTGACCCAAAACTTCCTCCGATTACTTTTTCGTTGCTACAACAATTGTAACGTGATTAGATCTTTTTCTTATTCTGTATGCACGACCCATAGGAGCCGGCGAAATTCTTTTGATAGTTGGACCTTGATTAACAAATGCCTCTTTAACAAACAAATCAGAAACTTCATGTTTAGCGTTATCGTCTTTGTTCATAAGGTTGGAGACAGCCGATCTCAATATTTTCTCTGCCGGTTTAGATGGATGCTTTGGAGAGAAGTGTAAAATCTCTATTGCTTGATCAACTGATTTCCCTCTGATCAAATCAATAACCAATCTCATCTTACGCGGTGAGGATCCAATATATCTGTGAGTAGCTTTTGCTTCCATTCTCTATTACCTCAATATCACTTTACTTTAGTTGCTTTTTCTGCTTTTGTTCCCGGGTGTCCTCTAAAAATTCTTGTCGGTGAAAACTCGCCTAACTTATGACCGACCATGTTTTCAGAAATATAAACCGGTATCATTTTATTTCCATTATGCACTGCAATTGTGTGTCCAACAAAGTCAGGAGTAATTGTACTTGATCTTGACCAAGTCTTAATAATTTTCTTCTGATTTTTGTCATTGAGTAAAGTGATCTTTTTGAGAAGCTTAACATCAATGAATGGACCTTTTTTGACTGATCTTGGCATATTCTACTCTTACTTAGTTCTTCTCTTAACAATAAATTTATTAGTTGGATTCTTTCTCTTACGAGTCTTGAGACCTTTTGCTTTTTGGCCCCATGGTGAAACCGGATGACCGCCACCAGAAGTTTTACCTTCGCCACCACCCATCGGGTGATCTACCGGGTTCATTGCAACACCGCGTACGTGTGGACGAATTCCTAACCATCTGCTTCTACCAGCTTTGCCTAAACTAATGTTTTCATGATCTGCATTACCAACAGTACCGTAAGTAGCCATACATTCAATCGGAACTTTTCTAACTTCGCTGCTTGGCATTTTCAATAGTGCCATGTTTCCTTCTTTAGCAAGCAACTGAATTGATGCACCAGCTGTTCTTCCTAACTGTCCGCCTTTACCTGGTTTCAATTCAACGTTATGTATGAATGAAGCGAGTGGCATTTCTTTTAGCGGAAGAGCATTACCAACTTTAATTTCAACACCGCTGCCGCTCATAACTGAATCGCCAACTTTCAAACCGTTTGGAGCTATAATGTATCTCTTCTCTCCATCAACGTAATGCAACAAAGCTATTCTTGATGTACGATTCGGATCATATTCAATAGAAAATACTTTTGCAGCAATATTCTTTTTATCTCTCTTGAAATCTATGATTCTGTATTTCTGTTTGTGTCCGCCGCCTCTATGTCTAGAAGTAACACGTCCGTGGTTATTTCTTCCACCGGACTTCTTGATCGGGGCAGTCAAAGATTTTTCCGGTGTTGTTCTTGTTATCTCATCAAATGAAGAGATAGACATGAATCTAGTTCCGGGGGTATTTGGTTTTAATTTTCTAATTGCCATTAATCAGCTCCAACCTATGCTTGACCGAATATGTCTATCGTTTGACCCTCTTTCAAGGTAACGACTGCTTTCTTAAACTTTGATGTTCTTCCGGCGAAACGTCCCTTTTTTGTAAACTGACTTCTCGATTTACCAGGGTGACGAATAGTATTCACGGATTCAACATCAACACTAAATTTTTCTTTTATCGCCTTTGCGATTTCAATTTTATTAGCGTCTACAGCAACCATAAATCCAAATTTATTAGGAAGCTTCTCGCTAATTTTTGTCATCTTCTCTGTAATCAAAGGGCGTATTAAAACACTTTTCATTTTCAAACCAGATTAGTTAATTGTACTTTCTAAAAGATTAACTGCGCTTTTCTGCAATAACAATACTTGGTTGTTAACTAAGTCGTATGCAGAAGCTTTATTTGCTTCGAGAACATTCACTCTATCAACATTTCTACCGCTCATGTAAACATTTTTCTTGTAACCGTCAGTTAAGAATAAAGTCTTCTTGCCTTTTAAGTTAAGAGCGTTTAGAATAGTTACAAAGTCTTTCGTTTTTGGTCCCTCAAAATCGAAGTCCTCAACAACCATAATTTGAGTAGCTTTGGCTTTGTAAGAAAGAGCAGATTTTCTAGCTAAGGACAAAACTTTTTTATTCAATTTTTGTCTGTAACCATGAGGTTTTGGTCCAAAGATAGTTCCACCGCCAACCCAAATTGGAGAACGAGAAGTACCGGCACGTGCACCGCCGCGACCTTTTTGCTTCCAAGGTTTCTTTCCACCACCGCTAACTTCACTTCTTTCTTTACTCTTATGTGTTCCTTGTCTTTGGTTAGCCAAGAAAGCTTTTACAGCTAAGTAAAGTACGTGGTCATTCGGTTCGATTTCGAAAATCTCTTTTGATAGTTCAACACTATCACCAGATTTTGTACCGTCTTTTTTATAAACTTCTAATTTCATCTTTATCAAACTTATTTATTGATGGCAACAATTGAATTAATAGATCCGGGAACAGCACCCTTCACCATGATAATATTCTTTTCTGCAATAATCTTTACAACTTTCAAATTTCTAATAGTAGTGTTTTCGAAGCCCATTCTTCCAGCCATTCTCTGGCCTTTGAATACACGTGAAGGATAGGATGAAGCACCGATGGAACCTGGAGCTCTTTGTCTATCGCTTTGACCGTGAGTAGCTGAACCAACACCGGCAAAACCGTGTCTTCTAACAACACCTTGAAAACCTTTACCTTTGTTACGGCCGGATACTTTTACTTTATCGCCAATGGTGAAAATAGCTGTTGTAATTTCATCGCCAACTTTGAATTCTGTAGTATCAAAGTTTTTGAACTCCTTAAGCAACTGAGGAGCATTCAAACCAACTTTTGAATAAAAACCTTTCAACGGTTTGTTGATGTTTTTATCTTTCTTCACACCAAAACCAATTTGCAACGATTCGTATCCGTCTTTTTCTTTGGTCTTGACAGAATAAACTTTACACGGACCAGCTTCCAAAACTGTTACCGGAATTACTTGTCCGTCTTCTGAAAATATATTTGTCATTCCTAATTTTTTAGCTAACAAGCCAGGCATTTCATTCTTCCTATAACTTAATCTCGATATCAACGCCAGCAGGAATTTCTAACTTGCTAAGCGCATCAACAGTTTTGTTGTTTGAATTGTGAATATCAATGATTCTTTTGTGAGCCCTAATTTCAAATTGTTCTCTGGACTTTTTGTCAACGTGTGGAGATCTCAATACGGTAAACACAGTTCTGCGTGTTGGCAGCGGAATAGGTCCACTAACAACGGCACCTGTACTTTTAACAGTTTTAATAATCTTCTCTGTTGATTTGTCAATCAAAATATGATCGTATGACTTTAACTTGATTCTTATTTTCTGACCGGGCACTTTTAATAATCTCCTTGTTATACACATTGAAGGCGTTCGGTTTACAAACGCCTTCATTTTTTATCATCACTTATTATTTGATAATCTTAGTTACGAAACCAGCACCTACTGTTCTACCACCCTCACGGATAGCGAACTTCAATCCTTCTTCCATAGCGATTTCAGAAATCAAATCAATCTTCAATTGAACGTTATCACCAGGCATAACCATCTCTGTTCCTTCCGGAAGAGTAGCAACACCGGTAACGTCTGTTGTTCTGAAGTAGAACTGAGGTCTGTAACCGTTGAAGAATGGTGTATGACGGCCACCCTCTTCTTTTGAAAGAATGTAAACTTTACCTTCGAAAATAGTATGAGGAGTAATAGAACCGGTTTTGGCAAGAACCATTCCTCTTTCAATTTCTGTTTTATCAACACCACGTAACAACAAACCAGCATTATCACCAGCCATAGCTAAATCGAGTTCTTTACGGAACATTTCGATACCAGTTACAACTGTTTTTTTGTGAATTCCAAGTCCAATTAATTCAACTTCTTCGTTCAATTTCAATGTTCCTCTTTCAACACGACCGGTAGCAACAGTGCCACGACCAGTGATTGAGAAAACGTCTTCCACAGGCATTAAGAATGGCTTATCAGCACTTCTTTCCGGAACTGGAATGTAAGTATCGCAAGCTTCCATTAGATTCCAAATGCAAGTATATCTTTCATCTGAAGGATCAGCGTTAGAAGAACCAGCCTCTAATGCATGGAGAGCAGAACCACGAATGATCGGTATTTCGTCGCCAGGGAATTCATATTTAGTTAATAATTCTCTTAATTCCATTTCAACTAAGTCAACTAATTCAGCATCATCCATAGCATCAACTTTATTTAAGAAAACAACCATTTTCGGCACACCTACCTGACGAGCTAAAAGGATGTGTTCACGTGTTTGAGGCATAGGACCATCAGTTGCAGCAACTACTAATATAGCGCCGTCCATCTGAGCAGCACCAGTGATCATGTTCTTAACATAATCTGCGTGACCAGGGCAATCTACGTGAGCGTAGTGTCTGTTTGCTGTAGAATATTCTACGTGTGCAGTGGCAATAGTAATACCACGTTCTCTTTCTTCAGGTGCGTTGTCAATACTATCAAATGATCTTATTGCAGATAAACCTTTTTTAGCAAGCGCCATGGTGATGGCTGCAGTAAGAGTAGTTTTACCATGGTCAACGTGTCCGATAGTACCAATATTGACGTGCGGTTTACTGCGGTCAAATTTTTCTTTTGCCATCTGAGTACTCTCCTTGTTATTATTTTTTTGTATATGTAATTCTAATTATGCAGATGCAGCTGATTTTTTAACTTGCGCTTTTTCAGTAATCTCTTCAGCGACGGATTTAGGTACTTCTGAGTAGTGCGAGAACTGCATTGAATAAATTGCACGACCTTGTGTCATAGACCGCAACGTAGTTGCGTATCCAAACATTTGAGCAAGCGGTACCATTGCTCTGATTACTTGCGCATCTTTTCTCGAAGTAAAACCTTCGATTTTTCCTCTTCTAGAGTTGATGTCTCCCATTACATCTCCAAGATACTCTTCGGGAGTTGTAATTTCAACACTCATCATCGGCTCGAGAAGAATTGGTCCAGCTTTCAAAGCGCCCTGCTTGAAGGCCATTGAAGCAGCAACCTTAAACGAAATTTCATCTGAATCAACATCATGATAAGATCCATCGTATAATTTAGCTTTAACATCCACTACAGGAAATCCAGCTAAAACACCATTACGTAATGCATCTTTTAATCCATTTATAACCGGATTAATAAACTCTTTAGGAACAGAACCACCAACAATGGCATTTTCAAATTCAAAACCCTTACCAGCTTCATTAGGCTGAAACTCAATCCAAACATGACCAAATTTACCACGTCCACCAGATTGTTTAACAAACTTGCCTTCTGCTTGAACTAATTTAGTAATTGTTTCTCTATATGCAACTTGAGGTTTACCAACGTTAGCTTCAACTTTGAATTCGCGCTTCATTCTATCAACAAGAATTTCAAGGTGAAGTTCGCCCATACCGCTAATTAATGTTTGACCAGTTTCATCATCAACTTTTACCTTAAATGTCGGATCTTCATCGCTCAACTTAACCATTGCATCAGACAACTTATCTTGATCGGCTTTTGTCTTGGGTTCAATCGCAATTTGTATAACTGGTTCTGGGAATACCATTCTTTCTAAAATTATAGCATCATCTTCAGTACATAGAGTATCGCCGGTTCTAGTATGTTTCAATCCAACAACTGCTGCAATGTCTCCAGCACGAATGCTATCTAAATCTTCGCGGTGATTTGCATGCATTTGCAAAACTCTACCAACTCTTTCCTTCTTATCGCTAACAGAATTATAAATATATGAACCAGCTTCTAAAGAACCAGTATATACACGAATAAATGTAAGCTTCCCAACAAAAGGATCCGTCATAATTTTAAAAG
The DNA here is from genome assembly GCA_043807765.1 of Ignavibacteriota bacterium. Taxonomy (GTDB): domain Bacteria; phylum Bacteroidota; class Ignavibacteria; order Ignavibacteriales; family Melioribacteraceae; genus Stygiobacter. Next base: position 147,082 of record JAZDFQ010000005.1, read on the forward strand.
CAAGAGCAGCAAATTTTTCTTTTGGATCAATCTTTCTTTCAATATGATCATTTTTATCAACGTGATGTGCTTCTAGGTTTCCGGAATCCATTGGAGACGGTAAAAAATCCACAACAGCATCCAGTAACTGCTGTACACCTTTATTTTTGAAAGATGAACCGCATAAAACTGGAATTATCGTTGACTTAACTGTAGCAACACGTAAAACTCTTCTTACATCAGCCTCAGAAATCTCTTTACCTTCTAAATACTGCTCAAGTAAAGTATCATCTACATCTGAAACCGCCTCTAACATCTGAGTTCTGTAAGTCTGAGCCAATTGAATTAAATCAACTGGAATATCAACAGTCTCAAAAGTTGAACCTAAAGTCTCTTCATTGAACATGATAGCTTTCATGCTCATTAAATCAATGATGCCTCTAAACAAATCACCTTCACCTACTGGAATAGTAATAGGAATAGCGTGAGCACCTAATTTTTCTTTCATCATTTGAACTGCATGAAAGAAATCAGCACCAACTCTATCCATTTTATTAACAAAGGCAATACGAGGAACGGAATACTTATCAGCTTGTCTCCAAACTGTTTCAGATTGAGGTTCAACTCCACCAACTGCACAAAAAAGAGCTATTGCACCATCTAAAACTCTTAAAGATCTTTCAACTTCAACAGTAAAATCAACGTGACCTGGAGTATCAATAATATTTATCTGATGGTCTCTCCACTCAGTAGTGGTTGCAGCACTTGTAATTGTAATACCACGTTCTTTTTCTTGCTCCATCCAATCCATGGTTGCGCCACCATCGTGAACTTCTCCCATTCGATGCAATTTACCGGTATAGTATAGAATACGCTCTGTTGTCGTAGTCTTACCAGCATCGATGTGAGCCATGATACCAATATTTCTAACCTTGCTTATTTCAACTCTTTTATTCGACATCTAACTCGTAATCCCTTGCTTACCACTTGAAATGAGCAAACGCCTTGTTTGCTTCAGCCATTCTGTGTGTATCTTCTTTTTTCTTTACAGCCGAACCCTCATTGTTCGAAGCTGCTAGTAATTCAGCAGCTAACTTTGCCGCCATTGATTTATCTTTTCTATCTCTTGAGTATGTTCTGATCCATCTTAAGGCTAATGCAATTCTTCTTTCCGGTCTAACTTCCATAGGAACTTGGTAAGTAGCACCACCAACACGACGGCTTCTAACTTCAACTAAAGGCTGAACATTTTGAAGTGCCTTCTTGTATACTTCTAAAGCTGGTTTTTTTGCTTTAGCTTCCATTAAATCGAAACTATCATAAACAATATTTCGTGCAGTAGATTTTTTACCATGCCATGTCAAATAATTAATCAGTTTTGCAACTAAAAAATCGTTGAATTTTGGGTCTGGTTTAATATACTTTTTTTCAGCTCTTTTCTTTCTCATAGGTTATTTCGCTTTTGGTTTCTTAGCGCCATATTTAGATCTAGCTTTTTTACGATCTTCAACACCGGCAGTGTCTAATGTTCCTCTAATAATGTGATAGCGAACACCAGGTAAATCCTTAACTCTGCCACCGCGAATCATAACAATTGAATGCTCTTGTAAATTGTGGCCTTCTCCTGGTATATATGCAGTAACTTCGATATGGTTTGTTAAACGAACACGAGCTACTTTTCTCAAGGCTGAGTTAGGTTTTTTAGGAGTAGTGGTGTATACTCTAGTACACACTCCTCTTTTTTGAGGACAACTATCAAGAGCTGGAGCTTTACTCTTGGTTATTACCACTTTTCTACCTTTTCTAACCAACTGATTAATCGTTGGCACGCACTATCCTCCAATGTTTACATTTTTATTAAAATTCAGACTTCAAATTTATCGAATATCTGCAATGTTGTCAAGAAATAAAGGGAAAAAAATCACCTTTTAAACAGATTCTTTTTCAACATTCTCTGGTTCTGCAACTACTGGAACTTCCACTTCATCTGCGGTAAGAATAATATCAAGATATTTCTTTAATCCTGTACCAGCCGGAATTAGATGTCCCATGACAACATTTTCTTTTAGACCAATTAGATTGTCTACTCTAGCTTCAGTTGCTGCATTAGTTAACACTTTTGTTGTCTCTTGGAACGAAGCCGCAGAAATAAAGCTTTCTGTAGAAAGTGCCGCATGTGTAATTCCAAGTAGAATATTATCAAAAGTACCCGGTTCTGCATCTCTAGCTTTAATAGGTTTTTTAGCTTTCTTAGTCAAATCTGCATTTAGTTCACGGAATTTCATCTTTGTAATCAACTGGCCAGCTTTGTATTTTGACTGTCCAGGATCCTCAATATGAACCATTTGTTTTGTACGTTCATTTTCATCGTTAAGTTTATTGCGATCAACAAGGTCCTCTTCGATGAAGTTTGTATCACCAGCTGAAATAATCTGCAATTTTTGTAACATTTGGCGAACAATGACTTCAATGTGCTTATCGTTGATCTTTACACCCTGCAAACGATAAACGTCCTGAATCTCGTTCACTAAATATTCCTGTACTGCATTTGTTCCTTTGATCTTCAAAATATCATGCGGATCAATTGGTCCATCAGTGATTTTTTCACCAGCCGGTATTTCATCACCTTCTTGAACTAAAATATGTTTACCATAAGGAACAGGATAAACTTTTTGCAAAGTACCATCTAAAGATTCAATAATTATCTCTCTAGAACCTTTCTTTCTTGCGCCAAATTTAACGCGTCCTTCAATTTCCGATACAACAGCCGGATCGTGCGGACTTCTAGCTTCAAATAATTCTGTTACTCTTGGAAGACCACCAGTGATATCTCTTGTTTTAGAAGCTTGTTTAGAAATCTTAGCAAGGATTGTTCCTTGTTGTATAGATTCACCTTCTTCAACTGAGAGGTATGCTCTTGTAGGAATATTAAACACTTTTTCTTGACCATTTGTGCCCTTAACCATGATGCTCGGTGTAAGGTTTTTATCTTTCGATTCAATAACAACTTTCTGAACGTGTCCGGTTTGTTCATCAGCTACTTGTTGAAGTGTTACGTTGTCAATTAAATCAACAAAAGAGATAGTACCACCAAAGTCTGCAATAATTACGGCGTTATATGGATCGTGATTGTATAAAGGCTGACCTTTTTTAACAACCTGACCATCATTAACCATTATTTCGGAACCATACGGGATATCAAACTTTTTGATCTGACGATTATCGTCATCAAAAAGACCCATTGCACCACGACGACCGATGACAACTTTTACTTTACCAAAGAAATCAGTTTTTTCGACTAGATTAATCTTATCGAAGCGAACAGTACCAGCTACGTTTGTTTCAACTTGTGATTGAGAAGCAATACGTGAAGATGTACCACCTAAGTGGAAAGTACGAAGTGTAAGCTGTGTACCGGGTTCACCAATGGACTGAGCAGCAATAATTCCTACAGCTTCTCCAATCTCTACAAGAGCACCAGTTGTTAAGTTACGGCCATAGCATTTTGCGCAAACACCACGTTTAGATTCGCAAGTTAACACTGTACGAATATAAACTTGATCTATGTTTGACTCATCAATTTTTTCAGCAATTTCTTCACTAATTAATTCACCGGCTTCCACTAATGTTTCATCTGTCTTCGGATCATAAACATCTTCTTGAGCAACACGACCAATAATTCTTTCTGCGAGCGGTTCTCTTTCTTGCTCAACATCTTTTAGAGCAGTTACATAGATACCGCGAATTGTACCGCAATCTGTTTCGGAAATAATAACATCTTGAGCAACGTCGCATAATCTTCTTGTCAAGTAGCCAGCATCAGCTGTTTTAAGAGCTGTATCTGCAAGACCTTTACGAGCACCGTGAGTAGAAATAAAATACTCTAGTACCGAAAGTCCTTCTTTGAAATTCGCAACAATTGGATTTTCAATAATTTCGCCAGCTTGACCGCTTAAAGATTTTTGCGGTTTCATCATAAGACCACGCATACCAGCAAGCTGCTTAACTTGATCTTGCGATCCACGCGCGCCGGAGTCAACCATCATGTGAAGTGAGTTGAATCCGCCTTGATCAACCTTTAATCTATCCATCAAGTGCTTAGCAACGTTGTTAGTTGTGTGTGTCCAAACGTCTATAATTTTATTATAACGTTCAGCATCAGTAATCAAACCTTGTTCGTGCTCGCTTAAAATTCCGCTTACCTTTTTATTTGAATCATCAATCAACTTATCTTTTTCATCCGGAATAATCATATCTATAAAGCTGATTGATATACCGGCGGCAGTAGCATAACGGAATCCGAGGTCTTTCAAATCATCCAAGAACTTAGCAGTAACAACGTTACCAAGTTTAATAAACATTCTATAAATGAACCCGGAGAAACTCTTCTTCATTAACAATTCATTAATGAATCCTAATTCTTTTGGAACAATCTGATTGAAGATAACACGGCCAACCGTAGTCTCAACAACTTGACCATCAATCTTAACTTTTATCTTCGAGTGTAATTCAACAACTTTATTATCATAAGCAATTAATACTTCTTCGATATCACCGAACAACTTTCCTTCACCTTTTGCACCATTGCGTACTTTGGTCAAATAGTAAAGTCCGAGAACCATATCCTGTGTTGGTAACACAATTGGTAAACCGTTCTGCGGAGATAAAATATTGTGCGAAGACAACATCAATATTCCGGCTTCAAGCTGAGCTTCGTAAGAAAGCGGAACGTGAACCGCCATCTGATCGCCGTCGAAATCCGCGTTGAAAGCAGTACATACAAGCGGATGCAGCTGAATAGCTTTTCCATCAACTAAAAGTGGCTGGAAAGCCTGAATACCTAAACGGTGAAGTGTTGGGGCGCGGTTAAGCATTATCGGATGCCCATCAATCAACTTTTCCAAAATTTCCCAAATCAATGCATCTTTTCTATCAACAGCCTTGCGTGCACTCTTTACAGTTTTGAAATGTCCGCGATCAATTAATTTTCTAATAACAAACGGTTTGAACAATTCAACAGCCATGTCTTTAGGCAAGCCGCATTGATGCAACTTTAATTCCGGACCAACAACAATTACCGAACGTCCGGAATAATCAACACGCTTTCCTAATAAGTTCTGACGGAAACGTCCTTGTTTACCTTTAAGCATATCGCTCAAAGATTTCAATGGTCTGTTACCATCGCTACGAACTGCACTTGAACGACGTGAGTTATCGAACAAAGCATCAACAGATTCTTGAAGCATTCTTTTTTCGTTACGTAGAATAACTTCCGGTGCTTTTATATCAATTAATCTTTTCAAACGGTTGTTACGAATGATAACTCTTCTATAGAGATCATTTAAATCCGATGTAGCAAAACGTCCTCCTTCGAGTGGAACGAGCGGACGAAGTTCCGGTGGAATAACCGGTATAACATTCATTACCATCCATTCCGGACGATTAGGAATCTTACCTTCTTTCTCGCGGAAGGCTTCCAGCACTCTTAATCTCTTAAGAATATCAGTACGTTTTTGCTGTGAAGTATCCGGACCTAATTGAGATTTCAATTCGCCGAACACTCTTTCAATATCTGTTTCTTTTAATAATTCTTTAACTGCATCGCCACCTATACGAGCAACAAATTTCTTTGGATCATTATCTTCCAAAGAATCATTTTCGTGCGGAAGCGAATTTAATATTTCGTAATACTGATCTTCACTTATGAGGTCTAGTCTCTTCAAACCGGTTGGACCGGGATTAAGTACAACATAAGATTCGTAGTAAACGATCTTCTCTAATTCTTTCGTTGTCATTCCAAGGATGTTACCAATCTTAGAAGGCAATGCTTTAAAGAACCAAATGTGAACAATTGGAACTGCAAGACCAAGATGCCCCATTCTTTCGCGACGAACTGCTTTTAGTGTTACTTCAACGCCGCAACGGTCGCAAACAATTCCTTTGTAGCGGATACCTTTATATTTTCCGCACGCACATTCCCAATCTTTTACCGGACCAAAAATTTTCTCGCAGAACAAACCATCTTTTTCCGGTCTAAACGAACGATAATTAATTGTTTCCGGTTTGGTTACTTCACCATGCGATCTACTTAATATATCATCGGGACTTGCTAAACCAATGGTCAGCTTTTCAATCATCTTTGTTTTATTTTCTTGCGGTTTTACTCGCATTGTAATTCTCCTTTAATCAAACTTGGCTGACTTAGTTAACTTTAATATCGAGACCAAGACCTTGCAATTCCTTGATCATAACGTTGAATGCTTCCGGTATATTTGGTTCCGGAATGTTATCACCTTTTACAATCGCTTCATAAGTCTTAGCACGACCAGTAACGTCATCACTCTTTACAGTTAAAATCTCTTGCAGTACGTGTGCAGCACCGTATCCTTCAAGCGCCCAAACTTCCATTTCTCCAAATCTCTGACCACCAAACTGAGCTTTACCGCCAAGAGGTTGTTGTGTGATGAGAGAATATGGTCCAATTGAGCGAGCGTGAATCTTATCATCAACCATGTGACCTAGTTTCATCATATAGATATAACCGCATGTAACTTTTTGATGGAATTTCTCACCGCTTCTTCCGTCGGTTAACCAAGTCTTTCCACCTTCAGGTAATCCGGCTTGTTTTAAATATCCTTCTACATCTTCAACGTGAGCTCCATCGAAAATTGGTGTTTCGAATTTTACACCCATCTTTTTTCCTACCCAGCCGAGAACTGTTTCATACAACTGTCCAAGGTTCATACGAGAAGGCACACCAAGCGGATTCAATACGATATCAACCGGAGTTCCATCTTCGTGGTAAGGCATATCTTCAACCGGAACAACTTTAGCAACCACACCTTTGTTACCGTGGCGACCAGCCATCTTATCACCAACTTGAATCTTACGTTTCTTAGCAACGTAAACTTTTGCAAGCTGAGTAATTCCCGGAGGAAGTTCATCGCCGGAAGCAATTTTTAATTTCTCACGTTTGTAATCTTCTTCAATTTCCGAAAGCAGATTGAAGTAATTTGAGAAAAGCTTTTTGATCATTTCGTTAACCGGTTTTTTCTCAAACCAATCACGGGTATAATCAAGCTTTGTAATGTCTTCTATGTTTGTAAATGTTTCTTCTTTAATAACAGTTCCGCTTCTTAAAACAACAGAACCATCCAAATCACGCACACCGGAAGAAGTTTTCCCTTCTGTAATCTTAGTTAGCTTTGTAACCAATTTTGTGTAGTGATTTTCTTTTCTTGTCTTGAATGAATAATCAAGATTATCCATCAATTTCTTTTCGAATTTCTTTGATTCAGTATCTTTTTTCTTGCGGCTGAACAATCTTGTTTTAATTACAACACCTTTCAAACCTGGAGGTGCTTTTAATGAAGCGTCTTTCACGTCGCCGGCCTTATCACCAAAGATGGCTTTAAGAAGTTTTTCTTCCGGAGTTGGATCTGTTTCACCTTTTGGTGTGATCTTACCAATTAGAATATCACCTTCTTTAACTTCGGCACCTTCGCGAACAATACCATTTTCATCTAAGTCTTTTGTAGCTTCTTCACTCACGTTAGGAATATCACGTGTTAATTCTTCTTCGCCTCGTTTTGTTTCGCGAACTTGTAATTCAAATTCTTCTATATGAATAGAAGTGAATACGTCGTCGCCAACAAGTCTTTCACTTAATACGATAGCATCTTCAAAGTTGTAACCTCTCCAAGGCATGAATGCAACAGAAACGTTTCTTCCAAGTCCAAGTTCCCCTTTTTCAATTGCCGGACCGTCAGCAAGTACATCACCTTTTTTGAGGCGCTGGCCAGTAACAACAATCGGCTTTTGAGTAAAGCATGTTTCTTGGTTAGTGCCGGCAAACTTTGTAAGAATATATTCTACTCTTCTTTCATCGTTAAAGCTAACTAATGTTTCAGGATCGTCTATGTCAATATCATATTTCACAATAATCTTTTTCGCATCCGAATACTCTACAACTCCATTGTCTTCAGCAATCATAATTGCACGAGAATCACGTGCAATTTTTGCTTCCATACCGGTTCCAACAATTGGATTTTCCGGAACCATCAATGGTACAGCTTGACGTTGCATGTTCGAGCCCATCAGCGCACGGTTAGCATCATCATGCTCGAGGAATGGAATTAATGCGGCAGCCGCAGATACGATTTGAGCCGGAGCCACATCCATGTAATGAACATCTTCCGGATGAGCAACTGGAAATTCTCCACGTTCTCTGCATTTTACTCTTTCTTCAATGAAACGTCCTTGATCATCGTAAGGAACATTTGACTGAGCGATTATAAATTCATCTTCTTGATCTGCACTTAAATAATCTACGCTATTGGATACACGACCATCTTTAACTTTTCTATAAGGTGTTTCTAAAAATCCGTAGTTATTAACTTTAGTGTAAATAGTTAACGAAGAAATAAGACCAATGTTCGGACCTTCGGGAGTTTCGATTGGGCAAAGGCGTCCGTAATGCGAATGGTGAACGTCACGTACTTCGAAGCCTGCACGCTCACGTGTCAAACCGCCTGGTCCCAAAGCAGAAATTCTTCTCTTATGAGTTAATTCCGAAAGTGGATTTGTTTGATCCATAAATTGAGACAATTGGTTTGTACCGAAGAAAGCATTGATAACGCTGCTTATTGTACGAGCGTTAACCAAATCTTGCGGCTGCATGTTTTCATTGTCGCGCATGTTCATTCTTTCTTTAATAGTGCGCGCCATTCTTGCTAAACCAACATTATACTGAGATTGTAACTGCTCACCTACTGTCCTAACTCTTCTGTTTCCTAAGTGATCAATATCATCAACAGTCATGTTGCCGTTTTTAAGCATGATGATATTTTTCATAATTGCAATAATATCTTCCGGTGTTAAAACGCGGATGTTCTCATCAACAGTAAGGTTAAGCTTGTCATTCATTCTAAAACGACCAACTTCGCCAAGATCGTAACGCTTATCGTTGAAGAACATTTTATCAATCAATCCCATTGCGGTTTCGATATCCGGAGCTTCACCAGAACGTAGTTGACGATATATAGCAAACAGAGCTTCTTCTTTAGTAGTTGAAGTATCTTTTCTCAAAGTATTCAATACCAAATCTTGATCGATAGAAGTTTCCAAACTGATCAACTGAAGTTTCTGAACATGTGAACTTTTAATGCTTTCAACAATTTCTTCTGTTAATTCGGCATCTTTAGTTGCGTAAATTTCACCGGTTTCAGTATCTATAATATCAGCAGCAGCAATTCTTCCAACATGTTTTTCAAGTGATAGTTGCTTCAAGGATACTTCTTCAATCAAATCAAACAATCTTAAAATAGAATCAACTGTTTCATAACCTAAAGCACGAAGTAAAGTAGTAGATGGAAATTTCTTTCTGCGATCTATATAAACATACATTACATTGTTAATGTCTGTAGCAAACTCAACCCAAGAACCTCTAAAAGGAATAATACGGGCTGAGTAAATTGGAGTTCCGTTTGGATGGAAAGTTTGTGCAAAAGCAACACCGGGAGAACGATGCAATTGTGTAACAACAACACGCTCTGCACCATTGATAATAAACGTTCCGCGCTCGGTCATAAATGGCAAGTTGCCAAGATAAACTTCTTGTTCAACTGAGTTAACATATTCACCAGTTTCATCGTCTTTAGTAGAAAGGCGTAGTTTTGCTTTTAAAGGTGCGGAATAAGACAATCCTCTTTCTTCACATTCAGCAATAGAGAAACGTGGTTTCTCAACATAATATTCTACAAAGTCTAATCTGTAGAATTCTTTATTATCGTGTATCGGAAAGTTAGCATTAAATACAGCTTGCAAACCTTTGTTATCTCTTTGAGAAGCCGGAATTCGCAATTGAAGAAAATCTTCAAAAGAGTCTACCTGAATATTTAATAAGTCCGGCATTTTAATAGCTGAAGAAATCGCAGAGAATGTAATTCTTCCGGTACTCTTGTTAATTTTTGTTTTTTCCAACCCTAACCTCCAGTTCGGTTTGTTGTTCTTTCATTCTGATAATGAAAGAAAGTGGCAGGACGTACTTTACCGTCCTACCACTTAAGTTTTAATTCTAATCTTGACGAGATTAAGCGAATATTATTTAACAGTGACTGTAGCGCCAGCTTCTTCCAATTCTTTCTTAATCTTTTCAGCTTCGTCTTTAGAAACAGCTTCTTTAACTGGTTTTGGAGCGCCGTCTACTAAATCTTTTGCTTCTTTTAAGCCTAAGCCTGTATGAGCGCGAACTACTTTAATTACGTTGATCTTTGTAGCGCCGGCAGCTTGAAGAATAACATCGAATTCAGTTTGTTCTTCAACTGGAGCTGCAGCAGCAGCACCTGGAGCAGCAGCCATCATCATCGGGGCAGCAGCAGTAACACCAAATTCATCTTCTAATGCTTTCTTTAATTCAGAAGCTTCAACTAAAGTTAGAGCTTTGATCTTCTCAACTAATTCTTGAACTTTCTCTGACATTTTATTTACTCCTATTACTTTAATTTATATTACAATTCAAACTTTATTATGCAGCTTTTTTCTTTGCAACTTCGTCAATAACACTAACGAGATCGCGCATAACTGCACTGATTGCACCAACGATTCCAGATGCTGGAGCTGCAACACTTCCAATAATACCGGCAATGATTTCTTCTTTTGTCGGCATAGAAGCTATAGTTGCTAGCGACTCTTCACCATAGAATACTGAATCTAAATAACAACCTTTAAAGGCTAATTTTTGCGAATCGTCGTTATACTTTTTGATGATTTTAGCCGGAGCTACAAAATTTTCACCGGCAAAAGCAACGCCGATCATACCAACAAGCAAATCGTCGAACTTTTCATATCCGCCAATTTGTTGCAATGCTTTTTTGAAGAGGGTATTTTTTAAGACCTTATACGTTACACCATCTTTACGGAAACTAGAGCGTAGTTTGTTAATGTCTGCAACATTAACTCCACGGTAGTTAACCAAAAACATAGCGGAAGAGTTTTGTATAAGCTCTTTTATTTGTTCAATCGCCTCTCCCTTTTCTGCTTTGTTCATCGTTCTCCTAAAACAATTAGTTAGAACATCGTTACTTATTTATTAGAAGCATTTAATAATCCCGTTCACAACCGGAATTAGTGCGTAATTTCTTAATCGTGCTTTGTACTGAAAACTGTTTCTTCTTTGGATATCTTTAAGCCAGGTCCCATTGTTGAAGAAAGGAAAAGACTTCTTACATAAACACCCTTAGCAGAAGAAGGTTTCATCTTAATAATAGTGTGTAAAAATGCTTTGGCGTTATCAGCAAGTTGCTCAGGAGTAAAATTCATTTTGCCTAAAGAAGTATGAACGATACCAGCTTTCTCAACGCGGAATTCAATTTTACCAGCCTTGACTTCTTTAACAGCTTTTGCTACATCTGGTGTAACTGTACCGCTTTTAGGATTTGGCATCAAGCCTTTTGGTCCAAGCACACGACCTAACTTTCCTAATTCGCCCATAACATCGGGTGTAGCAATAATAACATCAACTTCTGCCCAACCAGCTTTAATCTTTTCGAGGTATTCTTCGAATCCGGCATATTCAGCACCGGCTTGTAAAGCTGCTTCGGCTTGAGCACCTTTAGCAACAACAAGTACGGATACTTTCTTTCCGGTTCCGTGAGGTAATGACACTGTACCGCGAATCATTTGATCAGCATGGCGAGGATCTACACCAAGACGAATTGCACAGTCTAAAGATTCATTGAACTTAACTTTAGAATTCTCTTTCAAAGTTTTGATTGCATCGACAAGAGAGTATTCTTTGTTTTTATCAACACTTTTATTTACGGCTTTAATTCTTTTTGATACTTTCATTTTATCTTACCAGTCAAAATTTATGATTAATCTTCTACAGTGAAGCCCATGCTTCTTGCAGTTCCAGCGATCATACTTGATGCATGTTCAACATCGTGTGCATTTAAATCAGGCATCTTCAAAGTAGCAATTTCTCTAACTTGAGCTTTTGTCACTTTTGCAACTTTAGTTTTATTTGGTTCGGCAGAACCTTTTTCATGTTTAGCTGCTTTTTTTAATAGAACTGCTGCCGGAGGAGTTTTTGTAATAAATGTGAATGATTTATCGGAGAACACAGTTATTACAACTGGAATAATTAATCCTTGTTGACTGGATGTTCTAGCGTTGAATTGCTTACAGAACTCCATAATATTAACGCCTTTTTGACCTAAAGCTGGTCCTACTGGCGGTGACGGATTTGCAGCACCGGCGGAAATTTGCAGCTTAATAAAGCCATCTACTTTCTTTGCCATTTTTTTAACCTATAATATTTTTATTTCTCTAATTCGCCCTGAGCAAAGTCAATTTCAACCGGTGTTTTTCTACCGAAAATTGAAACCATAACTTTGATCTTCATTTTTTCTTCGTTTACTTCTTGAACCAACCCGGAAAAATTATTGAATGGTCCATCTATAATTTTCACAAAATCCCCAGTACGGTAAATTGTATCGGTTCTTTCTGTTTCTTCACTTTGCGAAATTCTTCCTACAATTCTCTTTACTTCTTCAGCATGGAGAGGAACCGGATTATTTTGCGTTCCAAGAAATCCCATAACAGAAGGAGTATTAGAAATGAAGTCTTTGGCTTTTATATCCAAATCAGCGCAAACAAGAATATAACCAGGAAAGAAATTTTTCTTCTTGGTTTTCTTCTTGCCATCCTTAACCTCAAATACCTTTTCCGTAGGAACAAGGATTTCAAAAATACGGGCTCTTAGCTCATCGCTGTCTCTTAATTCCGACTCGATAATAGTTTTTACTTTATTCTCGTGACCGGAGAAAGTACGAACCACGTACCACTTTGCGTTAGGATTTTCCAATTTTTAGAATATTCCTTTTAATATCCAAGTCAAGGACATATCTATAACATAAGTAAATGCGGCGAGAATCAAGCACACAACAATTACTATAGAAGTTGACTCTTGCAGTTCTTCTTTAGATGGCCAAGTAACTTTTTTCATTTCCTTGACTACATCATTTACGAAATTGATAATTTTTTCTTTCATATCTCAGCAGATTTATTCCTTGCACGTCAGGAGGGAGTCGAACCCCCAGCCTGCGGTTTTGGAGACCGCTGCTCTGCCAATTGAGCTACTGACGTATTATTTAGTTTCTTTGAAAGTAACGTGTTTGCGAACAACGGGATCGTATTTTTTGTACTCTACTCTATTTGGGTGATTTCTTTTATTCTTAGTAGTTGAGTAACGGAACCCTGTACCAGCAGAGCTTTCCAAAATTATTATTTGTCTTACATTTTTTGATTTTGCCATTTTTCTACCTTTTTCAATTCTTTTGAGCTGATGACCGGGATTGAACCGGTGACCTTCCCGCCTAGGCGGGATGCTCTATCTACTATTTCCTTTTTAAAAATAGTAGGCTACCAATCTGTCAATTTCAAATCTCTTTTGAGCTGATGACCGGGATTGAACCGGTGACCTTCCCGCTTAAGGCGGGATGCTCTACCAACTATTTCCTTGTTAAAAATAGTAGGTTACCAATCTGTCAATTTCAAATCCCTTTTGAGCTGATGACCGGGATTGAACCGGTGACCTTCCCGCTTAAGGCGGGATGCTCTACCAACTATTTCCTTCTTAAAAATAGTAG
>JAZDFQ010000006.1:0-81907 GCA_043807765.1 Ignavibacteriota bacterium
AATCCTTGCTCATATTCCCGAACTACTTGCAGTTTGAATGCTCGGCTATAAATTGATTGTGGGGGATACTTGTTCGTTACTTTCATCGCTTGACTCCTGCTTTTTCTTTATCAGTAGTCAACTTTTTTCAGGATGAGACAAATAATAAAAACCCCGCTGGAGGCGGGGCCTAGAAAAGAATCTCTTTGATTAAAAACAGAGATATTTCGCCCCGCTAAATCGGGACTCAATATGACAATTTAGAAGCCAAGTCTTGTCATTGCTTCTACCAATTCTTTAACGGAAGCTACAGATTTATCAAGCGCTGTTTGTTCTTCCGCATCGAGAGAAAACTCTATAATTTTTTCTACGCCATTAGCGCCTAGAACTGTTGGAACGCCAACGTAATAACCGTCAACACCAAATTCACCTTGCAAATATGCACAAGTAGGAAGGATTCTCTTTTCATCATAAATGATTGCTTCTGCCATTGCAATTGCAGAAGAAGCCGGTGAATAAAATGCTGAACCGGTTTTAAGCAATTCAACAACTTCGCCGCCAGCCATCTTTGTACGTTTAACCATTGCAGCCATTACTTCTTTTGCTTTTACAGCATCATTGTATTTACGCTCCAGCAATTCCATAACCGGAATGCCGTTAACGTTAGCATACCGAACTATAGGAACCATTGTGTCCCCATGTCCGCCAAGAACCATTGCGTTTACATCTTTAACAGAAACGCCAAGCTCCCAAGCAATAAAAGTAGAGAAGCGGGAAGAATCTAAAACTCCGGCTTGACCAATAACTTTGTTGTGAGGGAATCCGGTAACTTTTTGGAAAAGAGTTACCATTGCATCCAAAGGATTAGAAATAACAATTACAGTAGCGTTAGGGGCATACTGTTTTACATTTTCCGCAACGGACTGCATAATCTTTGCATTAACAGTTAAAAGATCGTCGCGGCTCATACCGGGTTTGCGGGGCAAACCGGCTGTAATAATAACTAAATCCGACCCGGTTAAATCGCTGTAATCGTTTGTACCTTTTACGTTAACATCAAAACCGTCAACGCGGGAAGCTTCAACTATATCAAGCGATTTGCCTTGTGGTAAGCCTTCTACTATATCGAATAATACAACATCCCCAAGTTGACGAAGTGCAATTAGTTGAGCTAAAACGCCGCCAATCTGTCCGCCGCCGATGAGTGCTATTTTTTTTCTTGCCATAATATACTCCGAAAAGTTTAATTAATGTTTTCCGGTTAAAAATAGGAAGTTTGCAAACTAATTCATACAAAGAAATTTAGAATATTAGTGAAGTGAGAGCTTTAAAATTATTTCGGTTCCGGTTGGTGTAAAATTGTATTGAAGGTCATCAAGGAAGTTTCGCATTATGTGAATTCCGCGCCCACTGTCTTTTAAAATGTTTTCCGGTTTGGTTGGATCGGGAACGGCTTTAATATCAAATCCCTTTCCCTCATCTTTCAAAGTAATTTCCATTTTATCATCCTTAATTCTAACTGTGATAGAAACGGTTTTTGATTTATCAAAACGGTTGCCGTGCTTCATACAATTGGAAATTGCTTCTGAAAAGGAGAGAGCCAGATTGTTGATTTTGGAATGATCCATATTTGCAGATTGAGCAATTTTAATAATATATTCCTCTAAATCCGGAAGTATATCGGGATCGCTTGGAACTACTCTCTTGTATTCTTTATCTGACAAATAAATATTCCATTTTCAACTTGCGTTAAAATAAAGCTACCCATATTTAGGTGCAAATCGGTTTAAGAAATAAATCAAAAATTGTAATTCAACCTAATGCTCAAATTGGCCATCTCTCTCTTAGAATTATCTTCAGCTTTAATAAATTCGTACCAGCCCAAAAACTTTAGCGAAATCTTTTCGGCAATTAGATAGTTTATTTCTCCAACCGGTCCAATACTCTGGTACTCCGAAACTTTAGTTTTCAGAACACCATTCTTATAACTAAAGGTAGAAAGCGAAAAGTATCGGGCGCCTAAACTAAAAACAAATCCGAAGTAATTATAAGATAATCTCGGCTCGCAAAACGCCTCTTGCAAATAACGCTGTGGTTTGCCGGTAAAGGTAGTCCACTTAAAATCGCCTTGCTCGCTAAACTTCAAGTATCCGGCAACAAGAAGACTGGTTGAATTAGTAATTCTATATTGAGATGAATCGCGGAGCGCAAGCTGGCGGAAGGCATAGCTTCTGTAATTTGGATTAAGTTCTTCATAATCAAATACTGTATAGTTTGCGGAAACTTCTGCAGAATTCATTGAGAGAAATTTTCCGGTTCGGAAGAATCCTCCGGAAGAGAATTTCAAAGTCCGTTTGATATTATTATTGGCACTTCGTTCCGCAAAAATATAGATGGTTTTGTTTAGACTTCCTTCAAGGTTAATAAATGCTTTGAACGCATAGTTAAATTCATGTTCGTACATTACTCTTCCAATTGAAAGAAGCTCGTCTCGGTCATCAAAATTGTCTTCGGCCGGTGTATCGTATTTTAATTTTCTGTGAAATAGAGTAAGAATAATTTTATCGGTAGAGCTCAAATTCCATAGACTGGTTAAAGAAATATTAGCAAGCTGGGAAGAGTTGTTTTTTTGTTCTTCGAGTCTTCCCCGTTCTGTAAAAACCATAGAGCTCAAACTCTCATATCGTACCGGTTGATGCTTTTCGTCTCTTTCCGAAAATGAGAAGCGAAGAGATAACACCAGATCGTTTGTTGTGTATTCTGCCGCAGATGCAAAATCCAATTTGAATTCTTCAATCTTTGTATCATAATTTGAATTAGCACTGTTGCTTGAAGAAACAAACCGAGTCTCGCGGTCAATTCCGCGCCAAGCGATTCGCCCTTGAATATCAAATGCAAAGGGAGATGTCTTGGGAATGAAACTGATTCTGTCTTGAATAAAATAACTTGATTCTGTTCTGCTTTGAATATTGTTGGTAATATCAAATTCATTTGCTGTAATTTGATCTGCAACGAAATAAAAATCGCGCCGCTGCTGGGAGTAATACGCAGAAATTGTATTGCTGAAATTCTCTTCGAAATCATTTTTCAAATCAAAGCTCAAAATGCGAAGCGAATTTTTTCTTGGGGAAATGTCTTCGTTATGAAGCTTAAATAAGGAGTTCAGCTCAAAATCACCAAGATCATAACGGTCAATGTTTGCTTCCGCACCGTAAACCAAGCCAACATCGCTTACACCAATTTGGTTGTTCTGCTCAAAGCCGGCGAATGGGGTTATATGAATCTTCTCTGTTGGAAGATATTTGACAAATAATGAAGAAGTAAGCAGAGATGCTTTATTCAAGCCTATGTTTCTATCATCGGAATAAATGTTATTGTTAAAGTGAAGTCCAATTTTGAAATTTTCGCTAAATGAATATTGCCCCATCGCCCAGAGGTATTGTTCATCTTTAATATTCTTGCTGCTTGTATTAATAATTGTTGAGTTAAAATTTTCTTTTATTCCAAAAAAAGTATTGTTTCCAAAAAAGCTGTATTTAAACAGCGTGTTAAAGTTGTGGGTGTTTAATTGCTTCTCGTAAGAGTTAACAATAATTTTATCGGCATAACCATGTGTAGAAAAAAGAAGGCTATCTTTTCCAATTTGGGCATGTAATGCCGAAGAAGAAATTACAATTAGAAGTATTAAGACTTTTTTAATCATGAATTTCTAATATGCCGATAGTTGAAAATCTTATTGCAGAATCTCAATTTGACCGCGAGACGGAATAAATACATTCTTAAAGCCGCTATCTTCCAATTTTAGTTTATATGCTTGCTGCTGCTCGGCTTCTCCATGAACAAGAAATATTTTCTTCATCTTTTGTTTATCGAACCGGCTGCTGTATTCCAAAAGCTCGTCGGCATCGGCATGTGCGCTGAATGAGTTTAGCACAATCACTTCTGCTTTTACACGGTAGGGATCGCCGAATATTTGAACGTCTTTCTCACCATCAATTAATTTTCTTCCAAGAGTATGCTCGGCAGCGTAGCCAACCACTAAAATAATATTGTTTGCATTGCCTATATTGTTTGCAAGATGATGCAACACTCTGCCGTTTTCTGCCATACCGGAACTAGAGATAATTATACAAGGTCCATCAATAAAGTTAAGCTGTTTTGAATCTTCTACATCTTTGATATAAGTTAGTTTATTGAAGCCCAATGGATCTTCATTCTTCCTAATAAACTCCATTGTTTCAGAATCAAAACATTCCGGATGAAGCCGGAATACTGTTGTAGCATTAACGGCTAGAGGGCTATCTACATAAACCGGCATTCTCTCAGCTTTGTTGGCTTCGAAAATCTTGTGTAATGAATAAACTATTTCTTGTGTTCTGCCCACACTAAATGCGGGTATGATAATCTTCGATTTTTTCAAATGTGCTTTCTTCAAAACTGAAGCGAGTTGATCTTCGGAATCGAGCGGATTATCATGCTTACGTCCGCCATATGTACTTTCACAAATCCAGTAATCAACATTGGGTATTTGTTCGGGATCTTTAAGAATTGGCAAATGAGGCCTACCCAAATCACCGGAGAATCCCAGTGTTGTCGGTTTACCATTTTCAGTTACTCTCAAGAAAACGATTGCTGAACCGAGAATATGCCCGGCATCGTAAAAGGTAAGTGAAATTTCCGGCGTTATCTTAAACTCTTTTCTGTAGTTAATCCCTACAAATTTTTCTAATGCTTCCAAAGCATCTTCTTGAACATAGAGTGGTTCAAAGAGTTTCTTACCGGCGCGTTTTCTTTTCTTATTTACATACTCAACATCTTTCTCTTGAATATGCGCACTGTCTTGGAGCATTATTGTACACAAATCCCTAGTAGCGAATGTAGAATAGATTTTACCATCAAAACCATTTTTTACAAGTGTCGGTAAATTTCCGGCGTGATCAATATGAGCATGCGAAAGAATTACAAAATCAATCTCGCTCGGATTGAACTGATCAAAGGTTTTGTTAATCTCGTAAGCATCTTTACGCTTACCTTGGTATAAACCACAGTCAAGGAGAAAAGTAGATGATTCGGTTTGAATGAGATGCATAGAGCCGGTTACAGTCTGTGCCGCCCCAATAAATTTAATTTTCATAATAGCACTTATTGTTTTTCAAAAGGTATCTAAAGTAGGGTCGATATTCAATTTATTGTTGAAGAGTTAATTCAAAGGTTGATTATTTTATAATTCTTATAACCGAAGTAAATTTCCTTAACCGCAGTTTTAACTACAGTTGCTAAAGGAACTGCTAGAAGCATACCTATTAATCCTAATGTTTGACTTCCTACCAAAATTAAAAGAATGATTAAAAGCGGATGCATATCGGTACTTTTGGAGAAAATATTGGGCTGAATAAAACCATTATCGAGAGTATAGATAAGCCCGAACATTAATAACAAACTGGGCAGCATGGAAAGATTGCCAAACTGTATAATGGAAATAATCACTGCCGGAAGTCCGCCTATGATTGGACCGAAGTAGGGTATTAAGTGACCCGCTCCGGCGATAAAGCCGATTGAGATTGCGTTGTTTATTCCCAGAATAGCTAAACCGGTACCGGAAAGAATACCAACTATTGCTGCATCAAGAATCCATCCTCGTACATATCTGCTAAGCTGAAAACCGATTTTTATTAAAACGTTATAGGACACTTCAAAATATTTATTGGGCATTAGATTAAGAATTCCATGCATTAACTTTTGACTGTCTTTGAGTAAAAAGAAAGTCATAAACGGAACAATTACTATTGCAGCCAGAAAAGAAAACACACCTTGTACAAATGAACTAAGGTTGTTTATCCAACCAAGTAGAGTTTCGTTCACAATAGAGGAAATTTTCTCTGCAAAGTTTATAGAACTTAAGAAAGGATACCTTGATTTAATTGTCTGATCAAACTGAGCAATCGAATTCATCACAGCCTCATTGTTCATCGAATTAGCGATAGCTTCAAATTGATTTATAAGTTTGGGCAATAGAATTGAGACAAGGGTAAAAAGCAATAATCCGGTAAGAACAAATATTGATAATACAGCCAGCACTCTAGGCACTCTTCTCTGCTCTAAAAAATCCACAACCGGATTAAATATCATTGAAATTAAGATAGACACAGCAAGCAGAGCCAGAATATCAATATACTTATAGGCGATTAATGCCATTACAACAGCAGCAAAGGTTAATGCTGCAAACAATTTAAGATTTCTATTTTGAGGCTCGTTCAAGATTATTTGCCAAATCAAGTTGTTACAATATTCCTAAATCCGTAACCAAATTCAATCATATATTTTTGTTGCTAGCGCACTAATTAGAGAGGGCAAATTCTTTATATTTGACATAGAAATTTTAACAATTATGGATAGAAAATGGCCGAAATATTATTGCTGAAACAAATTAGAGAAAAAGCTGGGCTGAGAAAGAAAACTCTTGTTCTTCCCGAATCGCATGATGAACGTGTTTTGAAAGCCGCAGAAATATTAACTAAAGAAAAAGTAGCCTCAGTTATTACAATTGGCAGCGAAGAAAAAATTAGAAGCGATGCCGCTAAACTTGGCGTAGATCTTCAAGGAATTAGAATTATTGATCCGGATAAATCTGAAAAACTTAGCGACTTTGCCAACATTTTTTATAATCAAAGAAAGCACAAAGGTGTTACTATTGAGCAAGCACGCGAAACTGTTAAAAGAGACATTTTCTTTGCCGGTATGATGGTTCGAGAAGATTTGGCTCATGCAAGTGTTTCCGGTTCTTTTGCTACAACGGCAGATGTAACCCGCGCTTCAATTTTCTGCGTCGGTCTTAATCCGGGAATGTCTATTCTATCAAGTTTCTTTTTGATGGCTTATCCGGATAGAGTTTATAGTTTTGCAGACTGCGCGGTAAATCCAAATCCAGATGCCAGTCAATTAGCAGACATTGCAATTTCTACTGCAGATAATCATAAAAAGCTTACTGGTGAAGAAGCTTATGTAGCAATGCTTTCTTTTTCTACAAAAGGAAGTGCCGAACATGAATTGGTTGATAAAGTTCGTCAAGCTACTCTATTTGTTAAAGAAAGAAGGCCGGATATTAAAGTTGACGGCGAATTGCAATTCGATGCTGCTATTGTGGAAAGCATAGGCAAGAAAAAATCTCCGGGCAGCGAAGTTGCCGGTCGTGCAAATGTTTTAGTATTTCCGGATTTGAATGCGGGCAATATCGGTTACAAAATTGCTCAACGTCTTGGCGGAGCAGAAGCAATTGGTCCGGTAAATCAAGGATTGAAAAAACCATTCTTTGATCTTAGTCGTGGTTGTTCAGTTGATGATATTGTTAATACAGCAGCAATTGCTTGCTTAATGGCTGATTAAGTTTTGCGAAAGGGACGGGACTAATTCCGTTCCTTCGAATACGATCATATATCAAAGAAAAATTGAATTTTACTGAATGAATAAATAAGTTCAGACACAATAAAAAGGCACCTCATGGAAAACATAATTTCTTTCGATAATATGCTTGATAATGTTTCTAAACTTCCAGCTGATGAACAATTAATGCTTGCCGAAATAATTAAAAAGCGGATAATTGAACAAAGAAGAAAAGAACTTGCTGATTCCGTCAAAGAAAGTATGGTAGAATATAACAGCGGAAAAGCAAAAACCGGTGCAGTTGATGATTTGCTGAGAGAACTTGAAAACGAATTATGAATATTTATTGGACTTCTTCCTTTAAAAGGGGATTCAAGAGAGCAGTAAAAAAATACCCAACGCATTACAATGTTATTATATCTACAATTAAAGAGTTAAGCGAGAATCCTTTTTCGGCAAATCTTAAGACTCACAAACTAAAAGGTGATTTAGAAGGAAGCTGGGCTTGTTCTATTGATTATAACTTGAGAATTGTTTTTAATCTCGCAAAAAATCAAATCAGTGAAGAACCAGACATTGTTTTAATTGATATTGGGACTCATGATGAAGTTTATTAACAATTATCTTTATTGACTGACATTGGGGATTGTTGTTCTGTTGAGGATATTGTTAATACCGCAGCAATTGCTTGCTTAATTGCAGATTAAGTTTTCCGATAAAAGTATTTCTAAGCCCGTTCTTTTGAACGGGCTTTTTTTTGAACTAATACTATGCTTGCCAATGTTTAGATAATAAAAAGGAAGCTTATGAAGGCCAGCCAAGTACTTAGTTTTTTAACAAGCATTTCAGTTTTGCTTGCATCCACAATTTCAGCAAAGATTAATCCCTCCGTAAATGGAAGTGAGTCAGGCAACATTCACGATGTAGTAGTAAAGGATATGAACGGAAAAGAAGTAAAACTTTCTGATTATAAGGGGAAAGTTCTTCTTATTGTAAATGTTGCGAGCAAATGTGGTTACACAAAACAATATTCAGGTTTAGAAGCCATCTATGAAAAATATAAAGCCCAAGGATTTGAACTTCTAGCTTTTCCGTGCAATGATTTTGGCGGGCAAGAGCCGGGAACAAATGAAGAAATTGTTGAATTCTGTTCGAACACCTACAATGTGAAATTCAAATTGTTTGATAAAATCAAAGTCCTAGGTGAGGGAACAGCGCCGCTTTATTCTCTCCTAACAAATAATAAGAATGTTGAACAAGGAGTTGTTAAATGGAATTTTGAAAAGTTTCTCATTGATAAAGAGGGCAATATTGTAAACAGATTTAGAAGTAAAGTTACACCGGAAAGTGAAGAGATCACTAAAGCAATTGAAAAAGAATTAAGTAAGTAAATGTTGTCATTCTGAACGAAGCGAAATATCTCATTTCATTAGGAATGAGATATTTCGCTTCGCTCAATATGACAAATTCAATTTTTTATTCTTCGGCGTAATCAAGTTTTGCATTTTTCGTTTTTTTCAACGGTGGTCTTTCAAACATTACTGTCATTGTTTTATACCATAAAGCTAGATCGTTAGAAACTTGATCCCAAGAAAATCTCCAAGTCCAATTGCCGCCAAGTTTACCTGGATAATTCATTCTAGCAGAGTTATCCATATTCAAAATGTCTTGCATAGGAATAACGCAAATATTTGCCGGCGATTGATATGCTGCTGTTATCATTTCATAAGTCATATGATCGCCGTAATAATTAAAATATTTTTGAGCCCATTCATAAATGCCCGATTTTTTTTGGATCTCACTTTCTAAAAATCCGCGCGTTGTTTCGTTATCGTGCGAACCGGTATGAACAACGCAATTTTTAATATGATTATGTGGTAGAAATTTTTTGTCGCCATCTTCACCTAAGCCAAATTGCAAAATTTTGATTCCGGGAAAACCAAAGTGATCGCGGAGTTCTTCAACAGAATCTGTTATAACACCCAAATCTTCTGCAATGATAGGAAGTACACCTAGTGAATTCTTGATCGCATTGAAAAGTTTATGCCCGGGAGCTTTTACCCAGCGACCATTAATTGCAGTTTTAGCATCTCCCGGAATTTCCCAATATGCATCAAAGCCTCTAAAATGGTCTATGCGAACTATATCAACCATCGTTAGTAAATTACTTATTCTCCGTTTCCACCAAAGAAAATCATCTTTTTCCATCTCTTTCCATTTATAAAGTGGATTTCCCCAAAGCTGACCGGTTTCGCTAAAATAATCTGGCGGTACACCGGCAACAAATTCAAGAGATCCATCTTTACGAACAGTAAATAACTCTTTGTTTGCCCAAAGGTCAGCGCTATCGTAAGCGATGAAGATCGGCAAATCGCCAATAATCTTTATCCCATTCTGATGAACGAATTCGCGAAGAGCTGTCCACTGCTTGTTAAAAGTGAATTGAATGAAAATTTGATAATTAATTTCATCTGATAATTTTTTCTTCCAAACTGCAATATCTTTTCTAAAAGCGATTGATTCATCCCACTCTGTCCATTGAACTCCGCCGTGAAAAGCTTTTGCAGACATAAACAATGCATAATCTTCAAGCCAAAAATTATTTTTGCTGCAGAACTCTCCGCATTCATCCTTTACATTTTTAATCTTAGTAAAGTTTTGAAATGCTTTGCGAAGCAATTTCGTTTTGTAATCTATAACTGATCCGAAATCGATATGGTGTTCATCATACTTTGGAGGTTTTGCTAAATCAATTTCAGATAGTAAACCATCCCGTAAAAGGAAATCCGGACTGATTAATAACGGATTTCCGGCGAACGCAGAAAAACATTGATAAGGGGAATCTCCATATCCGGTTGGTCCTAATGGAAATACTTGCCAGAGTGTTTGTCCGGAAGCTTTTAAAAATTCAACAAAGTGATAAGCGCTTGGTCCTAAGTCTCCAATTCCAAATTTGCCCGGTAGCGAAGTTGGATGAAGAAGAATTCCAGCAGAGCGTTCTATGTTCATATAAGTCCTTGAATGAATGTGATTGAAATCGCACATAAAAAAATAAAACAAAAAAACAATATTTTCTTAAAACTATTATTCGATATATTGATTCAAGAATTTGATAGAACAAAATGATAAAACAATTGGACAATTTCCCGATTAAGCATTCAACTAATTGCTTGAAAAATAAAAATTCTTTAAGTTGTTCTTACCCTCAAAAAGAAGTTCTAAGTCGGGACTTCGAAGAAATTAACGAAACCATATAAATATTTTGTTGCTTTACCCGAAACGGAGTTTTAATGAAGATTAATCGTCTATTTACCATTTCCGGGCATGACCCGCTAGAATCCATTGAATTTGTTAAAAGAGTATCAGAAATAAAAAACCCCGACGGGTCCATTGTTTTCAGAATGGAAGATGTAACTGTTCCGGTAGAATGGTCGCAAGTAGCCACAGATGTTATAGCGCAAAAATATTTTCGCAAAGCCGGCGTACCAAAACTTTTAACCAAAGTTGAAGAGGAAGGTGTACCAAAATGGCTTCAACCAAGTGAGGCGGATCCAAAACTTTCGGAACTTTCTGAGAAAGATCGTTTTTATTCAGAAAGAGATTCGCGTCAAGTTTTTCACCGACTTGCCGGTACTTGGACTTACTGGGGATGGAAAGCAAATTATTTTGATACTGAAGAAGATGCTAAAGCTTTTTACGATGAACATATGTACATGCTTGCAAATCAATTCTGCGCTCCAAATTCTCCACAGTGGTTTAACACCGGATTGCATTGGGCATACGGAATAAATGGACCGGCACAAGGTCATTATTTTGTTGATTATAAAACCGGTGTGCTTACACAATCTGTTGATGCTTACACTCATCCGCAACCACACGCATGTTTCATTCAATCTATTAAAGACGATTTGGTTAACGAAGGCGGTATTATGGATTTGTGGGTTCGCGAGGCTCGCCTTTTCAAATATGGTTCCGGAACCGGAACAAACTTCTCTGAACTTCGTGGTTATAATGAACCGTTAAGCGGCGGTGGAAAATCTTCCGGTTTAATGTCTTTCTTAAGAATTGGAGACCGCGCAGCCGGTGCAATTAAGAGTGGCGGCACAACACGTCGTGCGGCAAAAATGCTTAGTCTTGATGTTGATCATCCGGATATTGAAGAATATGTTAATTGGAAAGTTGTTGAGGAACAGAAAGTTGCCGCGCTTGTTACCGGCTCCAAACTTTTGAATCTCCATCTTAACAATATTATAAATGCATGTTATGCAGAACATCCGGAGAATGAGAGATTTAACAAACGAACTAATCTGCATTTACGTAAGGCAATTCTTGAAGCACGCAAAGTTGCGATTCCGGAAAATTATATTGACCGTGTAGTTAAGCTTGCAAAACTTGGTTTCAAATCAATTGATATACCGGTATATAATGAAGATTGGAATTCTGATGCATATGCAACAGTAGCCGGACAAAATTCCAATAATTCAATACGTGTGACAAATGATTTTATGCAAGCTGTTGTTAACGACAGCGATTGGAATTTATACTGGCGTACCGAATTGAAGAAAGCCAAGAAAGATGGAAGAAAGCCTAAAGCTTGCAAAACTATTCGTGCAAAAAATTTGTGGGATGATATTGCTTATGCTGCATGGGCTAGCGCTGATCCGGGAATACAATACGATACAACTATTAACGAATGGCATACATGTCCGGAGAGCGGAAAGATTCGCGCTTCAAACCCTTGCAGCGAATACATGTTCTTGGATGATACTGCATGTAATTTAGCTTCGTTGAATCTCGTCAAATTCTACTATGATGACAAACATGAATTCAATATTGAAGCATACAGACACGCAACAAAACTTTGGACAATAGTTCTAGAGATTAGCGTTTTGATGGCGCAGTATCCATCAAAAGAGATTGCGCAACTGAGCTATGAGTTTAGAACTCTCGGTTTAGGTTATGCGAACCTTGGTTCACTCTTGATGAGACAAGGAATTGCATATGATAGTAAGGAAGCATTTGCAATATGCGGGGCTCTAACGGCAATTATGCATATGAGGGCTTATGCAACTTCTGCGGAAATGTCTAAAGAGCATGGATCATTTCCTCGTTACGAACAAAACAAAAATGCAATGCTTCGCGTAATGAGAAATCACAAAAGAGCAACACACAATGTTCCTAAGGAAGAATATGAAGGGTTAACGATTTTCCCGATGGGAATTAATCCGGAATTCTGCCCTTCGGATTTATTGCAAGCAGCTAGAGAAGATGCTGACAATGCTTTAGATTTAGGTGAAAAGTATGGTTTCCGCAACGCACAAGTAACTGTAATTGCACCTACGGGAACAATAGGTTTGGTTATGGATTGCGACACAACCGGAATTGAACCGGATTTCGCTCTCGTAAAATTTAAGAAATTAGCCGGCGGGGGATATTTCAAAATCATCAATCAATCAATCCCGCCAGCGTTAAAGAAGCTTGGCTATAATGATGATCAGATAAAAGAAATCGTTAAGTATGCAAAAGGTGCCGGAACTCTTGTTGGCTGTCCTTATATCAATCATGAATCGCTCAAAGCAAAAGGTTTTACTGAAGATGTTCTAAGTAAACTAGAACAAATTCTTCCTTCTGTTTTCGAACTAAGCTTCGCTTTCAACAAATATACTTTGGGCGATAAGTTCTTAAAGAATCAGCTAGGTTTTAGTGAAGAACAAATAAATGATTTTAGCTTCGATCTTCTTACGGCTCTCGGATTCACAAGAGACGAAATTGCATCTGCAAATGATTATGTAAGCGGAACAATGACGATTGAAGGCTCGCCATTCTTAAAGCACGATGACTATCCGATATTTGATTGTGCTAATAAATGCGGAAAGAAGGGAAGCCGGTTTATCAAAGCCGAAGCACATATTTACATGATGGCTTCCGCTCAGCCATTCATTAGCGGCGCGATTTCTAAAACAATCAACTTGCCTAACAATGCTTCCATCGAAGATATTAAATATGCTTACTTCCAATCATGGAAATTAGGTACCAAGGCAAACGCTCTTTATCGTGACGGATCAAAACTCTCACAGCCGTTAAATACAATGACAGAAGAAGAAGTTGAAGATTTGATGGAGAAGAAGGAACAAAACGATATAGTAAAGATTGCCGAAAGAATCATCCATAGATATATTGCTAAGAGAAGGAAGTTGCCGGACCGTAGAACCGGTTACACACAAAAAGTAAAAATCAACGGACAAAGTGTTTACATCAGAACCGGTGATTACGAGAATGGGCAACTTGGCGAAATATTTATAGATATGCACAAAGAGGGAGCCGCTTTCAGAAGTTTGCTTAACTGTTTTGCAATTTCAATTTCACTTGGATTGCAGCATGGTGTTCCGCTTGAAGAATTTGTAGATGCTTTTGTGTTTACACGCTTTGAACCTAGCGGTGTTGTAAGCGGCCACAAACGAATAAAAATGTCCACATCTGTAATTGACTATATTTTCCGTGAGTTAGCAGTAGCTTATCTAAATAGAAACGATCTTGCTCATGTTGAAGAAGATGAACATCCAAAAGCCGAACATCGGTTGACAATTGAACCGGATTATGTTAGTGAAGAAATTATAAGTGAAACTGTTATTAATAGAGAAGATATGATGCAACCGGTTGAAAAGATTCAGCTTGATGTTTCTTCCGAACGGACGAATGCGGCGATGACTCAGCATCAGAAAATAATGAAAGCCCGTGAAGCCGGGTACACGGGCGATATTTGTCCCGATTGCCAGAGTATGACTATGGTTCGTAACGGAACTTGCTTAAAATGTACTACTTGCGGCGCTACAACCGGCTGCAGCTGATCTGAAAATACATTGTAAATGGACTAATAAAAGGGGCTTTTCGAAGCCCCTTTTTCGTTATATTGAACTCTAATTCGTTGACTTTTATAACTCAAAGGGATAGATTTTCACCCTCTTTTTATGATATGATTGCTGAAAATCTTAAAAAAGTAGAAGATAAAATTTCCGCCTCATGCTTAAAATGTGGTCGGGCAAAGTCCGATGTCAAACTGATTGCTGTCAGTAAAACTCAGCCAATTGAACTGATTCGAGAAGTACTTGATTGCGGAATCATTCACCTTGGTGAGAACAAAGCTCAAGAACTGAGAGACAAGTCTGAGCTAATTAGTGGAAATTTTTTCTGGCATTACATCGGGCATCTGCAGTCGAATAAAATAAAATATGTGATCAAATCTGCCGAGTTTATTCATTCTGTTGATTCAAAAAAGTTGGCTGAAGAGATTAATCAGAAAGCCGGAATGATTAACAAGAAGCAAAAAGTTCTTTTAGAAATTAAAACATCCGACGAAGCAACAAAGTTTGGCCTTTCAACCGAGAAAGAAATTTTTGAGGTTGCTGAATTTTGTCTGACTCAAACTAATTTGGAGCTAAGCGGATTGATGACAATGGCGCCTTATACCGAAGATCGGAAAGTTATTCGAGACTGTTTTATGAAGGTGCGAGTATTGAAGCATAAGTTTGAAAGCAATGGAATATTGATAAACGAACTATCGATGGGAATGACTAACGATTTTGAACTGGCAATTGAAGAAGGTGCTACGATGATTAGAATTGGAACGGCAATATTCGGCGAACGAAATTATAATTAGCGGCGGAAAAATGAAGTTCACTCCGTTTGGTATCAGAAGTCAAGAATTCAATCGCACTGTTCGTGGTTACGACCGCGATGAAGTTAAAGCGTTTCTCGAAAGGCTTTCGGATGAATTTGAGCGGATGCAATCCGAGAATGATAAACTCAAAATTGATCTTGAGAGAACCGACGAACAGCTGAGGGAATTCAAACGGATTGAAAAGAATTTACAAACAGCTTTGCTGAGCGCTACTGAGAATTCTTCTAAAGCGGTTGAATCAACAAAGAAGCAGACAGCGCTAATTTTGAAAGAAGCTGAGCTAAAAGCATCTCAGTTGATAGAAAATGCTAAAGAAGCTGCCAATAGAACTAGAGATTCTGTTCTAAAACTTAGGGAAGAGAAAAAGCTTTTAGTAGCGAGAATTAAGGCCTTGATTGACACTCAAGCATCTTTGCTTGAATTCAACGTAGAGAACATTGAAACTAAGCCGAAGAAAAAGCAGCAAACTAAAATCGAAGAACAGTTTGATGATCAAACAGAAATTAATGTTGATGATATTCTGGAGAAGTTATTATGATAGACTTAATGAAGAAAATTAATGAAACACTTGAAACAATCCGTAAGAAGACTACAAAAGAGTATGAAATTGGAATTGTGCTTGGAACCGGCCTTGGCGGATTAGTTAGTGAAATAGAAATTGAACATGAGATTGAATATGGGGACTTGCCGCATTTCCCGCTATCAACCGTAGAGTCTCATCAAGGTAAGTTGATTTTTGGAAAGATTAATGGTAAGAATGTGGTTGCCATGCAAGGTCGATTCCATTATTATGAAGGATACACAATGCAGCAGATTACGTATCCAATTCGTGTGATGAAATTCCTTGGCGTGAAGAATTTGATTGTTTCCAATGCTTGCGGCGGAATGAATCCGATCTTTAGACGTGGTGATGTTATGATTATGATCGACCATATAAATCTGTTGGGCGATAATCCTCTTATCGGTAAGAATGAAGATGAACTTGGACCCAGATTCCCCGATATGAGTGAACCTTATAGTTTGGAGCTTATCAAACTTGCTGAAGAAGTTGCACTCGAAAATAAAGTCAAAGTTCAGAAAGGTGTTTACGTTGCCGTTCCCGGTCCTAATTTGGAAACGAAAGCGGAATATAGATTCCTAAGAAATATTGGTGCCGATGTAGTTGGAATGTCGACAGTTCCGGAAAACATTGTCGCAAATCATATGGGAATGAAAGTGCTCGGTTTCAGTATAATTACTGATGAATGCTTCCCGGAATCATTAAGAGCCGTTGATGTTCAAGAAATAATTGCTACAGCTATGGCTGCAGAACCCAAAATGACTTTGATAATGAAAGAAGTGATCAAAAAACTATGATGGAGATAAGGAAATATTACTATCTGACTCCGGCGCTGTTGGTTGCAATAATTTTTTCGTCAAATTTTTTAAGTACGGATTTATTTAAAGCCGGATACACGAATTTTTCTGTTTGGTTCGTTCTCTCACTATTTTCATTTGCTTGCGGATGGCTGATAAACAAAACGCTTGGTTACATTTACGGCGGCAAAATTTTGTTTGCTGTTATTGTTACCTCAGCTTTTATTAGTGTATTCCTTGTTTCAATTTTCAAAGAGTATTTTGGACTTAGCGATTTGCTGGTTGAGAATCTTATTCTCTACATCTTGAGAAACATAACGCTTGGTTCAATGTCTTTCTTTGGAATGGCGGTTTGCGAAGTAATGATTCTACAGAGAGAATCTGTTCAGTCTGTAACCAAACAAGACGATATTAAGAAGTATGTTGCAAATGCTCAGCGGGAAGCTCAGCTTGCAGTTGATGAAGCAAAAATTAAAGCTGATAGAATGCTTACAGATGTTCAGCAAACACTTAACGAAATGATTAATCGTAAGGAACAAGTTGAACGTCGTCTTAAAGAATTTATCCAAACCGAACGTGAGCTAATTAAAGCTTATGAAAAAGAGGATGAAGAATAATTTTAGTTAATTGTTATTGTTATAAATCATTTACCGAGATAAAAAATGTTTAAGCAGTTCGATGAAAAAATAAGTTATCCCAAGATAGAAGAAGAAATTCTGAAGTTCTGGAAAGAGAATAACATATTTGAAAAAAGTATTTCCACACGCGATGAGAAAAAATCATTTACATTTTATGAAGGACCACCAACTGTAAATGGCCGTCCCGGAATTCACCATGTAATGGCACGCGCATTAAAAGATTTAGTCTGCCGTTACAAAACTATGACCGGTTATCAAGTTCACCGTAAAGCCGGCTGGGATACGCACGGTCTTCCTATTGAGATTGCTCTTGAGAAGCAATTAGGCTTTAATCAGAAAAGCGATATTGAAAAGTATGGCGTTGCTGCATTCAACCAAAAAGCAAAAGATTTGGTTTATGATCATATAGAAATGAAAGAGGGCTGGCAAACTCTTACCGAAAGAATGGGCTACTGGATTAATCTTGATGAAGCTTACATTACTTGCACAAATAATTACATCGAATCAATCTGGTGGTCTTTATCAGAACTTTATAAAAAAGGATTGATATACAAAGGATTCAAGATTGTTCCGCAATGTCCACATTGCGAAACTCCTCTTTCATCACACGAACTTGCACTTGGCTATGATGATGTAAACGATCCGAATGTTTATGTAAAATTCAAACTCAAGGATGAAGACGCGAGCATTTTAGTTTGGACTACTACCCCTTGGACTTTGATTTCCAATGTTGCGCTTGCAGTAGGACCGGAAATCGAATACGTAAAAATTAAACATGAAAAAAATGGCGTGATGTATCTTGCCAAAGCAAGACTATCTGTAATAAAAGAAGAATATGAAATTTTAGAAGAGCTAAAGGGAAGCGATCTTCTCGGAAAAAATTATGAACCTCTTTACTCATTCGTTCCCGTTGATAAACGTGCATGGTATGTTATTCCGGGAAGTTTTGTAAGTACTGAAGATGGTTCCGGCGTTGTACATATTGCTCCGGCGTTTGGTGCGGACGATTACGAAGTATCGAAAAAGTTTGATTTACCTTTTGTTCAACCGGTAACAAAGAGCGGAAGATTTACCGATCAAGTAACTCCTTTTGCCGGAAGACTTGTTAAGACAATTCAATTCCAGACACATGAAGAGAAAGGTGTTGATCCGGATGTACTTCGCGATTTGAAAGAACGCGGTTTAATCTATCGCGCCGGTAACGATTACAAACACTCCTATCCGCACTGCTGGCGCTGCGATAATCCGCTTATCTATTATGCTCGCGATAGCTGGTACATTCGCACAACAGAAATTGCTCAAAAGATGATTGAGCTTAACAAAACAATTAATTGGTGTCCGCCGGAAGTTGGTGCCGGTCGTTTTGGCAACTGGCTAGAGGATAATAAAGATTGGTCACTTTCCAGAGATAGATATTGGGGAACGCCGCTTCCTATTTGGCTTAATGAAGATGGTGAAATGCATATGGTTGGTTCTATTGCAGATCTGAAAGAAGGATTTGTAGAAAGAGACGGTAATAGAGTTTCAGTAAAAGATTTGCCGGTTGAAGAAATTGATCTCCACAAACCTTTTGTTGATGGTGTTAAGTTTGAAAAGAATGGTAAAATTTTTACACGTACACCGGAATTGATTGACGTTTGGTACGATAGCGGTTCTATGCCTTTTGCTCAATGGCATTATCCTTTTGAGAACAAAGAAATTTTCGAAGCTAATTTCCCTTCCGATTTTATTTGCGAAGGAATCGATCAGACGCGCGGCTGGTTCTATACACTTCATGCAATTTCCACAATGGTATTTGGAAAAGTTGCTTACAAGAATCTTATTGTTAATGAGCTGATTCTTGATAAGAGTGCACAGAAGATGTCTAAATCAAAGGGCAATGTTGTTGATCCATTCTTGATGTTTGATAAATATGGCGTAGATGCGACACGCTGGTATCTTGTAACAACAAGTCCTCCTTGGAAGCCTACACTGTTTGATGAAGAGGGAATTGTTGAAGTTCAGAGAAAATATTTTGGAACTTTAGTTAACACGTATAATTTCTTTGTGCTCTATGCTAACATTGATAAATTTGATTTTAGTGAAGCTCAAATTCCTTATGAAGAAAGACCGGAAATTGACCGATGGATTATCTCTAAGCTGCATTCGCTTGTTAAAGAATACCGTGAGCTGATGGAGAATTATGATGTAACAAAAGCTGCACGTCAAGTTTCCAGCTTTACTATAGACCAGCTTTCCAACTGGTATGTTCGCAGAAGCAGAAGAAGATTCTGGAAATCGGAAATAAATAAAAACAAACTCTCCGCTTACCAGACATTATTCGAATGTTTGTTGACGGTTTCAAAGCTTACAGCTCCATTTGCTCCATTTATTTCTGAAGAGTTGTATTTGAATCTGAATAAAGTTGCCAAACGCGATGAGCATGAGTCGGTTCATCTTGCGTTAATTCCGGAACCTACTTTCTTGGATGCTGAACTTGAAGCTAAAATGGATGTTGCTCAGAGAGTTGTTTCGCTGACGCGTGCAATTCGTGCTAAGAATAATCTTAAAGTTCGTCAGCCATTGTTAAAAATGATGGTTGCAGTTGATAAGAGCAAGCGCGAAGCTCTTCAAAAAATGGAAGATGTAATTCTTGAGGAAGTTAATATCAAAGAATTGAATGTCTTGGAAGATGATTCCGCAATTGTAAATAAATCCGCCAAAGCTAACTTCAAAGTAATTGGTAAAAAATATGGCAAGTTGGTTAAGTCGCTTGCAAACGCTATAAAAGATCTCGATAAAGCTGCAATTGTTGCGCTCGAAAAAACAAATGAATATGAACTGGTAGTTGAAGGGGAGAATGTGAAAATCTCCCGTGAAGATGTCGAAATTATTAGTCACGAGATTGAAGGCTGGCTTGTTGAAACTGAAGAAGGTGTTACTGTTGCAGTCGATACTGAACTAACAGAAAACCTTATTGCAGAAGGTTATGCCCGCGAATTCGTGAACCGGGTTCAGAATATGAGAAAAGACGCCGGCTTCGATGTAATCGACAGAATTAAAGTATCAATTTCCGGCGATGAAAAAATTATCACTTTTGTAAATCAGTTTAATGATTATATTGCGAATGAAGTATTGGCAGATCAAATTATTTTTAATGAGAACGTCGAAGGCTTCAAACAAGAATTTAAGATTGGCGATTATAATTGCACAATTACAGTTTTGAAATCATAGGATTTTAATTGAACGGTGGAGGCATTAATGGCTAAGAAAGCTGTTAAAAAAACTACAACAAAAAAACCTGCTGCAAAGCCAAAAGCAGTTAAGAAAACCGTTAAGGCAAAAGTAGCAAGCAAACCAAAAAAAGTTGTTACAGCAAAAACTGCTAAAAAGGAAGCTGTAAAAGCAAAGCCGGTTGAAAAAAAGAAAGCTCCGGCTAAACCTTCTAAACGCAATCACGTTGAAGTTATTTCTCCAACGAAAAAAGTTAGGAAGATTCAAGGGTATTCGCGTAAGGATCTCGAGGAATTCAAAAAAGTAATCCTAGAGAAACGAAATGAAATAATTGAGCAGCTCCAAGTTCTTAAAGATCAGATGATGGACCCGACTACCGGTCAGTATGTAAATGAAAATTCTCCATATTCATTGCATATGGCTGAACAAGGTACCGACGCTATGGAGCGTGAGAAATTATATCTTTGGGCTCAGCGCGAAAACAAATTTCTTGGTTACCTCGATGACGCTCTTCAGCGGATCGAAAATGGTACATATGGAATTTGTATAGAGTGTATAGATGAACCGCAAAATCTTTGCGCTACTTGTCCATTAGTTCCAAAAGAAAGATTAATGGCAGTTCCGCATACTCAGCATTGCCTTCAAGTTAAACAGAAAATGAAATCGTAAGGACTCGGAATCTTGGCTGTTCTTTATATATCTCTATTTATCGTTTTGCTGGATCAGCTGACGAAATTTTTAGTTAAGGGAGGAACAATTCCTCTCTTAAATCTTCATGTTCAAGGAATGGATTACGGAAACAGCATTAATGTCTTTGGAGATTATTTTAAACTTACTTTTGTAGAAAATCCGGGACTCGCATTCGGAATAGATGTAAACGAAACTTCAAAGTTGTTTCTCTCTCTTTTCTCGTTAGTTGCAAGCATTGGAATTCTTTATTACATCTATAAATCAAAAGAACAGAAGCTTATTGTTAGAATCGCCCTTGCTTGCATACTAGGCGGTGCTGTAGGCAATTTGATTGATAGAACTTTCTACGGTGTTTTTTACGGTTACGCGCCTATCTTCTACGGAAAAGTAGTCGATTTCTTCAATGCAGATTTTTTTGATTTCACTATCTTTGGCAGAACCTACGACCGTTTTCCGATCTTTAATATTGCAGATTCGGCTGTTACTATTGGCGTAGCACTTCTTATCATTTTCCACAGAAGTGTAGATGAGAAAAAAGAGTCGCCGATTCAACCGGAAGGAACATCTGTAGTTGAAACTAAGCAGACAGAAGTTGTACAAGAACAAATTCCGTTAGAAAGCATTTCGCAAAATAAAGATGTGCTTAATTCTTCTGATAAAGAGATGTAATTTGTTTTTAAGAAGTTTCATGGCTAAAGCCTCCCATGTTTAAGT
Organism: Ignavibacteriota bacterium; assembly: GCA_043807765.1. Taxonomy (GTDB): domain Bacteria; phylum Bacteroidota; class Ignavibacteria; order Ignavibacteriales; family Melioribacteraceae; genus Stygiobacter. Next base: position 21,649 of record JAZDFQ010000006.1, read on the forward strand.
TTTCTAAAACCCCGCCATTAATGGCGGGGTTAAAAACCGGCCTCATTCACTACTTGGGCTTTAGCCCCACTAATTAATCTAAGAACAGAATTAGAGTACAAAGTTTATTCATGGCGAAGATAGTAACAGAAAAGAAAATAAGGATTGCTATTCCGGAGGGGAAGAAGAAAGAAAGAATAGATGTGTTCCTTGCTAATTCTGTTGAAAATGCCACACGCTCCCGCATTCAAAAACTAATTAAGTTTGGCGGCGTAACTGCAAACGGTATAGTTGTAAAACCAAATTATCAAGTTTGTCCTAACGATGTTATTGATCTTACAATTCCAACCAATCCTAGACCGGATGAAACCGAAGCTGAAGATATTCCTCTCGATATCGTTTACGAAGATCCATATTTGCTAGTAGTAAATAAAGCGGCTGGAATGGTAGCTCATCCCTCGCTAGGAAATTATACCGGCACACTTGTCAATGCTCTTCTCCATTACACTAAGCAGCTCAGTGAGTTTAATGATGATTCAACCCGTCCCGGAATTGTTCATCGAATTGATAAAGAGACGAGCGGCTTGCTGTTAATCGCAAAGGACGAATGGACTCACGCTCAGCTTGCTAAGCAGTTTTATCATCACACAATTGATAGAGAATACTGGGCGGTCTGCTGGGGAAGATTCAAGCAGCAGAAAGGGGAGATCGTCGGCAATATTGCTAGGTCAACAAAAGACAGAAAAATATTTACCGTTAGCGAAATAGAAGGAAAGCATGCCCACACTTTTTATGAAGTGATTGAAGAATTTGATTTTACTTCATTAGTCAAATTAAAATTAAAGACCGGAAGAACTCATCAGATTCGCGTTCACCTTAATCACGTTCATCATCCAATCTTTGGCGATCCAACCTATGGCGGCAGAAAAATTGCATACGGTTTGGAATTGCCTAAAATAAAAGCACGGGTAGAAAACTTACTTGAAATAATGAAGAGGCAAGCGCTACATGCTAAAACATTGGGCTTTCTTCATCCCCACACTAAAGAAAGAGTTTTTCTGGAATCAGAATTGCCGGAAGACTTTACAGAGTTGTTGTCTAAGCTCAAAATAAATTCTTAGGATTCTAAAACTCTATTTCAAGCCATTCCACGCAGAAATAGCTTCGTCAAACGGTTCCAGCGCACGGGGAACAGCGCCATGCATATAAGATATCGCGACTCCATAATTTACAATTGGAACGCCAACGTACTTAGCTTGCTTAATTCGCTGCTGCATCATTCTGCGTGTAAGCATGCAGCCACCGCAATGAATTATCAATTTGTACTCGGAAAGGTTTTCCGGGTAATCGTGGCCATTCACACCATCAATTGTTAAATCTTTTTTTGTATGATTACGCAGCCATCGTGGAATTTTTACTTTACCTATATCATCTTCTTGCGCGTGATGGGAACATGCCTCGGCAACTAAAACCTTATCGCCATTCTGTAGTTCTTCAATTCTTCTTAATCCTTTTACATATTCCGGTAAATCCCCTTTGTAGCGCGCCATCAATATCGAAAATGTTGTAAGAAGAATTTCATCCGGTACATCTGCCGCTACACGCATAATTGCCTGGCTGTCTGTTACAACCAATTTGGGAGGATTAGCAAGTTTGCTCAGAGCCGAGCGTAGTTCTTTATCTTTTGCTACAACAACTATTGCATCAACATCTAAAGATTCTCTTATAGTTTGCACTTGCGGCATTATTAATCTTCCCTTTGGCGCTCCAAGATCGATAGGAACAACAAGTACAATAACATCATGCTGCTTTAACAAATCCCCAACCAGCGGAATTTCCTCATCACTCGGCAAAAGTTTTACTATTTTTTCTTTTAGTTGGTAAATACCTTCATCTGTAACGCAAGAGACAGCGTGAAACTTAACTTCGTTTGCATTCAACTCCTCTACTAGCTCGTAATTAATTCCTAATTCGGATTTGTTAATTACTGCTAGGAATGGAATTTCAAGTTGCTTTAAGTGGTCAATTGAATATCTCTCTCGCTGACTTAGGTTTGACTGGGAATCCAAAACCAGAAGCGCAAAGTCAGATTCTGAAATAACCTTTACAGTTTTACTTATTCTCTTTTCACCTAGTTCGCCTACATCATCTATACCGGCAGTATCAATTAAAACAACCGGGCCAAATGGAAGAAGCTCCATTGCTTTGCGAACGGGGTCGGTTGTAGTACCGGGTGTGTCGCTTACAATAACCAAATCTTGCCCAATGATTTTATTCATCAAAGAAGATTTCCCAACATTTCTCTGCCCTATAAAGGCTATATGTATTCTTTCTGCTTGTGCTACTTTACTCAATTTTAATTCCTAGGTCTTTTGATATTAAATTCAGCAGTTCATTTTCATCAAGAAGCTTGCTTTTCATTAATGCTTTCAAGAAGGGGATTTTATTCGCTTCGGCATATTTTACTAACTCTTGTATTGTTTCATATCCGAATGAAGTTATTAGCGAAGCCGCAATTGCAGTAGAGTTCATCAGATTTTCTTTGCATCTCTCTTTGTTGGCAGAAATTCCATTAATGCATTTCTCAGTCAAATTGATGTTGGAATCGCGAAGCATAGAAAACGATTTCAAAAATGTATGAGCAATCAAAGGCATAAAGGCGTTCAGTTCCAAATTCCCGCCCGAAACAAGATTTGAAATAATTACATCGTTCCCTTTAACCAGTTCACAAATCTGAATTGCGTTTTCAAGAATTACCGGATTTACTTTCCCCGGCATAATGCTTGAGCCCGCTTGCATTGGGGGCAAATTAATTTCTCCAATACCGCCACTTGGTCCGCTGGACATAAAGCGTAGGTCGTTACACATTTTTATTATCGATGTTGCGCCGGCTTTTACAATTCCATGTACTTCAACAAAAACATCTAAATTTTGCGTAGCATCAATTAAATCTTCGCTTTTGGCGATGGGCAACTTTGTAATTTTTTTAAGAATCCCGTTAACATTTAGAACATACTCTCTAGATGTTGCAATAGAATTTCCTACTGCGGTACCACCAAGATTAACAGATCGAAGTCGCTCTTCGGCATTGTATAAACGCCACCTATCTCGCGCAAATGCTTGTGCGTAAGCTCCAAATTCTTGTCCGAGCGTAATTGGAACTGCATCTTGAAATTGTGTTCGTCCAATCTTAATAACCGTTCTAAACTCCTCTTCTTTCTTTTGCAGAGAGTTTTGCAATTGAGCAAAAGAATCTTGAAGCTCTCTAAGCAGATAAATACTTGCAATGCGCAGCGCAGTTGGATAAGTATCGTTTGTAGATTGGCTCATATTTACATCATCAAGAGGGTGTATATGGGCGTAATCGCCAAACTCTTTGCCAATATTTTTAAGAGCGGTATTGGCAATAATCTCGTTTATATTCATATTCAATGAAGTGCCTGCACCGCCCTGGTATGGGTCGACAACAACCTTTTCATAAATGCTTAAGAGATTTCCTTTTACACAAGCTTCTGTTTCGGCTAACAATTCAGTGATGGCTTCTTCAATAGGGGAATATTTTTCTTTGAAGAGTAAGCCGCACTTGTAATTTGTTTCTGCGGCGGCAAGCTTAACTTGTAAAAAACCTTTTATTAGGTATGGATGTATTCTCTCTCCGGAATGCGGGAAGTTATTCAAACTTCGCATGGAGTGAATGCCATAAACTGCTTCATCCGGAATTTCGAGTACGCCAAGAGAATCTTTTTCTATTCGCATAACACCAAAAAATTATCTGTTCAAATATATCAAAAAGGGGAGTAAGAGAATTGGGCATAAAAAAACCCGATCCGCTTTCAACGAACCGGGTTTTTCTAATTACTCAATACTAAGTACTAGATACTATCTAACATTATTTCATTAACAACATCTTATTTGTTTTAACAAAGTTAGTTGATTCTAATCTGTAGAGATAAATTCCGGAAGCTAAGTTGCTTGCATTGAATTGGAAGTTATATTCGCCAGCATTTAAGAAGTTATTAACTAATGTTGAAACTTCCTTACCAAGAATATCATATACAGTCAATTTCACGTTTCCAGCTTTTGGAATAGAGAATTTAATTGTAGTAGTCGGGTTGAATGGGTTAGGATAGTTTTGTTGTAATGAATATGTACTTGGAATTCCTTCTTCTTTTTGAATATCAGTAGCAATGCCTAATGACTTCATTGCACCACGCAAACCTGTTACAATGTATTTAGGATTGTGAAGACCAAAGCTCTTATCTTCTTCAGCAGTAATCGCATTCCAATAAGCTGCTCTTTGTACTGGAGTCCAAGATGTTTCTGGAACTGGGGCTGTTTGACCAGCTTTAAGTGGCATTTTTGCTTTAATTGCAGCAATCATACCTTTAACTTCGTCTTGTAATCCTTCAACAGTTTTATCTTCATCCCAATCACCAAATCCGTCAACAAAGAATTTTGCATCGTGGAATGATTGGAAAGTACCGCCATGACATTGTGCACAAGCAGCCACGTTATCTTTGCCGTCTGGCGTTACAACTCTAAATGAGTGACCGCCTAAAGGAATTATTTTTCCAGTAGCATCGGCTACGGTAGGTGAGCCAAACATATGGCAAGTTACGCAACCATCTTGAGTATAACCTTTGTGGTTTGTATTTAGAAGTTTAACACCGCCTAATTCCAACATGTTGTTGCCAATAAACATATCGCCTTGTGGACCATGATGAGGGCCAAAACGATTGTTAATTGTTGCAGCTGCAATTGCTGCATTTGCTTCAGACCTAGACTGATGGCAATTTAGGCAGATAGCGCCATTACCCATGTTTGTTTTATCAACTGTAACAAACTTTCCGCCTACAGTCATTAAGCTTGCATCAGTTTTTCTTAATTGATGAGCATTTGTTGCATCGTGAGGATTATGGCAGCCAGCACAAGTGATAGCTGAATAAGTTACATCAAAGTATGGATCTGTGGTAGGAATGTTTCTTGTATATTGAGAGAAGCCAGCACCAGTATGGCAGCGTACACAAGCTTCCCGTCCGGGACCAGATTCATCTACTGCTACAGCGTGCATTGATGAACTGAATTGTTCCGGGAAAATATGATGAGTACCGGAATCGTGACAAACTGCGCAAGGAGCTGGGTCGTAAGTAGCATCAATTCTTTCATCTGTTACTGCGCCCATATGACCACTTGCTGGACCGTGACAAGATTCACATTGAATGTTAGATCTCAACATAGCATCTGGAAAATCTTTATATGCTTTTACTGCATTGCCGGCGGCTAATACACTAGGGAATGTGAATGGGAAATCGTCAAAACCATCATTCTTTGCTGTTACGCTTGCATCATAACCGGTTGCATGGCAGCTAACGCAAGAAGCTTTATATGTTGGCGCGTTTATACCATCAAGTTTCTCGTCGTTACCAACAGAGTGTCTGGTTTTTTCGTAGCTAGCAACTATCGTAGAGTGACATGTTTTACAGCTCAATTTTGTATCAACACCATTTACTACAGTGTTTTTGTAACCTAAATATTTTGCAGCATTAAAGTTTACTGAAGTTGTAAATTGACCATCAGTTACCGTTAGTGTGTATGCACCAACTTTGTCTGGAACGAATGAAGCAACTTGTGTAGAGTCGTTCACTTTATCTTTAGTAGCACCAATTGCTGTTGTAGAACCTTGCGGTTTTCTAGTAAGCGTCCAAGTAATTGCAGTACTAAATTTTCTTCCGGTTGTTGCAGCTTTAAAATACATTTTAGAACCAAGGCCAACGTTTTTCAAACCAGTAGCAGCGTTTGTATAAATATCGGTTTTTGATAGTACAGAATCTCTCGGTGAAACACCCATAGGGTTAACACTAAATTTTACTACAGTCTGTGCAAACACTGCAGTAGAGAGAAGAACAACAGCTAAGACTAAAGAAGTAAATCTAAGTCTCATAATGAATCCTCCAGTGATTTTTGTTTTGTTCGACTAAATAAGCCTAAAATTTTTGAGATAAAAAGACATCGGACAACTTTATTCTTTTTTCTGGTTGTAAAATAAAAAGTTTATTAAAGATGTCAAAGTCTTTATAAAAAAATCCTCATATTATTGTCGAATATTTAAATAGGATGTTTAGTTGAAATACAGACCCTTGAATGCTATTTTTGTTTCAATTTTTAGGAATCCATATGCTAATTTATAACACTTTGACTCGCAGAAAGGAAGAATTTAGACCTCTTAATCCGCCAAATGTTACTATGTATACGTGTGGTCCTACTGTTTACGATTATTTCCATATTGGCAACTCGAGAACTTTTATAATGTCGGACATTGTCCGTCGTTATTTGGAGTTTAAAGGCTTCAAAGTAAAGTTTGTGATGAATCTAACAGATATAGAAGATCGGATTATCAAGAAGTCGATAGATCAACAGACTACAGCTGAAACTGTTTCTAAGTTTTTTATGGATGCATTTTTCGAAGATATTGAAAAACTTAAGGTTAGGCGTGCGGATTTTTATCCTAAAGCTACTGGACATGTTGAAGAAATGATTCAAATGATTAGCGAGTTGGAGCAAAAAGGCCTTGCTTACAATGTTGATGGTGATGTTTTTTACAATGTGAAAAAGTTTGATGGTTACGGTAAGCTTAGCGGGAAAAAAATAGATGAATTGGAAGCAGGTGCCCGTGTTGAAGTGAATGAACAAAAAAACAGTCCACTTGATTTTGCACTTTGGAAAAAAGCTAAACCAGATGAACCTAGCTGGAATAGTCCTTGGGGCAAAGGAAGACCGGGGTGGCATATTGAGTGCTCGGCAATGAGTACAAAACATCTTGGCGATACTATTGATATACATGCGGGTGGTAATGATTTAATCTTTCCTCATCACGAAAATGAGATTGCACAGAGCGAAGGGGTGCATGGAAATCAGTTTGTGAAATACTGGATACATTTCGGCTTTTTAAATATTCAAAATGAAAAAATGTCGAAATCATTAGGCAATTTTTTCACCGCCCGAGATGTACTTGCACGCCATTCAGCAGAAGCAGTAAGGCTGTTTTTCTCCCAGACTCATTATGGTGGACCGCTCAATTTTAGTGATGAGCTTTTGACAGCCGCTCAGAAAGGTGTAGACAAAATTATTACACTTGCAGAGCGGTTTAAAGATGGACTCTCAAGAGCTGTGGATAATGAAAACTTAGTCCATTTTGATCTGAAAAAATATTATGATGAATTTGAAGCTGCAATGGATGACGATTTTAATACTCCGCAAGCAGTTGCAGTAATTTTCGATTTTGCTCGTTCTGCCAACAAAGCGATGGATGAAAATTCGAATGTGATAAGTAAATTATTCCTTCTTGAATTAAAGAAATTTCTTGAGATAACTGCTGAAGGAGTTCTTGGGATAGTGCATTTTTCTGATCTGAAGAAAGCTAATGAGTCGGATATAGATGTTGAGTATATCAATCTAATGATAGCTGAACGGGAAGAAGCAAAGAAGGCTAAGAATTATAAGTTGGCTGATGAAATTAGAAATAAGTTGAATGATCTTGGCTTGATAATTCAAGATAGCAAGACTGGTCCAACATACAAGAGAAAATAAATCTGCGGTTAAACTAATTATTTATTTCTAAATTGATTAAAAGATTTCCTCGGAAGAATTATGAAGAAGGTTTTATTGTTTCTCATCGTTATTAATTCCATTTCGATTAATCTATTCAGCCAAGGCACAAGCGGCTCAAGTGCAAAGTATGAGTATAGATACTTAATTGATATGCCTACTACTGGTGTTGTAAATAAAGGTTTTGCCGCATTATCAATGGAAGCTATGCCTTATGGTGTATTTATGACCAAAGTTGAACTAGGAGTTTTTGATGGTGTGAGTTTTGGACTTTCGTTTGGCGGCGGCAACGTAATTGGTACTGGAAAAATTGATTGGTATAAACTTCCGGGAATTAATTTCCGCGTTCGCATAATTGAAGAAAACATTGCACTCCCGGCCATCACAGCCGGATTTGAATCTCAAGGTAAAGGATATTTTGACAGAGAATTAAATAGATATGAAATTAAGTCGCCGGGATTTTTTGTTACTGCTGCAAAAAACTTTGATCTGCTAGGGTATTTTTCTATCCATGGTTCAATCAATTATTCGCTAGAACGTGATGATAACGACAAGGATTTGAACTTGGCTTTTGGATTTGAAAAAACACTGGGAGAAATTTTCTCAATCCTTGGCGAGTATGATATTGCATTCAACGATAATACTCTTACTGCAATTGGCAAGGGAAACGGATACATGAATCTAGGTGTTCGTTGCGCAATAGGTGATGGATTAACAATAGGCTTGAACTTGAGAGATATGCTAAAAAACAAAAAGATTGATCAGAATATTGCTGACCGTGGTCTTTTCGTTGAATTTATTAAAGGTGTTTTTTAATTCTGTCTCTTTTAATGTCCAGTTGAGTCTAATCAAAAGGACACTTCAAATTTCTGCATCGTTTTTTACACTTCTTTAGGATACATTTTCGGTACAATTATTGAACAAAACATTAAAAACTAAATAAGGGGTTGTCATGAAATCATTAGTAAAAATATTGTTGATCATCCCGTTGTTATGGCTTGGAGGTTGTTACACGCAAATTGCAGTTTACGACCGTAATTATCCGGAGTATTCTTATGAAGAGGAAGATGAAGGTGAATACACCGAAGATGATTCTTTAGCAACAAACCAAGATGACGGTTATTATAACGATGAGTACGATTATGGTTATGATCGTTCTTATGGATATAGAAGGTTTTTGTTCGGCTATGTTCCATCTTCATGGGCATTTGGCTATGGTAGCGGTCCTTGGTACTATGACATGTACGGCAATTACGGTTATTGGCCTTATAATTACTATAATCGCTATTACTACGGATATCTAAGCGGCGGTTATTACTATCCTTGGGGATATTACGGTCCTCACGTTTATAATAATTGGCCTTATTATGGAAACTATGGTAATAATAATTACGGACCATATAATACAAAATATAGAAGCGGTGTTGCTTCAAGGCTTAGAGGTAACGATTCTGAACGTAGTGGCGTTGCAACAAGAACCCGGGATTATGATAGAAATTCTCGTCCGTCTTCTTCTTATAGAGATAGAACCGGCGGTTCAAATGATGTTGATTTAAGCCGGTCTAGAGTTAGTAGAGGATCTAGTACAAGTCAATCTGGTTCAAGAGTTTCGAAAGGCTCTCCTAGTAAAGATAAATCTTCAAGTAGACCTTCATCTGAAGTCAGAAGTAGAGATAGAAACAGTTCAGGAAGAAGTGAATCTTACAGACCGGAGAGAAGTAATTCAGGTAGCTCGTCGCAGGGAAGAGAAAGATCATCACAAGGGAGCTACTCACCAAGACGAGAAAGCAGTCCGGCACCAAGCTATTCTCCACCATCTAGTTCTAGTTCGAGCAGTAGTGGCGGCGGTTCTCGAGGATCCAGTTCAAGCGGTTCAAGTTCCAGTGGTTCTAGCTCGAGCGGTTCCGGTTCAAGGGATAGCGGCGGTAGAGGAAGATAATTATGAATTCACCTAAAATTAATAGCGGAGCGGGGAACATGAAAAAGGGACTAATAATATTTATCGTAATATCGTTAATTACTGTAATCACTTCAGCACAGAATTTTAACGACGCATTAAGATTATCTGAAAATGGAATTTCGTTAAATGCAAAAGCTCTCGGAATGGGCAACGCATTTATTTCTAGGTTGAGCGGAGTTTCTTCATCCCAGTTTAATCCGGCAGCAATCGCTTTTGCAAAGAAAGCTCAGTTTGATGCCAGCTTGGATTACAATTCGATGTCAAATGATGCGACACTTTTTAGTCATACAGTTAATGGTGATCAATCATCTACTAATTTTAATGAAGTTGGCGTTATACTTCCGGTGCCAACAATACAAGGCAGCATGGCCTTAGCAATTGGTTATAATCAAAATAAAAACTTCAACAAGATTTTAAGCTTTTCTGGATTCAACAGTGGCAATCATTCGATGATTCAAGATTTGGTTTTGGATAATGATGATTTGGCATACGATCTAGCATTAAGTTATCCTATATATGATTCGAACAACAAGTATTTGAATGATGTTACAGAGATCAATGGAAATCTTAACCAATCGGCAAAGATTACAAGTGATGGCGGAATTAATAATTGGTATCTCTCTGGGGCAGTTGAAATTGAGAAGGATATTTTTGTTGGAGCTACACTTAATTTGCTTAGCGGTTCTTTTAACCGAACGAGAATTTATACCGAAGAAGATACCCAGAATTACTACAAGTCAACTCTTTTGTTGGATCCACTCGAACCAAAATCAGCAGACTTTCAGTCGTTCACTACGACAGATGTTATTAAGTGGGATATAGCCGGTTGGGATTTTAAGCTAGGTTTAATTGCAAAAATTAACGAACAAGTTAATGTTGGTTTTACTGTTAGAGTTCCTAGGACATATACTATTAAAGAAACTTATAGTGTTTCCGGTAAAAGTAAATTTGGCACTGAAACAACTTGGAATGCACAGTACGATGATTCGAAGGTTGAATATGATGTAACAGCCCCAGCAGAATATTCTGCCGGTGCGTCTTACGCTGAAAGAAATCTTACTCTTTCCGGTGAAATAAAATTGGTTGATTATTCCTCTATGGAATTCTCTTCCGGTTTTGATGGGCTTACCCGTGATGAGAAAAACAGAGATATCAAAGATTTGATGAGAACAACAATTAACATTAATGCCGGCGGAGAATATCTAATTCCGAATCTCGGTTTAGCAGTGAGAGCCGGATTTATGATGATGCCTTCAGCTTTCAAAGATGATCCAAGTGAATATGATAAGAAATTTATTACAGCCGGATTAGGTTATAATCTTACTAAGGGAACTCAGTTAAATATTGGTTATGCCTATGGCTGGTGGGAAGATTTTGGAGATAATTACGGTAGCGGTTTAAGCAGAACCTTCCAAAAAATCTCTGTAAGCAATTTTACAACCTCGCTTAAATTCAATTTTTAATTCTTCTCTTTAATTGACTAAAAAAAAGCGCCTTATAGAAAGGCGCTTTTTTTAAACTTAGCTGGAAGTACCACTTTATTTCATAAGAATTAATTTTTTGGTTTCCACAAAACTACCGGCTTTTAACTGATAGAAATAAACGCCGCTCGTTAAATTATTCGCATTAAATTCATAGCTATAATTACCAGCACTTTTATTTTCGCTTGTCAACGTTACAACTTCTTTTCCAACCAAGTCATAAATTTTTATTGAAACATAACTTTTTTGCGGAACAGAATAGCTAATTGTTGTATTTGGGTTGAATGGATTGGGATAGTTTTGAGAAAGAGAAAAATTTGTAGGTGTTTTCTCCTTACTTTCTTTAACCGATGTAGTTTTATCAGCACTTCTAAAAACCCCACCTTTGTTAGTACCTGCAAAAACAAAACCAGCACTATTTATCGCAAGTGCAGTAACATAATTATCCGTTAATCCGGAGTTAATTTGTACCCACAGTTCCCCATTATCTGTTGAGCGAAATATTCCATCATTCTCGGTTCCAGCAAAAATTTGTCCACCCCCATTTATAGCAAGAGAAAGTACATGTGTATTTTTAAAGGACTCGTTATTCGTTCGAGCCATTTGCGTCCAGTTAATACCATTGTCGGTTGAACGGAAAACTGCTACATAGTAGGTATTCCCAGCAAAAATATTATCATTACTATTTATGGCGAGTGAAGTAAAATTTCCTTGGTAAAAAGAAAAAAATAACATTCGAGACCAATTATTACCATCATTAGTTGAACGATATATTTCTCCAGCGGTTGCAGCAAAAATAGCACTATTTGCTTTTCTATTTGTTGCAATTGCATAACTGGTGCCACTATTACCATTATTTGACCAGTTATTACCATTATCTGTTGAAATAAATATTCCAAAACGATCAGTTCCAACCAAAATAGAGCCACTATTATTAATAACTAAAGAAAGAACCTTAGTACTTGTCAAGCCGCTATTTATTTGTGTCCAAGTATTCCCATTATCTGTTGAGCGATATACTCCCTCACCAAATGTTCCGGCAAAAATATGCCCATTACCATTTATTCCAATGGAATAAACAATGCTATATCTAAAATTGGTACTAACTTGTGACCAATTACTACCGTTATCAGTTGAACGATACACTCCGCTTCCATAAGTACCTGCAAAAATATGCCCGCTACTATTTATTGCCAGTGAACGAACTGAGCCTCCATTTGGACCGTTTGTTGGCACCCAAAAGTTTTGTGCGTACAAAGAAATAGAAATTAGTAAAAGAACAAGCAGTGATTTTTTCATTTCAATTGCTCCTAATATTTATTGTGGAAACCATTACCTAATTGAACACCAATTCTTGGCGGTAGGTATGAATTTCTTTTTTTGTAATTCTACTGTGCAATCGTTACACCACTATTTTTCAATTAAGAGCCCAATTCCAATTCTAATAAAACTGCCGCCGAATTCTATATTAGGCGGTAGATTGTCGAGTCCGCTTTTCGGCAAATCTGTTTTCTTGTTTTTGTCATTCTTATCAGTAATCTCATAACTCCAGTCCTTTGCAGACAAACCAAATTGATAGCCACCTCCAAATAGAATATAGACCTTCTGCGAAGTATAGTATCTCAATTCACCATAAGTCATTCCACCAAATGCGCTGGAATTGACTGAGATTTCCGAACCTATTGGATAATCATATCCATCGGGGGCTCGAAGATATACGTCTCCTGATCTCTCGCCAACCTGACCAACTTTTCCCCATACTGGTATGAAGGAAACACCACCTCGAAAACCAATTAATACATTATCACTCACTTTAAACTCGACTTTAAGACCACCAGCAGCGTTGAGAGCGTTGATTTTACCAGAACGTTGATAGAAAGCATCAACAAACATCCCATAGGAAACAGATTTGTAAGAAGAAAATGGGTAGCCAAATCCGATGCCAAAGTTTACCCCTCCAGTTGATGCTGGCATATCTAGTTTGATAATACTCTTTACTGGGCTTTGATCCGCTAAACTATTCGTGAGAATCGAGTATTGCGCATCGTCGTTTTGGAATGGTCCATAGCCCATAGCAAGATCAAATGTGAACTGAGCTTTGGTTTGCTGAGGGAGACCAAGGGTCAAGAGAATGAGAAAGACAATCAATTTGCTTTTGGGATTGATTCCTACAACTTCGCACTTACGTTGTATTGAGTTACCTTTTTTATCTGACCTTCCTAAAAAACCGTGTACATTTTTCATAATTACTCCAAATTTAATTTGGCAACACTTTAACAAGTTAAAATCAGACACCCGCGCATTGCCGTTAAATAAAATATTATGGTATCGCGATTAGCCGCAACCGCCCGCATTAAGAATTGCGAGCGGCATGAAGAATGGTTGGGCACTTGCTATTTAGTACACCGATAGACACTTCCAGTTATAACAACATTTGTTTGTCTGACAACACCGCTACTTTGATCAGTTGTACTACCTGCTCTATTCGTTAGAATACACACAAGATTCCCACCCATTTTTGCCGCCTTGTTTTTCAAATCGTTTAGTGCGCCAGTCTCTAGGCTTGAATTTGAAGTAAAGGTACCTGTTAACCAATCACCCTGATCTCCGGTGACTTCACCAAGGTACTCACATTCCTTACCTGGTTCTGTTCTAACAATTCTTACTTTTTCAGTTCCAGGTTCAAGGGTTCTTGATGAACAACCAACGAATAGCAATAACACGATAAATAAACTAACTTTTTTCATAATTACTCCTAATTTAATTTGGCAACGCTTTAATAAATTAAGACCACCCATTGGTGCATTGCCGTTAAGCCAATGTCTAACTATTAAATTCCCCGCCAAGGAGTATGAATTCTGTACAGCGGATTAGATTTTATTTTAATCTTTTGCATACGACTTTAAAACAAAAAAAGGACGCAACTTTCGTTACATCCTTATCAGAGGCACTGGTATGCCCGGTACAAAGACATAAGAAAGCGCGTCCATCTCTGGACGCAACCTTCTTGCTTGTTCTTGTACCTTTGAAAATTACCAGTTTTCTGATAAGAACAACGCAATAGCTGCGTTAATTATTTAGTAACAAAATTTCTTTTCGAATTCCTCCGAAACTATTTGTAAATATCTTTTCTGTGACCAATACGTATCACTAGAACCAACAATACCTCATCTTCGATTTTATAGATTACTCTATAATCACCAATCCTAATTCTATAAAACTCGGTGCCTCTAAGTTTTTTACAACCAAATGGTCTTGGATTTTCTGCAAGTTGACTAATCTGTTCAACAATCTTTACTCTCTCTTTTCGCGCTACATTTCTTAAAGTCTTATCAGCTGATTTCAGAATCTGAATTCTAAACATGAGTGAACTCAAAAAGACATTTTACTTAAAACAGTTTTCATACTTCACCAAAATAGTGTACAGAACATTACTTAATATGCTTTATACATAGTTTTGCGGGTCGAAATTCAATACTTCTTTATTTTTCTTTATCGCCTTCTGTGCAAACTTGATATCTAATTGTTCCTCAAGTTCCTCTATTTTCCGTCTATTCTTTTTCGATTCTTTAATAAATCTATTGTATTCATCTATGGGCACAACAGCATATATTTTTTGTCCATCTTCGTTAATAACGTAATTAGGTTTTAATTCCATCACTCACCTTAAAATAATAATATTTGAAATTTTCGGTAGAACGCTCAAAAAGGGATTGACTTTTAACAAACTTGTACCAAAAAACGTCTTCGAAATTTTGGAACTCGTTTTTCTAAACTCAAAGTAAAGCATAAAAGCCCCGTTTACTTTTTGCAAGTTAACTTCAGAAGGTAACTTTGTCAAGTATCACGCTCAGTAAATCCTACATCTAAAGCTCAAAATCTTACTATAGAATTCCTAATTGACTACACACGTGAAGCCGCTTATCTTTAAAGTGGTTTTTCGAGCTAAAGGAGTTCCTATTCAAGGAATCATATTCAAAATAGAAAGTAAAGATTATTATCTCTTCAATGAGAAGGGGGAAGAAGTACGCTGCTCTCTTCGCGGAAAATTTCAAAAAGAATTCAATCTCAAGCGAGATAAGCTTTATTCGGTTGACATTGCAACCGTTGGCGATAAGGTTCGTTTCGAAATGAACCAAGATGGAACCGGAGTTATTGAAGAAATTCTTCCACGCACAAACCATATCTCTCGCAAAGCGCCTAGAATTAAAGGCGCCGGCGCTCGCGGCGAAAGATTAGAGCAGAAAATAGCTGCTAACATTGACAGCTTAGTTATAGTTAGCAGCTGTGTTAGTCCAAAGTTTAATAACCGCGCGATTGATAGATTTTTAGTTGCCGGTGAAAGCTCTCACATCAAATGTTATATCATCATTAACAAGATTGATTTGGACGAGGATGAAACTTACAAGGAATATTCTGCTCTGTATAGATCGATTGGTTACGAGGTTGTTGAATCGAGCGTAAAAGAAAATATCGGCGCTGAACAACTTCATAAAATTTTAGATGGAAAGGTTAGTCTTGTGTGGGGACATTCGGGTGTTGGTAAGTCTTCGTTGCTCAATTGGATTTATCCTCATTTAAAACTTAAGACGGGAATTGTGAGTGATTTTTCATCTAAAGGTAAACACACCACTGTTACCAGCGTTATGATGAACATAGATGAAAAAACAAAAGTGATTGATACTCCGGGAATTCGAGAAATTGATCCATATGGAATCCGTGAGGAAGACCTCGGACATTTCTTTAAGGATTTTGAAGAATACATTAACGAGTGCAAATTTAATACTTGCACGCACCAGCATGAACCGGGATGCGCTGTAATAAAAGCAGTTGAGGAAGAATTGATAAATACAGAACGCTACATAAGCTACTTAAATATCTTGGATACGATTGAAGATGACATGAATTTTTAGAAAAGAATTTCGCGCAAAGCCGCAAAGCACGCAATTAAAGAGAAGAAACTTTAGCAAGCATTCTCTGAATAAATTGTTTCACCAGTACATCCGGCACTCCATCCGGATGATTAGATTTTAAGCGCATATCACACTGATCATTTACATAATCAATCAAATAAAATTTATGATCTTGGGTAATTGCAATTTCAGAAGAGAAATAATCCAGTCCGGTTAGTTTAGCTACACGTAAAGTGATTTTCTTAAGAGCGGTAAGATTATATTTTTCAAGATCTTTTTTGGTTACCGGAAAATAAATGTGCGATTGATCGTCCCACCAAGTTGATATTGCTTGATCGAAAGCCCACAGAACACGAAACCAAGCTCTTCTGCCATGAATTTTTTTAGGATGGATGATTTCCTGAACTAAATATTTTTCAGTCGGACTTTTGATTCTCTCTCGTCTAATCTCATCAAGTGTTTCAGCATTTTTCACAACACCTTGTCCGCCGCCGCTGAAATAAGAAGGTTTAATTATGAATGGACGTTTCAAAAAATCCAAATCGCTTGGCTTTATATGGGGACGAAAATCATGATCGAAAGCTGGAAGAATAAAAGTTTTTGGTAAACGAAATCTTTTTTGCTGTAGCCGTTTGTGCATCATTGCTTTATCGATTGATTCGTTTACTTTTTGATATGGATTAATTATGTAGCTTTTTCTACGCTGAAGAATTTGAGCAATCGGCATAAAAGCCGGTTCTTCATCAGATGCGCGATCGAGATAAGCCGAAAATGCGAGCTTGCGGTTTTCAAGCAGATAAATGACTTCTTCGTAATTAGTAGTTTTAATCAAGAAAGTTGTAAAACCGGCTGATTGAAAAATGTATTCAATCAGATCAACGAATTCTTCATCATACTCCCAAGTGTATGCTATTGCTAAATCGAAATGCTGCATTATGCCTAGAATTTTCTACAAAGATATATAATTGATTTGGACGCATCAATTCTTACCCTTGTGATTAAAAGCGTTTAGACCTATTTTTTGCCTCAAATAAAAGAGAAAAATGAAGTACACGGTATTAATACTATCGATCCTCATAATACTTTTCAGCTGCACTGCAGAAAAGAAATTGGTGAGCAATAATTCCCAAAATTTATCCAAGCAAGATTTAAAGCGAACCGCACAAGCTTTGTTTATTGATGGTTCTATTGCTGAAACGAGGGGATTAATTAACGAAGCAATAACTCGCTATACCGAAGCATATACGATAGATCCTCAACCGGGAATATCTTACACATTAGCTAAAAATTATGTAAGAATTAATAAGCTTTCATCGGCACTCACATATGCAAAATTAGCTGTACTTGGCGATCATAGAAATACAGATTATTTACTGATGCTCGGCTCAATTTACGACGCATCTCACTTTAATGATTCATCCGAAGTTGTATACAGAGCTGTACTCGCGCTGGATTCAACCAACGTAACTGCATATTACAGTTTAGCGCAGCTTTCGGAAGCTAAGCGCCCATCGGAAGCTTTGGCTTTATACAGAAAAGTGATTGACATAGTTGGTCCGGAATGGACTGTTCTGATTAAGATAGCCGATATTAACGAAAGACAAGGAAATATTGAAGCTACAATTTCGACGGTTGAAGAACTGCTTCAGCTCAACCCATCGGAACTAAATTTGCAAAAAGTATTAATCGATGCTTACATCAAAACGAAGAATTTTGATAAAGCACTAAGCCTTTTAGATCAAGCGCTGGTAAGTTTTCCGGATGATCTAAACCTTGTTGAGTTTAAGGGCATTGCTCTTGTTCAAAAAGGAAAGATGATGGAAGCGCTGACAGAATACATGAAGCTGGTGAATAACAAATCGATTCCATTTGAAAATAAAATTCGCGTTGGATTGTCGTTCCTAGCTTCAGCAGAAAAGGATTCGTCCAACTTAGTTCTGGCAAAAAAGATTTTTGAGCAGATCAATAAAGATTCTACCGATTGGCAAGTAAAAGCTTATCTCGGCGAAATCTCTATGCGTCAACATGAAGATTCTACTGCAATTAAATATTTTGAACAAGCTGTTAAGATAGCAGAATGGAATTCTGACGTTTGGACTCGCTTGGGCGGCTTGCTGTTTGACTCAAGAAACTACAAAGACGCAATTCGCTTTATGGATGAAGCAGTACAAAAATTTCCAAATGATTTTGCTATCAATTTAATTTATGGATTGTCGCTTTCTCAAAACAACGATCATGAAAAAGCTAGAGAAATTTTGCAGCGTGCGTTGAATGTTAACCCCAGAGATGTAACAGCGCTTGGCGCGCTTGGCTATACGCTAAATCAGCTTAAAAAGGATGATGAAGCGTTATCGGTTTTGAATAAAGCTTTGCAGTATGATCCGAACAATTTGCAAGTTCTAAGCGTTACAGCATTGATCTATGAGACAAATAAAAACTATGCTGTTTCAGATTCTCTATACATGAAAGCTCTCAAAGTTGATTCTACAAACATTCTTATTTTGAATAACCTAGCTTATTCTTGGGCAGATAGAGGAATCAAATTAGAAGAAGCATTAAAGATGGCGCAGCAAGCAATTGAGAAGGAGCCGGCAAATTCTTCTTATCTTGATACAATAGGCTGGATATATTACAAATTGGGCGACTTCAAGAAGGCGAAAGAGAAAATTGAAGCTGCGCTTCAACTTGAAAAAGAAAACGCAACTCTAATAGATCATCTTGGCGATGTTTTCTTTAAGCTTGGCGAAAAGAAAAAAGCTTTGAGTAACTGGAAAAAGGCTTTTGAGATTGATAACACTAAAACTGAAATAAAAATAAAAATTGATAAAGGCGAATTGTGAGAAAAGTAATGCTCATATTATCCGTAATGACTATTGCTTATTTAACCGGATGTACAGCTACCAAACCATTGGAAGAAGAACAGTCAATCTCGGCCGAAAGGATTGTTAAACGTTTGGAAGCCAACAGAAGAAAAATTAAATCGTTTGTTGGAACCGGAACTATATTCATTATTACAAAAGAGCTTAACACCAGAAGTAGCTTTCAAGTTGAAATTAAGAAACCGGATTCGCTCAAAGTATCCTTCTTTGGTCCGTTCGGTATTGATTTGGCTTATTCACTTATTTCACAAAAAGATTTTCAGTTTTACGATGTAATTAACAACAAATATTACAAGGGGAAAATTCGTCCGGGAATAATCAAGGACTTGATGAAAATAAATATTCCTTACGATGAGCTTATAGACGCAGTTACCGGTTCGGTAAACTTAACAAGCAAACTTCGCTTAGAGCCGCAAGTAACGCAAAAGGAAGACGGTACTTACGGGTTAGTCTATCCCGATTCAGTAGGCAATATTCTCAATACAATTACAATCGATATTGAAACGATGCGCATTACCCGTTTTGTAATTTCTGATCTAAAAGGGAAAATTTCGTATCAAGCTGATTATGAAGGTTTCAGAAAAGTAGAGGATGTTTATCTTCCATTTAACATCAGCGTTAATGATAAAGCCAACGAGCAGAAATTGAAAATAGAGTATAGAAATGTTGAACTGAATAAATTAACCGAAAAATTAAAATTAGATATTCCGGATGATGCTAAAGTCACCGATTTATAAATATCTGATCTTATTCCTCTTTTTAATTTCTTCCGGATTATTCTGCCAGATCAAGGACAGTATAAAACAGAAGAACCAGCAATTGCAATCCATTAAAGATGATATTTCTAATCTGGAGCGCGAGCTAAAATCTAAATCGCGCAAGGAAAGAGAATCGCTACAATCACTTGAAACAATTAACAAACAAAACTTGCTGTTAAATAAACTGATTAACAATTTACTAGTTGAAGAGAAACAAAAAGAAACTGCGATAGGCGGG
Source organism: Ignavibacteriota bacterium (assembly GCA_043807765.1). Taxonomy (GTDB): domain Bacteria; phylum Bacteroidota; class Ignavibacteria; order Ignavibacteriales; family Melioribacteraceae; genus Stygiobacter. Next base: position 41,462 of record JAZDFQ010000006.1, read on the forward strand.
CTCGAACAAAATATTCAAACAATTGAAGAGAGAATCAAAAATCTTAAAGCACAATACTCGCGTTATATAGTGTGGTTTTACAAGCATTCAGGTTTATCGATGTGGCATTTTCTGATTGATGCCGATTCATTTAACCAAGCAATCGTTCGCTATCAGTATCTGAAATATATTTCCCGCCAAAATAAAATTACACTTAACAAACTGATTGCAAATAAGAATCAGCTTGCCAATTTGCAGAGTAGTTTGGAATCGGAAAGAAAATCCAAAGAAATTCTTGCCAATCAGAAAATGAAAGAGCAAGACGTTCTTGAGAAGAAGGAAAAAGAAAAGAAAGATATCATTACTGTTTTGAAAAAAGATCAGAAAATGATTGGGCAAGAAATATCTCTTAAACGACGTGCAGAGATTCTTATCAAAAATATAATTGCCAAATTAATTGAAGCAGACCGTGAGGCGAAAAAACGTTCGCTCGAAAGCAAAATTAAGAATGATAAGAAAGTGGTGAGTGGTAAACTGCCTCAATCATTCGACTATTCTTCTTTTCAGAATTTTGCCCAGCTACGTGGCAGCCTGGGATGGCCTGTACGAGAAGGCAGAATCGTTCGCAAGTTTGGTGAAAATAAGAATGAACGATTAAATACAATCACATTAAATTATGGAATTGATATCGGTGTTGGGGCTTCGCAAAATGTTTTATCTGTTGCCGAGGGAATTGTGAGCGCAATCGATTGGATCCCCGGCTACGGAAGCATTGTTATTGTTACTCATCGTGATGATTATAGAACTGTTTACGGACACGTAACCGGAATTTCCGTTAAAGAAGGACAAAGAATAAATGCCGGAACAACAATTGGAAGAGTGAACGAAAGTTTGGAGGGGAACATAGTTCACTTTGAAATTTGGAATGAACGGAATTATCAAAATCCGGAAATCTGGCTTTCGCGTAGATAACTAAATGTTGTTATCTAAAAACGCTTTGAATTCTTCTACAGTTTCAAAGAAGAAATCGCTAGACATCTTCATAACTTTTTCTTTTGCGTAACTATCCCATAATACAGAAGCTGCTTTAACACCGGCACTGTGTGCCGCGATGACATCAGCCGGTGCGTCTCCAATCATTAAAACTCGATTTCTATCTAACCCAAATTTTTCAACAAACAAATCAATTCCTTCACGTGAAGGTTTGGACTCTTTTACATCATCGCCGGTAACAATCATATCGAATAAATTGTAAACACCGATTTCTTTTAATGTGATTGTTGCGGAATCTTTTCCTTTGCCAGTATAAATGGAAAGCGGAATATTTTTCGACTTGATGAATTGAAGAATTTCAATCATGCCGGGATAAATATCGGCCATATGCTGATGCTGCGAAGAATAGAAATCGAAATAATCTTTCCTAGCTTCTTTATAATCATTCTTCATCCATTCTTGCAGAATAACATCTTCGGTTGGACCAAACATGGCAATTATTTCTTCATCAGAAACTGTTTTATTCAAATACTTTTTTGTTACATGATTAAAGGAAGAAAAAATCAATTCGTTGGTAGAAGTTAAAGTTCCGTCCACATCAAATATGAATCCGTCAAAATTTCTCAAAAAATTACCTCATTATAAAAATTACAAGTTTTCCATTGTTACTTAACGCAGCAAATTTATTTGTATCCAGTTGGAATAACGATTTTACTGTTGCAAAATCAAGCTTAAGTACTTCTCTAAGTAATTCCTTCTCTGTCGCTTGGTAAATAATTCCGTCATAAACAAAAAACACCTTCATGTTAAACTCGAAAAAGTGATATGAGTTATAAGGGGGATTATGTTTAAGCGTGAAACTATCAATTTCATTTTCATCATTCACAGAAAAGATAATCAGTTTCTTATCTTGATGAATTAAGAAGATATTCTTCTGAGCTGCTGAGTAAAAAAAACTGGGTGCTATTTTTTCTTTTTCGAGCCGCCAGTTTAGTCTGCCAAGCAAAAAGTTAATTGAGTAAAACATACTGTCTGCCGAAACAATGTAGATGCTTTTTCCATCCGAAATAATCTCTGAATGAGAAAAATTTGCTGATTCCGATTCCAGCCATCTCCAAATTAATAACCCCGTATTTGCATCTAAGCAGTTTAAAGAGCCGTCTCCGCGCGTGAAAACTAATTTATTGTTCAAAAGAATAGGCTTTGTAAATAGGGAATCTTTCTGATCTGAATTTTGCCAGTATTCTTGCAGCGATTCAAGATCGAGACATGAAATTTTGCCGCTTGCCATTCCGAATACAAGAGCAGCTTTGGAGCCGGTCTGTTTGGGTATCATTAGTTCTTTCTTGCCAATATAAGCGAAAGCAAAAAGTGGTGTAGTGATGCTTTCTTCCAGCCCAATCGATTGGAGTTGAGCCCCGGTCAAAACATCATAAGAATTGATTTCGCTATTATCTGTTGCAACAACAAGAGTACTGTCAATCACTACTGGTCGGACAGAAATATTACCGGATAACTGCTGTTTCCACAAAAATTTTAGAGTTGAATCTGAACAACTGATTTTTCCATCACTTGAGTAGGAAATAAATTTGCCATCTTCGTAAATCGTTTCTGTAAAAACAGAATCAAATTGTGAAGTCCTTAGTATCGCGGCCGAAGTAAAGGCGGTCTTGGCTGGAACCGCTAGGGCCTTCTTCTTTTGTGCCACACTAATTGTAGAAAGAATCACTAAAAAAAGCATTAGAAAGTATTTGTTCATAGGCTCATCAATTTTCGGGTTCAAAATTAATCATTTCAACATCCGATATGAAATTGGGTAAAAATGGCAGTAAAAGTTAGGTAAATTGTAAAGCCCCCCTCATTTTCATATATTTTGGCCGCAAATTCCAAAGAGTATATGAATAAAATCCGCAATTTCTGCATTATTGCCCATATAGATCATGGCAAATCTACCATCGCTGATGGGCTGCTTGAGTTTACTCACACAATTTCTCAGCGTGAGGCGAAGGAACAGCTGTTAGATAGTTTAGATTTGGAGCGCGAAAGAGGTATTACTATTAAGTCTCATGCTATTCAGATGAAGTATGAATCAAAAGATGGCGAGCATTATACACTAAATTTGATTGACACTCCCGGTCACGTAGATTTTTCTTATGAAGTTTCTCGTTCACTTGCGGCTTGCGAAGGCGCAATTCTTATTGTAGATGCAGCTCAAGGTGTTGAAGCACAGACAATTAGCAATTTGTACATGGCTATTGATGCCGGACTGGAAATCATTCCGGTAATTAATAAGGTTGACCTACCAAGCGCAATGGTTGATGTTGTTAGCCATCAGATAATGGATTTGATTGGCTGCAAACAAGAAGAGATAATTTTAGCCAGTGCGAAAACCCGTTTAGGTATCGATCTGATTTTAGAGGCGGTTGTAAAACGCGTTCCGGCACCAACCGGAGATGAAAGCGCTCCGCTTCAAGCTTTAGTGTTCGATTCTGTTTTTGATTCTTATCGTGGCGCGGTTGCTTACGTTAGAATTTTCAACGGAGTTTTAAAAGAGAAAGATGAGATTAAATTCTTTATTAATGATAAAAAGTTTTTAGCTGAAGAAGTTGGTACACTGAGGCTTGCAAGAATAAAGGGTACCGAACTAAAAGCCGGAAATGTAGGCTATCTTGTTGCCGGCATTAAAGAAATTCATGAAACAAAAGTTGGCGATACTGTTACACATGTAAAAAATGGAGCAGAACACCCGCTACCGGGGTACAAAGATATTCTTCCTATGGTATTCAGCGGTTTGTATCCAACAAACACAGACGAGTATGAAAATTTACGTGAGGCTTTAGAAAAATATCGTTTGAATGATTCTTCTGTTAGTTACGAGCCGGAAACTTCTGTTGCTCTTGGTTTTGGTTTTCGCTGCGGCTTTCTTGGAATGCTTCACATGGAAATTGTGCAAGAAAGATTGGAGCGCGAGTTTGGCCAATCTCTTATAACAACTTTGCCAAATGTGGAGTATTGGGTTTTCAAAAAGAATGGCCAAAAAGTTATTGTTGATAATCCGGCAGATATGCCCGTTGTTGGGGATATTGAAAGAGTTGAAGAACCTTATGTTAAAGCTCAGATTGTTACGCCAAGTGAATATGTAGGCAATTTAATGCAGCTTGCTATGGATAAAAGAGGCATCTACAAAAACACAACTTATATCGATCCGACAAGAGCCGATTTATCTTACGAGTTTCCTCTTTCTGAAATTATTTTTGATTTTTATGATAAGCTGAAATCAATCTCACGCGGTTATGCTTCATTCGATTACGAATTTATTGGCTACCGTGCATCAGATTTGGTTAAAATTGATATTCTGCTCAACAACGAAAAAGTAGATGCTCTTTCAATTATTGTTCACGAAAAGAAATCTTATGACTGGGGGAGAAAAGTCTGTTCTAAATTGAAGGAATTAATTCCTTCGCAGATGTTTGAGATTGCTGTTCAAGCAGCAATTGGAGCTAAAGTTATTTCCAGAACAAACATTAAGGCGCTACGTAAAAACGTATTGGCAAAATGCTATGGCGGCGATATTTCAAGAAAAAGAAAGCTTCTTGAGAAACAAAAAGAAGGTAAGAAGCGTATGAAGCAAGTAGGAAATGTTGAGATTCCTCAAGAAGCGTTTTTGGCTGTACTACAAATAGAAGATTAACAAACTTGGTTGAGATTCAACCGGAAATTAAAGAAGAATTTCAAATGGACATATTTAAGAAAAAAGATCAAACAGAAAAGAAAACAACTCCAAGAACTCAAATACAAAAATTTTGGGATTTCTGGAAGAACCTTTTCTTTGCAGCAATTGCCGCGCTATTAATCAAAACATTTTTGATTGAGACATCGCGCGTTCCTACCGGCTCTATGGAAACAACAATTAAGATTGGTGATTTCTTATTCGTAGATAAATTTACTTATGGTTCGTCTTCACCTAGAACAATTCCATTTACTAATGTTGTTCTTCCATATTTCCAACTACCGGCTATTAGCGAACCGGAGCGTGGCGATATTGTTGTGTTTGAATATCCGGGCGACCGTGATGAACTTCAACCGGAAATAATAAATAATTATGTTAAACGCTGTATTGGAATTCCCGGCGATACAATTACAATAAAAGAAAAAGTTGTTTTTGTTAATGGAAAAGAAGCTAAGCGTCCGGCGAACATTCAATACATAAATAATTATGTTACTCCGGCTGGTGTTGCCAATCCCGCAATATTTCCTAAAGATTCTCCGTTTAACGAAGATAATTATGGACCGATTGTAATTCCTAAAAAAGGTGATGTTATTAAACTTTCTGTTGAAAACATTGAGGCGTGGCGTACGATAATCGATCGTGAGTATGGAAAAAGAGTTGTAACCGCCGACGGTAATACTATACTAATTGATGGGAAAGTTGTTACTTCATATATATTGCAAAAAGATTATTACTTTATGATGGGAGATAACCGCGATGACAGTGCCGACAGCCGTTTCTGGGGTTTTGTTCCGAGAGATAAAATTGTTGGACAAGCGTTTATGATTTACTGGTCGTGGGACCCTAACATTCCATTCTCTGATATCTTTAAGCTTTTGAGTACTGTCCGCGTAAACCGAATAGCGAAAATTGTTCATTGATTTTCAGTTAATAAATTGATTACTTCAGAGTGCAGTTGAAATTTTTCTCTGCACTTTTTAGTTTCTGACATTGTTAATAAGAAAACATTTCTTTGTAAGGTGATTGAATGAATTTTAAGCTCAGTTGCTTCATCCTATTGATCTCAGTTTCTCTCTTCGCGCAGACAAAGTATTACATTTACTTCAAAGATAAAGGCGATTTTAACCTTTCAAAATTGAACAAAACCTCGGCAGTTTATTTAGCCGCTGAAAAGGAATTATCTCCCGAGGCAATCGAAAGAAGAAAGCAAGTTATGGGAGATGAGTATATCACTTTTGAAGACTTACCTGTTAATTCAAGTTATATAAATCAGCTTGAAACTTCCGGAATAAAAATCGAGAATAAACTAAAGTGGTTTAACGCTGTTACTTCCTATTTAACCGATGAACAAGTAAATACTGTTAAAGCATTTTCGTTTGTGTCAAAAATTGAAGCAGTTCGAATTGCAAAGAAAATCTCACCAATAGAATCGAAAATTATTACCGCGCCAAGATCAGTTTCTACTGTGCAATCAACAACCGGATTAAACTACGGCGGCTCACTAAATCAAAATGCGCTTTCCGAAGTTCCCGCTGTTCATGATCTTGGTATTACCGGCAAAGGAGTTCTTATTGGAATTCTGGATACCGGCTTTCGTTGGAAAACTCATCCCGCATTGAAGAATATAAAAATAGTTGCTGAAAAAGATTTTGTTCAAAAAGATGAAGTTACTGAAAACCAGACCGGTGATCGATCCGATCAAGATTCTCACGGAACAAACTGCTTAGGATTAATGTCTGGTTTTGATCCCGGCAATTTGATTGGTCCAGCCTACGAGGCCTCAATTCTACTTGCAAAAACAGAAACCGTTTCTTCTGAAACTCGCGCTGAAGAAGATAATTACGCGGCTGCATTGGAATGGATGGAGGCGCAAGGTGTTCAGATAACTACAAGTTCACTCGGATATAATGAATTTGATGAAGGTATTGGTGATTATCCTTGGTCAAGTTTTGATGGGCAGACAACAATAACCGCTAAGGCAATTAATCTTGCATTCCAGAGAGGTGTTACAACCTTAACTGCTGCGGGAAATGAAAGAAATAATTCATGGGGGAAATTGGTTACTCCGGGAGACGCATTAAATGTTATTACCGTTGGTGCTGTTGATTTCACAAATAATATTGCATCATTCAGCAGTCCAGGCCCAACTTCTGATGGGAGAACAAAACCGGAAATAGTTGCAATGGGAGTTACAGATTATGTATCCAACACAAGTGGTAAGTATAGTTATGGCAACGGAACATCCTATGCTACACCAATAGCAGCGGGAATTGCTGGACTTCTTAAATCTGCTTGGCCTCATTTAACAAATCAACAAATAAGAAAGATATTTCTGGAGTGTGGTGATAGTCCGACTTCGCCGAATAACGATCGCGGCTGGGGACTAATTTCGGCTAAGCGAGTTGTTTCTTATCCGAATCTGGAAAAAATTAATAATCAGTATAAACTTCACAAAATTTTTATCAACGACGAAGGAGTTGATTCCTCTACTGTGCACATGATTATCAATGTCCCATCCTACTTTGCTTGGGATCCGGTTGTGGTGCCCCTTACATACGAAGGTTTTTCTAAGTATGGATATACATTCTCAAACTTACCAGCCGGGCATCAAATCTTAATTCAGTTTAGTTATAAAACCAAAAACGGTACTACTGTTTTTGAACCTGCCGTAGGTTCGTACAAGTTTTATTGGGGTAATTTGATTATTAGTAACATTTTAGAAAATAATGTCAACGAGATTCCGACCGAATTTGATCTTTCACAGAATTATCCGAATCCATTTAATCCCACAACGACAATTAGGTACAGTGTTTCCAAACCCGGCATTGTTCTGCTAAAAGTTTATGATATTCTTGGAAATGAAGTTGCAACACTCGTTAATGAGTTCAAGCAAATTGGAATATATAATTCTCAATTCTCCATTCGAAATTCTCAATTATCCTCCGGTGTTTACTTTTACAGACTACAAGCCGGTGATTTCTCGGTTACAAAAAAGATGATATTAATTAAGTAGGTTGCAATGAAGGGAATTATTCATTCTAGTCAAGAGGCATATTTAACCGCCCAACGGAAAGCGCCGGATGAACTTTTGCTTGAGATGGAAGAGTTTGCTCTGGAAAATAAGGTCCCAATTTTAAATTGGAATGCCGGCGATCTTCTTGAAACACTTATTACAACATATCGTCCGGTACGTGTATTGGAGATTGGTACAGCCATAGCATATTCATCAATTAGAATTGCCCGCCAGTTAAAGAAAAAAGCCAAACTTCACACTATTGAAAAAAGTACCGTCAATATAAAACTGGCCGGTGAATTTATTAACCGGGCTAAACTTTCGGATAAGATCAAAATCCTTGAAGGAGATGCTCTTGAGATTATGCCCGTACTGAAAAAGAAATATGATTTTATTTTTCTTGATGCCGACAAGTTGGATTATGAAAAGCTATTCCAATATTCAATTGCTTTGTTAAAAAAAGGCGGAGTAATTTTTATCGACAATCTTTTATGGCATGGTTACGCAGCATCTGGCAACGTTCCAGCAAAGCAGAAAAATTCCACTCAAATAATTCGTGACTTCAACAAGCAATTTCTTAATACACCTTCTCTTAAAACTACAATCCTACCAGTCGGTGATGGCATTGGAATAGGAATAAAGGTGAAAAAATGATTGACAAATCTGTAGAGGAAATCCTCTCTGGAGTAGAAATGCTAAGCGAGAATCCGTTACGCGCACGTGAGGATTTTAAATTGATATTAGAAGCATCGGTTTCTTCGAAGCGGTTTAACGAACTATCTGAACTGGCATTTCAAGCAAAATATGTTAACGGATTGATGAAAGTAATTCAGAAAAGGGAAGCCGTTGTAGATGAAGAATACTTTAAGAAGGTTGGTGAGGAGTTCCAAGTATCTTATCAAAAAATAAAATTGCTGCTTCAACCTATTTTGGAAAACTCATCTGACTTTGTGAAGAATATTTATGAAGATAAATATTTTCAGCTATCTCATGCTTCACTTGAGAATATGAATCGATTATGTGAAGACCTTTCTGTTCTCAAACTCTATCTAAATGATTTAAAAACAAAAAAGGATTCGAAGTAAACCTCGAATCCTTTCGCAACAAAACTCAACAAATGGTTACTTCACTTTTCGCAACGTTTCCGAATATTTTTCAGCAACATCCTGAACAGATCTGCTGGAAATTAAATTATAGATTCTGTTTCGCAATTCTGCCCATTCGTCATGCAAAGGACATGGGTTTTCTTCCTGACATTCTTTAAGTCCAGTAACGCACTTCAAGTTAATAACCGGGCCTTCTACTCTTTCAACTATCTCAAGAATCGAGCTTTTCTTAGCGAGTTCGGTAATTTTAAATCCGCCACCTCTGCCTTTAAATGAATCAACGTATCCGTATTTAGCCATTCGTTGTAAAATTTTAGCAAGATAATGTGCTGGAATATCTTCACTCTTTGCTATATCTGAAGACATAATTAATGCGTCTTTTTGTTGGCGAGCTAAAAAGAGTATTGCTCTTATTGCATATTCGCCTGTTTTCGTGTAAATCATACATCCCTCGATTATTATGAAAACTTCTTATAAGGATTTATAGGAGCCAGTTATCTTTTATTAAAATTAACTAAAAGAGAACTTGATGTCAAGAATTTAGCTTTATTTTGCAGTATTAGAATTTATATATGAAAACTCATTAGTGAGATCGATGAGGGCTTTGCTTTGAGTTGCGGCTAAGATATCTGAATGAAATAGATCAAACCTTGCTGGATGAATCAAGCAAGTCATTCTTGGTAGGTCGTTAAAATCGTTTTTCGTGATAATTAGTTTATGTTTTGTAACAAAATGGTGAACAGAGTTGCTCAATGAAAAATCATAGCTGATTTCTACTTTTTGATACAAATCCTTCTTTTCTATTTTGGAGCTCTCTAAACACCCAACAGCAGATTCAAAATAAGCCTTTCCAAGAGGTCCAACTCCTAGTTTTGTCCCGCCAAAATAGCGGACAACAACAGTAATTAAATTTGTAACTTTAAGATGGTTTTGTGCATTATATATCCGAATACCGGCTGTACCATTTGGCTCGCCATCATCAGAATATTTATAGATTCCATTCTGGAATTTGTATGCATAACAATGATGTGTGGCATCGTAATACTGTTTACGGATTTTTACTAAGCAATTAATTGCATCCTCTTCCGTATTGACTGGTTGTGATATGGCCAAGAAGAGTGAACCTTTCTCTTTCAACTTGAATTCAGTTGGCAGAGCAATTGTCTTAATTGTTTCGGGTAAATGCATAAATTCAAAAAAAATTGATTTTCGTTTTTTCTTTCTCTAAAATAACCTTTTGAACTTTGGCAATCTATTTTAATGGAATCAAAAATAATTATTCGCGGTGCTCGCGAACATAACCTCAAAAATATAGATCTGGAAATACCGAGGGACTCATTTGTTGTAATCACCGGTCTGTCCGGTTCCGGTAAGTCCTCATTAGCTTTTGACACAATTTACGCAGAAGGACAGCGAAGGTATATTGAATCACTTTCCTCTTATGCTAGACAGTTCTTAGACCAGCTTGAAAAACCGGATGTTGACCTAATTGAAGGACTAAGTCCGGCAATTTCTATTGAACAAAAATCTACTCATGGAAATCCCCGTTCAACTGTTGGGACAGTAACTGAAATATATGATTACCTTCGCTTGCTTTATGCTCGCGTAGGAAGAGTAAACTGCTACAATTGCGGAAGACCCGTCGTAAAGCAATCAGCAGATCAAATAATTGAAACTGTTCTGAAAGAGTTTGATGAGAAACGTGTAGTTGTTTTGGCACCAGTTATACGTGGTAGAAAAGGACATTACCGGGAACTCTTTCAAGAGATTTTACGAGATGGATTTATTCGGGCGCGTGTTGATGGCGAAACACTCGAGTTGGCAGATGAAACAAAAGTTGATCGTTATAAGACTCATGATATTGAAATCGTAGTTGATCGAGTTAAAATTAACGAAAAATCAAGCTCTCGTGTTACCGAGTCAATTGAAGTGGCGCTCAACTATGGAAATGGAAATGTAATTATTAACGATGGTGAAAAAGACTTTGTATACAGTAGAAACTTTGCGTGTCTTCATTGCGGAATTGGTTTTGCTGAATTGGCTCCAAATTCATTCTCATTTAACTCCCCGTATGGTTCTTGTCCCGAGTGTGATGGTTTAGGTGAGAAACGCGAACTTGACATGAATTTGATTATTCCCGATTGGGAAAAGACGATTAACGAAGAGGGAATTGCGGCTATAGGAAAACCAAGAAGTACATGGTTTTTTAACCAGCTTCAAATAATTGTAGAAAAATTTGGTTTTACTTATGATACAAAACTGAAAGATTTAACAAAAGAGCAGCTAGATATTCTTCTCAATGGAACAAAAGAAAAAATTCCTTTTACATACACTTATGGCGGAGGCAAGCAAGTAACATACATGCACAAGTTTAATGGTGTAATGAATTATGTAAATCATTATTACGAAAATACTTCCTCGAATAAAATTCGTGAGTGGGCGGAAGCCTTTATGAATACAATGACATGTTCTACTTGTAACGGTGGGAGACTTAAGAAGGAATCTCTAGCAATTACTCTTAACGAAATGAATATTGCCGCAGTTTCTGCACAATCAATAGATAAAGCTAAAAAGTTCTTTAACTCGCTCAAGTTAACCGAGAGAGAAAAAATTATTGCTGTCCAAATTCTGAAGGAGATAACATCAAGATTAGACTTTTTACTTAATGTTGGGCTCGATTATCTCACCCTTGATCGTTCAGCTAGAACACTTTCCGGTGGAGAAGCACAGCGTATAAGATTAGCAACACAGATCGGTTCGCAACTAGCCGGCGTACTATATGTGTTGGATGAGCCTAGTATCGGGCTTCATCAATCTGATAATGTTAAGTTGATAAACTCGTTAAAGAATCTTCGCGATTTAGGAAATACGGTTATTGTGGTTGAGCATGACCGTGAAACGATAGAAAGCGCTGATTATATTGTTGATCTTGGACCGAGAGCCGGTATTCATGGTGGCGAGGTTGTTTTACATGGAGATACAAAAAGTTTTCTTAAAACAAAAAAAGAAAACAAATCCTTAACATTAGAATACCTTAAAGACAGAAAACAGATTGAATATGATACCGAGAGAAGAAAGGGAAGTGGAAAGTTTATTGAACTGAAGAAAGCTAGCGGAAATAATCTGAAAGAAGTAAATCTAAAAATCCCGTTAGGAACTTTTATTGCAATAACCGGAGTAAGCGGTTCCGGCAAATCTTCTTTGATTAATGAAACTCTTGTTAAAATTTTGATGAAAAAGATATATAATTCCAAAGTTGTTCCACTCCCATTTTATGAAATATTAGGCTTAGAGAATGTAGATAAAGTTATTGAGATTGATCAGTCGGCGATTGGGAGAACTCCGCGTTCAAATCCGGCCACTTACACTGGCCTGTTTACACATATAAGAGATTTATTCGCGCAGCTGCCGGAATCTAAAATGCGCGGCTACGCAGCGGGACGTTTCAGCTTTAACGTAAGCGGCGGAAGATGCGAAGAATGCGAAGGAGACGGCTTAAAGAAAATTGAGATGAATTTTCTTCCAAACGTTTATGTGCTTTGCGAAGTTTGCAATGGTAAGCGCTATAACCATGAAACTCTGGAAATTCTTTATAAGACTAAATCTATCTCGGATATTTTAGATATGACTGTTGAAGAGTCTGTTGGCTTCTTCGAGGATTATCCGGCTCTACAAAGAAAAGTTAAGGCACTCAACGATGTTGGCCTTGGTTATATTAAACTTGGACAGCAGGCTACAACTCTCAGCGGAGGAGAAGCACAGCGCGTTAAACTTGCTACTGAATTAAGCAAAGTACAAACCGGCAATACAATTTATATTTTGGATGAACCAACTACCGGTCTTCACTTTGAAGATGTGAACATTTTACTGAAAGTTCTCAATCAGCTTGTAGAGAAAGGGAACACGGTAATTGTTGTTGAGCATAATTTAGATGTTATTAAAGTTGCTGATTATGTCGTTGATCTCGGCCCGGGAGGCGGGGAATATGGCGGAGAAATAATTGCGGTCGGTACTCCGGAGGTTGTTTCCGAAAATGAAAAAAGTATTACTGGGAAATTTTTAAGGAAAGAATTACTAAGAAAATAGAGGTAAAATGAAAACTACTGTTAATGAGTTTCGTTCCTACCGAGCGGAGATGAACGAACGAATTTTGAATTCGGGATTCAGAGATTACAACAAGTTCTTTGCTTTGGACAATAAGGCTTATGTGGATGGCGCGCTTAATTCTAAAACCAAAGAGCTAATGGGGCTGGTTGCATCAATGGTTTTGCGCTGTAACGATTGCATCTTGTATCACGTTGATAGATCGATTCAAGAAGGTGCAACAGAACAAGAATTGTACGAATCTTTTAACATAGCTTTAATTGTTGGCGGGTCGATTGTAATACCGCATCTACGTTACGCAATAGAAAAAATGGATGAATTATTTGCAGAGAAGAAAAATGAAAGCCAAACTTCTAATCCCTAAGCAGATTGTAACTGTTAATTCAAAAAATGATGTTCTTGAAAATCACGCAGTTGAAATTTCCGGCGGAGTAATTACCAGAATCGAGCCTTTGCAAAGCTTTGATAAAAACAATTATGAAGTTCTTGATTACTCTAAATACACGCTTATTCCCGGATTTGTACAAACGCATATTCACCTTTGCCAAACGTTATTCCGTGGATTTGCTGATGATCTTGAACTTCTTGATTGGCTTCAGAAAAGAATTTTTCCTTTCGAAAATTCACACAGCAAAGAATCGCTTAGAGTTTCCGCTCGGCTTGGAATTAACGATTTGCTATGCGGCGGAACAACAACTCTGCTTGATATGGGAACATTACGTCATCAGGAAATAATTTTTGAAGAACTAATTAATTCGGGTATGAGAGCATTTGCCGGGAACTGCATGATAGACCAGAACGAGTTGTATCCAGCTTTCTGCGATACTACTGAATGGAATTTAAAAGCAAGTTATGATTGGGCGAAGTCATTTCACAATTCAAATAATGGAAAAGTAAAGTTTGGATTCGCGCCTCGCTTTGTTTTGTCTTGTTCAGAAAAACTTTTGAAAGAAACAAAAGAAATGATGAAAGATTTTCCGGGTTCAATTCTACATACACATTCTTCGGAAAATAAAAAAGAAGTCGAGACTGTACGCGCAATGACTGGAAAAGAAAATGTAGAATATTTCGAATCAATTGGGTTGCTGGACGATCACACAGTTCTGGCGCACTGTATTCATCTGAATGACAATGAAATAAAATCACTTAAGAAAAACGATGTTAGAATTTCCCATTGTCCGTCTTCAAATTTAAAACTTGGCTCAGGTATCGCAAACATTCCAAAGTATATAAAAGAAGGAGTTTCTGTTTCGCTCGGTGCGGATGGAGCGCCATGCAATAACGGATTGAGCGCTTTTACAGAAATGCGTCATGCAGCATTGATTCAAAAGCCAATTCACGGACCAACTGCAATGGATGCGTTTACTGTTTTCCGCTTAGCTACTATTGAAGGCGCAAAAGCTTTGCATCTTGAAAAAGAAATTGGAAGCATTGAATCTGGTAAAAAAGCAGATTTTGTTTTGCTTGATTTAGAAAAAGCAGATCAGCCCATGCAAATGGACGAGCTGCAAGACTTGCCTGACGGCAGTCAGGTCTATTCCAGCATTGTTTATTCAGCCTCAAAAGAAAATGTTAAAGCTGTATTTGTTGATGGAGAGTTGAAAGTAGAGAATGGAAAGTCGCTGTTGTATGATGAAGCAGAGCTAGTTAGTAATGGTAAAAATCAATTTACAGAATTATTAAAGAGGATTAATTGAAAGTAGTTTTTGCAACACAGAACAAAGGAAAAGCTCAAGAAGTTAAAAATCTTTTTGAAGGAACAAATATCGAAATTGTATCGCTAGCCGATTTAGAAAATGATATTGATGTTGAAGAAACCGGCACTACGTTTTATGAAAACGCGTTACTCAAAGCTAAAGCAATCTATGAAATTTATAAACTCCCGGTAATCTCGGATGATTCCGGTTTGGAAATTAAACAGCTTGACGGACGTCCGGGAGTTTATTCCGCTCGTTACGCCGGAGAGAATTGCACTTTTGACGATAACAACAAAAAAGTTACTGAAGAGTTGAAGTCGTACAGACAACCACACAGAGCAAAGTTTGTATCGCAAGCAATTTATTACGATGGAAAGGAAACACTTTCTTTTGTGGGTGAATTGGCCGGAAGAATGATTGATAAACCGCGCGGTAATTTCGGCTTTGGCTACGATCCCATTTTTGTTCCGGATGGTTTTGCCAACACTTTGGCAGAGTTAATGCTTGAAGAAAAGAATGTAATAAGTCATCGCGCAAAATCTTTTGAGCAACTGAAAATTAAATTAATAGAAAAACAAAAGTAGTTCGTGAGTAAATAATTGCATTACATTTTTAAGTAGTGCTATTTAGTTTTATTATTGCTTAACTAGGATTAATAATGGAATGGATTTTACTTATCGGCTGGTTGATGATAATCAACGGCGCTTTGGGCGGACAGTACATATTAAACTGGATGGGAAATCAGCCTAAATTTGTCGGCGATCAGCCGGTTGGTGTTTCTCCCGGCGTAATGACGTGGTGGCGAGAAATTTCAAAACTTCTTTGGGCGTTAATCGCTGTTACGGTTGAGGTTATTCGCGGTAAAGAATTAAAATATTTATTACCCGGCGCTGCTGCGATGATAACCATTTCCATTTGTGCTTTTACCGGAGTCATAGAAAACATCGGCTTCTTTTACTTGCCAAAATATTATTCACCGCATCTTTATGCGCCTTACGTAAATGTTTACCTCGTTATGCTTCCGTTTCTTGGCAAACTTATGTTCAACGCTACCATCAGAAAAGAGCATTGGATTGGAATTTCGCTTGTAGTTATTGGTCTTGGTGTCCCGCACATTCCAAGAATGTTAGGAAGAAGCTTAAACCCAAACGAAGTTTTAGATTTCACAGCAATTCTTTGGGTGATTATAATTAACTGCTGCTTATGTTCTCAGCAAATTCTTAACAACAAAACAGTTCAGCTTGCCGCAAAAGGGGTAGGTCCAAACGCGTTAGTTATGTGGCGGGAGATTTGGAAAATGGCTTTCATCTGGTCAGCTCTTTTTATTTTTCCACTACTTAGCAGTGTACTGCATATCAATTTCCCACAGAGTGTTCCAGTAGATAAATTTGAAACAAGAGCTTTATCCAAAGTTGATGAAAACAATAAAGCGTTTCTTCTTTCTTATTATGAAAAAGTTGGCGATGAATATGTAATTAACAAATCTGTCTCGGAAGAATCGGAAGAAAAAATTAAAACAATTATTTCTGATACTGGTTACAACCGCTTCTTTGCATTGTTCGACGGAAGCATCATCCCAAAAAATTGGTGGCCTATTTTGTTTGTAGTTCTCGCCGGATTAACCGGTTACATCTATAGTTTTGGCTTCTTCAAACTCTCTAAATTTGCCGCTCACTATTGGGTGCCTTACACAAACATCTGGCTTGCTGTTTTACCGTTTGTGATGTTTCTCTTCGGCAAGGAAGTTACACTGTTCCAGATAATCGGCGCAGCAGTTACTTCGCTCGGTTTGATAGTTGGCGTCTCAGATCATAAGAGGAACAAGGTTGAGGAGATTAAGAGAAAGGACAATAAATAGGTACACGACTTTACAATAAACGTGGTAGAGAAAATGAAAGGTATTTTGATAATAGTATTTGTCTTTGTGCTTTTTGTCGGTTGTAAGCAACAAGTTGAACCCATTAAATGGGAAAAGCCCGGAGACGAATTAGTCGGTGAGTGGGTGTGGGAAAAAGGTACAACTTTAAGTAAAGGTGTAAAAATGGAAATTACTGATTATGGGACTTTTATTCAAAATCCAAGTATTAAGGCAAGTTTCTCTGCTGTTTTTCTGAAGAAGGGTTTAGGTTATATGATCTATGAATCCACCAATAGGTTGGATACTTCAAAGATTGTCTGGACTGTAAAAGAAGATACTCTTGAGGTTAAGTTTGTTAAAGATAAACGAATCACCAAAAGCATTTTCAAAGTCATTAAAGAAAAATTAATTATAAACCATTTGGTTGTTCCTCAAAGTAGTGAAGAATTTTCAAGATACTGAAATCATGAAATTTCCATTTTGGGAAAATACAGAATCAATAAAAACTACATTTATTATTATTGGTTCTATGATATTAACGCTACTTCTTAACATATTTTTTCATGAAATAGGTCATAGTATTCCCGTTCTTGTTAGTGGCGGAAGCATAAAAAGAATTGTGATTTTTGGAATTGAATTGATTCCAGATTTTGGAAGAAATACTCATTTAGGTCTTATTGCTTTTTTTTCACCTTCTTGGTACTTAGGTCAAGCTACAAATAATTTTTGGCTGGGACTTATGTTGTTTTCTGGTTCCGGATTCACCCTACTTATTTCTTATATCTCAATATTCTCGTTATGGTTTTGCAAGGTAAAGCGAACTCTCAGACTTTTTTTAATTGTTTCTTCATTTCATTTCTTAGATATACTCACATATTCTTTTCTTCCGCTATTAGGGTTCCCGCATCGATTAATAGTCGGTTCCCATAATATGGAACCGGTAGAAGGGCTAATGAAGATGGGATTATCAAAAACAAGTTCGTTGTTACTAATTCTAATACTAGTATGTGTTGCAGTTTATTCAATAAGCAGTTTTCTTAAAAAGCATCCAACGGAAGTTACTATTAGTGTGCATGATAGGTTCTAAGATCATTATCGGAACAAAGCAGATAAGGTTACTAAAAAGAATAATTAATTGGTGGGATAGATCATGATACAGAAGATTTTTGTTTCAAGAGCGTTTTACAGTATTTGCATCCTTTTGATTTTAACGAATCTCAGTGGATGCTATTCAAATTTTCCGGTTGAAATGGGTAAGGTTCACGGCTCTGTTGAAGTATCAAAGATAAAACTAAAGGATAAAACTGAAGTCCGATTCAATACCGGTGAGAATCAATTGTTAACACTAGCAGATGATCATCTTATCTATCTCAATTCTGGAGGAATAACTCGGAAAATATATTTTTCAGAAGTAGAAAGATTTTATACCTATCGAGTTGATGGTGGAAAAATCATTTTTGGTGCTCTATGGACTGTGATTGGACTAGTACTGTTACAGATGTTGTTTGGTCCGAGAATTAGCTTTGGCGGGTGATTCTAAATCCTTTTTATATTTTCTAATTCTTTATTGTAGGGAAGGGTCTCAGATCCTTCCTAAAAAAACCGGTCGAGTCTCGGACTCGACCCTACGATGGGGATTTGATTTGTTCTAATTCTTCCCAGCGCTCGTAAAGCGATTTTACTTTTTGCTTAGCTTCTTCAAGCTGCTTGTTCAACTCAACCGTTTGCGTTGCAAACTTTGAATAGAAATCCGGCGAAGAAAATATTGCTTCAATCCTTTCAACTTCAGCTTCAGCATTCAAAATATTCTCTTCCATAGTTTCAAGTTCTTTGGCTTCCTTCCATGTCAGCTTTCTAACTTTTGGTTTCTCACGCGTATCTTCCTTTTTAAATTTTGGCTGCTCAGTAATTGCTTCGGTTTGTCTTAGCTTCCTTTTCTGAACATAATAATCATAATCTCCTTCACTGAAATATATTTGCCCATCACCTTCAAGAGCAATAATACCGTTGCAAACTCTGTTCAAGAAATATCTATCATGGCTTACAACCACTACACAGCCATCAAATGAAAGCAATGCTTCTTCGAGTACGCGCAATGTAGGAAGATCAAGATCGTTAGTTGGTTCATCTAACAAAAGAAAGTTGCCGCCGTTTTTAAGAATTCGCGCAAGTGTAAGCCGGCTTTTCTCACCGCCGGAAAGTCTGCCGACTAAAGTATTAATCCGCTCATCTGTAAAAAGGAAGCGGCGCAAGTAAGTCCACACACTCATTTGCTGCTTACCGAACTTAACAAAATCATTTCCTTCACCAATGGCTTTTATTACTGTGTCATCATCGTTTAGTAACAGCCGCGATTGATCTACATAATTGAAATCGGTTTTCTCTCCGTAATCAATTTGTCCGTAAGTTGGGGAAATTTCACCAAGAAGAATTTTGAGCAAAGTTGTTTTACCAACTCCGTTTTTGCCGACTACGCCAATTCTTTTCTTGTTGGGGAAAGCATAATTAAAACTAGTAAACAGAGTTTTGCCGCCAAGAACAATCCCTACATTTTTCAGCTCTAAAATTTTGTTGCCGAGTTTTTCGGCTTCTGGAATAATCATCTCAACATCAAGCTCAACTTCTTTTACTTGCTGCTCTTGTACTTCGTAAAAGTTATCCAAACGGCTCTTAGCCTTAGTTCTTCTCGCTCGCGGTCCGCGCCTAACCCATTCAAGTTCCCGGCGAAGAAAATTTTGGCGCTTAGTTTCTTCAATTTCTTTTACAGTTTGCCGCTGAGATTTGTTAATCAAATAATCTGTGTAATTGCCTTGATGCGAATAAAAAGTGCCATTGGAAAGCTCAACAATTCTGTTTGCAATTCTATCAAGGAAGTAGCGGTCGTGCGTAACAAAAATGCAAGTGCCGGAATATTCCGCAAGATAATTTTCAATCCACTCAATTGAATCGGTATCAAGGTGATTTGTCGGCTCATCAAGAATCAATAAATCCGGGTGTGAGATTAACGCGCGGCAAAGTGCGACACGCCGTTTCTCTCCACCGGAAAGTGTTGCAACCATTCTTTCTTTTGGCGGTGCGTTCAAAGACTTCATCAGCAAATCAACATTCTTCTCAAGATTCCAGCCATCGAGCTCAGCAATGTGTATCTGAAGTTTCTCGTGAGAAGGAGAATCAAACGGAGTGTCGTTGTATTCTTCTAATAATGAAAGAACTTTTTCAGCGCCGCTTTGAATGTTTGCGTGAACGCTTTTTGTTTCATCAAGTGTAAATTCTTGAGAAAGGAAGCCGATAACTAAATCACGACGTTTTGCTACTTCGCCGGAATCGCAAGGCAAAATGCCGGAAATAATTTTTAAGAATGTTGATTTGCCCGCCCCGTTTCTGCCAACTAGACCAATTCTATCTTTCTCGTGAATGCTGAGAGAAGCTTTATCAAGTATAATTTGCTCGCCGAAATGTACTTGGAGCTCTTTTGCTGTGAGTATAACCGGATTAACTGTAACTGCCATAATTTATTTCTCGGCAATCACAACTTGAACAAGACCAAACGTAAGAGAGTATTTCTTAACGTTCGCAAAACCACAATCGGAAAAGATTTTTACAAGGTCAACTTTTTTATCGAACTCGCCTACTGATTCCGGAAGGTAAGTGTATGCTTCTTGATCGCTGGAAATTATTCTCCCAATAAGTGGAAGAATTTTGTTGAAATAAAACATGTAGAAGTTTCTAACTAATTTATTTCCCGGCAGACGGAATTCCAAAACTGTAGCTTTCCCTTTATTTGCAAGCACGCGGTTGAATTCCCTAAACGCAGTTGGTATATCATAAAAGTTGCGTACACCAAATGCGACTGTAATGTTTGTGAAAGAATCTTTCTGGAAGGGTAAATGTTCTGCAACAGTTTCCAGCATTCTTCCATTTATCCAATCAGCTTTTTTTGCAAAGTGTGAAAGCATGTTATATGATAAATCTCCGCCAAAAATTTTTTGCACACCCAAATTCTTAGCTGTGATTGCAAAGTCCCCGGTGCCGCAAGCTAAATCCAGCAAAACAGAATCTTGCGAGATTCGCGTAAGTTTAATTGCTTTCTTACGCCAATAAAAATCTACACCAGCGCTAAGAAAGTGATTGAGAAAATCATAACGGTGCGAAATCGAATCAAAAATTCTTCTTACTTGTACTTTTTTATTTGGTTCTTCCATTTAGGCTGACTATTTTTTCTTAAGAGTAACAGAGCAAAAATATGGATAAATATCTCAAAGCAATAAAACAAAATGTCTGCTCAATCTGTGTTGATTCAAACGAGCGTGGCGGATGCACACTTACACATAAAGAAACTTGTGCCGTCGAATTTTATCTGCCTTCGGTTTTAGAGATTGTTCAAAGCAACGAAACCGATGATGTTAGTAAGTATCATAAATTAGTGAAAGAGAAAATCTGTATTAACTGTCATGAAGATTCCAACGGGTATTGCTACTTGCACGAAGATGCTAATTGTTCTCTGGATAGATACTTTTCACTTATTGTTGAAACGATAAAAAAGGTGGACAAAGGCTTACTTACTTAACTCACCTTACGCAGAGTTTGAGCTCTTTGGACTAAAGTCCATATTGCTTTTCGCGTTGAACTAACCCCAGACTTAAGTCTGGGGTTAATACATCAATAATAAACTTCGGCTTTAGCCACACCTTGCGTAAGGTGTTACTTAAATTTTTGGATAAGCTTTGTTAGCTCAATAAACTGATCTATCGTTAATTCCTCGGCGCGGCGCGTGAAATCAAACGGCAGAGAATCAAAATCCAAATCGCCAAAAGCATTATTGCTAAGCGAGTTCTTTAAAGTCTTTCTCCGGTTTCCAAAAGCAGCTTTTACAACCTTTACAAAAAGCTTTTCATCAATATCGGTTGGTGTAGCTTTCCCAAACTTGAAACTCACAATTGCTGAATCAACATTAGGTTTGGGATAGAAAACCGTTGGCGGAATTTTGAAACACAATTCCGTATCGGTAAAATAATTAGTTAGCACGGAGAGAATCCCATAATCCTTAGTTCTTGGCTTACCCACAATTCGCTTGGCAACTTCGTATTGAACCATCATAATAGCATCGGAAACAGATTCCCGTTCTTCGATCAACTTAAAAATTATTGGCGAAGTTATGTTGTATGGAATATTCCCGATTACACGAAGCTTTTTATCGCCAGCTAATTCCTTCAATTCAATTTGCAAAAAATCTTTGTTAATGAATTCTACGCTTGGATAGCAGAGCCTCAAATCATCAATCACTCGTTTGTCTATTTCGATTGCACGGTATTGTTTAACGGTTTTGGAAAGCAGAGAAGTTAGCGCACCTTGTCCGGGACCAATTTCCACAATAGTATCATCGGGTTTCGGATCAAACTGGTTCACAATTTTTTGAATTGTGTTCTTATCAACCAGATAATTCTGACCAAAGCGCTTAAGTGGCTTAAGTTTCTCCACATCTTTCCTATATTTCTCGTGCAATATAACTTTTACGGTCTTAAATTATCACTGCAATTTTATATGGTTCGGAATGACATTATTCGAAATAATCTTTGCGGTTGCTGTTTCGCTCTACTTTTTGCAGCTCGTTGTGTTTACAATTGGTGCGGCTAAAAAATTCCCAAAACTGAAGGATGATGAACTTCCAAGCGCTTCGGTAATTGTTGCGGCAAGAAATGAAGAAGATAAAATACTTGAATGTATCGAATCTCTAAATTCACTTGTTTTTCCGAAAGTCAAATTGGAAATTATTCTGGTGGATGATCATTCCACTGATAGAACCAACGAAATTATTAAAGAGTTTATTAAGGACAAACCAAAGTTCAAACTGATCAAGCCGGAAAAAACAATTGCTACACTGAAAGGGAAGACAAACGCGCTGGCTAACGCAATCAAAATTGCTTCCGGCGAAATTATCTTGACTACAGATGCCGATTGTGTTGTAAATCCAAACTGGGCTAAGACTTTGGTTTCATATTATCAGAAGGATGTTGGCTTTGTTGGCGGATTTACAACTCAGCAAGACAGAAGTACTTTTGAAGGAATGCAAGCAATTGACTTTTTGTTTTTGCTTACAGTAGCCGGCGGATCTCTCAACTTAGGAAAACCGCTTGCTGCTATTGGTAACAACATGTCTTACCGTAAAAGTGTTTATGAGGAAGTTGGAGGTTATGAAACGATTCCCTTTTCGATAACAGAAGATTTTCGTTTACTGATGGAAATCTGGAACTTGAAAAAGTATAAATGTATTTATCCGATTGATAACAAATCAATGATCACTTCAAAAGCGTGTCCGGATTATCCTTCTTTGTTCTGGCAGAAGAAGCGCTGGGGTGTCGGCGGTACGGAAAGCGATTTTATCAGTTACTTGATAATGGCTTGGGGCTATATTGCCAAAGCTGCAATTCTCTTAACACCATTGTTTTTCTCTCTAACGGCTTTATATTTGTGTGTCTTCAAAGTTGTTACGGATTACTTTTTTGTAAGGCCGGTTTTTGATAGACTTCGCGTCAAAATGAAATTTACTCACTTCGTTGCTTTTGAGATTTACTATATTGTTTATGTTTTGGCTCTCCCTTTTGTTGTCTTGCCTAACAGAAAAGTAAGGTGGAAAGGAAGAACTTTTTGAACAGATGTTTGCATATTATTTTTAGGAGATTCGAGATGAAAAATATATTCGTTTTATTATTGATTGTATCATCTCTTCATTTTGCTCAGCAGATTGAATTTTTTCCAAGTCAATTGAATGTGAAGCCATTTGTTGCCAATACAATAGAGCCGAAACTCGGTTTTATGTTTAAGACTAAGGGAAATGAACTTCGTTTGGATATTGGAAATTCTATTGATCTGGCTAAAATTGAAACGCCTTCCGGTACTATCGCTATCGGCGCAGATTTATTTACTTGGACACTTCTGCGTAAAGAAGAAAACTTTCACTTTCCGGTTGATGCAGTTGATTATTTGTTCGGTTTGAATTTCAGTATGAAGAAATCGGTTCACGATTATTCATTCGGCGCTAGGATGAGAATCAGTCATATCAGCGCCCATTTTGTTGATGGTCATTTCGATAAAGAAAAATTTATGTGGTTGAATAACCGTTCACCAAGAGTTTATTCGCGCGAGTTTATTGAGATTATGCCTTTTTACCAATTCAAGCAATTAAGAATGTATGCCGGGTTTACGTATCTATTTCATGTTGATCCTGAAGTTCAGCATCATGATCTCTATCAAGTTGGTTTTGATTATTACAGAAAAGATTTGTTGACAGAAGATGTTTCTCCATTTTTCGCGTACGACGTAAAATTAACCGGCGCAATCCGAAGCGGTACGCCAAATCATTCCTTCAATGCTGGAATTAAATTTGGAAAGCCTCACGGAAGAGGTTTGAGCGTTTATTATCAGTATTATTCTGGTTTCAGTATTCATGGCGAGTATTTTGATTTAAGAGAAAAATATGCCGGAATTGGCGTAAACTTGGATTTATAGAATGCCGGAAACTTTCCAATCATCTTTACGAAATAGTTTTTTCAAGCTGAGAAACAATCCGATAGTTCAATTGTTGCTTTTTCTCGTAACCTTCTTAACAACGTTAATTGCCGGAGTTTATTGGACAACACCTATAAATGGCCCAATTGAGTTTACTCAACTTTCACTTGGACTTCCTTACGCAGCTTCCATTCTTTTTATTCTTGGCGTACATGAATTTGGACATTACTTTGCAGCTGTTGCTCATAAAGTGAAAGCAACTCTTCCATACTTCATTCCATTCCCTCCAATTTTAGGCGCACTTAGTTTTGGAACAATGGGTGCAGTTATTAAAACCAAATCGATAATTCCGGATAATAAGGCTATGTTCGATATTGGCGCCGCCGGTCCAATTGCCGGATTCATTGCATGTATGGGTGTTCTAATTTACGGCTTCACTCATTTGCCTTCGATTGATTATCTGCTGGCAATTCATCCCGATTATTTTTCTCCCGAATATGGAAAAGGCGCAATCAATTTTGCGTTTGGAGATTCCTTGCTATTTGTTTTAATGAGAGAAGTTTTTTCAACGCCGGGTCAGTTTATTCCTCCAATGTCGGAGATTTATCACTATCCTTACTTATGTGCCGGCTGGTTTGGCCTTTTTGTTACCTCGATGAACTTGATTCCAGTCGGTCAGCTTGATGGCGGACATGTTATTTATTCAATGTTCGGCGGCAAAAAGCATGAAGCTATTGCAAGTGTTTCGCTAATAGCGTTAATTCTATTAGGCGTTATTGGTATTGTAACAGCTTTTTTCGATGTTCAAATTTCTTTTGGTTGGAGCGGCTGGCTTTTTTGGGCTTTCATTTTGTACTTCTTTATAAAAGTGAAACATCCGCCGGTAATTTATTTTGAAAAACTGAGCACTGGCAGAATGATCATGGGAATTCTCGCGATAATCATTTTTGTCCTTTCGTTCACTCCAACTCCGTTTATTTTTTCTTTTTAGGGAGTGAAATTCGCCTTGCATATTAAGCACAACATACTTTAATTTTCGACCAACAAAGGGAAGATATATAGAGAATTTGCTACCGTAATCAATTTTGAAAACTTAAAGGCAGTTTCTCTATGAATATTTCTTTTTTTCACACCTTAAAACTATTCGCAAGTAGACCCGGAATGAAAAAACTAAGTACATTTTTGGCAATCGCATTGCTGGCAATTTCGTTTTCTGCATGCGAAGAAATTCCCGACGGAGTTTTGGATAACAAATTTGTTGATTACAAGGTTGTTAAACTTGAAACACCGTCTAACTTCTTCTATTCAAATCCCGATTCACTTTTTTTAGCCGCGGTTACAATTCTAAATATTACAAGTGTGGATCAAGTCTGGCTTTCTGTGAAGTCAGTTGACGGAACCAGCTACGTCACCAAGCAAGTTTTCTTAGCAAAGGGAACTGCGACTCAGAATTCAACAATTTTTACAGTTAAAGTTCCAATGAGCAAAAAAGTATCCAGTGGGAAATACCTTGTCGAATTTTTTATTAGCGATAATATCCGCGTTTCGCCCGACAACATTTCTAAAGTTGGCGAGCAAGTTTTAGTTTATAATAACAACCAGATTAATTACACTCCAGTTATTTCCAACCTTGTTTTAGTGGATAACATTACACGAGAAACTCCATTTACATTTACCGTTAAGGTTGAAGATCAAAACGGACTTGGAGATATTTCTCAAGTAACTTTCAAATTAACACGTCCAGATGGTACTGTTGTAATTCCAAATCCGAATACACCAAACATAAATTACTTCTTAATGGTCGATAATGGAGATTCTGTTCTCGGCGACGCAAAAGCCAGCGATGGAATTTATTCTTTCAAAAATACTTTTGGACCTACAGCTCAAACCGGAAATTGGCAGTTTGAATTTCAAGCTAAGGATAAAAGCGGCGAAGT
The DNA here is from genome assembly GCA_043807765.1 of Ignavibacteriota bacterium. Taxonomy (GTDB): domain Bacteria; phylum Bacteroidota; class Ignavibacteria; order Ignavibacteriales; family Melioribacteraceae; genus Stygiobacter. Next base: position 67,385 of record JAZDFQ010000006.1, read on the forward strand.
AAGCAATGTTATTAAACAAACTCTCGTGGTGAACTGATGGAACTAATGACGAAGATTAAGATTAAGAGCAAGATTAAGAAAGAGTTACTTCTAGTGATATTTGTTCTACTTGGTTTTGCCTCATATTTAAATGCACAGAGTATACCATCTAATTATGGAATTGAAAACAGATTAAGAAAAATTAGTGATAATACTCCGGCTAGCAACACGGTGGATCGTATTCTCGTTCAAGGAAAGAATAACATCTGGCTTGGAACGTCTCGCGGATTAAGCAGATCAACGGATAACGGAAGCAGCTGGATAAACTACTACAATACTAAAAGCTTTGGAACCGAGAGCGTCTCTGCCCTTGGCGAAGGTTTGGGTGCAATCTGGGCTGCTACTTGGCATTACATTGAAGATGCAAGCGGTAATCCAATTCCTAAAGGTTCTGGCTTACGTTACACACTGGATAACGGAACAACATGGATTGAAATTGCTCAGCCGGTTGATTCTAATGCAGATACAATTACAACGTACGGAAACAATAAACTTAGAACACTTCCTATTCCGGTTGGCGAAGGTAATTTTATTTACGACATAGCTTTCACCAAAAATACTATTTGGATAGTCTCTTATTACGGCGGATTGAGAAAATCAACCGACATGGGAAAAACATGGCTGCGCGTTGTTTTGCCGCCAGACAATCTCGATGCTATCAAACCTACAGATGTTCTTAATTTTGAATTTTCTTCTTCAGCCGGAAAACTTGGTTACCAGAATAATCTTAATCACCGTGCATTTTCTATTGTTGCTGCGGGTGACGATACTTTGTACGTTGGAACTGCAAACGGAATTAACAAGACTACAGATGCTAACGCTCAATATCCGAGCTGGATAAAGTTTAATCGCACAAATCAGCAAAAACCGGTGAGTGGAAACTTTGTACTTGCTCTCGATCGAAATGAAATAGATGGTACCGTTTGGGCCGGAACTTGGAAAGCCGAAGGGCAAAGTGAGTATTGGGCTGTAAGTTCCTCGGGCAATGGAGGTAAAACTTGGGAAACATATCTAACCGATGAAAAAGTAAGGGACTTTGCTTTTCGTTATTACACAAATGGCACAACCGATGTTTTTGCCGCAGCAGAAACCGGGCTTTACAGAAGTTCCAACAATGGAATGACCTGGATTGCCGCACCAAAGATTATTGATAGTGAATCAAAGGTTGAAGTACGCGCGACATTGTTTTTAAGTGTTGAGTGCAATATCCTTAATTCTAATAATACCGAAATTTGGATTGGCACAAATGACGGATTAGTTAAAGCAGTTGAAACACCGACAAGCTCTTGGTTCGAAAAATGGAAAGTTTATTTTGCATCCAGCGGAACAGTTTCTACAAGTGAAAGTTTTGCTTTCCCAAATCCTTTTAATCCAAAAAATGATTTGCTCAGGATAAAATATAATTTAGAAAAAGCATCGTCTGTTAGTTTAAGAATCTTTGATTTCGGAATGAATCTGGTGCGTACAGTTTTACAGAATGCTTCAAGAGGAATGAATCCGGAGCAGATTGATTATTGGGATGGCAAAGATGATGTTGGCAAAATTGTACCAAACGGAGTTTATTTTTATCGTTTGGATATTGGCGACGGCACTCCGCTGTTCGGTAAAATTTTGGTAATGATGTGAGGCGCGCCATGAAAAAATTATTGATCGTAATCTCGCTTATAACATTTTCAATCAATGCTCAATCACAATACTCCGCAATAAGCTCCATGCCCGGCGCGTTTAGCCGTCTCGGTTTTGGCGCGCGTGGAATTGGAATGGGCAATGCAATGTCATCTATAAAAGAAGGCAACATAGTTTCATATTACAATCCAGCGCTTTCAGTTTTTCAAGAAGGAAATTCTTTTCAAACATCTTACACATTCCTTTCGATGGATAGACACCTCAACTTTCTAAACTTCACAAAGAAATTTGAGTTTGGCAAAAAAGAAATGCCGGACGGAACAACAAAGCCACGTTCAATTGCTGGAATCAGTGTGGGAATAATCAACGCTGGTGTAACAGATATTGATGGCAGAGACAGTCAAGGCAACAAAACCGAAACACTATCAACTTCAGAGAATCAGTTTTTTGTTGCCGTTGCCAATAAGTTTTCCGATAAACTCTCGGTGGGTATCGCATTCAAGTTTTACTATTACAAACTATATGAAGAAGTAACGACAAACGCATTCGGTATTGATATCGGCGCGCTCTATTCCATTAACGAGGCTATGACTTTGTCTCTGACTTTCTCAGATCTAAATACGAAATACAAATGGGATACCGGAAAAATTTATGGCGCAAGTGGAATGCTTAGCGAAGACAAATTTCCGCTGATGAAGAAATTAGGCTTCTCTTATAAATTTGATGATCCCAAGATTATCGCTTCTGTTGAATATGAAAGCAGCAACGCTAAGACAAGTTATTTAAGAGCCGGTGCAGAGTATAATTTGTTTCAAGATTTATTCTTGCGCGGCGGTGTAGATAAAGTAAATCTAAACAATATTGATATTCCGGTTCGTCCTTCTTTCGGATTATCTTATTTTTACAAGGCCGGTTCAATTAATCTTGGTTTCGATTACGCGTTTGTAATTGAACCATATTCTGCCGGCGATCAACATGTTATTGGAATTAATGTGAACTTCTGATGGAAAATAAATTCATTTTACTAAAAAATAATACCACAAAGTCACAAAGGACACAAAGTTTGCACAAAGTAGAAAATAATTTTTGTGAATGCCTAGAGTCTTCATGCCTTAGTGGCAAATCTTTTTTTCTGAGCCTGGCTTTAATTAGCTTATTACTCATCTGTATCTCCCCAATGCTTAATGCGCAATCTGTTGGTGAAAGCGGATTGGCATTTTTGAAACACGGATTCGGCGCAAGAAACATTGCGATGGGAGATTTCGGCGTTGCATCTGCAAATGATTTGACAGCCCTCAGTTATAATCCGGCATTGCTGGAAGAAAACAAATCTCAGCTAAACTTTTCCCACAATTCTCTTTTTCAAGATATGTCTTCTGAAATGCTGGGTGTGAGTTTTAGTGCTTTCGGTTTACCTTTTGCAGTTGGAGTAAACACAACTAGTGTAAGCGGCATTGAAGTTCGAACCAAGCCGGGAGAAGCAGACGGCACGTTCGATGCTCATTATTTCTATGGAAGCCTTTCATCAGCATATGCAATTACAGAAAAGTTTACTACCGGGGCTACTGTTAAATACATTTATGAAAGTATGTATAGCGATGAAGCTACCGGATTGGCTTTTGATTTTGGCTTAGCTTATAAGAATTTGGTAAACGGCCTTACACTTGGTGCATCATTAAAAAATATTGGCAGTATGAACTCGCTAAGAAGTGAATCGACTCAACTCCCAAATGATTTAAGTATAGGTGCTGCATATGATTATTTGTTAAGTGATTTCCGATTTACGGCAACCGGCGGATTTCAAGAATATCTGAAAGAAAGTAAAGCGCATGTACATTTTGGCGGAGAAGTTTCTTACAAGGAGAATTTTGCAGTGCGAATTGGATATTTGAGCGGGTATGATTCCAAAAACATTAGCACCGGTTTTGGTGTAATCTGGAAAAATCTAAATCTTGATTACGCTTACGTTCCGGTTAAATTCGGCTTAGGAGATTCGCATATACTTAGTTTAACATATACATTTAATTAATTACTCATGTTATGCATATATTCAACTCACTTAGCCACTAAGACACCAAGGCACTAAGAAGTTTTGAATAAGCAAGTGAATTTTAAGTTTTTCCTTTGTGCCTTAGAGACTTTGTGGCAAAAATATTTCGTGCGTAACATGAGTTAAGTATTCACCAAAGTGATATCTGCAAATTGGTTATCTTTGCTTCATAAAATTCGATTATAGAACTCTATGGAAATTATCAAGTACACCGAAGAATGGAAAGAGAAGTGGGATGAGTTTGTTCTCGCTTCAAATAACGGAACTATGTTTCATCTTCAAAAGTTTTTTGATTATCACACTCCGGGCAAATTTCATTTCGATCATCTGATATTTATAGAAGATGGCAAGATGGTTGCGCTTCTGCCCGGTGCAATTAAGAATGGTGTTTACGAATCTCCGATTGGCGCAAGCTACGGCTCAATTGTTACTAAAGATGTAAGATTTGCAACAGCGATGGAAATTGTTACTACGCTGAAAAATTATTGCAAGCAAATTGGGCTAAGCGAAATTATGCTTACTTCCGCCCCGATGGTTTACGAGCGGCATCAAAATCAGAATTTAGATTTTGCATTGCTCTGGCAAGGATTTCATTATTCGCTACATTATATCTCGAGTGCGATTAAGCTAAATCCTTATACGGATATTTTGGAGAGATTTGCGCCAACTACACGCCGTAATGTTCGCAAGACAATCACAGATTTTAAGCTGCGTGTAGAAATTAACGACCGTTATGATGAATTTTATCCCATACTTATAGAGAATAAATCGCGCCACAATGTTAAACCGACACATTCACTTGAAGATCTGCTAAAGCTCAAAGAACTGTTACCTGACAATCTGAAATTGTTTATGGTTTATCTAGAAGATAAACCGATTGGCGGCTCACTCATGTTTGTTGCGAATAAGACGGTTGCAGTTTGCTTCTACAATATGCTCTACTATGATTATGAAAAGTATAAGCCGATTCAGCGTGTAATGTATGAAGTGGTAAAGCATTACACAGAAACTGGTTTCGAATATGTTGATATTGGTGTTTCTCAAGATACCAAAGCTGAAAATCCGATGACGCCAAGTATGAGCTTGATCGATTTCAAAGAAAAATTTGATGCTAAGACTATTATGCGCAACACGCTGCATATTAAATTGTAATATTAATGGCTTCGAAGAAAAAAATCTGTTTAGTTTTTCTTGGCAATCCGCTTCAAGATTCCCGCTTGACTAATCTTAGCAATTCCTTACGACAAGATGGATTTGCAGTCTCTGTTATTGGATTTGATTGGTTCTCACTCAAAGAAAATTATTTCGAAAAAGATCTGAAGATATTTCGAATTCGGAAGAGCAAATTTAGTTTATTCTTCTATCTCACTTATAATCTTATACTTATCCGAGAATTGCTTAAAGCACAAGCAAATGTTTTTTTTGCGGAAGATTTATACACGCTTCCAGTTGTAACTTTTTATGCGAAATTGAAATCTGCTAAAGTCTTCTATAACAGCCGCGAGATTTATGCCTACATTGGAGGTTTGCACAGTCGTCCTCATGTTCAGCGTATAATTACAGCGATAGAAAGATTCTTTATTAAAAAAGTTGATCTGGTAATGACAACCGGATGGATGGATTCTGAATTCCTTGAAAAATTTTATTCCTTACCCAAAACATCTGTGGTCAGAAATATTCCGCTATACCAAAAAGCCGAATCAAAAGTGGATTTTAGAAAATTATACAATATCCAAGAAGATAAGCTGATTCTGCTTTATCAAGGTGTCTTGATTCCCGGAAGGGGAATTTCAATTATGATAGAAGCGTTAACCAAAATCCCTAATGCGGTTTTTCTTTTGCTAGGCGATGGTGATCAGAAGGAGAATTATCAAAAGCTTGCAAATAAATATGGTGTTAGTGATCGAGTGATTTTTGGCGGATCATTCAGCCAAAAAGAGTTAATAAATTATACTTCGGCGGCGGACGTTGGACTATCGCTAATAGAAAACATAAGTATTAGTTATTACCACGCTTTGCCAAACAAACTCTTTGAATACATAATGGCTGAACTGCCGGTGCTATCGAGTAATCTTCCTCAAATGAAAAATATTGTTGAGACTTACAAAGTCGGTGAAGTTATCAACTTAGAAAACCAGCAAGAGTTAATTGATGTTCTGAACAAGTGGTCGGTTGACAGAAAGCTTTTGGAAAGCTATAAGATAAACTGCTTGCCCGCATCGCAAGAATTGAATTGGCAATCGGAATATCGAAGATTTAGAAACGATTTGTTGGACTGTATATAAAGTTTTTAACTGCGGGATTTTTTTCTATATTTCCGCCCCAAATTTTGCCAGGCTCTAATCGGCAAGTTAATACCCAACCCCGCCAGGTCCGGAAGGAAGCAACGGTCAGTATCTAACTTGGGTGATTAGTAGTCTGGCATTTTTATTTTTGTTCGGATGAGTTGTAAAAACCGAAAACTAATTTAGCCTTTGCAGCACCGATAACTTTAGATAACGTTTCCTCTGAGGCTTTCTTTATTTCTTCCAAACTACCCAACTCGGTTAAAAGTTTTTGTGCAACTTTTTCCCCAATACCTTTTATCTCAGTCAGCTCACTATTAAAAGTTCTTTTACTTCTTCTCTCGCGGTGAAATGTGATGGCGAATCGGTGAGCTTCATCGCGGACATGCTGAAGCAATTTTAAGCTGCTTGACGTTTTGGGAATTGATTGAGCCTCAGATTCGCCCGGCAGAAAAACTTCTTCAAGCCGCTTTGCTAAACCGATAATCTCAAAATTCTTAATCCCAAGTTCAGTGATTGTTTCAAGCGCGCTAGAAAGTTGTCCTTTGCCTCCATCAACCATAATTAAATCCGGAAAGGGAAGTTTTTCTTCAATCACTCTTGAATAGCGGCGGCTTATGATTTCTTGCATACTTGCAAAATCATCCGGACCTTCAACTGTTTTGATGATAAATTTTCTATACAAGCTTTTCTTAGGCTTACCATCTACAAAGACAACCATGCTGGCAACAGCATCACTTCCTTGCAAATTACTGTTGTCAAAACACTCGATAACTCGCGGTAGCTTTTTAAGTCGTAAATCTCGTTGAAGCGCAGAAAGAACATAGGGAACATTTCCTTCTTTCTTCATTTTCTGAAGCTGGATTTCCTTTAATGCGAGTATTGCATTTTGCTGGCACATAAAGAGAAGAGATTTAGCTTCGCTCTGTCTTTGCGGTATAATAAACTGTACTTTACGGAGCGCTTTTGTATTTAACCATTCTATAAGTGAATCGGAATCTTCCGGCTCAATCTCTATTATAATCTCTTTAGGTACTTCAACAAATTCATCGTAATAGAATTTGATAATTGCTGAATAGATTTGAGCTGCTTCTTCATTTCCTTCGGCAACTAAATTAAATTGTCTTTTGCCAACCAACTTTCCGGAGCGAATGTTTAATATTGTTGCGGCAACTTCTTTACCTTCATAAGCGGCGCTGATAATATCTCGATCTTCCAAATCTGTAGAAACAACTTTTTGTTTTGAAGTATAAACTTGCAGTTGTTCAAGTCTGTCACGCAGTTCGGCGGCTTTTTCAAATTCCAGATTGGCCGAAGCGGAAATCATTTGCCCTTTCAACTCTTCCAGCAACTCATCGGTTTTACCTCTGAATAATTTAACTGCTTGGTTTACCATTGAGTTGTATCTTTCTCGTGTGACTAAACCTTCGCAAGGACCTTCGCACTTTTTGATGTGATAATCCAAGCAGATTTTGTACTTCTTTTTTTCAATAGTTTCTTCTGTAAGATCGAATTTGCAGCTTCTTATCTTAAAAATTTTTGTAATCAATCTTAGCGAAGACTTCATGTTCTTTACATCAGTGTAAGGTCCAAAATAACGGGAACCATCTTTAACAATGTTTCTTGTAGGGAAGATTTGCGGAAACGGTTCATTAGTAACTCTGATGTAGGGAAAAGTTTTATCATCCTTGAGCAAAACATTGTAGCGCGGCTTCAAATCTTTAATCAAATTATTTTCGAGCACGAGCGCTTCAATTTCGGAATTGGTGACAATTATTTGTAAGTCTTCAATTTTTGATACGAGAATTTCTGTCTTTGGAGAATCTATATTTTTATGGAAGTATGAACGAACACGATTCTTAAGAATCTTGGCTTTCCCGACGTAAATTATTTTCCCTTTTTCATTGAAGAATTGATATATGCCGGGTTGAGCTGGGAGGTTATCTAGTTTATCTTTTAGCTTTTCGTTCATAATGGTTGATTTAGTTGTTAGTAAAATAACAACACTTTGGCGTAATATAAAAAAGCCGGAGAAACTCCGGCTCTAAAAAATCTAAAAGCATGACTCTTAGAACTTATAATCCTTTGGAATAATCACAATACCAGTCTCGGAAACAGTAAAGTGTTTTTTATCAGTTTCAATATCAAAGCCGATTTCCATTCCTTCCGGTACGGAAACGTTTTTGTCTATAATAGTTCTCCTAATTCTTGCGTGTCTGCCGATCTTGCAGTTGTCAAAAATAATTGAGTCGGTAACATAGGAGTAACTGTTTATGCGAACATTAAAGCCTACAATTGAGCGCTCTACTAAACCTCCGGATACGATAGTTCCATCGGAGATTAACGAATTAAATGCGCGCCCAACTCTTTCACCTTCGTGAGAAATTGTCTTAGCCGGAGGAAATTGAAGCTGTCTTGTTCTCAACGGCCAATTAAAATCATAAAGATTGAAATGAGGGCTTACATTTATTAAATCCATACTTGCGGCATAGTAACTGTCTATAGTTCCAACGTCAATCCAGTAGGGTTCGTTCTTTTTGTTCTCATCAACAAACCGGTAGGATTGAACATGGTAGCCGTTTTTAATCATGAATGGAATTACATCTTTACCAAAATCATGATTTGGAATTTTTTCTTTATCCATCTTGCTGAGTACTTCTTTTAACTTGTGAACATTAAAAACATAAATCCCCATGTTTACAAAGGAGAAACCCGGCTTGCCTGGAATTGTAGGCGGATTCTTCGGTTTTTCAACAAACGATTTCACCTTGTAATGCTCATCAATATCAATCACACCAAAACGATCTGCAACCGATTTTGGAACTTCGATACTGGCTATTGAAAGTGCAGCATCTTTTTCAGTGTGATACTGAAGCATTTTCAAATAATCCATTTTGTAAATATGATCGCCGGAGAGGAGCAGAAGTTGTTCGTAATTTTCATCTTCAACCAAGTTTAAGTTTTGCTGCACAGCGTTGGCTGTACCTAAATACCAATTGTTGCTTGTCTTAAACTGGGGAGGGATTGAGTAAATAAATTCTCCCAAATCGGGATTAAAAATATTCCAAGCTTCGTATAAGTGACGGCTTAGTGAATCCGACTTATACTGAGTGATAACAAAAATTTTACGAAGCCCGGAGTTCAAACAGTTTGAGAGAGTGAAGTCGATAATTCTGTACTTTCCGCCAAATGGAACGGAAGGTTTTGTTCTTACCTTTGTTAGTGGAAAAAGTCTTTCGCCTTGTCCGCCGGCAAGAATCATTGTCAGAGTTTTTCTTAAATGGGTTGAACCTGTATAAGCCATAATTATCTCGATGGAGTGTTGTTTAAAATATATTTAATTATGAATTGATTGGCAAACAATGAAATTGTTAACTTGACATGGAAAACAAACTACAACTCCGGAATAAATGCAGAAAAGAAACAGAGCTTACTTAGTCCTTTCGGTATTACTATGCCTTGTTATTGTTGGCGGATATACACTTTATTCTTTTATTAAGAGCAGAATTCCTCTTGGAATCACAAAAAGCGTTTCCGTTGCTCTTCAGCTTAAAGAATTCAGCGATGAGAAATTGTCGGGTTATAATCCCAAAACTCAGCAATCAGTCGACGTTCTTCACTACACAATCAAAATAAATTTAGATACCGGAAAGAAAAAAATAGATGGTGACGTAGTAATTAAAATGAAGGTTAATGACAAATCTGCAAAATCTGTTCCTCTGAATTTTTACGATAATATGAACATTAAGCTGGTTGAGGTTAATGGTAAGAAAGCTAGTTATGGGCAAGACGAAAAGATTTTGTCCGTTTCTAAAAATGAACTTGATTCGGATTCGCTAGATATTCATATCGTTTATAACGGAACTCCTAAGAGTTTGGGCTTCGGTTCATTCAATTTTGAAACACACCATAAACATCCATTCGTTTATACTTTAAACGAGCCGGTATTTGCATCAACTTGGCTGCCTTGTGTTGATCTTCCCAATGATAAAGCCCAAGTAGATATGTTTATTACAAATGATTCTTGCTGCGTTTCTCTCTCAAATGGAAAACTTGTTGAGACAAAAACTGTAGGAAGCAAAAAAACTTATCATTGGAAAACGATTTATCCTATCTCAACTTATTTGATTGCGATTTACTCCGGTAAGTACAAATCATTCTCTCAGAAGTATCAATCGGTAACAAAGGATTCGCTCAATCTTTCTTATTATGCATTCGAAAGTGATCTGGAAAACGCGAAAAAAGATTTTGGAGACCATCCTCAATACATAAAAGTGTTTGAAGAAATCTTCGGACCTTACCCATTCATTAAGGAGAAGTATAGTGTTGCGGAAATACTTTGGCAAAACGGTGCTATGGAACATCAGACTTTAACCGGAATCGGATCGAAATTTATTGGCGGGCATAAATTTTTCACTGATATGCTTGTTCACGAACTAGCTCATCATTGGTGGGGAAATGCTGTTGGTCCAAAGACGTGGAAAGATATCTGGCTTAATGAAGGATTTGCAACCTATTCTGAGGCACTCTACTGGGAAAGAACTGCCGGTCCACGTGTGCTTCAATCAACAATGAATGCTAAGTTTGGAACGTTTGGCGACGGTACACTGTATAGTCCCGGCAATGCTTTGTTTGGCAATCTGGTATATAACAAAGGCGCGTGGGTTTTGCACATGCTGAGAAGAGAGATTGGTGATAATTATTTCTTCAAAACATTGAAGGAATATTTTCGGGAATACAAGTATTCGAACGCTTCGACTTCCGATTTCAGAAAATTATGCGAGAAAATCAGCAGAAAGAATCTTGGCCAGTTTTTTAATCAGTGGGTTTACAAAGGAGAGGGAATAATTGAGCTTGCTTACGACTGGAACGCCGACATAATCGGCACAGAAATTTCTTTAGTATTCAACACAGAACAGTTACAAAATGGCTACGATATTTATAAATTTCCGTTGGAAGTAAAATTTGTTTATGAAGGAAACGAAAGCGAGGCAAAATTCGTTACAATTACCCAGAAGCAGCAACGGTTTTATTTCTCTTTAAAGAGTAAACCTAAAGAAGTTGTTCTAGATCCGGATAAATGGCTACTGGCAACTTTTGAATCAAGGAATGATTAATAACATTTGAAAACATATTTTTTCATATCTGATGTTCATCTTGGCTTGCAAAACAAAGAACAAGAGAAGCATAAAGAAAAACAGCTTGTTGATTTCTTAAAATTTGCCGAGAACAATTGCGACGAGTTGTTTATCGTAGGCGATCTGTTTGATTACTGGTTTGAGTATAAAAGAGTAATTCAAAAGGGATTTCTTAGGACTCTTGGAGCTCTGGCTTCTTTAAGAGATTCGGGCAAGAAAATTCACTATATCATCGGTAATCACGATTTTCTTCACAAAGACTTTTTTGAAAAGGAGATTGGCGCAGATGTTTATGAAGATGAAATAAAGCTTGAACTAAATGGAAAAAGGTTTTTTATTGCTCATGGCGATGGATTAATGTCCGGTGATAACGGTTACAAAATGCTCAAAAAAGTTCTTCGAAATAAATTTATTCAAAGATTGTATTCACTGATTCATCCGGATTTAGGAATTAAAATTGCCAGCGGATCGAGTAAAGCTAGCAGAGATTATACATCTACGAAAGATTATGGAGAATTTAGCGGACTTTTGGTTACAGCAAAACAACTTATAAATCAGAATTATGATTATGTAGTTTTTGGGCATTCGCATAGGAAGACAATAGAAAAGATAAATAATGGAACGTATATTAATCTTGGCACTTGGTTAAAGAAACCGTGCTACGGAAAATTTATAACAAATTTTGAGATTTTAGACTGGGAATAGTATGGATATCAAGAGACCAAATCAGCTAATTAAGAATTCGAAAACTCCGAAGAAGAAAAATTTACGATATATAATGATTGGCTCGGCCCTACTTTTCGTTACAGTATCGGTTCTTTTCTTCCTTTATGTTTTTGAAGGACTTGTATCTTTGGAAGAATTAGAAAACCCCAAAGCACAACTTGCAAGCAATGTTTATAGCGCCGATGGAGAATTGATAGGTCAGTTCTATAAAGAAAACCGTGTGGAAGTTAGTATAGACAGCATTCCGCCTCACGTAATTAATGCATTAATTGCTACCGAAGATAAAAATTTCTACGACCACTGGGGTGTTGATTTGCAGAGATTTATGAAAGCGATGATTAAGAACGTTTTACTCTTTAGGCGTGAGGGTGCCAGCACAATTACAATGCAACTAGCCAAAAATCTTTATGGTTTTAAGGTGAGGCACGAAAGCAAAGTTGGCACAGTAATTCGCAAAATTCGTGAGTGGATTACTGCTGTACAGATTGAGAAGACCTACACAAAGAGAGAAATTCTTGAAATGTATTTCAACATTTCTAATTTTGGACACAGCGCTTACGGTATTGCCATGGCTTCTCATATCTATTTTGATAAAGATGTAAAAGAGCTTAGTGTTCCTGATGCCGGAATTCTTGTTTCGCTACTCAAATCTCCCGGAGGATATGATCCATTCAAGAAGTATGATAACGCTTTCCGCAGAAGAAATATTGTAATGCAAAATATGGTAGATGAAGATTTTTTATCCGAAGATGCTTTTGAGAAATTAAAAGTTGAACGCATAAAGTTATCTTACAAAAAAATACAAGAAAAAATTTATGGGCCTGTCGCTCCACACTTTGTTGAATATATTCGGCAGCAAATGGAGAAACTATCTGACAAATATGGTTTCGATTTATATCAAGGCGGATTGAGAATTTATACAACTCTTGATAGCCGAATGCAGAAAATTGCAAACAGTGCAGTGCATCTTCATTTAGATAGATTCCAAAAGCAGTTTGATAAAAGCTGGAATTGGAATAGGTACAGTTCAATTCTAGGTGAAGTTATTGATAAAGCCATTAAGAACCGTCCGGAGTATAAATCCGCTTCGTCTCAAGAAGAAAGACGCGCTTTTTATAACCGGATTATTAAAAACCAGAATTTTATTGATTCTGTTAAGAGCGAAGAGAAGAAAATTGAAGTTGGTTTTGTTGCCCTAGATACAAAAACCGGCGAGATAAAAGCTATGGTTGGTGGGCGTGATAACAAATTTATGTATGGACTAAATCATGCAACGCAAATTCGCCGCCAGCCCGGCTCTGCTTTCAAACCATTTATTTACACTGTAGCAGTAGATAGAGGACTATATCCGGCGTATCCAATTTTGAATACACCATTTTCATTTAATGATGGTTCTGGAAAGCCTTGGAGTCCGGCAAATTTTGATCATAGTACTAGTGGTTATACTACTTTGCGCTGGGCATTAGCTGAATCATATAATCTTGTTGCCGCGAAATTAGTTATCGAAGATTACGCACCCCTTTCTGATATTGGACGCTTTGCAGCTCGAATGGGAATAAAAACTAGATTAGACCTTACACCGGCTATTTCGCTTGGTTCTTCTGTGGTTACTCCATTGGAAATTGTAAGTGGTTACGCAACTCTTGGCAACAGAGGAGTTTACAACGAGCCGATTTCTATTCTTCGTATTGAAGATAAAGATGGTGTTGTGATTGAAAAGTTTAATAGTGAAGCTAGAGAAGCAATTTCTGAAGAAACTGCATACATAGTAACTGATATGATGAGAACCGTTATGGATGGCGGCGGTACGGGCGGTTCTGCTCGTTATACTTACAACTTTCAGCGTCCTGCAGCGGGTAAAACCGGTACAAACACCAATTATGCCGACGCTTGGTTTATTGGATTTACACCGCAAATCACTGCCGGTGTTTGGGTAGGTTTTGATGATCAGAGGGTTACATTTACCGGAACTTACGGCCAAGGTGCAGTTGCAGCACTTCCTATCTGGGCAATCTTTATGCATGATATTTATGAACAGATAAATATGCCGGTTGAAGATTTCCAAGTTCCGGCCAGCGGAAAAGTTGTCCATGCTACATTTTGCCGGGAATCGATTTACGAAACCGGTCAGCCAAGATTAGTTTCGCCGGATTGCAGAACTGGAACGGTTTCAGATATTATCAATATTAAAGATATGCCTCCGGTTTACGATCCGACAAATGAATTGGAACCGAGATTTAACTCATTTCAGAATAGAGATACTACTTCGAGCAGCAATAGAAGATAATTTGAGAGAGTAAATTGTAAAAGAATTACATCTTCAGTAAGTTTGTTCAGCAAAAAGATTTTTATGTTTTTTGCCCGGATGGTGGAACCTACCTACCGGCAGGCAGGTTGGTAGACACGCACAGAAGCAAGCAATAAATTAGTGTTGATTTATGTATAAAGTTTATGCAATAAAGAGTAACTCTAGAAATTATATTTATGTGGGATTAACGAGTAACTTAGAAGAGCGATTAAAAGACACAATGATGGGAAGAATAAAACTACAGCAGCATATGCACCTTTTAGTTTAATTTATGTTGAAGATTCTAGCGATCGAATTTCTGCTCGAGCTCGCGAAAAATACTTAAAATCTGGAAGTGGTAAAGAGTTCTTA
>JAZDFQ010000007.1:0-36234 GCA_043807765.1 Ignavibacteriota bacterium
CTTATTAAATTAATAACGGACTGCTTATTAAATTAATAAGTAAACGTTTACATGACCGCCGTAAGACATCGAAATTGATCTAAATTCGTTGCTTTGCGGCGGTATTATTTTTGCTCTAATTCACATCTATGCAAAATCCAATTACAATTTTAGATGCAATTATAATTCTGCTTTACGTAGTTACGGTTCTTGCGCTTGGTCTGTATATCAAAAACAGCGATAAGAACCTGAGCGATTATTTTCTTGCCGGAAGAAAGCTGGGCTGGTTTGCAATAGGTATTTCCTTGTTTGCCACAAATATTTCCAGCGAGCATTTTATTGGGCTGGCCGGCGGAGGCGCTTCAAGAGGTTTGGCAGTTGCTCAGTTCGAGCTTATTGCGATTTTCTTCTTAATTATACTCGGCTGGTTCATTGCGCCTATCTACAGAAATTCAAAAATATATACCACTCCGGAGTTTTTAGAAAAAAGATTTGATGCTTCAACAAGAAAGTTTTTTAGCGGACTTTCAATTTTCACTTACGTTGTTACAAAAATTTTAGTAACGCTTTTTGCCGGCGGAATATTATTCAACAAAATTTTTGGGTGGAGTATATTCACCTCTTCTATCATCATAATATTAATTACCGGTATTTATACTCTTGTTGGTGGATTTTCTGCTGTTATCAGAACGCAAGTTTTTCAAGGTGTTCTATTGATAATCGGCGCATTTTTGTTAACTGTGTTTGGATTAGCAGAAGTTGGCGGATTTCAAGGTTTGCGCGAAAGACTTCCGCTTGAACATTTTCAAATGTTCAAAGCCAGCAGCGATCCAGATTTTCCTTGGACCGGAATTATCTTCGGAGCTCCGATAATTGCGTTTTGGTATTGGTGTGCAGATCATTATATGGTGCAAAGAATTTTAGGAGCCAAATCTGCAGAAGACGCACGCACCGGATCACTCATTACTGCCTTTCTCAAAATACTTCCTTTGTTTCTTTTAGTTATGCCCGGCTTAATAGCAGTAGCGCTTTACCCGGAAATTCGAGGAGATGAAGCTTATCCCATGTTAATTTCCAGCGATCTTTTGCCGACCGGAATTAAAGGAATTGTTATTGTAGGATTTTTAGCAGCGGTAATGTCTTCACTTTCTGCCGCTTTCAATAGTATAGCTGCTTTGTATACAATAGATTTTTATAAACCAAAGCATCCTAATGCTTCCGATAGGACATTAGTTCTAGTAGGAAGAATGGCAACAATTAGTGCAATTTTTATTGTGATACTTTTTGTTCCTTTTATAAAGCTGGTTAACTCAAACATCTATATTTTCTTGCAAGGAATGCAGGCCTTCATAAGCGCTCCAATTGCTGCCGTATTCTTATTCGGATTTTTACTAAAAAAAGTAAATGCCAAAAGTGTATTAATTGCTTTTGTTCTTGGTGAAGTATTGGGATTATCCCGATTCATCATCGAAATCATGATTAACTCCGGATTTGTTTCGAACTCTTTTCTATCTGCCTTTGTTAGTGTTAACTACCTTCACTTCACAATACTGGTTTTTGTCTTTACGTCATTGGCAATGATAATTCTTAGTTATGTTTTCCATTACGGTTCCGATTTGAGTAATTCGAAATTTAACTCAATCATAGATGAATATTTTTCTACCAACGTTGATAAGGGATTAGTTCGTGTATCGAAGGGAAGAATACACGTTTTAGCATCCTTTTTCATTTTACTTTTGACTTTGAGTTTATGGTATCTATTTGTATAATAAATTAGCACAGAGAAAACTTGTTTAACAAGTTCACTCAAAATAAACAAACACAACCAATAGGAGGAGCTATGAAAAAACTGTTAATGGCCTTAATGTTAGTTACGGCTGTTGCAACTCAGGCGCAAACCTGGGTATTCCAATCGTTTGATTCATCTGTTAAAGACGGTTGGTGGGATATGGTAAATTTGTACGCCAACAATGGAGATGCAGAAAAAAAATGGGATGTTACCGACTATACTGCAGATAAAAAAGAAGGCACCGGTTGCCTTAAGCTAGACTATGCTCTTGGCGCTGCAGATAGCTGGGGCGGTTACCTCGTTCGTACAAGCATCAAACCATTTGCAAACAATGTGGTTTGGGATTTATCTACAGGCACAAAACTTAGTTTCTGGTATAAGGTTCTTGTCCCGACTGTTATGTCTACCCCAGGCGGTATGAACATGGAAGTTAAATTATGCGATACTCAAGACGGTCAAGAAAATCGCGTATTTCGTTCTGTTGCTGTAGATTTAGCCGATGCTTCCGGACAGTGGAAACAAATGACTGTTGACTTTACAATGGGAGAAGATCAAAACGTTGCATGGAAATACCAAGCTGGTCCAGTTGATGGACGCGATATGCAGTGGGATAAAGTAAATGGCATGGAACTTACAGTATTTTATGCCCCACCTGGTGGTGGAGGCGGAACAAATACTCCAAGCGCTAAAGGCACTGTTTTGTTAGATGGTTTTGCAATTGAAGGCGATAAATACGCACCACCACTTTTAAACTTTGATAACTCTGCTTCTAAGTGGGGCCAAGATCCTATGGATTGGGCCGGTGCTGATGGAAAGGGATCTGTAACTTTAACTGATGAAGCTACTGATAAAGTTGAAGGCGCTGGTTCTCTTAAATTTGATTATACATGCAATGCTTCCCAAGATTGGGGCGGCTTTGTTGCTTTCGATATGAATGTAACACCTCCCGATAAATTTGTTGAAAGAACCGCTCTTGTTCTTTGGTTAAAAAACACAAAAGCAATTGTAAGTACAAAACCGGAAAGAGCAATGTTGCGCTTCTTTATTATGGAAAAAAGTAACGGCACAGATACGGAAGAGTGGATAATAAAAGTTCCAATCGACCTGAGCAAGGTTAGCGATTGGACACGTTATGTTCTTCCATTAAAAACAAAAACATTACCGAATGGCGATCAAGATCCTCCAACAGACGGTTTTGCACCAAAGAGCAATAATGGCGACAAGACATTTAATCATGACAAGATTGTAAAAGTAAGACTTGAAATTTTGGCTGCCGGCGCTGGTCCATTAGCTGGTACAAAAGGTGAAAAACTTACCGGTACACTTTTGTTTGATATTTGCCAGGGTTCCGGATTTCAGGTTTATGATATTACCAAACCAAGCGCACCAAAGAATTTTTCTGCCATCAAAGGCAGTTATTCTAACTTAGTATCTTGGGGCGATGTTGATAATGAAGGAACCGAGAAATATGATGTATATGCAAGCAAAACAGCTATTACTAGCTTAACAGCTACAGGCGTTGAAAAAATTGCAGTTGGTATTGCAAGAGGAGTCCAAGTATTTGAACATACTTTAAAAGCTCCCAAAATTGACAAAGATGTAGCATGGTATTATGCAATTCAAGCAATAGATAAAAATAAGAACGAAGGCGATATTGCAACTACCGGACCTATTACAAATAAAGCTAAAGGTGTTCCAACAATTGCATTAAAGACTATCAACTTTAAGGCTGATGGTGATTTAGGTGAGTGGGCAGGTGTTACCCCATTTGAAATTTATCCATCTAAAGGTGGTCACATAATGAACAGTTGGAAAGTAGATAACGATGCTGATAATTCGGCAGACTGTTACATTGCAATTGATAAAGATTACTTATATCTGGCATATAATGTCAATGATGATATTATTGTAGCCGATGTAGCTAATTACTATACAACCGGATATAATTGGGCGCTAGATGCTGTAGATTTGGAAATTGGGTTTTATAACCAAAAATCGTCTCACGCTTCTTACAAAACGGGAGCTGAACCGGATTATCACCTTCGCTTTAACAAACTTAGAGCAAGAAATGATTCGGCTGGAAAAGACTCCTTATTGTTGCCGGGTGACAATTACTATTGGCAAGAAAAATTCCCGTCAGGTTATGTTGTAGAAGCAAAAATTAAATTGACTGAATTAGCGTCATTTAAGGGACAGAAAGATGTTATCTACGTTAAAGAAGGATACAAAATACCTATTAATTTTGTCATAATGGATAATGATGGTGGCACAAATACAGCCCTTGATGCCAATCGCGAAGGACAAATGAGTTATTCTTTTGCGGATAATAACGACGGGTATTACAATCCTACACTTTGGACATATACCTGGTTAGGCGATACTGATGTTATTGCGACCGGCGTTGAAAAAGAAGAAATGCCTGTTACATATTCGTTGGATCAAAACTATCCTAACCCATTCAACCCAACAACACAGATTAAGTATTCTATTCTTAAAGCCGGAAATGTTAGTTTGAAGGTATTTGATGTATTAGGCCGCGAAGTAGCAGACTTAGTAAATCAGAATCAAGATGCCGGTCACTATACAGTTAACTTCAACGCTTCTTCATTATCATCAGGAATCTATTTCTATAGAATAGAAAGCGGTTCTTTCACAAGCGTTAAAAAAATGATGTTGGTTAAGTAGTATTCTTTTATAAGGAGCGCTTCAGAACATGAAGCGCTCCATTGATTATCATTCAAAATAATATTCAAGGAACTGATTATGTGGAGAACAATCACAAAGGAGAAAAAAATAGTTTCCCTTGGTGTATATCTTACTTTGTTCTTTGTTTTAGTAGCTAATTCTTTATTGTTTGCCGGTACAACCGGTAAAATTGCCGGTAGAATTAGAGACGCAGAAACGAAGGAAGGTGTTATTGGTGCAAGTGTTGTAATCAAGGGAACGAACATGGGTTCGGCTACTGATATTGATGGTGACTTTAATATTAATAATCTTCCTCCCGGAAGATATACGCTTATTATTAGCTCGGTTGGCTACAATAAGGTTACAATCGAAAACGTGAATGTTCGTATTGACCTTACAACAAGAGCAGATGCTGAATTAACTTCAACAGCAGTAAGTGTTGGCGAAGTTGTTATTCAAGCTAAGCAGCCGCTAATTACAAAAGATTTAACTGCTTCTTCTGCGATTGTTTCTTCGGAAGAAATTAAGTTAATGCCGGTTGAAAACTTACATCAGGTTATCAATCTGCAAGCCGGTGTCGTTAATGGTCACTTTCGTGGTGGTCGTTCCGGCGAAGTTGCTTATTTAGTTGATGGTGTTACGGTTACCGACGTTTTCAGCGGCGGTATGTCTGTAGAAGTTGAAAATAGTTCTATTAGACAAATGGAAATTATCAGCGGTACTTTTAACGCAGAATACGGACAAGCAATGTCCGGTATCGTTAATATTGTTACAAAAGATGGTGGTTCTCAATATGAAGGATCGGTTACCGGTTATTTAGGAAGCTATCTTTCTAATCATTCGGATATTTTTCAAAATATCAACAAAGTAAATCTCAATGGTCCAAAAGATATACAGCTTACTTTAAGCGGACCAACACAATTATTAGATAATCTAAATTTCTTTGTTACAGGCCGCTATACAAAAGATGATGGCTATTTATATGGTAAAAGAATTTATAATAATTCCGATCAGAAAGCTTTTCTTGTAGGTACTGCACTAATTGATAATCCTACAGGCGACAGCGCATGGGTTCCTATGAATCCATCTGAAAAAAAATCTTTCAATGGAAAACTCTCTTATGGCTTTTCAAATTGGAAATTTAGTTACAGCATTTTCATTGATGATAACTGGTCGAAAGGTTACAGTCATGGTTACAAATGGACTCCCGATGCTATAAAAGATAACTACAGAACTAATGTTATAAATAATGTTCAAATTTCTTATTTACCCACACAAAACACATTTATTACTCTTAAATACTCCTCAAATGTTCATAAATATTGGGGACATTTATATGCCGACGAATATGATCCTCGTTACGTTGATCCAAATTTAGGCTCGCCTTCTTCAGGTTATACATTTACTCAAGGTGGTAACGAGACTGATAGATATAGAAGATATACCGTTACAAATATTGCTCAGTTTGCATTGGAATCTCAGATAACAAAACAACATAAGGTTAAGATTGGTGCCGAATACAGACAACATAAATTATTCAACAGCTGGAAGAATATTAAAGATCAAACCGAAGGACAGATCGATTCCCTAGGTAATTCAATTTATACAGTAGGTTATACAGATGTAGGAACAAAATACAATATCGCATACACAAGAGAGCCGTTTGAATTTTCTGCTTTCATACAGGACAAAATGGAATATGATATTATGATTATCAACGCGGGTGTTCGCTTTGACTATTTTAGTTCCAACACCACAATGCCGTCGGATATTAGAAACCCGTTAAACAATCCTTTGTTCGCGGGCGCAAATGTATACCGCGACGCAGAAGCTGAATATCAAATAAGTCCGCGTCTTGGTGTTTCATTTCCAATTTCAGATAAAGGTGCAATTCACTTTTCGTACGGACACTTTTTCCAAATTCCTTCGTTCGAAAATCTCTACACAAATCATAATTACTTAATTGATCAAACAAGTTCACTTTCTTCCATGGTTGGTAATCCGGAACTAAAAGCACAGAAAACAGTTAAGTATGAACTTGGTTTACAGCAAGTTGTATTCCCGAATGTTTCCGTAGATCTTTCTGTTTACTACAGCGATATTAGAAATCTTTTAGGAACAGAAATTCTTAAAACTTATGAAGGCTTCAACTTCGGCCGATATATCAACCAAGACTATGGAAACGTTAAAGGTCTTATTATAACGCTCGATAAACGCTATGCTGATTTCTTTGCTGCAAAGATAGATTATACATATCAAACCGCTTCGGGTAATGCTTCCGATCCGTTACAGAATTATTATAACAATCAATCCGATCCGCCGGTTGAAGGGAATAAAAAAGTTGTTCCTTTGAATTGGGATCAAACCCACACAGTTAATATGTCTTTAACTTTTGGTGATCCATCAGATTGGACTACCGGATTTATTTTGAGCTACGGCTCCGGAGCGCCATATACTGTTGCAACTCGTTATTCTCAAGGATTGCGTTTTGAAAACAATGGAAGAAAACCAAGTACGCTGAATGTGGATTTGAAAGCAAACAAAATGTTCAAAGTATTTGGCTTAGATGTTAATACATTCTTGTTGGTTTATAATTTATTTGATATTAAAAACGAATATGGTGTTTACGGTTCTTCCGGAAGAGCAAATGTTGACTTAGAAACACAATTTGCTACTCCGGTTATTGGAACTAACACCATTCAAGAATATGTGAATAACCCGCAAATGTATTCGTCGCCAAGAAGAATCAGCGTTGGTTTTTATGTGAATTTTTAATCGAACGTCTAGAATAAATCTGGAAAATGGAGTTTAGAATGAAGAAAAATTTATTAATTGTTTTTTTAATCCTTCTGGCAGTAGGTGATTTGTCTTTGGCACAAACCAGAGAACAAATTCAGAAATATCTGGCCGAGCCATTAGGAAATAAAACGTATAGAAAAAGAGGAATTCTGGATGGAAACTTAGTCCGGACTCTTTTCTTTAATGATGGACAAATTGGTTATTGGGAAGACCGTCCTTCAATGAACTGGCCAAAAGGTACAAACCATATGTATTCGGATGGTTGTACTCCGCTTGTTTCCGCATCTGTTTTGTCTCCGGGTAATGGTCAGGTAATTCACCCGGCACAAACTTCTTACCGCGAAGAAGTAGATGTCGATCCGGTAAGCGGTACACTTTGGGTTAACGAGCCCGTGCCAGGTTATGCCGGTGCAGCATCGGAACTTCCGGCCATTAGTGATAAACCAAAATCTTGGCCGGAAACATGGCCTACTTCACTGCCGAATGTTGACGATTCATGGAACGGTCAGTGGTTTGGTTATTTTGGAAAAGGTGTAATGAATGCCGAGCAAGAAGCGTTCTTTGTTTTGGATGATTCACAAGACCGTGAGTTTTCTAGACCACCTTATTCTTTTCATCCAGTTGCTTCAAATGAAAACAGAAATGGTCTTGGCTTAAGAATGGAAGTTAGAACATTTCAATGGGTTAATGTACTTGCCGAAGATATTATTTTTGCTCACTATGATATTGTTAATCTTGCAGATGCTGGTTACGATACAACTTATTTCGGTTTTTATGCAGATACCGGAGTTGGTGGTTTAAGCGATAACGGCGATGATAATGCTTCTTACGATACCAAACTTGATATTGCTTACGCATTTGATAGCGATGGAACGGCTACTGAATCGTCATCAGATAAGTGGACTACCGGTTATATGGGCTACGCTTATTTGGAAAGCCCGGGTAACAGTTTTAACGGTCGCGATGATGATGAAGATGGAATGCTTGATGAAAAACGTGACGATAAAATTGATAATGATGGCGATTGGGAAAAATATACAGATGTTAATAGCAATGGTGTCTGGGATAAAGGCGAACCATTAAATAACGACGTTGGTGAAGATGGTGTTGGTCCTTTTGACGTAAATTATGTAGCCCCGGATAAAGGTGAAGGCGATGGAGTTCCTACTGACGGTGAACCGAATTTTGATAGAACAGATAAAGATGAGTCGGATCAAATAGGTTTAACATGCTTGGTTATTGAAAGACTATCCAACAAAGGGTCAAATGCAATCTGGCCAAAGAACGATGAAGCCCTGTGGCGCAGAATGAACTACTTAACGTTTGATACTTCTTTAACAAAATCGAACATTCAAATTTTATTTAGCTCAGGTCCATTCCCGCTTAAAGTTGATAAGAGAGAAAGATTCTCTATGGCTCTTGTAATGGGCTCGGACTATGCAGATATGGTGTTCAACAAAGAAACCGTACAAAATATTTATAACGGTAATTACAATTTCTTTAAACCACCATTAAAGCCAACATTAACTGCTGTTCCGGGAAACAAGAGAGTATTCTTATACTGGAATGACATTTCTGAAAAATCATACGATAACTTCTTAAGAAAATATGATTTTGAAGGTTACTTGTTATACAGAAGTGAAGAACCCGAATTCAACGATATCAAAACTATCACTAACTCAAAAGGCGAAGCAAAATTCTGGAAACCAATCGCACAGTTTGATGTGAAGGATGGAATTAAAGGTTCCGATCCTATTGGTGTAAAAATGCTTGAAGGCGCTTCTTTCTGGAGAGGATATGATAATGGTCTACAACATTCCTACATAGATACTACTGTAGTTAATGGGAAGACCTATTACTATGCTTTGGTAGCTTACGATCAAGGTGATCCAAATTATGGAACACAAGGATTGATGCCAACGGAAACATCAAAAGTAATTAGCCAAAACTACTCGGGCCAAATAACATTTGTTGATATTAACTGTGCCGTAGTAGTTCCTAACGCCCCATCTGCCGGCTATACTTCGGCACAAATACTTGGCGATGTTAGCAAAGTTAAAAGCGGTGTTGGTACGGGTAAAATGAACGTACTTGTTCTTAATCCGTCAAGTGTAAAAGAAGGTGCTGTTTATAAAGTGAAATTTAATTCTGACGGAACATTTCCAATATTTAAGACAACAGCTTATTCGGTTACCAGAACTATAAATGGTGCAGAAGAAACAATTGTAGCAAGTGTAGATACTTCTCAATTTGCTAAAGGTCAGTTTAGCGCTCCATTTGATGGCGTTATATTCTCAACTGTTCCAGATACAATGGGTGCTATTCGCTCGAAAGGCTGGGTAAAGGGATTTAGTACTATTGATATGTTAGTCATTCCGGATAGATCTTCTCCAACACGTAATATTCCTTGGCCGGCAGATTATGAATTTGAATGGTTGCCGGAAGGAACATTTTATACAACACCATTTACAAAATTCAATTCCCCGGTAAAGGTTAAGAACATAACAACCGGCGCTGATGCAGCTCTGGAAATATTTGATATCGATAAAAACGGTCTATTTAATCTTGGTGATGATGCTGTTATTATCGAATTTGTTGCCAACCAGTTTAAACTTACTTGGAGAATGCAGATGAGAGCTCCGGCAGCTCCGGTTTTTGCTTCGCCAAGACCTGGCGACGTATTTAGATTCACTACATCAAAACCATATCAAACGGGCGACTATTTTGAGTTTTCAACAAAAGGAGCTTCTATTGATAATGAACTGGCTAAAAACGATCTAAGTAAAGTTGCAGTTGTTCCTAATCCATATATAAGTGCAGCCTCCTGGGAAGTTAGAAATAACGTAGCTAACGGTAGAGGAACTAGAAGATTAGATTTTATTCATCTTCCTTCTTCTTGTACAATTAGAATTTATACAGTAGCTGGTGCTTTAATTAAAACTCTTGAAAAAACAACAGGTGCTACAGACGGAACACTATCATGGAATTTAATTACTGAAGATGGAACGGACGTTGCATACGGATTATACATTTACCATGTTGATGCACCGGGTGTTGGAGAGTACATCGGCAAATTCGCGATAATCAAATAGCGGTGGAGTGAATATGAAAAGAATAAATATAATTATGCTTGTTTTACTTGCCGCAACGGCTATCACCGCTCAAGACGTTTCTAAAAATGTCTCTAAACGCGGAACTACTGCGGCTCCATTCTTAACAATTAGCCAAGGTGCGCGCGCAACTGCAATGGGAAGTGCATTCGTTGCGGTTGCAGATGATCCAAGCACTTTGTTTTGGAACCCTGCCGGTATCGCTAAGATTCCCGGTGGTTCTGTTGTGTTCGATCATACAAATTGGATTGCAGACATAAATTATAATTTTATGGCTGCTACTTATAACCTTGGTAACTACGGATCGATTGGTATCAGCTTCCTTTCTTCTTCTATGGAAGAAATGTCTGTGAGAACAGTTGATAAACCGGAAGGTACCGGAGAAATGTTCGATGCACAGGATATTGTTTTTTCTGTTGGGTATGCTATTAGTCTTACAGATAATTTCTCGATTGGGTTTAATCCAAAATATATTATGCAAAGTATTTGGAGAACATCTGCCAGCGCATTTGCTCTTGATATGGGCGTTATCTACAAAACACCATTCGATGGAATTATGCTTGCAATGTCAATTCAGAACTTTGGTACTAAAATGAAATTGAATGGTACTTCTGCTCTAGTGCTTTACGATCCGGATTTAGGTACAACCGGAAACAATGGAAAAATTCCAGCTTATTTACAGACTGATGAATGGGAATTGCCATTAACGTTTAGAGTTGGTTTGTCTTACGAACCATTTAGAACAGAATTACACAGTATGGTTGTTGCTCTTGATGCAATGCATCCTTCCGATGATTATGAGAGCATTAACGTTGGCGCAGAATATGGTTTTAGCGATATGTTCTTTTTGCGCGGCGGTTATAAATCTCTTTTCTTAAAAGATTCCGAAGAATCTTTTACGGTTGGCGCGGGCATTAAGCAAACATTCTTTGGCAACGTTTCAATAAAAGTAGATTACTCTTACGGAGATTTCGGCAGACTTAAAGATGTTCAAAAACTTTCTGTGAGTGTAGGATTTTAATATTCCCGTGATTCATGGTGCCTCCTAGATCCATTGTGGAATGCAACGGGGTGAGCCTAATGGCTCACCCCTTGTTGTTTAAGTAAACAAATTGAGGATCGAAATGAAAAAACTTAGTCTATTTTTTTTACTCATCTTATTAACTATTACTGGTTCAAATTTATTTGCAAAGCTTTATAAGGGTGCTGAGTATAGAACGAAGGAATCTTTTCTTTACGGAAGGTTTGAAGCGAGTTTTAAGGCCGCCGGTAAAGAAGGAACGCTTAGCACAATGTTTACTTACTTTGACGGTACGCCTACAGATACTTGGGATATGGGGAAATGGAGCGAGATTGACATTGAAATCCTTGGTCGTTACAAAAATGATGTTCAGTTCAATACAATTACAGCATACCAAGCCAACCACGTACGTCATAATCTGGTTGATTTTGATCCGGCGCTGGACTATCACACATATGCAATTGAATGGACTCCGGATTATGTTGCATGGTTTATTGATGGCGTAGAAGTTTATCGTCAAACGGATGCTTTTGTTAAAGGCGTAAAGCATGCTCAAAAGCTTATGTTCAATGTTTGGGTTCCTACTTATTCAAATTGGATGGGGCAATGGAACGACCAAATTCTTCCGGCATTTACCTATTATGATTGGGCTTCGTATTATAAGTACACACCTGGAGCCGGAAACTATGGATCCGGTAATAATTTTACTTTGAATTGGAAAGATGAATTTTCAGAATTTGATACCGCAAGATGGGATAAAGCAACCCATACATTTGGCGGTAATAATTGCGATTTTATTGCTGAGAATATTGTTTTTAAAGATGGCAAAATGATTCTATGCCTAACTAATGCTACTGATCTTGGATATACTGATAAAAAAGCACCGGCAATTGTTAGCAGTAGAGCCTTAGATGAATATAAAATTCAAGTATTCTATTCTGAAGAAATAACCAAAACCACAGCAGAAGATGCCAGCCGTTATGTAATGGCTAATTTACCCGCAGTAAAAAAAGCTACTTTGCTTAACGATAATAGAACAGTTTTGCTTGATGTTGAAAAGCTGGATTTAAATTCTTTGCCTGTGATGATCACTCTTGCGGGTGTAAAAGATAACTTTGGAAATGCGAGCAGTACAATAGCGAAGACTATTATTAAGGTGCCTGCGTTTAAATTTCCGCTAAAAATTGATGTGGGAAGCAGCACCGAAACTAACGGTTTTATTGCTGATAGAGAGTTTACAACCGATACGGTGAGCTATGGTTATATGGAAGGTTCGAAAATTACTTCCACTGCCGAAATAGCTAATACGGAAGATGACGCAATTTATAGAAACGGAATTAACGGGTTGGCAAAGTATACTGTGCGTGTTCCAAACGGAAATTATAAAGTGAGACTGCTGTTCTCGGAAAACACCATAACAAACAGCGGTTTAAGAATTTTCGATGTTTATGTTCAAGGGAAAAAAGTAATTAATGCGATTGATATTGTTAAGGAAGTTGGACCGAAAACTGCGCTCGAAAAAGTTGTTGATGATGTCGTTGTAACAGATTACCTGATTGATATTCACTTTGCCGCTTTGTTAAACACGGCTATTATAAATGGAATAATCATCGAACAAATTGGAACAGGTGTAGAAGAACATTCAAGTATTCCAACAGAGTTCCAGCTTGAGCAGAATTATCCAAATCCTTTTAATCCGGAAACGACAATTAGTTACAAGTTACAAGAAGCTAGCAATGTAAGTCTAAAAATTTACGATGCGTTGGGACGAGAAGTCTCGACGCTCGTTAATGAATTAAAGCAACCGGGAGTTTATAATTCTCAATTCTCAACTCCCAATTCTCAATTATCTTCTGGAGTCTATTTCTATACATTGCGTGCGGGGGATTTCGTTCAAACAAAAAAGATGATGCTTATCAAATAATATTTCCTTTATTATTATTGTGATTAAAATATTAACTGACTCAGTGGAACAAGTATGACCAATTCGAAAAAAACTTCCGGCAAAAAATCCGAAATTGATAAAAAAGTAAATTCTTTACTTAAGAAAATGACTTTAGAAGAAAAAGTCGGGCAGATGACTCAGGTAACTCTTCAAACCGTTTCGACTCAAGCACAAACCAAGGACCAAGATCATATTCTCGACGTAAAAAAACTTGAGAAAGCGATAGTCAAATATAAAATCGGATCTATACTAAATGCATGGGATGCTGCTTTCCCCCTTGAATACTGGCGATACATTATTAAAAATGTTCAAGATGTTGCTCTAAACAAAACACGGTTAAAAATACCAGTAATCTACGGAGTTGATGCAATTCATGGTGTAACATACACGCTTGGTTCAACATTGTTTCCGCAAGCGCTTGCAATGGCTTCATCATTCAACTGTGAGTTAGAAAAGAATGCCGGAGAAATTTGTTCTAAAGAAATACGCGCTTCCGGCATCCCTTGGAATTTTTATCCGGTTTTAGATGTTGGAAGAAATCCAATTTGGCCAAGATATTGGGAAACATTTGGTGAAGATACTTTTCTCGTTGGCGAAATGGGAAAAGCGTACATTGAAGGTGCACAAGCCGAAGATATGAGTCGCGATGATAAAGTTGCTATCTGTTTGAAACATTATGTTGGTTATAGTATGCCGCTAAATGGAAAAGATAGAACTCCGGCATGGATTGGCGAAAGAAGTTTGCGGGAATATTTTCTTCCTCCATTTAAAGCCGGTGTTGATGCTGGTGCAGAAACCATAATGATAAACTCCGCTGAAATTGACGGAATACCGGGACACGCTAATTATCACTTGTTAACGGAAGTCCTTCGTAACGAATGGAAGTTCAAGGGTTTTACTGTTTCGGATTGGCAGGATATTCAACGTTTGCATACAAGAGATAATGTTGCTGACTCGCCGGAAGAAGCAGTGCGCATGGCTGTAATGGCTGGCGTTGATATGAGCATGGTTCCGTTTGATTTCTCGTTTTACGAAATTCTTGTTAAGCTTGTTAAGCAAGGCAAAGTGCCTATCAAAAGAATTAATGAAGCTGTTAGCAGAATTCTACGTGTAAAGTTTATGGTTGGCTTGTTTGAAAATCCATATTCAAAAACATCGGTTGAAAATAGTTTTGCTTGTGCTGACCATACGAGGGCCAACTATGAAGCCGCAAAAGAAACTATAATCCTCGCTAAGAATGAAAACGACCTACTTCCTTTATCTAAAAAAACTAAATTGCTTGTAACCGGACCAACTGCAAACAAGCTTAGTGTGTTGAATGGCGGCTGGACAATTACGTGGCAAGGAAATATTGAAGAGCTTTATCCAAAAGAAAAGAAAACTGTACTGACAGCCTTAAAAGAAAAAGTTGGAGAAGAAAATATTGTATTTATTCCGGGAACCGAATTCGATAAAGAAATTAATATCGCAGCGGCAATTGAAGCAGCAAAAAATGTTGACGCAGTTATTCTTTGTCTCGGTGAATCAACATATTGTGAAACGCCGGGAAATATCACTGACCTGACTTTAGATGAAGCGCAAATAAAATTAGCTCTGGAAGTTTCTAAATCGGGCAAGCCGATAATTATTCTACTGCTGGAAGGGAGACCACGCATTATCAACAAAATTGAGCCTCTGGCAAATTCCGTAGTAATTTCATTTCTGCCTGGAATGGAAGGCGGAAGTGCAGTTGCAGATATATTATTCGGCGATGTAAATCCGAGTGCTAAAATGCCGGTTAGTTATCCAAGGTATGTAAATGATTTTGTCTTGTACGATCACAAACATCTTGAGGCGCGCGACGGCAATGTTTACAATCCGCAATTTAAGTTCGGTCATGGCTTAAGTTACACTACTTTTGGATATAGCAATTTAAAATTGTCTAGGAAGAACATTAAAAAAGGGGAAAGTCTTTCAGTGAAAATTAATGTTACCAACACCGGAGACCGCGCTGGAAAACAAGCAGTGCTAATGTATTTGTCGGATAAATACGCTAGCGTTTCCCCTTGTAACAAAAGATTGAAAGGATTTAAGAAAATTTCGCTTGAACCGGGAGAAACAAAAACAGTACAGTTTGTAATTAAGACGGAACACATGGCTTTCATCGACTTGAATTTGAAATCGGTTGTTGAGAAGGGAGTGTTTATCGTAAGCATAGAAAACCTCAAAGCCGAGTTTGAATTAAAATAATCATCAATGTTCTCCGAAATATTAAGACTAAGTCATGGTGAGCGTTCGGCTTCGCTCACGCCAGAGTTTGTCGAACCATGACGCTACAAACTAAATTATCACACTTCGACAAGCTCAGTGGGAGACAGAATTAATTATTCAAAGGTCTCTATCCGTTTATTTATGTCAATCTATGATCTTGATCGACTTGTAAAAACGATCAAGATTAAGATCAAGATTATGATTAAGAATGCCGTAGTGGTAAAAGCTGAAAATTGGAACTGCATTTATCTATGAATTCTTTCCTTCATTATTCTTAATTTCACTACAAATAAACTTCCAACTGAGGTTAAGATGAGAAACAAGAAAATCTTTACATTCATAACCATTGTAATTACTTCGCTAATCGTTTCTTCATGCAGCTCTTCCGCGCTAATTCAAAGCTCATTCAAAACAAGTGAAATTAAAATTGATGCTAATGTTGCCGATTGGCAAAACCATCTAAAGCACTTTCCAGATCAAAAGATTTGGATTGGTTTTAGCAACGATGATAAATACTTCTATTTGTGCTTAGCTACGGAAGATAGAATGAAAGCGATGCAGATGCTTAGAAACGGATTTATTACTTGGTTTATACCGGCAAGCGGAAGCGATAACACTTTTGGAATAAAATATCCGTTGCCAAACAAAAATGTTCCGCGAGAGCAAATGCAAAATATGGCTAAGGAAATGATGCAGCAGGGCGGACTGGATAAAATTGCCGAACTGATGATCGAAAAACAAAACGAAATACAAATATTAAATTCTGATAAGTATTCTCTTTCGTTATTACCAGTAGAAAACAAAGATGGAATTAAAGCAAAGCTTGGCTACAGCGAAGGTAAGTTTGTTTATGAACTTCAAGTCCCGTTAGCCGTACATGAGGATTTTGCGTTTCAAATAGCGGCAATGCCGGGAGACGATTTCCAAGTGAAATTTGAAACAGAGCAAGCTGAAGCTGCGGCAACCGGAAGAGGCGGCGGAGGAATGATGCCGGGCGGCGGCGAAGGTGGTGGCAGTGGTCAAAGAGGTGGTGGTATGGGAGGAATGAGACAAGGTGGTGGCGGTAATATGCAGCGATTCCAAATGTCCGAACCCCTTAACTTTTCTGTAAATGTAAAATTAGCTGCTCAAAAATAGTTTTTAAGAGGTCGAGTGATGAAAAGATTCGGCCTCTTTTTCTACTTATTAATTTAATAAGTAAGCTTATCATATTAATAAGTCTCTATCTCGCAACTCCATAATTTCAGTTTTGCCCATGTGAATTAGAGCCAAATTATTGCTTTCCAAAAGAGAGTTTATTAATTACGAGGCATAATTTTTGCGCCAACTTTCACTTACTTTATGATACTCATAAACCCATAGCAACATTTAACTAATAATGGAGTGATTAATGGCTTCGACTGCACCATCTACTATTTCTGCCAAAGCTAACGGCAATGGACAGAGTTATTCTTTCGCACTAACTGTGCTTACCACGCTCTTTTTTATGTGGGGATTTATAACATGCTTAAATGATATTCTTATTCCTCATCTAAAAACGGTATTCACACTTAATTATACACAGGTTATGCTAATCCAATTTAGCTTTTTTACTGCTTATGCTGTTGTATCGCTCCCATCCGGAATGTTAGTTGAAAAGCTTGGATATAAGAATGGAATTGTTATTGGATTAATAACTGCGGGAATTGGATGTCTTATGTTCTATCCGGCTGCGGGCTATCAATCGTTTATTATGTTCTTAGTTGCGTTGTTCATCTTAGCAAGCGGAATTACTCTGCTTCAAGTAGCTGCTAATCCATATGTTGCAATTCTAGGCAAACCGGAAACAGCTTCAAGCAGACTAAATTTAACTCAAGCCTTCAATTCTTTAGGAACAACAATAGCTCCATTGTTTGGATCTATATTGATTTTATCTCTCGCCGTTAAAACAGCAGAAGAAATGAAAACAATGTTGCCTGCTGATGTTACAGCATACAAACTTGCCGAAGCAAGTGCAGTACAAGCTCCTTATTTAGGATTAGCAGCAGTTCTCTTTGTTATTGCGGCAATGTTTGCAATAATAAAACTCCCCAAAATAGAAGCTTCCGAAGTTGGCTCTAGCGGCGGCGATGGTGGAAGTTTGGATCATCATCATAATAGTGCTTGGGGTTACAAACATTTGGTTCTTGGTGCAATTGGTATTTTTGTTTACGTAGGCGGAGAAGTTTCTATCGGTTCATTTCTTGTTAATTATTTTGGTCAACCGGAAATCGCCGGCTTAAAAGAAGCAGATGCTGGAAAGTTTGTTTCTTTCTATTGGGGCGGTGCGATGATAGGAAGATTTGTTGGTGCTTATCTCACTACTAAAATAAAACCAAATCTATATTTGATGACTAACGCAGTGATTGCTGCTGCGCTGGTTATAATCTCGATGCTTACATTCGGACAAGTTGCAATGTGGTCAATTCTAGCAGTAGGCTTGTTCAACTCAATTATGTTCCCAACAATATTTACTTTGGCAATTGATGGTTTAGGAAAACATACCGGACAAGCATCCGGAATTTTATGTACGGCAATTGTTGGTGGTGCATTACTTCCGGTTCTTCAAGGATACTTTGCAGATACAATTGGAATTCAACATGCATTCTTTATTCCGGTTTTATGCTACGTCTACATTGCATATTATGGCTTAAAGGGATACAAACCGGTTTTAAGATAAATCTACTAATGAATAGAAAAATTCCGTCTTTTTACCGGCGGATTTGTAAAAGGAAACCTTTATGGAAAGAACTAAAGTTACTGTTGGAATTGATGTTGGCGGGACGAACACTGTTTTCGGACTTGTAAGTGAAGCTGGGAAAATAATATTTGAATCATCTATACATACTCGTGCAGAGCAAAAAGCAGATCAACTGTTCGAAAGATTGTTTAAGGAGATTAATTCCTCGTTTAAGAAGTTGGAAAAAAAATATGAACTGGTAGGAATAGGAATAGGCGCGCCAAATGCTAACTATTACAAAGGAACAGTTGATTCACCGCCAAACTTAAATTGGGGAAGTGTTAATGTTCTGAAAATTATTAAGAAGTACTCACCACTCCCGGCAGCTATTACCAACGATGCAAACGCTGCCGCAATTGGAGAAATGATTTTCGGCGCTGCAAAAGGAATGAAAGATTTTATTGTTATAACACTCGGTACCGGTTTAGGAAGCGGCATTGTTGTTAACGGACAATTAGTTTACGGTGCAGATGGTTTTGCCGGAGAAATCGGTCATACAATTCTTGATCCAAACGGAAGAGAATGCGGCTGCGGAAGAAAAGGATGCTTAGAAGCATACGCATCTGCAACCGGAATACGCAGAACAGTTTTTGAATTGATAGGAACTACAAACACTCCCAGCTCACTCCGCACTAAAAACTTTGCAACTTTAACTGCAAAAGAAATTGCAGACGCTGCTAAGAAAGGAGATAAACTTGCTCTTGCAGCTTTCGATTACACTGCAAAAGTTCTCGGATTAAAGATGGCAGACTCTGTTGCGTATTTAAGTCCCGAGGCAATAATTCTGTTTGGAGGATTAGCTTTAGCCGGAGACTTAATTGTTGCGCCTACAAAGCGTTACATGGAAGAATACATGCTCAACATATTCCAGAATAAAGTAAAAATAATTCCATCGGCTTTACCGGGTGCAAGCGCAGCAGTTTTGGGTTCGAGCGCATTGATATGGAATGAATTGAAAAAAATATAACTAAAAAAGGAAGGGTATTCGCCCTTCCCATTTTATCTGCTTTTAACTCCGTCGAAATCATAAAATGAAAAAACCAAAAACGCTGCCAAATAAAAAACAAACATAGAGGAAGTAATGAAATTCAGATTGATATTGATTGCTATAGTTGTGGCATCATCATTTGTTTACTCGCAGAAGATGAAAGAAGAAGTATTAAACAAAAAAGTTGATGAGCTCCTTTCCAAAATGACTCTCGAAGAAAAAATTGGTCAAATGACTCAAGTTGATCTTGATGCAATTAAAAAAACACCTAAAGATGTAGCTAAATATGCTATCGGCTCTTTGTTGTGCGGCGGCGATACAGAATCTCCGGACATATCCGCAAAGGGATGGGCTGATACGTATGAGAAATATCAAAACATAGCTTTGAAATCCCGTTTAGGCATTCCAATTATTTGGGGAATTGATGCTGTTCACGGGCATAACAATGTTGATGGTGCAACAATCTTTCCGCACAATGTTGGTTTGGGCGCTACACGCAATCCTGTGTTGGTAGAAAAAGTTGCAGCTGTTACTGCCGCAGAAATTAGAGGAACCGGAATACAATGGGATTTTGCGCCATGCGTTGCTGTTGCGCGTAACGAACGCTGGGGAAGAACTTATGAAAGCTATGGCGAAGATCCGGAGCTAGTTAAAAAACTTGGCGCCGCTTATGTGCGCGGAATGCAGACAAAAGATTTATCCGGCAAAACGGCTGTGCTTGCTAGTGTAAAACACTTTATGGGTGATGGCGGAACAACAAACGGAAAAGATCAAGGAAACACAGAAGTTGATGAAGCCACACTACGCAAAATTCACATGCCCGGTTATGTTGAAGCAATTAAAGCCGGTGCAAAAAATATTATGATTTCTTACAACAGCTGGAATGGCGTAAAAATGCACGGACACAAATACTTGATGACCGACCTACTTAAAGGTGAACTTGGCTTCGAAGGTTTTGTAGTTTCAGATTGGGCTGCTATTGATCAATTAGATAAAGATTATAAAACTGCAATTGGAATATCTATCAATGCCGGAATGGACATGGCAATGATTCCATACGGAGTTGATAAACCAAACAACTATGTTCAGTACATTACCTTACTGAAAGAATTGGTTAACGAAGGCAAAGTTCCAATGAGTAGAATTGATGACGCAGCCCGCAGAATTCTAAAAGTGAAATTAGAAATGAATCTTTTCGAAAATTATGGAGTAGATGAGAAATTAACCGAAGCTGTTGGCTCACCGGAACATAGAGCAGTTGCACGCGATGCTGTACGCCAATCTTTAGTATTGTTGAAGAATGATAACAACTTGTTACCGCTTTCCAAAGAATTGAAAAGAATTCACGTAACCGGAAAAAGCGCGGACGATATTGGCAATCAATGCGGCGGCTGGACAATTATTTGGCAAAGCAAAAGCGGCAATGTTATCAAAGGCGGAACAACAATTCTTCAAGCAATAAAAAACACTGTTGCGAGTGGAACAACTGTAACAACATCTACAGACGGTTCCGGTGCAGAAGGCGCAGATGCTTGCGTAGTAGTTGTTGGTGAAACTCCGTACGCAGAAATGTTTGGCGACCGTGAAGACTTAAGTTTGACGAAAGAAGATGTAGCTGTGATTGAAAAAGCTAAGGCTTCCGGTGTTCCGGTTGTAGTTATTTTACTTTCCGGCAGACCAATGATAATTGAAAACGAATTAAAGAATGCAAATGCGTTTGTTGCCGCATGGCTTCCCGGAACAGAAGGACAGGGCGTAGCTGATGTTTTGTTTGGTGATTTCAAGCCAACCGGTAAACTTCCTCATTCATGGCCCAGAAACATGAAGCAAATTCCAATTAATGTTGGCGATGCAAATTACGATCCTCTCTTTCCGTTTGGATTTGGCTTAACATATTAATCTATAAATAAGAGGCTGTAACTAGCCTCTTTCTTTAAAGGAGAATTCTAAAATGAAAAAATTGTTTTTCTTTGTTTTACTCTGTTCAGCACTTTTTGCTCAGAAAAAAACATTCACACAACGTGCAGATTCTGTATTAGCGTTAATGACTCTCGAAGAAAAAGTTGGTCAGCTTGTTCAATACAGCGGAGATTGGGTAACCGGCGCAGCTCAAGGAAGACCATCGGAAACGAGCGATGAACTATTAAAGAAAGGAAAGATTGGTTCTTTCTTAAACGTTGTCAGTTCAGAAAAGACAATGAAGCTGCAAAAAATTGCCGTTGAGCAATCGAGATTGAAAATCCCGCTCATATTTGGCTTGGATGTAATTCACGGATACTTCTCAACATTTCCGGTTCCGATTGGAGAAGCAAGTTCATGGAATCCATCTTTGATTGAAAAATCCGCACGCATGCAAGCTATTGAAGCTTCTTCTGCCGGTATTCATTGGACATTCAACCCGATGGTTGATATTGCACGCGATCCGCGCTGGGGAAGAGTTATGGAAGGAAGCGGAGAAGATCCGTATTTGGGTTCACTAATGGCTGCCGCTCGCGTTCGCGGTTATCAAGGAAAAGATTTATCTGCTAACAATACAATTCTAGCTTGCGTAAAACATTACGCTGCTTACGGCGGCGCTGAAGGTGGACGCGATTACAATACAGTTGATTTATCGGAAAGAAACTTACGCGAGTTTTATTTGCCTCCTTACAAAGCGGCAGTTGAAGCAGGCGCCGGTTCTTTGATGGCTTCTTTTAATGAGATTGGCGGCGTTCCATCTTCTGCAAGTAAGTTTTTGATGACAGACATTTTGCGCGGCGAATGGAAAAGCGATGCCTTTGTTGTTAGCGATTGGAATTCTATTGGTGAATTAATTCCTCACGGAGTTGCAAAAGATAGAAAACAAGCAGCGGAACTTGGTATTAAAGCAACCGTCGATATGGACATGGAAACAAGCGCTTACTTTTATCACCTTGCTGATTTGGTAAAAGAAGGTAAGGTTGATATTAAGTTGGTTGATGATGCTGTCCGCCGCGTGCTGATTGCAAAATTCAAACTCGGCTTGTTCGAAAATCCTTACAAATACTGTGATGTAGCAAGAGAAAAGAAAACAATAAAGAGTAAAGAAATAGTTGATGCAACTAGAGAAGTTGCACAAGAAACTTTGGTTCTCTTGAAAAACGAAAAAAATATTTTGCCGTTAAGTAAGTCGCTAAAATCAATTGCACTTATTGGACCGCTTGCAAAATCAAAATCAAATCCACTCGGTGGCTGGTCTGCTCTTGGCGACAGCAACATGGTTACAACTTTTTATGAGGGAATAGAGAAGAAATTAGAGGGTAAAGCAAAAATTAATTACGCGGAAGGATGCAAAATACTTGGCAATGATAAGAGTGGATTTGACGAAACAGTTAAAGCCGCAAAAGAATCGGAAGTGATTATTGCTTTTGTTGGTGAACATCAGGGAATGAGCGGTGAAGCAAACTCACGCGCAACTTTAGATTTGCCCGGCGTGCAAGAAGACTTAGTTAAAGAACTTAAGAAAACCGGAAAGCCGCTAGTTGTTGTTTTGATGAACGGAAGACCTCTTACAATTCCGTGGCTTCAAGAAAATGTTGACGCAATTCTTGAAACATGGTATCCTGGAATCAGTACCGGTATTGTTACGGCTGATGTATTATTCGGGGACCTAAATCCAAATGGAAAACTAACGGTAACATTTCCTCGTTATGTAGGACAGATTCCGATTTACTACAATCACAAAAACACCGGAAGACCGCACGATCCGACAAATCATTACACATCGTACTATATGGATTTGGAAAACTCTCCTCTTTATCCATTCGGTTACGGATTGAGCTACACAACTTTTGAATATTCAACTCCAATCTTGAGCAAAACATCAATGAAGAAAGATGAATCGCTGACAGTTACTGTTGATGTAAAGAACTCCGGAAAAGTTGAAGGCAAAGAAATTGTTCAGTTATACATTAGAGATTTAGTGGGAAGCGTTACACGTCCGGTTAAGGAATTAAAAGACTTTACAAAAATTTCTTTGAAGCCCGGCGAAACAAAGAAGGTTACATTCACGATCACACCGGAGAAGTTAAAGTTCTACGACATCAACAAGAGCTATGTTGTTGAGCCGGGAGATTTCAAAGTGTTTGTTGGTACAAACTCGGTTGATGTTAAGGAAGCTTCATTCACAGTAGTTGAATAGGAGATAAAATGAAAATTAAACTGATCTATTTGTTGTTAACAGTATTTGGTTTGCTGTATGGCTGTTCATCCGGGTTGGTTGTTAAAGAGCATGGAACGAAAAAGCAAATTGAAAAAAAGATGACAACTAACTTCGAAGAAAAAGTAAGCTTGAATTATCTGCTGGCTTTACCTAATGATTATGATAAGAAAGAAAAATGGCCGCTCTTGATGTTTCTTCATGGTTCCGGTGAACGCGGAGATAATCTTGAATTGCTAAAGAAGCATGGTCCGCCAAGATTAATTGAAGAAGGAAAAGAATTTCCATTTATAGTTGTATCGCCGCAATGTCCAACTGGAATCCGCTGGAAAACCAATGCGTTAGTTGCGTTGATTGATGAAATCATCAAAGACTACAACGTTGATGAAAACAGAATTTATGTTACCGGCTTAAGCATGGGCGGCAACGGAACGTGGAAACTCACAAATGAAATACCGGAAAGACTGGCTGCAGTTGTTCCAATCTGCGGCTGGGGCGATCCTTGGACGATTTGCGAGATTGGCGATCTTCCTGTCTGGGCTTTCCATGGTGGAAAAGACAACGTTGTTGATCCAAAAAAATCTCAAGAGCTTGTTGATGCACTCAAACGCTGCAAAGGAAATGTTAAATTCACTTTATATCCGGAAGCAAATCATGATTCATGGACGGAGACTTACAACAACTCAGAAGTTTACAAATGGCTGCTCGAGCAATCACTTGATCAGCGAAAGAAATTAAAATCAAATTGGTTTTAGGAGAATGAAATGAAAAAAATAATTGCTGCACTTCTATTGCTGGTTTCATTTCTATCCCTACAAGCGCAGACAAAAGAATTTGTAAGAGTTGAAGGAAAGCATTTTGTTCAACCTGATGGAAAGAAATTTCTGCTTCGCGGAATTAATCTCGGTAACTGGCTCAATCCCGAAGGCTACATGTTTCATTTACAAAATGTTAGTTCTTACCGTTTAATTGATAATATGATTAAAGAATTAATAGGCGCGGATGAAGCTAGAAATTTCTGGAAAACCTTTCGTGATAATTATATAACGAAGGAAGATATTCATTTCATTAAAGCTTCGGGACTTAATCATATTCGAGTACCGTTCAATTTCAAACTCTTTCTCGTAGAAGATAATCCGGAAATCTGGCTGGAAGAAGGCTTCAAGCGACTAGATGACGTAATAAAGTGGTGCCGCGAAGAAAATCTTTATGTTATTCTTGATATGCACGCTGCACCCGGCGGACAAACCGGCGATAACATTGATGACAGTTGGAGTTATCCGTATGTATTTGAAGATGAACAAGCCCAGCAAACAACTCTTGCGTTATGGAAAAAACTTGCCGACCGTTACAAAGATGAAAAGATTGTTATCGGTTACGATTTGTTAAACGAGCCGATTCCTCATTATATGAATAACAAAGAAGAGTTAAATAAACTTCTTGAGCCGCTTTACAAGAAGATCACCAAAGTAATAAGAGAAGTTGATGCAAACCATGTAATAATACTTGGCGGTGCGCAGTGGAACATGAACTTCAAAATGTTCGGTGAGCCGTTCGATAAAAACTCCGCTTATACTTTTCACAGATATTGGATGCCTCCGCACCAAAAAGAAATTCAAGATGTGATTGATTTTGTGGATAAGCACAATGTTCCAATGTACCTAGGCGAAAGCGGCGAAAACGAAGACGCCTGGATTGATACTTTTAAAGTGTTACTTGAAAAACATGAATTAGGCTGGTGTTTCTGGCCCTACAAAAAAATGGATTCACCGCGCGGCATGGTTCAGTTTGTTAAAACCAAAGAGTGGGATGCAATTATTAAGTATGCGGAGACTCCTAAAAAGCATTTTGGAGAAGTTCGAGAAGCGAAACCTCCGCGTGAAGTTGTTAAAAAAGCTTTAGCAGATTTGCTGGAGAATTGTAAATTCAAAAACTGCACAATCAACTTAGGTTATTTGAAAGCACTTGGATTAACAAATCCATAATTGTAATTGAGAAAACCAAGTGCGGATAATTTTGAATTTATCCGCACTTGCTTGCAAGCTGTTTAGTAATACTTCATTTCTTTCTTTAACAGTTCCCAAATATTCAAAGGTGTCAGATGAAAAAACTCAGTGTTATAATTCTGCTGCTAACAGTTACACTGCAAGCGCAGTTTATTTCGCTCCCTTCCAAGTGGAAATTAAAAATGGGGGACGATCCCAATTATAAAACTGAGAATTACAACGACAACGACTGGAAATTATTTACTGTTCCAACCAACTGGGAAAACCAAGGTTACCCGGAATATGACGGCTACGCTTGGTATCGCGTGCATTTCAAAGTGCCGAAAAATCAACTCAACACTAAGCTCTTTGTTTATCTTGGTAAGATTGATGATGCCGATGAAACTTATATAAACGAAAAACTAGTTGGCAAGTCGGGCAAATTTCCACCGCAAAATGAAACGGCTTGGAACACGCAGCGATGCTACGCCATTCCGGTTGGTGTGCTGAAAGAAGAAAACGTTCTGGCAATTCGCGTTTACGATGGCGGCGGCGGCGGTGGAATTCACAGCGGATTGGTTGGAGTTTATGACGATAATAGCTTTGTTAAAAATTCAAATATAAAACCGCCTGCAAAAACTTTCTTTCAGATTACAACTTCTAATGGACTAATAGCCGCAGTATTTAATGAGAAATTGAATGTAATTGAAACTGTTACGCCGCACATATTTCAAATGTATGATTTGGCTAAACCGGTTAGTCCATTTGTAAAGAGTTTGAGAACAAACAACAATATGAAACCGCTTCACACTTCCTATGTTCAGAATACTCACGTAATTAAAGTGGAGTACAAAGGCTACAACATATTTTACTTTGCACCGTTTGCAAACCATGAGAAGATTTTTGTTGCGGCAGTTGAAGGCGACAAGGAGAAAATTGAAAACATTGATTACGTGCTTGATAAAATTTATCCCGATGTAATAACCAAATCACGCCTGGTTGAAAAACCATCACAAAAAGCAATTAAGTATTTCTTCTTCTCGTTTAATGATTCGCTTCACAACAACACAAAAGCTGTAAGCGATTATTGCTCTTTAGCGACGGGCACTGACTTAGTTATACAAGAAGTAACATTGATGAGAGGAGTAATTGATAAAGCACAATTCCCAAGCGGTTTAACAAAGGAAGAGAAGAATCTTTACGAGCAGTCAATTACAATTCTAAAGATGGGACAAGTTTCGCAGAAGGAAGTATTTCCAAAATCACGCGGACAAATCTTAGCATCTCTTCCTCCGGGCAATTGGAATATTGGATGGCTGCGAGATGCTTGTTATGCTGTAATGGCTCTCACAAAAGTCGGTTTATATGACGAAGCAAAAAACGCGCTTTCTTTTTTTCTGAACGCTGATGCCGGATTCTATAAGAACTTTGTTTGGAAAGATGGCGCAGACCACGGTGTGAAATCTGATTATCAACTTTCCGTCTGCCGCTACTTCGGTATTGGAAAAGAGGAATCGGATTTCAACGAATTCGGTCCGAACATTGAGCTTGATGGATTCGGCTTGTTCCTAACAGCGTTTACAGATTATATCAGCAAGAGCGGAGATAAAGAATTTTTCCTTTCAAACGAGAAATTAGTTACAAGAAAAATTGCTAAACCCATTATTTCTTTTATCGAAGAAAATACTCTAATTAGAAAAGAATCCGGTCCGTGGGAACAGCATCTGCCGGGAAGAATGCAAGCGTTTACTTCAATTGTTAATTCAAGCGGCTTAAGAGATTACGCGGAACTGCTCAAATCATTTGGCAAAGCTAAATATCAAAAGTACCTGAGCGCTTCCGAACGGCTCAAAGGTGGAATATTAGAAAATCTGTTCTATGAAGGACGATTTATCAAGGGATTTGCCGAAGCAGAAAACCAAGCAACAAAGGATTTTTACGATGGCGGAACAATCGAAGCTTTTACTCAAAAAATAATTAACGACAAGGACCTTTTCTTAAATCACTACAAAGAATATGATAGGGTTTTACGCCGTAACAAGAAACATGGTTTTGCCAGATTAAATAATCCCGATTGGTACACCAACAGCGAATGGGCTTTTTTGGATTTGCGTTTTGCAATAGCTCTCAACAATTACGGAATGAAAAAAGAGGCTAAGCAATTAATTGATTGGGTAACATCTTATTCCAAATTCAACAACAACTTTATTGCAGAGTTATACAACGATAACGATGAATATTACGGCGGCGCTGTGCCAATGGTTGGCTACGGAGCCGGCGCTTACATTATTACAATCAACAATTATTACAAGTGAAAACAAACCAAAAACATCGCGGAGAAAAAATGAAAAATATTTTAATGATGTTACTGCTTGCAACAGTAATGCTGGCTCAAGAAAAAATGCCGTATAAAGATTCAACTTTTCCGGTAGAAAAAAGAGTAGAAGATTTATTGGCAAGATTAACGCTTGATGAAAAAATTGATTTACTTGGTGGAACCGGTTTTGCGACCAAGAAAATTGAGCGTTTAGGAATTCCGGAATTAAGAATGACCGACGGACCTGTTGGTGCTAGATGGAATCCATCAACAGCATTTCCGGTTTCTATTGCAATGGCGGCTACATGGAATCCCGAAATGATTAATCAAGTTGGCGGCGGAATAGGAAGAGAAACTAAAGGCAAGGGAAGACATGTTATTCTTGGTCCTTGCGTAAATATTGTGCGCATGCCGATGGGCGGAAGAAACTTTGAAAGTTTTGGCGAAGACCCTTTTCTTACCTCTCGAATTGCCGTAGAATACATTAAAGGCGTGCAAAAAGAAGGCGTTGCGGCAACAATAAAACATTTTGCTGTCAACAATCACGAACATGAAAGAATGTATGTTGACGCTTTGGTGAGTGAACGTGCGCTAAACGAAATATATTTTCCGGCATTCAAAGCCGGCGTACAAGAAGCAGATGTTCTTTGTTTGATGAACTCATACAACAAAGTTAACATGCATTACGCTGCAGAGAATGATTATCTGCTTGTTGATATATTGAAAAAAGGATGGGGCTTCAAAGGATTGGTGATGAGCGATTGGGGCGCAGTTCATTCTTCAATTCCAACAGCAAAAGGTGGAATGGATTTAGAAATGCCGGAGGGAACATTCCTAAATAAAAAAACACTAACGCCGTCAATCGAGGATGGAAGACTTCATGTCAAAACGATTGACGATAAAGTGGAAAGAATATTAACTGTTGAATTTAAGCTTGGTTTGTTCGATCAGCCGGAATGGAAAGAAAATCCGGCGTTGGTTAACACACCTCGGAATAGAAAGATTGCTTATCAAGCTTCATTGGAATCAATTGTATTGCTTAAGAACGCAAATAATATTCTTCCATTGAAACAGAATACACTTAAAACCCTTGCTGTTATTGGTCCAAGTGCAGCTAAAGCAAGAACCGGCGGCGGCGGAAGCGCTTACGTTACGCCGATTGATCCCGTTACTCCGCTTGATGGATTGAAGAAAAAACTTCCAAATGTAAAAATAGAATTTGCTCAAGGAGTGATTTTAGAAGGCGATGCAGAAGGAATTGAGACCGAATGTTTGTTTACAGATCAATCACTAAAGACAAATGGATTGAATGCAGAATATTTTACAAACAAAAATTTGGAAGGCGAACCGAAACTCAAACGTGTTGATAAGAATGTGAAGTTTCAGTGGGACGATAAAAGTCCGGCAAAAGAAATTGGCGAAGATAATTTTTCTGCGAGATGGAGCGGCTACGTTAAAGCACCAAAAACCGGCAGCTACAATTTAAGAATTTCCACTGACGACGGTGCCCGCTTATATTTTGACGACAAACTTGTAATAGATGATTGGAATAATCACGCTGTTGAAACTAGAAATTATACTGCACAGCTTGAAGAAGGAAAGCTTTACAAAATCAAAATGGAATATTATGAAGATGGCGGCGGAGCTGTGGCAGTATTAGGTTGGAATAAACCGGGTAATAGTTTGTTCGATGAAGCTATTGCTGCAGCAAAGAAGGCTGATCAAGTTTTGTTGTTTGTTGGAACTTCGGATCAGATTGAAACCGAAGGACGCGACCGTGAGGATTTAGTTCTGCCAAACGGGCAAGATGAGTTGATAGCAAAAGTTGCCGAAGTAAACACTAATGTAGTTGTTGTGCTTACAACCGGCGCTCCGGTTGTAATGGATAAATGGCTTTCCAAAGTTAGCGGAGTTGTAGAAATGTGGTTTGCCGGAACCGAAGGCGGAAACGCGATTGCGGATATATTGCTTGGCAATTATAATCCTTCCGGGAAACTTCCGGTTACATTTCCAAAGAAGTGGGAAGATTGCTCGGCGTATTCA
Organism: Ignavibacteriota bacterium; assembly: GCA_043807765.1. Classification (GTDB taxonomy): domain Bacteria; phylum Bacteroidota; class Ignavibacteria; order Ignavibacteriales; family Melioribacteraceae; genus Stygiobacter. The sequence goes on from JAZDFQ010000007.1 coordinate 29,847, forward strand.
ACTTATAAAGCTTTTCCCGCCCGTACTTATTATGCTGATGATATTTACGTTGGTTACCGTCACTTCGATACAAAAAATATTGAGCCGCTTTTCCCATTTGGATTCGGACTCTCATACACTACATTCGAATACTCAAATTTAAATGTGATAGACAACGGAAACGTTTTAAATATTTCTTTCGATCTAAAGAACAGTGGAAGTAGTAACGGCGTTGAAACAGTACAGCTTTATGTTAGCGAAAAGAAACCTCAAATTGATAGACCAACTAAAGAATTGAAAGCATTTGCAAAAGTTGATCTGAAAGCCTGCGAAACTAAGAGCGTAACTTTAACAGTTGATAAAAAAGCGCTTTCTTATTTCGACGGACAATCGCACGATTGGAAACTTGATGCGGGTGATTATGAATTACTGATCGGTGCTTCCTCGCGTGATATTAAACTCACAAAGACGGTAACAATAAAATAATGTTTATAGGCGGCAAAGTTTTTGCCGCCTATTTTATATCCGAGATAAATATGAAGCGAACTCTTCTTTTACTGATCGTTATAGGCTTTTCCACTATTTCCACAGCACAAAACTTTACCGGCGGATTTAATTTTAACTTGCCATGGAATGATTCTACAACGCAGCAATTCCTTCCTAAATTCCCGGTCACAAAAATTGCAGACGGAAAATTTGTCTCTGCCGATGCGAATGGAAATTTTGCTTTAGATGGAAAACCTATTCGCTTTTGGGGAGGCAACTGTGTTGCTAGTGGAGCTTTCCCATCTAAAGATGTTGCGGCTGGAGTTGCCGGAAGAATGCGCAAGATGGGAATCAATCTTATTCGCCTTCATCATATTGATAATGATTGGGGCGGACCAAGTTTGCTAACCGGAAGCGACACGCGCGTACTTAATCCAGCTTATCTGGATTTGATGGAAAACTTCATCGCTCGAATGAAGGAGAATGGAGTTTTTATAAATATGAATTTGAATGTGTCTCGAATGTTCAAACCCTTTGATGGAGTTACTTACGCAGACTCTGTAAAAAATTATGGGACAGATTTTTTTAAAGTGATTACTTACTTCGATCCCTATCTGATTCAGCTTCAAAAAGAATACGCTCAGCAGCTACTCACGCATGTCAATCCATATACCGGTAAGGCTTTAGTAAACGATCCGGTAATGGCGATGGTTGAAACAAACAACGAAAACTCGTTATACCGTGGCTGGAAGGAAAATATTCTTAAGCCAATTAAAAGCGGCGGAAAGTTAATCTACAAGCATGCAAGAATGCTGGACAGCTTATGGAATGATTTTCTGGTAAAAAAATATTCTGCTACATCAAATTTGAAGTCGGCTTGGAGTGGCGGTTACGTTGCCGCCGGGCAAGGGGAACAGATTATTAATGGTGGATTTGAAAATGGAACCAGCGGCTGGGCGCTTGAACAAAATCAAGGTGCAACCGGAACTTTTACAATAGATAATCCAAGCGCGTATAAAGGAAGTAATTGTGCAAGGGTTGTAGTAACAAACTCAACCGGTACAGAATGGCATATTCAGTTTAAGCAGCCGACACTTACATTTAAGAAGGACTCTCTTTATACTGTATCCTTTGCGGCTAAAGCCGATGCGTCGCACCCAATAAATGTTTCAACAATGAATGATCTTTCTCCGTGGAATGGCTATGGAGGGAAGAATTACGTTATTACCAATTCGTGGAATGTGTATTCATTCAGTTTTAAAGCGAGTGAAACAAACAACGGACACGCGCGCATAACATTTCAACTTGCTAAAGAAAAAGGAACGTTTTGGTTTGATGAAATTAGCGTAACCAAAGCTTCTCTTAACGGATTGCTAGCCGACGAATCTCTTGAACAGAAAAATGTTAGAAGAATAGATTACGCTGATTGCGTAAGTTATTCCGACCAGCGAGTAAAAGATGTTTCAGAATTTTATATCAAACTTCAGCAAGACTTCTACAAAGATTTGTTCGCTTATCTGAAGAACACGCTTGGAGTTAAAGTTCCAATTGTTGGTACAAACTGGAATCTCGGCGCCGCAGATTTAGCTGCCCAAAGTGTTGGCGATTATATCGATAATCATTCTTATTGGGATCATCCATCTTTTCCGAACATTCCTTGGTCTTCTACAGATTGGCTGATATCAAACAAGCCGATGGTGAAAGATGCAAGCGGCGGAACAATTCCCGGTTTGTTTGCCGGTGTTCCAATGGTTAACAAGCCATATACTGTCAGCGAGTACAATCATCCTTTCCCAAATCAGTATCAAGCAGAAACTGTGAATTTTATTTTGGGTTACTCAGCATTTAACGGAGCCGATGGTGTAATGCTATTTGATTACGGCAGTTCATCAAACTGGGTTGACGATAAAATTGATTCTTACTTCAGCATAAATCGTAATCCTATTTTCATGGCGCAGTTTCCGGCAGCAGCGTATGCTTTTAGAAACAATTTGATCGCAGAATCCACTTCACCTAGAAGAGTAAATTATAAAACCGAGACAATCAATTTGGTGCCGAAGAATGATTCGAACAGTTGGGGAAGTTCAGTGCTGTTTGAGAAGAAGCTTTCGTTAATAAATTCTATCCATACGGAAAGCTATAACAGCACTTCTGAAACAGATTTTGCTTCGATGCAAACCGCTCCGGCAAGTCCGTACAAAACCGATAACGGGCAAATAATCTGGGATGCTACAAACGGTGTTTACTCGATTAATTCTAATTACCAATGTGTAACCGGATATTTTAACACTCTAGCCGGAAAGCAGATTGGAGATATTTATTTTTATCCGACAGATAAAGAATATTTTGGCTCACTTTCATATCTGCGCTTAGACAAAGAAAGAGATTTGATAACACTCGTTTCTAAAATTCAGAATACAAATATGATTTGGAGCGGAACGACTTCGATAAACAATAATTGGGGAAGTAAGCCAACACAAATTTATCCGCTAAAACTCAAACTTGATTTTGCAATCAAAGCCGATTCAATTCGTGTTTATCCGCTGGATGTGCGCGGAAAGGAATCGGAATCTACAGCTATAACCTACAAACCTTCTACTGCAAATCATTTTGTAGTAGAGATCGACCAAAGTTTAAATAGAACGCTATGGTTTGGTGTGAAAAAATATGGTAACGGAACAGTTGGAGTAGAAGAGAACTCAGTAATTCCGACAAAGACAGAGTTGATGCAGAATTATCCAAATCCGTTTAATCCGGAAACTACGATTAGGTACAAGGTACAAGCGGCAAGCAAAGTAAGCCTAAAGATATATGATGTTCTGGGAAGAGAAGTTGTTACTCTCGTTGATGAATACAAATCAGTTGGAAAGTATGAAGTGAATTTTAATCCAAGTCATTTCGAGCGAAGTCGAGAAATGGCAAGCGGAATTTACTTCTATAAACTTACTGCCGGAAATTACGTTTCTACGAAGAAAATGATTTTATTACGATAAAGCGTAAAGCCCTCTCCGTCATCCCGAACGGAGTCGAGGGAAAGGAGAGGGGTTTAGGGTGAGGTCGGAAAACTAGATTTCAAAAAACAACCTCCCTCTTTGTCTCCCTCCTCGCTAAGGAGGGAGAACGATATTTTCTTTTATTGATAATTCAAAACTCAATGGGTAAGTTGCAAATAGCAAGGGGATTCTGTTCAAAGCAATGTCTGGGGGAACCGATTGAATTGAAATTAAAGCGGATTAAAAATGAAAATCGAAGTTCTTTTTACACTTGTATTTTCAAGTGTGTTTGTTTTATTGAGTTGTCCAACTAATTCTTACTCTCAAAACTGGGGTTTGAGTTTAGGTGGTTCAACGGAAAAAGTGGTTTTTGGCGATGTATTCTACAGAAAGGGTGTACACTTTTTTCACGCTGGAGCGGGCTATCAAATAACTGATGCTAAAGGAGAAGAAAAATCAGAAAGGAAATCCAACTATGGACTTTCCACGTCGGGAAGTGGAGTTAAGTTTTATACTTTAGACTTGGGTTATGGATATCAGATTGTTGATACGCTGGAATTGTTTGTGGAATTATCTATTGGTCAAAGGAAGTATTGCACCAATTATGTTGACAATAGATTTAAAGATGGCGGTTATCATATGATTGATAGAGACGAAATGATTGCTGGCTTTGGTATAGGCGTGAGTTACTCAATTAATAGTCAAATCAAAGTATTTGCTAGTTATAATAACATCCGAAAAATTGGGGTCGGGGTAAGATACATTTTCAATAAATACTAGTGTGTTAGTCTAAAGATGAATAACCAGAAAAATACTTACAACTTCACGATGCTTTTTCGCTCTACACTCTTCGTTCTAAACTCTACACTCGCATCACGGAATATCTTGTCCATGTGAAGCGATCCAAATCTTAAACCATTCCTCGCGGGTTAACTTAACATTCAATCCTTTCATTGCGGCTTTAATTCTATCAACTTTACCGGTGCCAAGAACAATGATAAAATTCACCGGATGAACCAGCAGCCACGCGGCTGCAATAGCGTCAATTTCAACTTGGTATTTATAGGCAATTTCGAACATCACGTTTCTAACACGGTTAGCTCTTTCGTTATTCTCCCAGAAAATTCTACCGCCGGCGAACGGCGACCAAACCATCGGAGGACTTCTTTTCTCTTGTAAGAAATCAATATTACCGTTATCAAAATGCTCTGTGCAAAGAACAGAAGCTTCAATTTGATTTGTAACCAAAGGGAAATCTAAACGTGATTGAAGCAGATTAAACTGATGAGGCAAAAAGTTGGAGACGCCAAAGTGAACTACTTTACCGCTCTTTTTAAGTTCATACATTGCTTCAGCAACTTCGTCGGCATTCATCAGCGGATCGGGACGGTGAATAAGAAGTACGTCTAAGTGATCTGTGTTTAGGTTGCGTAGCGAATTTTCTGCCGACCACAAAATGTGCGCTTTGGAAGTATCGTAAGAATGCATAGAAAATTCCGGATAACGGCTTGCTGCAATTTTAATTCCACACTTTGAAACAAGCTGAACTTTTTCACGCAACGATGGATTTTCTTTTAAAATGTTTCCGAAGATATTTTCGCAAGAATATTGCCCGTAAATATCAGCGTGGTCAATCGTGGTTATTCCAAATTCAAGCGATTGATTTACAAGTTCATGTAATTGAGCTGAGTTGTAGTTCCATTCTTTTGCCCGCCAGAAACCGAGCGAGAACCGAGACATTTTGAATTCCATACTTTACCATAATTCTTATTGATGATATGCAATATACTGTTTAGATTGGATTTGTATAAAACACATTTATTAAGTTCATGCAAATAGCTTTAGCTATAAGCAGAAAGTAAATATATCTGCTAAATGAAAAGAAAAACACTTTACATATTCGGCTCGTTATTATTTTTCTATTTGATATTGCTAATTCCAACCGAGAAAATAGAAGCACCCAAGCTTGCCACCAAAAAACAATTCGTTTGGAACAGAGATTCGCTTTGGCATACATTGGAAAATGAATTTGTTAAATCGAAAACCCTTGGCTGTGAAAAGCTGGAGAGCCAAATCGTTAGAAACTTTGCTTTTATCAATTCGTTTGCAGAGGAAATTGCAGAGCAAAAACTTACCTCAAGCGATCCGTTGTTCGAAGATATTGGGCAAATAGTGTTTGCAACGGCGGCTTTGATCGGCGGATGTGAAAAGCATACAGAAGAATTTATAGAATATGTATCTAAAATTAGAAATGCAATAAAGCTTGAGTCGCGAGACTGGGACTTAAACAACATTTCAACCAGACAAACTTTATACAAAATAATTTATGGCGGAAGAGCGACGGTTGAAGAATTACTTCTTCAATCCAAGAAGAAAAAAATTCCGGAACTATTGTTGGGTGTAAATGAAAATTCTGCAACACCAAGCGCCAGCATTCTCGGAGTTAAAATACATAGCGGAGATATATTGGTCTCGCGAGGTGGGGCGCCTACATCAGCCTTAATAGCGCGAGGCAGTGATTATCCCGGTAACTTTTCTCATATCGCATTAGCTTATGTTGATGATAAAACAAAACTTCCTTACATCATTGAATCTCACATAGAGAGGGGCGTTACAATTTCTAGTATAGATGATTATCTGAAAGACAAAAAACTGCGCGTGATGGTTTTGCGCCTTCGCAAAGATTTGCCGCAATTGCAAATTGATCCAATGCTGCCGCATAAAGCGGCAAGGTTAGCTTATCAGAGAGCAGAGGCTGGACACATTCCTTACGATTTTGAAATGAACTATAATCGAAAGATTTCCCCGATGCTTGCGTCGGGGAAAAGAGATGAATAAATTGGAAGTATGAGTGAACATGTCATTAAAAGTCATAACAAAACTCTTTTGCTGTACCATTTAGTATTCCCGGCAAAATATCGAAGAAAAAT
>JAZDFQ010000008.1:0-33233 GCA_043807765.1 Ignavibacteriota bacterium
TAACTCACTACTGTCCGGTTGAGGAAGAAGCACACAGCCGTAAAGTATTTAAACAAATGGTTTTATAAGGATTTTTCATTATTGTCGATTTGAAATTAATATTGCTACTTCAATATAAAAACATGGAGCGGCAAATTGAACCAAGGACAAACTGTACTTGCACAAATAATGAGTTATATACCACAACATAGTTTTGGTTCATTCGTAAATAAATATCAAGGCAACTATAGAGTAAGAACATTTACGTGTTGGGAACAATTTTTAGTTATGGCATTTGCACAGTTAACATATCGGGAAAGTTTAAGAGATATAGAACTATGTCTTCGAGCAATGCGCAACAAATTATATCATGTCGGCATACGAAGTAATATCTCACGTTCAACTTTAGCAGATGCCAATGAAAAAAGAGATTGTAGAATATATGCTGACTTTGCAAACGTTCTCATTAATGAAGCCAAAGAACTTTATAAAGATGAAAAATTTTTCAATGAACTTGATGCAACTATTTACGCTCTTGATTCAACAACTATCGATTTATGCCTATCGCTTTTTCCTTGGGCAAAATTCCGTTCTACAAAAAGTGCGATTAAAATCCATACTCTCTTGAATCTACAAAACAACATTCCAGCCTTTATTAACATAACCGATGGCTCTGTTCATGATGTTAATATTCTTGACGAACTAATAACAGAAATCGGAGCCTTCTATATCATCGATAGAGGTTATACTGACTTCGAACGTCTCTATAGACTCAATACCAGCAATGCATTTTTTGTAACAAGAACAAAATCTAATCTTCAGTTCAAAAGAATTTATTCTCACCATGTTGATAAATCTTCTGGACTAATTTGTGATCAATCAATTTTTCTTGCCGGTTTCTATCCATCGAAAGATTATCCCGATAAACTCAGACGCATTAAGTATTTCGATTCTGTTAATGATCGTAATCTTACTTTTATCACCAACAATTTTTTCCTATCTGCAATCACTATCGCCAACCTTTATAAACAACGTTGGCAGATTGAACTCTTCTTCAAATGGATTAAACAAAATCTTAAGATAAAATCTTTTTACGGCAACTCTTTCAATGCTGTCAAAACCCAAATTTGGATTGCCATTTCTGTTTATGTCTTACTGGCCATTATAAAGAAAAAACTAAAAATCGAGCATTCTCTCTACACTTTTTTACAATTGGTGAGTATCTCAATTTTTGAGAAAACACCCATTATTTCAATGTTTTCTGATAACAATTACACAAATATTTCTGACTGTTCGGATAACCAATTACTTTTATTCAACTTATAACCGGACAGTAGTGGTTAAAAGATATTGTTCAATATCTTAATAAAAACAATGCGGATGCAGAAGTTTGGGTAATTTCAGATGACTACAAAACAGCGGTTAGGGCAGAAACTGTGATGGACTTAGTTGCTCAAACGTATAATGCGGCTAAAACTAAAGTGAAATTTAAAATTATAGATGCCGCAGACGGCTATTCGTGGTACTACATACAGAACAAGTCTTATAAGGGAAATGAATATTTATATGAAAATTTGACCCGGCTAAGTGGCGGAAATTTTCAAAAATTATATAATGCTACTTATCCCACATATCTGGATTTGATGCTTGATTGTTGGGCTCCGATAGTCAGTACAGTTGAAATAGATCCGGTTGTAAGTGGAGGTTTTACATATTCAAGACAAAATCTAAACGGCGGCAGAAACAATTTCAATATTACACAAAGATATTTTCAGTATGGAGTGTGCAACGGCTCTTTACCTATGACTGTAAATTATTTTGGAAACTTTCTAGGAAGCTCGTACAAAAAATCCATTCAATTGGCTGAAGACAAAACGAACTTACCGGAATCAATTCAAAAGAATACGGAATTATATTGGTATGGCAACTATATCATCAATGATTTATTTCTTCAACCTCAAAGCTATTCTACAATAAAATACATCGAAGATCTCTCTGTAAAAGAACAGCTGCTAACACCATATACGGCGTTTGTAATACCAAGTGCTAGCGGGTACATTGGTTTTAATAGAGTTTATGAAGATGAAATTGTGGTTTCGGTTAAGGACGCTGAACTGGAAAGTAAAGAGGCAAAGAAAAACGAACTCACTTTTGAATCATACCCAAATCCTTTTAATCCAACAACAAATATTACTATTCATTTAAGTAGCAACTTACTCAATGCAAACAAGGTGTTGGAAATTTACGACATTCTTGGACGACGAATAAAAACATTGAATCTGGATGATTTTCAGAACTCATCATTAATTAAAGTTAGCTGGAAAGGCGACAATGATTTAAACCAGCAAGTTTCTTCCGGAATATATCTAGCGGTGTTCAGAAGCGGAGGAATACTAAAATCAATTAAACTACAATTAGTTAGATAACTTTAAAACAGGTGAGCAATGAAAAAATATCTAGTTGTTTTGCTGATAAGTTTTGCTTCGCTGATAAGCGCAACAGAGTTTTCTGTTTATGAAGCAAACTATCCCAATGTAAAAGATTATAATGTAAATCTTGATGAAGCAACACTTGTCATTCGTCCACTGGGAAATTATGTGGAATTTAATTTATACATGACAGTTTCCTATGACTTCAAAAGCTGGTTCTTCAAAAATTATAATGAGCTGGAATTCAAATGGCTTTTTAATTTACCTTCTGACGCAATCTTGCATGAGTTTTGGTATTGGGAAGGTGACTCAATTATTTCTGCTAATGTAATGGATAAGTGGACCGCCGAATTATTATTTAGTGAAATAAGTTCGCCAGTTAGAAATCCCGGGTTGCTCACACAAACATCAATTACTAAAGATGGACAGGTAGCTCACGAATTGAGAATATTTCCGGTAAAGAGAAACGAAAAGAGAAGATTCAAGATTCAGTATTTGCTACCTTGCAGACCAACCGGAAACGGAATGCGTGTTTGGCTGCCGATGAATCAGTTAATTTCGGATAAAACTCCCGGCTTGAAAAAATTGAAAATATTGTACAAGTATGAAAATACTCCATACGCGCCGGTTATTATTGGTGCAGACCTTCTTTCAACTAAAGACAATGCTGATTTGCAAGCGTGGGAAATTGAAATACCAATAGAGAAAGATCAGTTTGTTGAATTAGAAATACCTAGCCCAATTAAGAAAGAAGTATTTCTTGCTACTTACAGCGATGGCGCAGATAATTTCTATCAACTGGCAGTTAATCCGCCAACAATTCCGGTTTCCAAAACACCAAGAAATATTCTGTTTGTAATAGATTTTAACAGATTTAACACAAGCGATTTAGATGGAGATTTTCTTTTATCCTACCTAAAAGAATCTTTGCAGCAATCGCTCTCACCAACAGATTCAATAAATATAGTTGCAGCATACGACAATACAATATGGGGAAGCGACAAATGGGTTAGCTGCACAAAAGATGAATTGGACAAACTATTTCAAAAAATTATGATGAGGTCTTTTCCAAGTTATAATAATTTAGTTCCTCTCATCAATGAGTCAATCTCTTTTATCAATAGACAAAATAGGTTAGCGGAAGTACTTTTCTTAACAAACACCAGCACAATTAACCTTGATAGAACAAGCCAGTTATCTTTGGCTGATGAAATTGTTAAAAAGTTCAAGCCCGGAACCAAGCTGCATTTTATGGATCTATATAATTCCGGTTATCTCTACTACAATAACGGTTATTATGAAACTCAAATGCAATCGTTCTACGGACAAATGTCTTATCCAACTTTTGGAAATCTATTTTTCTTAAGATACAACACGTTGAAACAAATGCTCTATTCATTCTTGTATGAATCTATCAGTCATTTCGAAAGTGTTGAAGTTCAGTTGAACTTTGCTGATGGCTATGCACATAGTAAACATTTTATCGCTTCGCATGAGGGATACTATCCGCTTGGTACGCCTATTTTACAGATAGGAAAATTTGATGGTAAATTCCCCGTAGATATAAATGTGTTTGGTAAATACAGAACAACAACAAGTAACTATAAAGTTACAATTACGGAAGACCAGGCTCAGAAGGGAAGTGCACAGATTGCAACGGCATGGTATGGCTACCATATTCAATCGCTTCTCAAATTGCCTTACGATCCGATTACCGTTTCGGATATTATTTCTCTAAGCATTAAACAGAATATCTTAACGCCATACAGCGGTTTCCTAATTCTCAATACAAATGAGAATAATGGTTATTGTACAAACTGCAAAGACGAATCCGGTGGAAATAGTACTGACGTTAAAAATGATTCCGTAAAAGATTCTACTCTTACTCTTGAAGCATCAGCTTATCCTAATCCGTTTAATCCGGTAACAACAATAAAATATATATTGCCTGTTGCCGGTAAGGTTAAACTCAACATCTACAATTTACTCGGGGAAAATATTTCGCAATTGGTTGATTTGGAACAGCAAGCTGGCAATTATACTTGCACTTTTAATGGTTCTAAACTTGCATCAGGTGTATACATCATGGTTCTGGATCTTGAAGGAAAGAGTAAACATTATCGAGTAACGAGGAAACTAATTTTGATGAAGTAGAACTAAGGATTAAGCCCGAATGATTTTATACTTCGGGCTTAATTTTACTTGCGGATTTCTCTGCCGCCAAGATCATTAATAATGCATTGTGCGATAGGGCTATCAACATAGTTTGCAAGTGATTCATTACCGCTAATTACTTTTTTAGCAGAAGATCTTTTCTTACTAACGTTTAATCGAATTCTTTTTCCGAAAACTTCTTTTGTTTTAGAATCAAGATATGACTCATTATTCTTAATGATGTCTTCATCTTCCGGATGATCTACCTCTAACTGAATTTGGTCGTTTGTAAAGTTTACCGGATTTGAATTAAACAATACTGAACCAAAAAATACTTTCTCATTTTTTACTTGCTCAACAAAGCTTTTCCATTGTTCAATTACATTTGGTAAATCAGAATCGTGCTCTACCTTAGGAATAATAAAGGATTCCACTTGAGGTATCTTTAACTCGCTCTGAGGAATAGGCTCTACATTCTTTATTGGTGCCGAAACAGTTCTGTGACTTATTGGCGAAGCGCTTTCGCTTACAATTGGATAAGCTGCGACAGTAGCTGATTTGAAATCTGCTTTGTCAATCTTAGAAAGCAACTCTGAAATTGTAGAACTACGCTCGAGTCCTATGAGATGGACCAGTGCAACTTCCAGTTTTAATTTTTGGTTTGAGGAAGACTTAATCTCGTACATAGTTTTGCCAATGAAAGAAAGTATTCTAAGTAAGTCACCTTCGCTGAATTTATTGGAATAAAACAAATACTTCTGACGGAATAAATCGGCTCCCTCAATAAGATTTATGTCCTTACGAATAACAACAGTTAAAATGTTTCTGAAATGTTCAGTTAGTCCGTTTAAGAAGTCAATAAAATTCCAGCCGTTTTCATAAATTTTTTGAGAAGCCTCAAAGGCAGTTGCAAAATTCTTTTGCAAAAGGGCTTCCGAAATTAAAAAATAAATTTCTTCATCGATAAGATTAAACATCTGCGAAAGTTCAGCTGAATCAACCTTTTTGCCGCTGAATGAAATAACTTGATCAAACAAACTTTGCGCATCACGCAAAGCTCCGTCAGCCTTCTTTGAAATTAAACTCAAGGCTAGATCGTCAATCTCAATCCCTTCTGCGGTAGCAATTTTAAGAAGATGATCTTTCATCGCTTTCAATTCAATTCTTCTGAAATCGAAACGCTGGCAGCGAGAAATGATTGTTAGCGGAACCTTGTGGATATCCGTTGTAGCGAATATAAAAATAGTGTGTTCCGGAGGTTCTTCAAGTGTTTTGAGAAGTGCATTAAATGACTCGGTTGTAAGCATGTGCACTTCATCTATGATATAAACTTTGTAATTGCCCTTTGTAGGTGCATACTTTACAGACTCACGAAGAGTTCGGATTTCTTCAATTCTTCTATTTGAAGCACCATCTATTTCAATAATATCAAGTGTTTGAGAATTGAGAAATGATTCGCACATTTCGCATTTATTACAAGGTTCGCCGTTAACCGGATTAAGACAGTTTAGCGTCTTTGCTAAAATTCTAGCAGTAGTAGTCTTACCACAACCTCGCGGACCGGTAAACAAATATGCATGAGCAACACGATTGTTTATAATCGCATTTTTTATAGTTGTGGTAATATGTTCTTGGCCAACAACTTCTTGGAAAGTTTGCGGGCGCCACTTTCTGGCTGTAACAACAAAATTGTTTTCGCTCATAATTTTATTTCAAAATCTCGTTAATCAATCGAACATTTAATTTTTCAACAATAATACGGCAAATCATTTCCAAATACATTTTATCAATCAGATTGAAAGAAGCCGGTTGATTGCTATCAACATCTAAAACTCCAAAGACTTCGCCATCGGAAATTAATGGAACTACAATTTCAGATTGCGAAGCTGAATCGCAAGCGATGTGGCCGGGAAAATTATTTACATCATCCACAATAATTGTTTCTTTTAATTGAGTTGCAGTACCACAAACACCATAACCAACCTTAATTTCAGTACAAGCTACCTTTCCTTGGAAAGGGCCGAGAAACAACATGTCGTTCTTCAATAAATAAAAACCAACCCAGCTAATTTTTGTTAATGCTTCTTTCAAAACAGCGCTTACGTTTGAAAGATTAGAAACAATTGGCTCGCCGGGATTCAACAAATAATCAATCTGAGGAATAACCGCTTTGTATATTTCAACGTCAGAAAGATTTTTATCAACTACAATAGAATCAGCCATTATTTAGATTTCTTTTTCGTTGCTTTCTTAGTACTGATTTTTTCCGGTGCAAAAACGTAAGGAATTGCTTCCTTAATTGTCTTTATAGGAATAATGTTTAAACCTTGCTTCACTTCATCTTTTATTTCAACTAAATCTTTCTCATTGTCTTTAGGAATTAAAACTGTTTTAATTCCGCTTCTTCTAGCTGCAAGAAGCTTCTCATTTAAACCACCAATAGCCAAAACTTTTCCACGTAATGTAATTTCACCGGTCATAGCCACATCGTTTTTTGCCGGTCTGGAACTAAAAGCAGAATACATAGCAAGCGCCATTGTAATACCGGCTGAAGGACCATCTTTAGGAATTGCCCCTTCCGGCAAATGAATATGAACTTCTTTTCCTTTTGTGAATTGCGCATCAAGATTAAAATCTTTGGCATTGGAACGCAAATAACTTAAAGCTGCTTGCGCTGATTCCTTCATCACGTTGCCCAATTGTCCGGTAAGAGTAAGTTTTTCTGCGCCGGTCATAACCGTGGCATCCACTTGAAGTATTTCACCGCCAACACTTGTCCAAGCTAAACCGGTTATACTGCCGATGCGAACTTCCTTATCAGCTTTTTGCTGTCTGAAGCGGGGAACGCTTAAATATTTTTCGATTGTTGTTTCATCAATTAAGAATTTTTTCTTGCTTCTCTTTTTCTTGCCATTAAGTGATTGAGCAAGAACAATGTCTCGTGCAGTTTTTCTGTATACTGATGCAATTTCTCTTTCAAGATTTCTAACACCGGCTTCGCGAGTGTACTCAAGAATTATTTTTTTAAGTGCTTCGTCCTTAAAGTCAATATCAAATTTATCCAATCCGTGCGCTTTTAGTTGCTTAGGATTGATATGGCGTTTTGCAATTTGAATTTTTTCATGTTCAAGATATCCGGGTAGTTCAATTATTTCCATTCTGTCTTGAAGAGGTAATGGAATATTATAACGCACGTTTGCTGTTGTAATAAACATAACTTGGGAAAGATCGTAATCTATATCAAGGTAATGATCGTTGAAAGTATGGTTTTGTTCGGGATCAAGAACTTCCAGCATTGCAGAAGAAGGATCGCCGCGGAAGTCCATACTCATTTTATCAATTTCGTCAAGTAGCATAACCGGGTTAATGCTCTTAGCCTTTTTCATTGATTGAATAATCTTACCCGGCATTGAGCCAATATAAGTTCTTCTGTGTCCGCGTATTTCCGCTTCGTCACGTACACCGCCTAGTGAAATGCGAACAAAATTTCTTCCCAATGCACGAGCAATGGATTTTCCTAGCGAAGTTTTACCAACACCGGGAGGGCCAACAAAACAAAGAATTTGGCCACGCATATTCTTTACAAGATTTAGTACGGCTATATGTTCAACTATTCTTTCCTTTGGTTTATCAAGTCCGTAATGGTCTTCATCCAAAATTTTTCTAACATTTTTTATATCAAGATGATCTTTTGTTCTTTTATACCAAGGAACATCGGTTAACCAATCCAGATAGTTTCGAAGTACGGTTGCTTCGGGAGAACTCGGAGGAGTCTTTTTCAGCTTATTAAATTCCTCAATCGCCTTCTCATAAATTTGTTCCGGCATCTTGGCTTGATCAATTTTCTCTTTCAACTTAATAAATTCCGGCGAAGCTTCTTCTTCATCACCAAGCTCATCTTGAAGAATTCTAATTTGTTCTTGTATAATAAACTTGCGCTGAGTCTTCTGAATATTCTCTTGAACCTTTCCTTCAATCTCTTTTTCGATCTTTAAAATTTCAATTTCCGAATTTAGAATACGGACAACTTCGTAAAGCTGTTCAGAGAGAGTAAACTTTTGAAGAATCTTCTGCTTCACTTCCATCGATTGATTAATATTTGCGGCTACATAAAACAGTTTGCGGTCAAATTCATCAATGTTTTCGTATGCATTTACTGCTTCCGGCGGAATAGCTTTGTTCGATTTTACATACTCTTTGAATAGTGTAGTCAACTGGCGCATAAGCGCATTCATTTCCCGTTTGTCTTCAGTTCCGGGAGTGACTACTTCAATTTCAGCCTCGAAGAAATTAGTTCTTTGGGTATAGGCAACAATTCGCCCTTGTATAATGCCATCAACTAATATTTTTAATAATCCATTAGGAAGCTTTAGTATCTGAATAATTTTAGCAATCGTTCCTTCCACATAAATATCATCTTTGGTTGGTTCTTCAACGTTTGCATGTTTCTGCGCGGCAAGGAATATGTACTTTGATCCATCCAAAGCAAAATTTGCTGCTTTAATTGAGGATTCTCTTCCCACTAGAACCGGAAAGATCATGTATGGAAAAATTACATTATCCCGAAGGGGAAGAACCGGCAGAACAGATGGAATACTGTCTATTGTTGTTATATCCGAACTCGACTTAGAAGTTTGGTCGTCCATTAAATTTACTTACTCCGTGAATGATTTCGTTCAAATATACCAATTATGATTTGGGCTTACAAGGAATGAGGCTATCACTTTAGCGTACTAATATTACTACTGAATTTTTTTTCTTTGAAATAATAGAAACATATTATAATTTTAAACATTACTTAATGAGTAATGTTTAAAAAATGAAAACAAAGAGTTTCGTATCCCGTGAACAAGATTATGCACTTCGAATAACAGCATATCTGGCAAACTTGCAAAAAGGGCAGTTTATTAGCATCACAAAGATGGCAGCCATTCTGCACGTCTCCAGTAATTTTGCCGCGCGTATAGTTCATAAATTGAAAAAAGCAAACATCACAGATTCCGTGCAAGGTAAATACGGCGGTGTTTTTTTGAAGGCTGATCCTAAAGAAATTTCATTCTGGGATATAATGAGCGTCATCGGCTTCAAAATGAAGTTTAACGATTGCATGAAAGAAAACTTTTTTTGCGAGCTTGAGTTTGGATGCAAATTCCATAGATTCTTTTTACAGCAAGAACAAATGCTAAAAGAAACATTAATGAGTCAAAAAATTTCCGACTATCTATTCTCCCACTTTAATGAAATAACTAATCAAAAACCTATCATGAGGTAATTGTATGGATGCATTAACACTTGCACGATGGCAGTTTGCGATAACGACTGTCTATCATTTTTTGTTTGTCCCCATTACTTTAGGTCTATCAATTGCGGTTGCAATAATGCAAACGGCGTATTACAAAACCGGAAACGAAGACTATAAGAAAATGACAAAATTCTGGGGAAAGCTTTTTCTTATAAACTTTGCGATTGGAGTTGTTACCGGTATTGTTCAAGAATTTCAGTTTGGAATGAACTGGTCTCAATACTCAAGATTTATGGGCGATATTTTTGGAGCGCCGTTAGCAATTGAAGCGCTTCTTGCTTTCTTTATGGAATCAACTTTTATAGGAGTTTGGATATTTGGCTGGGAAAAAATTCCTAAAAAAATGCACTTGGCTTCTATTTGGTTAGCTGCAATCGGCTCTAACCTTTCTGCTATCTGGATATTAGCAGCTAATTCTTTTATGCAGCAACCGGTAGGTTTTGCTATTAGAAACGGTAGAGCAGAAATGACCGACTTTTTTGCCTTGATTACAAATGGTCACTTGTGGGTTCAGTTTCCCCATGTTTTCTTTGGTGCAGTTGCTACAGCCGGATTCTTAATTCTCGGAGTTAGTGCATATCAATTAGTAAAAAAACAAAAACACGAAGTGTTCTTGAAATCTTTCAAGTTTGGCGCTTTCTATGCTTTGATTGGTTCTCTATTTGTCATTCTATTAGGTCATAATCAAGCTCAATACATGATGAAAATTCAGCCAATGAAAATGGCCGCCGCCGAAGCACTATGGGATTCCGAAAATCCAGCCGCAATGTCGTTGTTCACTTTTGGAGATGAAAAGAATAAGAAAGATGTTTTTGCATTAAAAGTGCCCAACGCACTTAGCTTTTTAGCTTATAACAAATTCGATGGTGAAGTGAAAGGAATTAAAAATCTTCAGAAGGAAGCTGAAGCAAAATTTGGTCCCGGAGATTACGTTCCACCAATTGCAATTTCTTATTGGACTTTCAGAATTATGGTTGGCGCGGGCTTTTTAATGCTGCTAATTGCAGCAGTTTCTTTGTACCGCTCAATGAAAAACAAAAATGAATTTAGTCCATTCCTTTACAAAGTAACGTTTTTCTCAATGTTCTTGCCAATGATTGCAAATATTTCCGGTTGGTTATTTACAGAAATTGCACGCCAGCCATGGACTGTATTCGGCTTATTCCAAACTGCTAATTCCGTTTCGAATACAGTTACTGCCGGAGAGGTTTTATTCTCGTTGCTTGCATATACACTTCTGTATGGTGTACTTCTTGTAATAATGCTGATTCTTTTCAAGAAGTATGCATCGCGCAATGTGAATGAAATTGATATAGAAGAACATTTTGAAGAACAATCAACACTAAGCAAGGTTTAGGAGGAAATTATGGATCTCAATATTATTTGGTTTATCCTTATTGCAGTTTTATTTATTGGATTCTTCTTTCTGGAAGGATTCGATTATGGTGTGGGAATTCTCTTACCGTTTTTAGGTAAAGATGATAGATCGCGCAGAGTAATTATTAATTCTATAGGAACATTTTGGGATGGAAACGAAGTTTGGCTCCTAACAGCCGGCGGTGCAATCTTTGCGGCTTTCCCAAACTGGTATGCTACAATGTTCAGCGGCTTCTACTTGGCGTTAGTTGTAATGTTACTTGCACTTATTGCTCGTGGTGTTGCATTCGAATATAGAAGCAAGCAAGATTCCCCAACTTGGCGCAATAGATGGGATTGGGTAATCTTCTTCGGAAGTTTTGTCCCGGCGTTATTATGGGGAGTTGCAATTTCTAACTTGCTGCGCGGTGTGCCAATCGATAAAGATATGAATTACGTTGGCAGCTTTTTCACTTTACTTAATCCTTATTCTCTTCTTGGCGGTTTGGTAACATTAACTTTGTTCACATTGCACGGAGCTCTTTTCTTATCGTTAAAGTTAACAGACAACCTTTTAGAAGGTGCACGAGGCTTTGCTAAAAAACTTTGGATTCCGGCAACTGTTTTATTGTTAGGATATGTTGTCTACGGATACTTTGAAACAGATATGTTTAGCAAACTTGGTGTAAATCCGGGTGTAGTTCCATTGGTAGCCGGCATAGCTTTGATTTCTGTTGGATACTTGCTGAAGATTAAAAGAGAAGGCTGGGCTTTTATCATGACCGGCATAACAATAGCTTTTGCTACTATTACTGTTTTTATGGGATTGTTTCCAAGAGTTATGGTTTCCAGCTTAAATCCGGATTGGAGCTTAACAATTTATAATGCTTCATCCAGTCCATACACTTTACAAGTTATGAGTATAGTAGCGCTGATATTCGTCCCGATAGTTTTGGCTTATCAGGCTTGGACATACTGGGTATTCAGAAAAAGAATATCAACGAAATCTAAGTTAGAGTATTAGTATAGAATTTAATTGGGAAAGGGGTTTTCTCTTTCCCAATTGAAAAAGCCATCAGAAATTTTATCGAATAATATTTGTAAAGAATGTAACTTGTTGTTGCGGAAATATGATGATATAAATGAATTTCAGTAGAGACCTTTTCAAGTTAATTAAGAAAGTCAAACTCAACTTTTACTTCTCGGTTTTAAGTGGTGTTTTTATTGCCGCAGCCACAATACTACTAGCATTTCTTTTAAGTGATATAATCAACTCGGTTTTTTTAGAGCAAAAATCTCTTCCCGATGTTAAACCCACAATTTTGTTTTTCATCGTAGCAGCGTTAATAAAATTGTTTGTACAATGGATTGAAGGAAGTTTGTCTGCTTCTGTTGTTGCTTATGTAAAAACATCGGTTAGAGAAAAAATAGTAAAGCAAGTTTTTGCTAATGGTGTTTTGCTGATTAAGTCCGAGCGTACGGGCGAACTGGCAAACACCTTGTTAAAAGGAGTGGATAAACTCGAAGATTACTTTGCAAAATTTCTTCCCCAGCTTTTTAATGCACTGCTTATTCCAATTTTAATTCTGTTTTTTGTTTTTCCGGTTGATTTACTCACGGCGGTAATATTCATAGTTACGGCTCCAATCATTCCACTGTTTATGTATTTAATAGGGAATGCAGCGCAGAAATTAAACAACAAGCAATGGCAAACTCTAAGCAGAATGAGCGCTTACTTTTTTGATGTTCTTCTCGGATTGCAAACACTAAAATTGTTCAACAAAACGGAAGAAACTGTTTCAAAGATTTTCGATATAACAAATGCTTTTAGACTAAAAACAATGCGTGTTTTGCGCGTGGCGTTTTTATCTGCACTGGTATTGGAAATTGCAGCAACAATAAGCGTGGCTGTTGTTGCTGTTTCAATTGGCTTAAGATTGCTTAGCGGCAATTTCAACTTTGAAGAAGCTTTATTCATCTTGCTTATTGCCCCGGAGTTTTATCTGCCGATGAGAAAACTTGGTGCCGGATATCATGCCGGAATGGAAGGCGTTGCAGCGTTCGAGCGAATAAAAGATTTTTTCCCTCAAGAACAAATAAAGAGTGGCGGCTCGCAAGTTTTGTTAAGTATAAATAAAGAATTCAATCCGGATTATTCTATTGATTTTAAGAATGTTTCTTTTGTTTATCCGGATAGAGAAAAACCAGCTCTGGATGACATTTCATTTTCAATAGAAAAGAAAAAGATTACCGCGCTCGTTGGTTTATCCGGTTCCGGTAAGTCAACTATTATGAATTTGCTTTTGCGGTTTTTCGATCCTACAAGTGGAGTAATTTCAATTGGGAATCAAGACATCGCCGAAATTGATGCCGAAACGTGGCGGAAAAATATTTCGTGGGTACCGCAAAATCCGCATGTGTTTAATAAAACGATTTTTGAAAACATAAAACTTGCGAATGGCAAAGCCTCTTACGATGATGTAATTGAAGCAGCTAAAAAAGCCAGACTTCATGAAAGGATTAATTTGCTGCCGGAAAAATACAATGCTAAAGCCGGCGAATTTGGAGCTAAACTTTGCGGAGGAGAAATCCAAAGACTTGCTATTGCCAGAGCACATCTGCGCAATTCCAAAATATTACTTGTAGATGAACCAACCGCCAATCTTGATCCTATTATTGAAGAAGAAATATTAAAAGACTTGTTCCATCTATATGAAGGAAAAACAACGCTGCTAATCGCACACCGGTTAAATACAATTATCAACGCAGACAAAATTATTGTTTTGAAGGAAGGAAAAATTCTTAACTACGATACACACGATAACTTGATTGCAAGGGACAGCTATTACAAAAAAATGCTGGAATCATATTATGCGTGAACTAAGCAAAGCATTTTTTAGAATACTTTCTCTCGGTAAAGAATACAAATACTGGATGTTTCTTGCCGCTCTAATTGGCTTTTTTACTATTGGCAGCGGTATTGGTTTAATGATGACTTCCGCTTACTTAATTGCTAAAGCAGCAATCCAAACACCAATTTATCAACTGCAAGTAGCAATTGTTGGAGTTAGATTTTTTGGAATAGCGCGCGGAGTTTTTCGTTACATGGAAAGATACATCTCTCACGAAGTTACTTTTAAGCTATTAGCAAAATTTAGAGTTTGGTTTTTCCAATCATTAATTCCTTTAGTCCCTTCCAAAACAAGCGACCTATCCAGCGGAGATTTGCTAACCAGATCTGTTGAAGACATTGAAAGTTTGGAACACATTTTTGTCCGGGTTATTTCGCCGGTGTTGGTTTTATTTGCTGTAACCGGACTGATGTTTTTTCTATTGTCTCTATTCAGTATTAACTACGCGGTGGTTTTTACACTATTGTTCATTGTTTCCGCCGCCGGAATTCCGTCACTAACGTTTTTAATTAGTAAAAAACTTGGAAAGAAAATAGTTTTGCTGAAATCTCAACTGAAAGATTTTGTTGTTGACGGAATTGGCGGAATGCAAGAATTGATTGTCTTTGGTCAACGGGAACAATGGTTAAGAGAATTTGGAGCGATACACAATGAATTAATACTAGCCGAACAAAAAATGAATAAGCTTATGTCATTTAATGAAGGTTTGAGCGGGTTGGCGATGAATATCACAGTAGCAGCGATGCTGCTTTTAGCAATACCGGATGTAACTGCAAGTAAACTGAACGGAGTTTACCTATCGGTAATTACAATTGGAATTATGGCTTCATTCGAAATCGTTTCTCAAATCCCCCTCGCATTTCAATTTTTAACTAAGAGCGCTGAAGCCGGAAATAGACTCTTTGCAATCACAAATCAAAGTGAAGGTGAAAACAAAATTGTTAGAACAGAGTCTGCTCAACTTTCCGGTTACGATATAATTGTTAATCAAATTTCTTTCTCGTATGAAAAGAATATTCAAACACTCTCGGACGTTTCCTTCTCTATTAGTAAAAACAAAAAAACAGCAATTGTTGGTGCAAGCGGAGGCGGAAAATCTACCATCGCAAATTTGCTGGCTAGATTGTGGAAAAATGATACGGGTGAAATTACTCTTGGCGGTATTGGTTTTGATAAACTTGATGAAAACCAAATTAGAAATGTTGTTTCAGTAGTTCCTCAAAAGGTTCATCTGTTCACCGGAACTATAAAAGATAACTTGTTGATTGCAAAAGAAAATGCTGCCGATGAAGAGTTGCTGGCTGTTCTTCATCGTGTTGATCTTAATAAAATGATTGAAGAATTGCCGGAAAAGCTGAACACTAATATTGGAGAACTGGGCAGAAAGCTTTCCGGTGGAGAAGCTAAAAGATTATCAATAGCAAGAGCGCTTCTTCGCGATACTCCTATTATGATTTTTGATGAAATAAATTCTCATGTTGACAGCATCACCGAAAGAAAAATTCTCGAAACGATAAAAAATATTTCACGCGATAAGGGAATTCTCTTTAATACCCACCGAATTGTTGATATGGAAATGTTCGATGAGATTTTAGTTCTTTCTCACGGTAAAATTGTTGAACGGGGAACTCAATACGAGTTGCTGGAAAGCGGGAAAATTTACAATCAACTGCTCAAATCTCAGAACCAGAGCCTTAATTTTTAATCCATCCTTTTGCTTGCTCACTAATTTGGTTCTATTTTTGCACCGAATATAATTCATACAAAGAGGAAAAATGCTGGACAGAATAGTTTACATCGCTAAAGAAGCGGGAGAAGTATTAAGAAGCGGTTTTGGTAAAAATTTTTCTATAGAATACAAAACCAACGTAGCAAATCTTGTTACCGAGTATGATAAAAAATCAGAAAAGATAATTATTGATTTTATTAAGAAGGAATTTCCAACACACTCTGTTTTGGCAGAAGAAAGCGGAAGTCACGAAGCATCCGGCGAATATTTGTGGGTTATTGATCCGCTTGACGGCACAACAAACTTTGCACACGGCTTGCCGATTTTTTCAGTCTCTATCGGCGTTCAAAAAAACGGAGAAATGGCTTACGGAGTTATTTACGATGTTATGCGCGATGCAATGTATTCTGCTGAAAAGGGATGCGGCTCTTTTTGCAACGGAAGAAAACTGAGCGTAAGCACAAATGATGATTTGCATAAGAGCGTTTTGGTTACCGGGTTTCCTTACAACGTTCATGAAAACCCCGATTTTGCTTTTGAAAGATTTAATGCTTTCTTACGAATAGCCCGCGCGGTAAGAAGACTTGGCTCTGCTGCAATTGATATGTGCTACGTTGCAGAAGGTGTGTTCGATGGCTTCTGGGAAGTTTCTCTAAACCCGTGGGATATGGCTGCGGGTATGATAATAGTTGAAGAAGCCGGCGGCGTTATTACGGATTTTTCCGGCAATCCAACTAGTATTTTTGGAAAGCAAATTTTAACAAGCAACGGAAAAGTACATAGTGCAATGATTGATGTATTGCGGGTTTAAAATTATTTGGCTTAATTAAGCCTAACCTCTAAGGGGATTTATGAAAACCAATTATACTTCAAAAAAATTGACCAACATGGTAACAGTTAGGTCTTTGGTTGTAATTCTAATTCTTTTCTTTGTAACTATTGCTAATGGTCAAAATAGATGGAAATTGGTTCCGGCATTTAATGGGGTGTCTACGATTTGTATAGAAGTTCACCCAAGTGGAAAAATATTCTTAGCTACAATGTATGAGGGATTATATGTATCAAATGATGCAGGAAACTCATGGAAACCTACTTTTACTTACGAAAATGCTTTTGGCAATAATTCTATAAAGGATTTAGAGATTGATAAGGATGGAAAAATATATGTACTTACTCAGACCACCGATGCGCTATTTGTGTCGTTTGATGAAGGATATTCTTGGAAAAAATTAAATTGGCCTGGAAGTGAAACAGTAAAAATTTTTTCTTTGGAAACTGATTATAAAGGTAATTTATATGCTGGCTCTAATGGAATAATATATAAATCTACAGATACTGGAATGAGCTGGAATATTCTTTATGATTCTACATGGACACTACCAATATGGAATATTATTGCAATAGAAAATAACTTATATGCAACATTAAATGGTTATGGAGTAATATTTTCAAGGGACAACGGTATAAAATGGGAGAAGCGGCAAGCTCCTAATGGACAGTACTGGGCATTTACAGTACTTAGTGAAACTGAATTTCTTATTAGTGTTGATGGACTTTTTTATGACATCAATAACGGAGTATTCAAAACTTCTGATTCCGGTACGACATGGAAAAATGTCAATTCAAATACGAGCTCAACTTATTTTAGCAGTTTCAAAAAAATGAACGACGGATCGTTATTGGCCGGTGCAGAATATGGGAAAATTTATAAATCCATCGATGACGGTTGGACTTGGAAACTGCTAAATATGGGAAAAGTAACACAAGCGATAAACTCATTGGAACAATGCGGAAATAGAATTTTGGCCGGATGCAGATTTGGCGGAGTGCTTAAAAGTGATAATCAAGGTGGAGATTGGAACTTTTCTAATAAAGATTTCCCCAAAATAAAAACTCATGCGATTGCGAAATTTTCAAATGGTGATTACTTATATGGAACATACGCTGGTTGTTTTTATTACGAAACGAGGACTGGTTTATTTCATTCACGTTCATCATTATATAACCAAACTACACCTAATGCTAGAGCTTCGTATGTTGGGACAGAGGTTTATGATCTTCAAGTAGATGACATGGATATTGCCTATATGGCAACATATCAAGGAGGTGTTTATAAATCGAATGATTTTGGAAAAATTTGGCAATGGTTGAATCCAAATTCTTTGGCAAGTGGAATTAAATGGTTATGCAAAACTAAGAATGCACTCCTATATCTTTCTTTAAGTGAAGACACAGGTTTATTCCAAAAGTATGATAACAGTCCACTATGGAAACAAGTCCATAACAGCACAGAACTTGAAAAACCAGTAAAAGATTCTTTTGGAAATTTGTTCATGGCTGATAGATATGCTTTATACAGATCTTATGATGAGGGTTTGAACTGGACTAAAATAAATCCACAAAACGTTTATATCTCCGGGTGCTTTATAAATAATGAAAATAAACTTTTTACGTATCCAATTAGTGGTCAGTTCACATCTACTGATGCTGGATCTACTTGGCATTTTACAGAAAAATCTCAATTCGAAAATTACTTTCCACCAGTTAACAGAAGAACAGATCAATATCTTGTAATTAGTAATAATCATTTTATAACTACAACATCACTTGGTATTTACGATTCGTATGATAGCGGCAAAACATGGATACAAGAAAAAGATGAGTTAGACGGGAAAAATGTCTCATGTTTTTACACTTCGTTAGACGGATCAAAATACGCGGTTGTTGGTAATGAACTTTTTGAATTTATTAACTCTTCGACCAATGTTGCTGAAGAAAAATTACCAGATGTATTAAGGTTAGCTCAAAACAATCCCAATCCGTTTAACCCGGAAACGACTATTAGCTACAAGGTACAAGCGGCAAGCCAAGTAAGCCTAAAAGTTTACGATGTTCTAGGAAGAGAAGTTGCAACGTTAGTTGATGAATACAAGCAACCGGGAAATTATAAAGTTAGATTTAACGTAGAGACGCGCCATGGCGCGTCTTTACCAAGCGGAGTTTACTTTTACAGATTACAATCCGGCAGTAATAGCGAAACAAAGAAAATGATTCTACTTAGGTAGCTATTTAATTCTGGTTTCGCATTCAAACAGTTTAGGTGTTTCGTACTTAGAAATAGTCTTTTCAACTGTAGTATTTCCAACGCTTACATCTTTTTTCTTTTCCGGCACTTTAAACTGAATGCCGACTCTTTCTTTACCTTTTGTCATTTCAAACGGCAGTTCGTAATCAACTGTAAAGAATTCTTCTCCATGTTTTTCAATCTTCTTAGTTAGAATTTGAATTCCATCAATCGATAGATAATACTCGGCTTGGCTTTCGTCTCCATAATATGTAGCTCTTAATATCGTAGGCTTATCCGGCGCTACATTAATATCAAATCTAAACCACGATTTTGATATCACCCATTTTCTTCCGGCTGTTTCTCCTTTTTCTGCAATCCAAGCTTGGTAGTTATGCTCATCGTTAGAAAATTTGTCACCGAAAACAAAACGGTCAATCGCTCCTTCCGGAATTTTTACTTTCTGATCTTGAAATTCTTTCCATTCCTTCTTTGAGTAAACATCAAAATAAACCGAGTAGCGTTCTTTTTGCAATCTATAAAATGGAATTAATGTAACTTCGTTTGGTAATCCAGCATTAGCAGTTGAGAAGGTTAAGCTTTTTCCCTTAACCGGTTTTATCCAGTTGGAAAGTACTGTTTCATCTGTTACAAATTTTGGAACCGGCAAAGCCGGGGCTTCTTTACTAAGTCTTTCAACATCTTCGCCCATTCCATTTATCATTACTGAGTTCATTTGTTTCTGACCAAGCTTTCCGGCAAGCACAACCGGACCAAACATAATAGCTGCGCGGTTCGGGTAATCGGGCATACGTTCTAGATGAAGCTCAAACGGAAAGTGAATTTCTACTTTATCATTATTCTTCCAAACTCTCTTTATGCTTGCGTAACCAGATGGATCGGCAGAAACATTTTGAGCTTTGCCATTAATTGTAACAGAATATTTTTTCGCAACCCAATAAGGCACTCTTAACTTCAGCACAAATTCTTGCGGCTGCTTTGCACTTATGGTTAGCAAAGTTTTTTGTTCATCCGGAAAATTTGTCCTTTGAGTTAGGCTTATATTCTTTTCTTTCCAGTCAACTTTGGAAGAAATAAAAAGGTTTACAAAAAGTGAATTTGCATTGTGGAAGTAAATGTTATCTCCAAACTTGCCGAACGATTCAATCCCGGTTCCGCTGCAACAGACATAAGAATATTCCGGTTCGCAAAAAATCCGCCATGTACCGGGAAGCATCGGAACGAAATACATAAACGCTCCGCCCGTTTCCGGATGCTGCGTTCCCATAATTCCATTCAGCAACGCACGCTCATAATAATCAGCGTACTCAGCTTTTGGCTCAAGTGAAAACAAGTGGCTTGTTAATTTCAGCATGTTGTATGTGCAGCAATTTTCATGATTATCCGAACTGAGCTGATCGAAAAAATGATTCGGCTCCGCGCGCCAATATTCAAAATTGCTTGTCCCGCCGGTCGCGTAAGAACGGGCTTTGGCAACTTCATCCCAAAAATATTTTGCGATTGTTCCGTAATATTCATCGCCGGTTAATTCATACGCACGTGCAGCGCCAATAATTTTTGGAATTTGTGTGTTCGCATGAAGTCCGTGCAATTTATCTTCCTTACGCGAGAGTGGATCGAAAACAAATTTGTCTTCGAAACGCTTTGCGAGCTCTTTATAATCTTCCTTTCCGGTAACAGAATAAAGGTTGTAAAACATTTCATTCATCCCGCCAAATTCAACGCGAAGCATTTTCTGAATTTGCTCTTGCGTAAGTTTGTCTGTTCTAAGCTTAACCCACATTGCCATTTTTTCGCAAACATTCAACGCCTTTTTGTTATTCATATGAACATAAACATCAATCAATCCGGCAAAAATTTTGTGAAGAGTGTAGTAAGGAGCCCAAACTCTAACTCCGGTTTCTACGCGGTCAATCAATTCTTCGGGATATGCGCTTAAGTAGCCGTTTCTATTTAAGGCAGTCTGGCATTCTTCCAATCCGTTTACAAGGCTGTCAATTTTTGCAATAAATTTTTTATCACCGGTACTGGAATACATTAACGCGCACGCAGTTAAAAAGTGTCCGGTAAAATGTCCGCGTAATTCAACTTGCGGTTCTTCCCATCCGCCAAGCGGTTTTGCGTTGAATTTTAATCCGGCATTTATTCTAAAATTGTGAAGAAGCCGGTTCACATCCATATCGATAAGGTATTTGTGGTTCTGCTCCATCGCGTTTTTAAATTCGCCGTCCAGCAGACGGACATCTTTCATATCAAACTTATATGCTTTCGTTTCTATTTTGTCCTTTACAACAAACTTGTCTTGAGAATAGATTGCGGTTTGAATGCTGAAACAGATTAACACAATTAATAATCCGGTGAGTGAGATAGTTTTTTTCATGTAATATCCGCAGAAATTATTTTGTTGAAAAATTAACTAAACAAGTTTCCGAATGATTCAAATAAATTCCAAACGTTTTGTTTGAATTAGAAAAGTTCTCTCCAATGTATAGTTATAGAAATGAGACCTCTGAAAAATTATTTTTGAATGTCATTGCGAGGAATGAAATGACAGCTTGTCCCGCAGATGTATTGCGGGAAAGCAATCTCGATTTTTGATTCAAAAGATAGTTTTGAGTTTGCTTCATCCGCCAAAGGCGGATTCGCAAAGACAATAATTGCATATTTCGAGGTCTCAGAAATATAACTTGCGTGATGAATCTCTAATCTCTAATTTTGTCTGTAAGAGGGCAGAAGCTCAACGATTTTCAATCATGCTTATGCTTCTCCTCCTCTGCAAGATAGTTAGCGGTAAAGGAACAATTTCGCCGATAGATTTCTTGCTCTTACCGAAAAAAAGTTGAAAGGGTAAAACAACTGAGCATATTTTTACGTCAAAATTTCAAGTAATTATTCTTATAAAGTAATATCTCTCAATTTTCTGAAGTTTACTAATATCTAATATGACATACAGTTGTCACGATTGAGGTTTAGTTTTCGTTTGGGTTTTGAGATAATCGTTATAATCTCATTAACAAATAGTATGGTGGAATTTTAATGGAAACAAAGAACGCAGATTTATCATCCTTAAGAATTGACAGAACCAAAAAAGTAGTTAACCCAGAACAAAAGCAGAAAGTGTTTAAAGCTATCGGTTGGACTGTTACTGCAGTGGTAGTTGTTTTGCTAATCTATTTCGGATTCAAAAACATTACTAGTCCGGCAGTAGAGATAACATTAACTACTGCAACTTTGCAGTCATCCGCACAAAGCAATGCAGTGTTAACAGCAAGCGGCTATGTTGTTGCACAGCGCAAAGCAGCCGTAGCATCAAAAGGAATGGGACGGCTTGTTTACTTAGGCGTTGTTGAAGGTGATAAAGTAATGACAAATGAAATTATCGCTAGGTTGGAAGACAGCGATATAAAAGCTCAACTGGCTCAAGCGCAAGCAAATCTCAAATTAAATCAAGCTGAATTAAAAGATGCTGAGAACAATTACAAGCGGCAAAAAACTTTGTTGGAGAGCGGCGCTACAAGTCAAATGGAAGTTGACGCGGCTGAATCCCGTTACAATAGAGTCTTAGCTGCTATTGATGTAGCAAGAGCACAAGTATTGGCTGCCGAAGTTGCAATGGAAAACACCTTAATCCGCGCACCTTTTAACGGAACAGTTTTAACAAAGAACGCGGATGTTGGAGAAGTTGTAGCTCCGCTTGGCGCCGGTGCAAATGCTAAAGCCGCGGTTGTAACAATTGCAGATATGAATTCTCTTCAAGTTGAAGCCGATGTTAGTGAATCAAATATTGAGAAGATTTTGCCTAATCAAGATTGCCAAATTAGTTTAGATGCTTATCCGGGGCATAATTACGCTTCTTACGTTTCTAAGATTGTTCCAACTGCTGATAGAGGCAAAGCAACTGTGATGGTGAAAATCGGTTTCAAAGAATATGATAAACGTGTCCTTCCGGAGATGAGCGCGAAAGTTTTATTCCTTCGCGAAGCAATGAAAGACGAATTGAAAGAAGAAGTTCCGAGTTTGGTAATTCCTAAAACTGCATTGGCAAATAGAAACGGAGAGAAAGTAGTTTTCAAAGTTACGGATGAAAAAGCAGTTCAGGTTCCGGTAACTACCGGCAAAGAACTTGGCGATTACATTGAAATAACAAGCGGATTGGAAAGCGGCTCGCAAGTTATTGATAACGTAACTGATGAAATTAAAACCGGTGTTAAAGTAAAAACAAAATAGCCCCACCTTTGTCCTCCCCAAAGGGGAGGAGTGCAAAATGATTTATGAAAAGGAGAAAGTAATGAGTGGAATAATCGAAGTAAAAAATGTATCAAAATCCTATTGGAGAAATAGTTTAGAAATTCCGGTTCTCAATAATCTTTCGCTGGAAGTTAAAGAAGGAGAATTTCTAGCGATGATGGGTCCATCCGGTTCCGGCAAAACTACTTTGCTAAATCTTATTGCTGGAATTGATAGACCATCTGCCGGAGAATTAACTGTAGCCGGAACCGATATTGCAAAATTGAGCGAATCTGCTCTTGCAAAATGGCGCTCAAATCATATTGGTTTTGTATTTCAATTCTACAATTTGATACCGGTTCTTACTGCTTACGAAAATGTTGAACTGCCTTTACTGCTAACAAATTTTTCCAAAGCAGAAAGAAAGCAGCGTGTTGAAACTGCGCTTTCAATTGTTGGGCTTGGTGATAGAATGTCTCACTATCCAAAGCAGCTTTCCGGCGGACAGGAACAACGTGTTGCAATTGCACGCGCAATAGTAACTGACCCCGTGATTCTTGTTGCGGATGAGCCTACCGGCGATCTTGATAAAAAATCTGCTCAAGAAATTTTGATACTAATGGATAGACTAAATAAAGAATTCAAGAAAACAATTGTAATGGTTACTCATGATCCGCACGCCGCAGAGAAAGCAAGCCGCCAGCTTCATCTCGAAAAAGGCGATTTGGTTGGAGTGTAATTATGAAAGTGCTAAAACTAATTTTAAAGAATGCGCTTAGGCATAAACTAAGAACGCTTCTCACAATATTCGGAATGTCCATTGCTGTTATTGCATTCGGATTGTTGAGAACTGTTGTAACTATTTGGGATTCCGCCGTTGATGCAACTATGGCTAACCGTTTAATCACCCGTCAAGCTGTATCATTTATCTTTCCTCTTCCATATTCTTATAAAGAGAAAATTGAAAATGTGCCCGGCGTTAACAAGGTTTTATACCAAAACTGGTTTCAAGGTATTTATAAAGACAAAAATAATTTCTTTGCGAGGATGGCTGTTGATCAGGAAACGATGTTTGATGTTTATTCCGAATTTTTGCTAACACCTGAAGAGTTGGCTGCGTTTAAAAAAGAAAGAGATGCATGTGTTATTGGGGCGGACATTGCACAGCAGTATAAATTGAAACTCGGTGATAAAATGGTTCTTGATGGAGATATTTATCCCGGCAGATGGGAGTTTACTGTTAGAGGAATTTACAAGGGCAAGAATAAGAATACCGATAAAACACAGATGCTGTTTCGTTGGGACTATTTGAATGAAAGAATGAAGGTGGAAAGTCCGGTTAGAGCAGAACATGTTGGATGGTATGTAGTTCAAGTTTCGGATCCGGGCAAGTCGGCACAAATCTCAAATCAAATTGATGCTATATTTAAGAATTCTACAGCCGAGACAAAAACCGAAACCGAAAAGGCATTTACTCAAGGATTTGTTGCCGCATCCGGTGCAATTATTACAGCTATGAATGTTATGTCGTTTGTTATAATTGGGATTATCATGCTGGTTCTTGCCAACACAATGATAATGTCCGCTCGTGAAAGAACAAGAGAATATGCCGTTTTCAAAACGCTTGGTTTCTCGGCAAAACATTTAATCGGATTAATTCTCGGTGAATCGATGGTGATTTCTTTTCTAGGCGGAGGAGTTGGTTTGTTCTTAACATTTCCAATTGTTTCCGGTTTTGAGCAAGCGATGCCTAAAGGATTTTTCCCGTTCTTCTATATAGAACCAATTACAGTTGTGCTTGCTTCGGTAGCAACAATTTTAGTTGGTTTAATTTCGGCTGTCTTTCCTATTCACAAAGCATTAAACACAAAGATTGTAGATGGATTTAGATTTGTTGGTTAACAAATTACTGTAGAGACGCGCCAAGGCGCGTCTTTACAATAAAGATCTAGAAAAATTAAGGAATGAAAAAATGGCAATTCCATTTAAATATACTATTAGAAGTTTTATGAATAGAAAGCTTACAACTATCATTACCATTGCCGGTATTGGACTTGTAGTTTTTGTATTTGCAGCTGTTTTAATGATGGCTTATGGTGTTGAAAAAACTCTTGTTGCTACCGGCTCGCCGGATAATGTGAAAGTTGTAAGAAAATCTTCACAGGGTGAAATCTCCAGTATCATAGAAGGAGAAACTGTAAATCTTTTGAAGACTTTACCACACATTGCAACTACCGCTGAAGGCAAGCAAATAATGTCCGGTGAACCTTGTGTGATAATCAACTTAAACATTAGAAGCGGTGGAATGAGCAACATTTCGGTGCGTGGTGTTTCTCAAGAAGTTAAACTGCTTCGTCCGCAAGTTAAAATAACTTCGGGCAGAATGTTTAATCCTTCTATGCGAGAGTTGATAGCCGGAAAAGCAGTGAATAAAAAATTTGCCGGGGCAGATATTGGAAGCAAAGTTAAATTTGCCGGAGACTACTGGACAGTTGTTGGAATTTATGAAGATAACGGAAGCGGATTCGAATCCGAAATGTGGGGCGATGCTAATCAATTACTGAACGCTTTCAACAGAGGTAGCGCTGTATCAACAGTTACATTTAAATTAGATGACATGAAAAACTTTGAGAAATTCAAAAGAGCTTTGGCTGCTGATAAGAGACTAAATCAGTATGAAGCTATGACAGAGCAAAGATTTTTCGAGATGCAATCCGAGTTTCTTGCTGTCTTCATTCGAATTCTCGGAACATTCATAACTATAATTTTCAGTTTTGGTGCTACAATTGGTGCAACAATAACAATGTACTCCGCAGTTGCAAACAGAACAGTTGAAATTGGAACAATGCGTTCTCTTGGTTTTAGCAGAAGAAGTATTCTTACTGTTTTTATGACTGAATCATTACTTATAGCTTTGATAGGCGCCGGAGGCGGATTAGTGCTTGCTTCATTGCTGCAGTTCTTTTCAATTTCTACACTTAACTGGAACTCGTTTTCGGATTTAACATTCTCGTTTGCGCTTAATCCATCAATTATTATTTCATGTTTGATCTTTGCTGTTTTCATGGGATTACTAGGCGGATTTTTACCGGCAGCACGTGCCGCAAGATTAAATATCGTAACTGCATTAAGAGGTTAGTTAGAATAGCGCGATTCTTGCGTTTTTAGAACGGGAATCGCGTTTTCTTTGTCTTAAAATCATTTCAAAAAAGTATTTGCACGCTCAAGGGGCTTTTCCTATTTTTGCAACCCAATGTCGAAGAATATAATCATAGCAATAGATGGTCCCGCCGGTTCCGGTAAATCCACAGCTGCAAAGAACTTAGCGCAGAAATTAGGATTCACTTACTTGGACACCGGAGCGATGTACCGTACCATTACCTACTTAGCACTGCGTGCTAATGTTGTAGATAATCCCGAAGAAGTTATTAAAATTGCTCAGAGTGTTTCTTTAAAACTTCAAACCGAGAATAGTACCACTCGCGTTTTTGCAAATGATGAAGAGCTGACAGAACAGATCAGAACTCCGGAAGTAAATTCCAAAGTAAGTGAAGTTAGCGTTATTCCGGAAGTCCGCGTTGAAATGGTTAAGATTCAGAAATCTCTTGGCGAAAGCAGCAATATTGTTGCTGAGGGAAGAGATGTTACAACGGTTGTTTATCCAAATGCAGATATCAAAATATTCCTTACTGCTTCTTTGGATGAACGCGCAAACAGAAGACATAAAGAATATCAGGCTAAAAATGCTCAGATAACTATTGAAGAAGTAAAAGCTAATTTGGATAAGCGTGATAAAATTGATAGCGGACGTGCAGTATCTCCGCTAAGAAAAGCCGAAGACGCTCTTGAGTTTGACAATACCGGCTATACACCAAATGAAGATTTGGATTACTTACTAGAAAAAATAAAAGAAGTTCTTTCTTCAAAGTGACTGAGTACCTAAGTGCCAGAGTGCCTTAGCTATATAATTTTTTGCTTATGGCTTGCAGCTTAAAGCTTATTGCTATTTGATGCCATCATAAAAAAACTAATGTAAAACTAAAACGTAACACTGCGTAGAACTTTCCAGATGGCGGATTGAATCTTAGCAGAAGTTGTAGTAGGAGGACATATGTCCGAACAAGTAAAAGAAGCCAAGAAAAAGGTTTCTAAAGCAATCAAGTACATGAATTCCGACGAGTATTCACCGGAAGAATTGATTGAATTATCGAAACTCTATTCAGAATCTTTCCGCGATATTAAAGAAGGCGAAATCATTACCGGCAAAATCGTTAGCTTCAGCGGCGATAATGTTGTTATTGATGTAGGCTTCAAATCAGACGGTACAATTCCAAAATCAGAATTTAACGCTACTGAAGAAATTGTTATTGGAGCTCCGGTTGATATCGTTATCGAAAAGACAGAAGATGAAGATGGAAATTTAGTTCTTAGCAAGAAGAGAGCAGATTTCTTGAAGATCTGGTCACGTGTTATGAGCGCTTATGATAACCAAACAGTTATTCCGGGTAAAATTCTTAAGAGAATTAAAGGCGGAATGGTTGTTGATTTAATGGGTATCGAAGCATTCTTACCCGGTTCTCAAATTGATATTCGCCCTGTTCGCGATTTTGATGCTTTCGTTGGTCAAACAATGGATTTCAAAATTGTTAAGGTTAATATTCCTACAGAAAATATCGTTGTATCTCACAAAATTCTTATCGAAGAAACAATCTCCGATCAACGTAAAGAAATTCTTGATAAGCTTGAAAAAGGCCAAATTCTTGAAGGCGCAGTTAAAGCAATCACAGACTTTGGTGTATTCATCGACTTAGGCGGCGTAGATGGTCTTATTCACATTACTGACTTAAGCTGGGGAAGAATTAATCATCCTAGCGAAGTTGTTAAACTTGATGAAAAGATTAAAGTTGTTGTTACAGATTTCGAAAAAGAACGCAAGAGAATTTCTCTCAGCTTGAAGCAGCTATTGCCTCATCCATGGGAAAATATCGAAAGCAGATTCCAAATTAATAATAAAGTCAGCGGACGCGTTGTTTCTCTTACAGATTACGGCGCTTTCATCGAAATTCAAAAAGGCATCGAAGGCTTAATTCATATTTCTGAAATGAGCTGGACACAACATATCAGCCATCCATCTCAATTTGTTTCTATGGGACAAGTTATTGAAGCTGTTATCTTAAGTTTAGATAAAGATGACAAGAAAATATCTCTTGGTATGAAACAATTAACTCCGGATCCATGGCAAGATATCGTTAAAAAATATCCTGTTGGATCGCAACACAACGGAGTAGCACGCAACTTAACAAACTTTGGTGTGTTTGTTGAGCTTGAGCCAGGCATCGACGGCTTAGTTCACATTAGCGATCTTTCATGGACAAAGAAGATCCGTCACCCCGGTGAAGTTGTTAAAAAAGGTGAAAAGATTGATGTTGTTGTTCTTGGTGTTGATACTGAATCAAGAAAAATTTCCTTAGGACACAAGCAAATCAATTCTAATCCTTGGGAAAATTTTGAAAAAGAATATGCAGTTGGAAAAAAATGCGAAGCTAAAGTTGTTCGTATAATTGAAAAAGGTGTTATTGCAGAGTTACCATTGGGTGTTGACGGATTCATTCCGGCAACACAATTATCAACCTCTAAGATTAAAAACTTATCGTTCTGTTTCCCAATAGGAGCTAAGTTGGAATTAAAGGTTGTTGAATTCGATAAAGAAAACAAGAAGATCGTACTCAGCGCTTTAGCAGCATTGAAAGAAAAAGGCAACGAAGAAATCACTCAGTACATTACCGACCATAAGTTGGAAAAAGTATCTGTTGAAGATGTTCTTAAAGCCGATGCCGGTAAATTTGATTCATCTGACTTTAATTTATATGATGATAGAATTATGCCATCGTCTCCTGCTGCTCAAGATGATAAGAAAGAAGAGAACAATTAATAGCTATTTAGTTTATAGCTGTTAAAAAAATATTGGGCTGTGTTTAATCGTGTTTTGTTAGATTAGATGCAGCCCATTTTTAATGGTGAATAGTCATAAGGCAATAGGCAACAGTATTTTGAATTTAGGATTTTAACAAAGGGATTTATGTCTTCAAAAGTCGCATTCTATACATTAGGCTGTAAACTGAATTTTTCGGAAACCTCGACAATAGGCGAGCAGTTTTTGAATCGTGGTTATGGTATTGTTGATTATAGCGAAAAAGCCGATGTGTATGTGATTAACACTTGTACTGTTACCGATAATGCCGATAAAGAATGCCGGCAAATTGTTCGTCGTGCGCTAAGAAATAACCCGGAAGCGTATATTATTGTTACAGGTTGTTATGCGCAGCTTCGTCCCGATGAGATTGTTAAAATTGATGGCGTAGATGCAGTGTTGGGAAGCAACGAGAAATTCAAACTGTTCGAATACATCGGAAAATTTGAGAAACAAAAGCTCTCATGTATTCACGTTTCTCCCACAGAAGATTTGAATGAGTTTAATTCTTCTTTCTCAACGGATGGAAATGACCGCACGCGTGCTTTCTTCAAAATACAAGATGGCTGCGATTATAAATGTTCGTTCTGTACAATTCCTCTTGCCCGCGGAAAAAGCCGGAGCGCGAAACCTGAAGTAGTAATTAAAGAATTTAAGCAGCTGCTGGATGCGAATTTTAAGGAAATTATTTTAACCGGCGTAAATGTTGGCGATTATTCTTCACCTCTTAATCTTACTCGTGATCTTAATCTTGATCGAAAGGAAACAGAAGATCAAGAACAAGAGCATGAGCAAGAAGTTGATTTGTTTTTACTCTTAAAGAAAATGCTTGATGTAGAAGGCGGTTACCGAATCCGCATAAGCTCAATCGAGCCAAATCTGCTGAACGACGATATATTGGACTTAACTGCAAACGATTCGAGAATGTGTAATCATTTTCATATTCCGCTGCAAAGCGGAAGTACAAAAGTCTTGAAACTAATGCAGCGCAGATACAGAACAGACGATTACAAAAATTTGATTTATAAAGCTGTTGAGAAGATTCCTAATCTGGCTATTGGTGTGGATGTTATTGTCGGCTTTCCTGGTGAAACCGAGGAAGATTTTTTAGAAACTTATGCCTTTCTGCGCGATCTTCCTATTTCTTACTTGCATGTATTTACTTACTCGGAAAGGCCAAACACCAAAGCCATTGATATGCCCGGAGAAGTAGATCATATTGAGAGAAAGAAAAGAAGCAACATGCTTAGAATTTTGAGCGAAAAGAAAAAACATGAGTTTTATCAGAGCATGATTGGTAAGGAACTAATTGCCCTTTTCGAGCATGAAGAACATAGCGGAGACATGAAAGGCTTCACATCCAATTATGTACGAATAAAGGCACCGTTTAATTCAGAATTAATTAATAAATTTGTGCCGGTTAAAATAACGGAGGTTGGCGAGAATATTTGTACAGCGGAGATTTTACTCCAAACGGAATCAAAGAAAAACTCATTGGATGAATTATGAAAAGAATTATATCTCTAGTTGTACTTATTACGTCAATTTCGTTAGCGCAATCAACTCTTAGCTACGAGCAATCTGCAATAAGCAGTCGCCAGAATAGTTTGCAATTCCAAAATCCAAAACCTGTCCCGAGCGCAGTCGAGGGATCAGAAACTCAGAATTTTACCAACCTCCCATTACAAGCGGATATCCCCCAGAAAAAAAGTCCAGGTTTGGCAATTTTGTATTCGATGGTACTACCCGGAATGGGAGAACTTTACGCGAACTCTTATGATAGCGGAAAATATTTTACTATTGCCGATGGTGCTTTGTGGGGTGTGTTTACCGGATTTACATTATACGGTGACTGGCAAAAAAACAATTACATCTCATATGCAAAAACGAATGCCGGAATAAATTTGGACGGAATGGAATCGGATTTTATTGCTAATGTTAGCGTCTATATGAGCCTTAGCGATTATAACCGAATACAGGAGTTAAACCGCGATTATGACAAAACATATAACGCTAATCTCTATAATTGGAATTGGGGAAGTAATGACCAGCGCAAAGAATTTCGCGATATGTGGTCTTCAAGTGAAGGCGCTTATAATAAAGTTCGTTTTGTAGTCGGTGCGTTAATTCTTAACAGAATTGTTAGCGCTATAAATGCTGTTCGTTTGGTAAGCGCTTATAATAAGAATCTATCTCAGGAAGTAAGCTGGAATGTTTACTTTGGAGTTGAGGAGAAACCTACTCTTCCGCAAACACTTACATTTAACTTCTCGACCCGTTTTTAATTTTTAGATATTTATTACATCATGTATTCATTGAATACGTGATGTAATAAATGTGCTTATTCTTAGCCAGCAGCTTCGCCTCAAAATAATTTTTCTGCGTACATTTGCACATCAATTTGATATTTATGAATAATTATAAGATAACTATACAATACGACGGAACAGACTATGCCGGCTGGCAAAAGCAGATTGGCGTTCCAACTGTTCAAGAAATTATTAATAATGCAATCGACAAAATTCTAAAAGAAAAAGTAAACTTGATTGGTTCAGGCAGAACAGACGCGGGTGTGCATGCTTGGGGACAAGTAGCAAATTTTAGAACGGAGAAGGAATTAAATCTGTTTCAGTTTCAGTATTCACTTAATTCAATTTTGCCGAATGATATTTCCGTTCGAGATTCGGAAAAAGTGGAAGAAGATTTTCATGCTAGGTTTGATGCAAGGAAGCGTTCTTATATTTATTTGTTTTCAAGAACCAAATCGCCGTTCTATCAAAAGTACTCGCTTCATAATCACACAATTTTCGATTATGATTTCGGTTACTTAAATAGAGTTAGTAAAGTATTACTCGGCGAGCACGATTTTACTTCTCTTTCTCGGCGGAATTCAGATGTGGAGAATAAAGTATGCAATGTTTACGAAATACATTGGCGGCGCGGAAGGGATTTGGCAATGTTCCATATTACTGCAGATAGATTTTTACGCGGAATGGTTCGGGCTACGGTAGGCACAATATTGGAAACTGTAAAAGAAAACAGAGATGAAAATTTCTTATTAAATTTGCTTGCAAAACAAAACAGAGAAGAAGCCGGAGAGAGTTTGCCGGCTAAAGGTTTATTCCTATATAAAGTGAGGTACTAATGATTGACTTATCAAATAAAGTCACAATTGTAACCGGGGGCTCGCGCGGAATTGGCGCAGCTTGCGTTAAATTGTTTGCAAAAGCCGGTTCTAAAGTTGCATTTACATTTAAAAGTTCTAAGGGAGAAGCTGAAAAACTTGAAAAAGATTTTCCCGGATTAGTTAAGGGTTTCCAAGTTGATATGGAATCGGAAAAAGAAATTACCGACATGGTAGAAGCAACTAATAAAACTTTCGGCAGTGTAGATATTTTGGTTCACAATGCCGGTATTTGGAATGATGGAACTCTTGAAACAACTACTTTAGCTCATTGGCAGCAATTGATGAGAGTAAATCTCGACTCAACATTTTTATTTGCCCGCGCTTGTTCACCAATTATGAAGAAGAATAATTTCGGTAAAATGATTTTCATTTCTTCGACAGCCGGGCAGCGTGGCGAAGCTTTCCATTCACACTATGCAGCTTCTAAAGGGGGAGTTATTTCCTTTACAAAATCATTGGCAGTTGAATTAGCACCATTTAACATAACTGTAAATTCTGTTGCACCGGGCTGGGTTGATACCGATATGAACAACGAAGTCTTTGCCGATGCAGCATTTAAAGAGAATGCGAGAAAGGGAATTCCGGTTGGAAGGATTCCAACACCGGAAGACATTGCCGGACCAACATTATTCTTGGCTTCCGAATTGGCAAGACATATAAATGGAGAAATTCTAAACGTAAATGGCGGAAGCGTTCTTTGCGGATAAAAAGCCCATCCCAACCCTTCCCAAAGGGAAGGGCTTTTGAATTTTGAGTTACATAAAGAAACCTCTGAAAAATTATTGAGGATTTAAAAACTTTTTTGTTAATAGCGTTGTAAGAGAGTAAACAAACCAGAGAAGATGATGCGAACCAACAAGATTAATAATATCGATTTGTTTACCCAAGCAGCCAACGAAGGA
>JAZDFQ010000009.1:0-75818 GCA_043807765.1 Ignavibacteriota bacterium
CGGCTACCAGAGCATTGTTTTTATTGAATGCTTCCGTGAAATGAATAATCATTTTAAGGCTGCTAAAAAGTATGGCGAAGTTCAAGTATCGTTTGAGCAGTGGAGTAAATTCTTAAGCATTGCTTACGGCTCTTACGAAGCAAGCGAAAGCAATTTTATTATTCACACATACCTTAGTGTTTTTGCAAAGATGCTTGCGTATGCTGTTGTTAGCAACGATGCCTACATTGATGACGCCGAAATGAAAGCTATCATAGATGGAACAATCTTCCATAAGTTTTCAATCCGCAATTTTGTTGATGATGATTTCTATCATTGGGTAAAGAGCGATAGAAACTTCAAAGCTCTTAAAAAAGTATTCCGATTAATCGCGCAAGAAATAACCACGTTTAACTTTCACGAAGTTGACGAGGATATTCTTAAAGGAGTTTATCAAGAACTTATTGATCTGGATACGCGCCACGCGCTAGGTGAATATTACACGCCCGATTGGCTCTGCCAGAGAGTCTTACAAGAATTTGATTTGAAAGAAGGCAAACGGGTTTTAGATCCCGCGTGCGGCAGCGGCTCCTTCTTAATTGCCGCCGTTCACCGCTTTAGAGAGTTGAACCCTAAGATTTCTGTTGAAGAAATTAACGCCAGCATTTACGGTATTGATATTCACCCGCTTAGCGTGCAGATAGCTAAAACAAATATGCTTCTTGCTCTGGGCAAAGATGTTGTTAACACCAGAACTCCCGTGCATATAAATGTAATACTTGCAAATACTTTGCTTGCGCCCGATGGCGTTGATGATCTTTTCGGCAATCAGTTTAAGATGCAGATTGATAAAGAAACGCTTGAGCTTAGCTCTAAGATTTTGAATGATGTAAAAATATTTGATGAAGCATTGGAGCTTGCCGAAGAACTTGCAGAGCAGACTTACAACAAGAAGAAAGCAACCGAAGAAACTTTTGAAACCATTTTACGCCGGCAAGTACGCGGCGGTTTTGATAAGCAAGTGATTGAGAGCTTCTATAAGATTTACGGAAGCCTCCGCACTGTTAAAGAAAAGGGACGCGATTCAATCTGGAAGTTTATTGTGCAGAACCTTTACAAACCTTACTTCCTTTCCAAGAGTTTTGATTATGTTATTGGCAACCCGCCTTGGTTTACTTACAGTTCCATAAGAAACGAAGAATACCAAAACATATTAAACGCTCTTGCAGATGTTTACGATGTTAAACCGGAAAGAGTTGCAAACTTTCCTCATCTAGAAATTGCGGCAATCTTTCTTGCTTATTGCAGTAGTTACTTCTTGAAAGATAACGGCACATTAGCTTTTGTGCTGCCGAGAAGTTTCTTTAGCGCGGATCACCACGATAATACAAGAAGCGGAAAAGCAAAAGGTTTCCGCATAAGTAAAGTGTGGGATTTAGACGGAGTCTCTCCGTTATTCCGCATCCCAAGCTCGGTTTTGTTTGCCCAAAAGGAAAAAGATACTTCAAAAAGAAATTTACCGGCAAGTGGTCTTGATGGGATTTCTTTTAGCGGAAATATACCTACACATAACTGTAATCTTGAAACAGCAAAAAGTACTCTCACAGAAACTAACACAAAATGGTATTATGCTAAGCAAGGCAGTTCTACTGCTTTTTCAAATAGAAAATACAAAGCACAAAACAAAGTAAACCCTTACAAAGATGGCTTTAGACAAGGAGCTACTATTGTTCCCCGTTCATTTTATTTTGTAGAGTTGACTCAAGAAACACCGGATGATTTTACTGATAGAATTATAAACATAAAAACATCCGATGCGATTAAAGCCGATGCTAAAGCGCCTTGGAAAAGCATTGAGCTTAGCGGAAGAATTGAAAGTAAGTTTTTGTTTAGAACAGCTCTTTCTAAAAGCATTTTGCCCTTTGCTTTGTACCATCCGGATTTAGTTGTTCTCCCAATTACTGTTGAAGTAAATGAATCCAGCCAAAAAGAAATTAAGCTCCACTCCGCCGATGAACTTATGAGCGAAGGATACTTAAATGCTTCCCGTTGGTTTAAGAGTGCTGAAAGATTTTGGGAACAACTGAGAACGGTGAAATCTGAAAAAATGACGAGTGTAGGAAGGCTTAATTTTCAAAAAGGACTTTCGGAACAAAATCTCGATGCACCATATCTAGTTTTATATAATTCATCAGCGAAAGATGCAAATGCAACAATCGTTAAAAGAAAAGACTTTGGATTAGAGTTTCTTGTAGAAAGTGTTGCTTATGTTTTATTCGTCAATAATATTAACGAAGCATTGTATTTAAGTGCATTTCTAAATTCATCCATTCCAAATCAATTGATGAAAGATTTTCAAGCAAAGGGATTGTTTGGTGAAAGACATGTTCACAAAAAGATTCTCGATATATACTTTCCCAAATTCAACGAAGAAGAAGAAACACACATTCGTTTGGCAGAGTTAAGTAAAGCGGCGCATAAAAAAGCAGCTCAATACATAAAAGACAATCCACCCCAAAAAGAATTAACCGCAATACACCTTGGCCGCTTGCGCGTAGAAATAAAAAAACACCTCTCAGCAGAAATGAAAGAGAT
The DNA here is from genome assembly GCA_043807765.1 of Ignavibacteriota bacterium. GTDB lineage: Bacteria > Bacteroidota > Ignavibacteria > Ignavibacteriales > Melioribacteraceae > Stygiobacter. The sequence goes on from JAZDFQ010000009.1 coordinate 2,575, forward strand.
AGACAAAATTGTAAAGAAATTAATAGGTTAATGTAGAGACGCATCGATGATGCGTCTCAGAAACGTAGCAAGACGTCCCACCGGGACGTCTCTACATTAGCACGAATTAACGTAGAGACGCACCGACCTGTCCCGCGTTTGCGTTGTTTGCACCCCGCGTTTTTTGCGGGGTTACGGGATGATGCGTCTCAAAAACGTAGCGGGAACAGCACGAAATAATGTAGAGACGGCACGCTGTGCCGTCTTAGAAATGTAAAGCAGACACGCCACCGGCGTGTCTCTACATTAGTACGAATTAACGTAGTCTTCAGAATACGTGGTTAACATCAGACGTCCCACCGGGACGTCTCTACAGTAAACATGACGAAATTCAATGACACATATCGAATTGAATCAACTCGCTTACAATGCTGGGATTATTCAAACGCCGCATATTATTTTGTTACTATCTGTACAAAAAACAAATCAAAATATTTTGGTAATGTAAAAGCAGAAACCGTTTCGCTTAATCAATACGGTCTAATTGTAAAAGACGAATTGTTAAATACGGGACAAATTAGGAGCCACATACGCATTGACGAATTTGTAATAATGCCTAACCACATTCACGCTATAATCGTAATTGATAACATAGATACTACAAAAACTAAAGCAGTTGGATTGGGCACAATTGTAGGTCAGTTCAAAGGAAAAGTTACTTAGCGCATCAAAGAAATTGGCGGTGTAGATTTTGAATGGCAGAGCAGATTTTATGAACACATAATTAGAAATGAAAAATCTTATTTAAAAATAAAAGAATACATCATGTTAAATCCGCCGAAATGGCATTTGGACGAATACTATTAATGTAGAGGCGGCTTAGCCCAATGCCGTCAGATTAAGAGGTTGTGTGAAAATTGTAAAATAGTTGGTAGGCGCAACTTTTAAGTTGAGGTTTTATCAATGAAACGCAAGCTGAAACTTGCGGCCACCATTAAAATTTTAATATTAACACGGGCTCTTAAGTTGTGGTCTAAGCCCTTTATTATTTTTCTTGCTAGCCCTACGCTCTCGCCTCGCCTTCGCTGAGTTGAAGCGGGTAAACGTGCCTTATAAGCATACTATATAGTATTAGACTTTAGTCTAAAACCTAATGTTCTTAATCAGACAGCATTGGGATTTAAACCCGTGACCCCCATTCAAGTGCGGTTCCGATTACCATCGATGTTTTAAATAATATAGAAACGGGTTGGCTAACCCCGGTAAAACCGATGCGCGCGGGTATAGCATCTCAAGAACATTACATTAATTCAAAATCTTTTTAAGCTTTGCCGCCCCGCATGTTGAAGTAGCAATCCAGATGTTTCCATTATTATCTACAGTTGATTGGTATAATAGCAATTCCCACAAAGCTGAATTTCCCTTTTTAAAAAATTTGAAGTCACCGGTAGAATTAAGAACCCCTAAACCAAATCTTGTGGCGAATAAAACATTTTCTTTCCAGATTTTTATCTGTCGGGTAAAGTTGTAGTTCAATTCCGAACGTGAATACAAACTCCATACATTATTTTTGAAATTATAAACTTTTCCGGCATCTGCTCTTGGAGTGAAAGTGCTAATCCAAATTACACTGTCTTTTGCAAAACTTATTGAAGCAACTCCTTCTTCAATTGGGGAAATGCCCATAGAATATGTCGGAATGTAACTCCAGTTTGCACCATCCAAAATTGTTATACCATAGTTTCTAGAACCGATCCAGATTTTGTTGCTTTCATCTATTGCTATGCACGTTGGATAATTATCCTTTAATCCCGAATTCGCAATGGTGAATTGCTGCCATGCGGAATTATTTAGTTTGCATACTCCACCGGCAATTGCTGTCCAAATTGTACCATCTTTACTTTCCGCAATTCCAACAACTGTTTGATCCGGCATGTTAAAGGAATAGTCTATTAGGGTTCCATTTATGATTACATAAATACCTTTTGTTGTTCCAATCCAAATTCTGTTTTGTTTATCAACAAGCAGTGTGTTTATAACATTTGCCCTTAGCGCTGAATTACTTTTAGTATAAGTAGTCCATCTCTTGCCGTCAAATTTACTGAGACCGTCTAACGATCCAATCCAAATGTTATTGGTGCTGTCGCTTATTATTGAATAAACTTTCTCGGAAAGTACTTTGGAGTTGTAAGGATTATAGCTTACCCATTGTGTCGTGTCTTCAAGAGTTATGCTTGCGTAAGAAATATTATTGGCAACAACCTCAACTTTCATACTATCATCGCGGTGTTGCGGAAAAGAGTAACTCACTATATGGTTTCCGGGTTCAAGTCCGGGAATTGTATGAGGAGTTTTGAAGCTTGTTTTTTTTCCGTCAAGAGATATGTTTGCATTTGCCGGTGTTGATATGCAACCTATCTTGCCATAGTTTTTTGAGTTCGCTTGAAAATCGATAAAGTATTTTCTTTCTGTTGTGCTCATGTTATCTGTAACAAAGGTTGTATCGCTGTATAAGTTGAGCTTAAGTGTAAGAGTATCTTTTTCCTTCTTTAACCATGTTAAAGTGCATGGCGTGATATAGCCGGTGTTTTTACCGTTTAAGTAAACTTTGGCGCTATCCGGATATGATTCGATATTGAGAGCATAGTTGTCAATCTTTGTTTCCTCCACAAGTCCGGTAAAAACCAGCTTCTCGCAGCTTAAAAGAAGTGAACACAATATAGGAACACAAATAACAGCAATAATTCTTTTAGCCATTTTTCCGCCGGGAATTAGGTCTTTCAATAATAAAAGTAGAATAAATAACTGAGGTTATGCACTTTGTAATTTCTTAGTGTCCTTGTGACTTTGTGGCACAAGAAAATATAAAAAATTGAGCCACAAGGGCACTAAGTCACCAAGGTGCACTAAGGAAAATTTCCGAAATTCATCACACGCATAACTTCAATTAAATAATAATTGTTAGCAATAGAATTTTCAATGCCTTTTAAAAGGCATTATCAAAACTCATTTATAATTCCGAAATGAATTTTCCCATCTGTAAAAGAATCGCCGTTTCCCAATGCGAAACTAACACCCAGCACACCTAATCCGGTTTCAATGTTTAATCCAAATCCGTAGCCCGTTTTGTAAGAAGAAGTTTGCGCTATTTTTAATTGCGTATCCTCATTGCGTAAAATATATCCGGCGTCAAAAAATGCAAACACATAGGTTCGTCTGGTAATCAAATAGCGGTATTCCAGATTAGACCACAAAATTCTATTTCCTTGAAATTGTTTCTCGCGATAACCGCGCAAAGAATTTGTGCCGCCAAGAAAATAGAGATCGCTCAATTCTAAATTTGAACCCCGCAATTCTCTTCCATGAATCGCAATGGATGCAATTTGTTTCTCAAATATTTTCCGGAATGTCGAAAAATCAAATTCCAGTCGCTGATGATTATACTTTGTTTGTTCTAAGTCCGCAATAATGCTTTGCGGACCGTTGATGCTTTTCTTTGTAAACTTATAAGCAGTGTTAAAGAAGATTCCTTCGGTCGGAGCGTAAAAGTCATCTCTGCTATCGGCTTTAATATAAAAGCCCGTGGTGAGGGAAGAAGAATTATAAACTGAAAATGCTCCGTTGATTCTTTCTGTTGGAATAGTCGATTGAGAATTCAAAATCAAAGCGGCGGAAAAATCTTCGCTTGCAAGGTATTCAAGATGCGCTTCAATATTGCGCTGCACGTATGTAGAATCTTGCTTACGCTGGAAAAGACTTACATCAACATTGAATGGGAAATTGAAAACCCAAGGTTCCAGATATCGCAATTCCAGTTCTTGCGAGTTTCTATTTTCTTGCTGCCATTTAATTAATGCGGCTCTTCCGGTTCCAAATAGGTTTCGCATGTTTACATTGATGTACCCGGTAAAGTATCCGCTTGCCTCGCCGGTACTACCCGGAACATAACCGGCAATGCCGTCAAAACTGTTTGTTTCTTTTTCTTTAATTGGAATTTTTAATACGCCGGTATTGCTTGTGGTTAAGTAGAAACTTGGCGTTTCAACCGGTTCAAAAAAGCGCAAACGATTTAATCTATTTGGAATATCATCAATAATTTTTTGTGTGTAAATCTCGTCAATGTTCAAACCAGCCGCGCGTGTTATAACGTATTCTTTTGTTCGTGTATTACCTTCAATCTGAATTCGATTAATCCGGTTCTGTGCACCTTCTGTGATGGATAGATTTACGTCCGCAAAGTGTTCTTCAGTTGTTGAATCTTCTGCGAAAGCAACGGCATCAATTTTAATAATTGCGAAAGGGAAGCCGGAGTTTTCGTAATTGGTAAGAATGCGATCAAATGAGTTCTCGATATTTAACGATGAGAAGATTTCTCCTTCCATGTTTTTTGTTTCGTTTAATACAAAAAGTGAATCGAGCAGCTTTTCTTTTATTCTAACACTTCTGATAATTGTCGGATTGCCTTCTTCGATTTCGATGGCCAGTACAGATGAAGTTGAATCAATTTCTTTTAATACAATCTTATTTATTTGGCTATGGTAATAACCTTCGGCAGTTAACGCTTCGCTAATTTTTGCTTTGATTGAATCTGCTGAAAATGATTTGGCATTTAGGTTTTCGTTGAATCCGATCCAGCTTCTGTAATCACTTGCAGAAAAATGTTTCGCACCGGTAATCTCAAGTTTAGTTTTGTGTTGCGAAAATGCGATAGAGGTGAAGGAAAGAAAAACCAAAAACAAAAGCATAGAACGCAGATGACGCGGATTATTATGATCTACGCGGATCAAATCATAAAAAATCTTAAGAATCGGCATCGGAGTCCTTTTGGACAAATGAATATTTGTTAGAGACCTCTGAAATATTGCAATTATTGTCTTTGCGAATCCGCCTTTGGCGGATGAAGCAAACTCAAAACTATCTTTTGAATCAAAAATCGAGATTGCTTTCCCGCAACAAAACTGCGGGACAAGCAGTCATTTCATTCCTCGCAATGACATTCAAAAATAATTTTTCAGAGGTCTCTGTTAATTAGTTTGTGGTAGGCGAGTCATCAATAAGTTTCATCCTTTTACCGATTGTAGAGATATTTATTTGATCTATAAAATTAGAATACTGTTCCTTTGTTACACTGCACGTTTCCAAAACTTCGGCGTTAGCAGCTCCAAGTGCCGAAGCAATTTTAAGAGTCTCTTCAAAAACAATTGAGTTTTCGATTCCATAAACTATTCCGGCGGTAAAGGCGTCGCCGCTGCCGGTTGCATCAAAGACGGAGATTTTAGGTGATTCTGCTTTGTATATGTAATCAAATTTTGCCGCGTAAGTATAATTAGCTCCGTCTGTTAGAAAACTAAGCCGGATTCCTTTCTTATAAAGCTCTCTCAGATAAGAGAGCTTTTCTTCTTCGGTTTGTAATTTGATTCCGAGTGATTTTTCAACTTCTGAAACATTATTATGAATGATTGTAGGCGCGGCATCCAAACATTTTTGCAGATGCGCACCGTAAGTATCTAACACTGAAGTTTTATCATTCTCATGCGCTAAGTTAATTCCATAAGCGAATATGTCGTCTGTGACTTCGCTAGGTGAACTGCCGGAAAAAACAACAACCGAGCAATTTTGAATCATTTTTCCAAGTTTGAATTTGAAATCAGCAGCTTCTTCTTTTGTTATTACGCTATTGCTTCCGAAGAATGTAGTAACTCTTTTTTGCTCACTCTCGATAATTAAATTAGCAGCGCGTGTTTCCGATTTGGAAGACGCAACGCTGAAATCAATTTTGTCTTCTGTAAGACAATGACGAAGAATTTTTCCGTTATTTCCGCCAAGAAAAGTAAATGCATGGTTTTGCATCCCCAGCAAATTTAGTTGACGGGAAACATTAATCCCTTTTCCACCCGCGGAATAATATTCTTTAACGGATCGGTTCGGTTCTCCCAGTTGAATAGAATCAAAAACCAATCTTTTTTCAAGCAGTGGATTAATTGTTACGGTAAGAATCATATTTAATAATGGTTGTTGGTATATTAAACAGAAGGTGAGAACGAGATTTAGTTACTCTTCGTTCTACACTCTTCACTCTACATTCATTTATGGTCTGTATCCGGGCCAACGCGAAAAGTCCGGATTAATTAGCCGGTAGTTACCAAATCCGGTCTCATCAACAAAAGTAAAACTCCGGTTAAGTTGGTAATAATCCCAAATTTCATAAGGCTTTGCGTCGGAATCAATCGGATGACGTTCAACATTACTTGGCGGACCGAAAGTAATGTAAATCATTCCCATATCGGAATGCCAGCCTTCTCCAAAGCCCTTAAATGTTCTGTTAGCGTAATCAACACGTCGGTAATATTCATACATAATCGGGTTTTCTTCAACATTTGGATTAGGTTTCTTACTATCCCAAAACGAAATGAACCGATTCATCTTGTCTTCATAATCTTTAGCATCTTCGATAAAATCTTTTTCAGCCGGAGATGCGATGTAAGTCATCTGCGCGATGGCTTTATCCAAGTCCTGTATAGAAACCGGTATGCCGTAAATTTTTGCTTGAAAATTTTTCTCTGTGCTCGCAATTTCCTTCCAGTCTTTATCCTTCATAATTATTTTTAATGAATAATCGCCAAGAGAAAAATTAGTTTTATCCAGAGTAAAGCTTATTAGATTGTTGCCGGGCTTAAGTTTTTTCGGATCAAGCTGTTTTGTTGATACATCTTTCTGTTTGTCGCTCAAATAATATTCAAAAAACATTTCTTGATTCTTGTTAGAGTAGACATTGTAGATGAACGATAATAAATGATCTTTATTTGTGACGGTTTTAGAAACGTTTAGAAGAAATTTTTCTCCGGTGGAATCTTTAATTATATCTGAAACCAGAAGTATATCGCTTATATCAAGCGTATCATTAATAGCTCTAATTTTTAACGGAGTTTCCCGCATAGAAGTTCTGCGGGAATCGCCATCTTCCAAAATTGTTTTCAAAACATAATTACCCGGAAAAAGATCCCAGTATTTATTGCTTAGACTGAAATTTTTATGCGAGGTAGTCTGAATAAACTCTGCTGCAGAAAGTTTTTCTTTCCACGATTTTTCGTTAAGTATATTCTCTTTCTTTTCATCCATCAATGTGATTGTGACATTATAACTGGCATTAAAGCTTTCTGTTCTTTTTGTGAACGATAAACTTGAGTAGGGAACTTGAACATAGACTTCCAAGCGAGTCTTGCCGGCAGTAGTGCTTTTGGTCTGGGAAAGATCGTAATGAAACATTGGCGGATTAGCAAAGTTACTTTTATTGCCGGAATATTCAACTTGAGCGATTGAAAAACTATTTATTACAAGTAAAACAAAAAGAATTTTCTTCATTGCAAGGCTCCTTCTCGGGAAACTATTTTTCCAAATAAATCATACTCATTACTATCATAAATTTCAACGTCATAAAACTCACCAATCTTGATGCTTGCTTTGTCGGCTTTAATTAAAACTTCGCCGTCCACTTCGGGCGCATCGCGTTCTGTTCTGCCAATAAAATATTCGCCTTCGGTTCCATCAATAATTACGCGGAGTGTTTTGCCTTCAATAGCTTTGTTTTTTTCTTCGGAAATCTCTTTCTGAATTTCCATAAGAATTGCTTTGCGCTCTTCTTTTTCTTCGGCGCTAAGAGGATCGCCAAGAATGAAACTTGGTGTGTTTTCCTCAATAGAATAATTGAAAACACCAAAGCGGTCAAATTTTACTTCTTTAACAAAATCGCATAGTTCTTGGAATTCTGTTTCGGTTTCATTTGGATAGCCAACGATAAATGTTGTACGCAAAGTTAAGTTTGGAATTTTCTCTTTGAGTGTATTAAGCAGTTCTACGGTTCTGCGTTTTGTTATTCCGCGACGCATAGATTTCAAAACGTTATCCGAAATATGCTGAAGCGGAATATCAATGTACTTGCATATTTTCGGATTGTAAGCTATCTCATCAATCAGATCATCCGGAACGTGAGATGGATATACATAAAGAAGTCTGATCCATTCTATACCATCAATCTTGGACAGTTTTCTTAGAAGCTCTGCCGAATTTCTCTTGCCATACAACTCTATTCCATAATCTGAAGTATCTTGACCAATGATAATTAATTCCTTAACGCCTTGCTTAGCCAGCGATGATGCTTCCTTAATCAATTCATCAACCGGTTTTGTTTTGTGCGTGCCGCGCATTAAAGGAATTGCACAGAAAGAACAAGGGTTATCACATCCTTCAGAAATTTTTAAGTAAGCAAAATGTTTTGGAGTTGTAATTACACGTTCGCCAAGCAATTCGTATTTAAGGTCACCACCGAATTCATCAACTATTTGTTCATATGCCTCGGTTCCAAAATATGCATCAACTTCGGGAATCTCTTTGCGGAGATCGTTAACGTAACGCTCCGATAAACATCCGGCTACTACAACTTTTTTAAGCTTGCCTTTTTTTTTCATTTCTATTGCAGCAAGAATTGTGTTTATCGATTCTTCTTTTGCGGCATCAATAAAACCGCATGTGTTTATAACAATTGAGTCTGCTGAATTTGCATCATCAACCAGATCAAATTCATTCAATTTTAGCTGACTCATCAGCCGTTCGGAATCCACAGTGTTTTTTGAACATCCAAGTGTTATAACAGAGATTTTTTCTTTACTCATATCTTGTATAAATAGAGAAGTTGCCTAAAAAAAATATAAAACAAAATCTGCGGTAATCCGTTATATCCGCGTCATCCGCGTTCTATAAAATCAATTACTTTTAAGACGACTTCTAAACATTCCTTTCAAATTTTTTTATTGTGAGATTAATCTTAGGTATAAATATACGATTGGGGCGGTGAAAAGGAGAGAATCAAATCGGTCTAAAAGTCCGCCATGCCCGGGAATGATAGAAGAAGAATCTTTCACGTTTGCATCGCGCTTAATTAAGCTTTCCACCAAGTCTCCGATCTGGCCGAACAAGCCGACAATTATTCCAATAACTATAGCATCCGTAGTCGATAGAAAATCGAGCACAAGCGATCTTGCAGCAATCATTCCGATAATAGCAAAAATGAATCCGGCTACAGCGCCTTCCCAGCTTTTTTTAGGGCTGACTCTAGTCATTAGTTTGTGCAAACCATAAGCGCTGCCAATAAAGTAAGCGGCAGAATCGCAGAGCCAAATAGAAACAAGAATCGAGAGGATTAAATATCCGCCTTGAGAATAGGTAAATGCAGAATCGTTGTAGAATTCTCGCAAATCCAAAATCGATGCGGCAAAAAATCCAATGTATAAAATGCCTAAAAGCGTTGAGCCAAGATTGGAGATGGCGGAAGATCGGTTTCTAAATAGTTCACTTAGCAATAACATAAGTATAAGTATCACGAAAAAAATATGATAGTCTAAAAAATGATAGTATTCATTCAAAATAATAAGAACAACTGATGCGGAGCCTATAGTTCTATTTGTATAAGAGTTCTTATGCTTCATCATCCCGGTGAATTCATAAAAGGCGATGAAACCGATTAGTAAAACGAAAATGAGAAAGGGAATTTTCCCAATTAGACACAATGCAACAATTAGAGGGATGCCCACTAATGCTACTAATACACGGGAAACCAGATTACTCATTTTTTTTGCCATTTACTCCTCTTCGCTTAAGGGGGCGTTATTTATTTCGTTAATTATCTGCATTGCATCTTCAAAACTATTTTCTTTTACAAATATTTTTATCGGAGCCGATCCAACATAAGAAAGGTTTATTCGCATCCTGTCTTCTTTTGAAAAAATGATTGCCTCAATTCCGGCGCCGGATAGATTTGCTTTAACCATTTCTGCTTCGATAATATCGTTGGAAGAATAAACAACTTTCCAATCGGCAAGGGAAACCTCTCCTTCATCTTCTTTAACAAACTGATCGTTTGGAATTAACGGCGTTCCGCAATCGGAACATGTAACGATGCCCTCAACATACTCGGCTTCACAATTTGGACAAATCATAACGACTCCTTCTTCGGTTTAGAAAACATTGTATAGTTTTTTGTAACAAAGAAAATGAAGCCGGTAAACAATGCAAGAGTTATAAGAAAAACAAATATCTGGGGAAGTATTGAACCGTCGTGTTTAATGTTTGTCCCCATTAATTCGTCTGAACCGATAACAAGAAATGCAAGTACAGCAAGAAAATTATTTATGAAGTGAAGAATCATCGGGATGAGAATTGAATCACTTTTATAAGCGGCAAATCCAAAGTAAAAGCCAAGTGCAACAAGAGCTACTAATCCGTATGGATTAAAATGATATAATCCAAAGAAGAGGGCTGTAATAAAAATGCTGAAGTATGGTTTGAACTTTTGTTCAAAGCTTTTCTGAACAAGTCCGCGGAAGAACATTTCCTCACATAACGCCGGAATAACAGCCACAACAAATATTACAAACGAAGCTTCAAATACTGAAGTTGCCTTTAGTAGTTCACTATAAGTTTGTTCTACCATTTTATCAAGCTGATCAAGAATGTTCATTAATTTGCGCAACATCGGGAATAAATCGGCGGCTTTATCCAAAAAGTAGTTTTGTAAAAACAAATAGCTTTGCAGAAGGGGAGTTAACAGTATTAAGCCGGTTATAAAAATCCCGATTTCTTTAGGCTTGGGAAATTTCACTCTCAAAATTTGAGTAATATGTGCCGGATAGACATAGCGCGCAAACAGAAGAGTGGGTAGCAACATAAGTAATATTTGTCCACCCATTGTTAACAAGCGCATTTGGTTAACGTCAGCCTTATCAAAATTTAACCCGAAGATTAAAAGCGTTAAAACAGCGCCGCCAATCTGGTAGGTGATGAAAATACCGACTAGAGCTAAAAAGGCAGCGGTAGCGGGCTGCATAGTGCTAAATATTTTTTGTGGCCCTTTTGGTGCTTCGGGAGACTGGTTGTTGTTAATATCTTCATTCATAGTGCTTCCAAGTTAAAAAAAAGGGGAACGATTTGCATAACTATATAATCTTAAAAAAAGCTTGACAAATAAATTCAAATTCGTTTAATTGAAATCAAAGTTCATCATTTTATGGGAGGAAATATGATTTTACTTCTAATCGAGATTTCGTTTCTCTTCACATTCGTAGCTGTTCTACTATTCTTTGCTAGAAAAAAAGATTTTCGAGTTTACCAGTATGTGTTTGATTATTACACGCGCTTGGGAGTCTTGTTAACTCTGGGACTTCTACTACTCAATAGTTTTGTGCTGCTGGACTTTTCCGGAAAACTTCAATATCTAGCAGCATTTGCAATGGTTGTTGATATTCTTTCTCCTTTTTGGGTGCCTCTGTTTTTCTACTTAATCAACAAAAGAGTAGATAATACAAAGCTGAGACGTGCTTTTAAAGTGCTCTCAATAATCGGCACTTCAATTGTAATGGGAATATATACTTTTTTGCTTGGCAGATTGATTATTTAAAACTATAAATCGATATGAAAAATTTAGTTTTTCCTATAGCGGCGCGGTAAGTTCAGCTTGAGGTACTGCAACTGAAACTTTACTCATTCTCGCGGAACTATTTAATAGTATGTAATAGCAGTACTTTTACAGAAAACAAATCCTTAGCGAGGTTGTTATGACATTTGTAGATAAACATAAACTGTTTTTTTTCTTCATTCAGTCATTTGTAATTTCTTTTTGTGCATTTTATACGGTTAGTCATATCATTTATAAGAATGTGTCGTACGTAAAAATTATAGTCGTACCTCTACTTTTTACGGTAACGATGGTTTATAGAGAAAGAAAAAAAATACGGAAAACAGAGGAATAACTTTAGAAGATGGGACACAACTATTTGGTTTGTGCCCCATCTATTTTTTCTTTGATTTCAACTCTCCGGCAAGTCCGCTGTAACCGGTTAGCTCTGCATCAATAGAACCAATAATAATTTTTGTTTTCACTTTTACCGGAATTCTGCAAGCATCATTAGAAAGCCATATTACAACGTTGCCTTCACTTTTAAACAATCCGCCTTCTCTAATTTCCGGCTCAAGAATTATGCAGTCAAACGTGCCTGCTTTTACACTTACAGTTTCTCTTCCTTTGTAAACAACATCAAGCGGATAGGTCTTGTTCTTGTAAAAATTTTCAAGGTGAACGCTTTCACCCTTTTTCATTTTGGAAAAATCAATAGTTCGCGCATAATAGAACGCAGAAACAATATCGTTAACATATTTGGGAATATTGTAAGCCCCCTCGGAAGTTCTAGCTTTGCCTTTGCGTTGATCAAAGAATGCCGAGAAGTCTCTAGAGTATCCGCCTTCACGAATATGCTGCTCAAATCTCCACGGGAACAAACCTTCAACGTCAAGGTAGGTTTCGTAACGATCTCGAACTTTGTACAAAACATCAAATGTCGAAACGGTGTTTACGCCAAATGCAATTTGGTATACGTCCCGTCCGGCAAGTTTCATAACCTTCGGAATATTGTACTCAGCAACACCGGCGGTTATAAAGCCGTAGTTCACATCGAATGTAAGTTTCTCGCCAACCTTAAATGATTTATTCTCAATCTTGCGGAAGTCATCTTTCTTTTGCGTAAAACTTCTTGAAGGAAATGAGATCAAGATTAAGATCAAGAACATGATCAAGATTTTTATTTTCGCTTTCATGTTAGTTCCTTGGCAAAATTTCTTTTATATAATCAAAAACTGTTTGTATGTCTATGCTATTCATGCAGTTCAACTTTTTACATTTATCGCGTGAGCATTCTCCATCGCAAACCGTAGGTTGAAATATTTTTGCTTTGTTAGAATATGGACCCCAGCGCTTAGGTGAAACCGCAGCAAACTTAGGATAGAATCCAATTACGTCCTTTCCTAGGGCGGCTGCAATGTGAATTGGGCCAGTTGAATTGGCGATCACTATTTTAGCGTTGTCTATCAATGCTGTAAGCTCTTCTAAATTAAACATACCAGCTGTGTTTATTACTTTATTGCTTACAACAAATGAATTGCAAAGTTCCTTTTCTTGCTCGCTGCCGGTGATTACAAGCACGGTGTCGGTTTCGCTTGAAATTTTTTCCGCAAGAGATTTCATTTTGGAAAACGGAAGATCAATAGCGCTGCCGCCGCTGCCCGGATGAAGAGCAACAATTTTCTGCATACCATCCCAGCCTAACGACTTCAACTTCTCACAAACTTTTTGGCTAAGTGATGAATTAACTTCAATTCCAAAATCAGCAGTCTCTTTATTTACATCATCATCAATTCCTAGTTCGCGTAACAAGCGAACATTGTATTCAAGTTCGTGTCTCTCTCCATATTTTCTGTGCTCGTAAACTTTTCTGTTGAAAAACAAAGAATACCAACGGTATCCGCTTCCAATTCTAATTTTAATTCCGGAAAGAAAAAGTAGTAGTGCAATTGGATAAGTTGGGAAAGCAACTATACATGCATCAAATCTATCTTTTAGTGCTACAACGTTTTGCGCGGTTGTAGGTTTTCCATTCTTCTCGTGTAATATGAAGACTTCATCAACATATTTACAATTCTTAACTAATGGAGCGGTATAACTTCTAACCAAAAAAGAAACACGAGCACCGGGAATCTTTTTTTTCAATATTGCCGCAAGAGGAAGCGAGAGAATTACATCTCCAATTCTATCTGTGCGGACAATTAAAATATTTTTTGGTGAATTCATTTTTTAGAGACGAATGGATTGTCTTTTATGTAATAGCGCCACGGCAAATCTATCGATTTTTTTATCCCGATTCTTGTCGTTGAAATTATTTTGCTAGTCTCTATTTTCGGTGAATCGAGTATAAAGATTTCATCTGCTTGTATATTAATTCCGTTATTACTGCGATCAATGCCAAACGCTTGGCAAATTTTAGCCGGACCATTGCAGAGGTTTATAAACTCCTTCTTATCAATATTTCTTTTACCGAAACGATTTAGTGCCATTTCATTAATCCCATCAATCGGCTCAATAGCACGAATTAAAACAGCCGAACCAAATCCAGCTTTACTTGTAACGACGTTAGCGCAAAAGTGCATTCCGTAAGTAAAGTAAACATAAAGATGCCCTCCTTCGCCGAACATAACTTCGTTTCGCTTTGTCTTTCCGTTAAACGAATGAGAAGCCTCGTCGTGTTGCCAGTCATAAGCCTCTACTTCAACTATCTTTCCGCTTAAAAATTGCGACTGATTTTTGCGTACAAATATTTTACCAAGTAGAGCTTTAGCAACAGAGTTGACTTTGCTGAAGTAAAAATCTCGCGGAAGCTTTTGTGATGTGTTCATACAAAAAGTAAGATAGTGGAAAGAAAATAAAAAGTAAGTGCGGCAATCATCCGCGCATCATAATTTTTATTTCCGAAATTCTTTGCAGATAGTATTCAATTTTTTCCGGTTTTTGATTCAGAAGTTCTTCGTAAATCAAAATTGCCTCACCGTAATTATTCTGCTTGATGTGAATCTCTGCTAATGTTTCCGAAACCAGTTTTTTCCCTTGGAATCCGGGGAGTTCCTCGGGATTTTCCGGTATATCATCCTTGGGAATAATCTTGGCTTTACTCAACCGCTTTGCCAAAACATCAAGCTTATCTTCAAGCGTTTGTTCTTCTTCAGCAACCACTACTTCTTCTTTAATCTCTTCAAAAAAAGAAGGTCGCATTACTTCACTGATAGAATTTCTCTCTTCAATAATATTCGCGATTTGTTTAACGTAAGAAGTATAGGTCTGCTCATCCCCAATTAGATCGGAGCCAATCTTGGCTACAATCTTTGCCTCTTCTTCTTTACCTTCATAAGCTTTAGCAATTGATAAAATTAAAAACGCAGAAGCGTAATTGGGATATAAATCGATTCCTTCGTCTAGAATTTTTATTGCCTCTAAATAATTTCCATTTACAATTTCATTAGCGGCAACGCGAGCAAATAACGGCGAGCTACGATTAAACTCGTAAATTAATTTTATTCTTTCCGCAGACAAATCCTTCTTCAAAAAATTACTCTGCTAATTGTTGTCGTTTGAGATAAGACTGTCTGAGCGACATTAAGGATACTGTTGCAAAGCCAAAGAAAAACATAAGCTGAAATGGAATTGCTGAAATTTCCATAAAATAAACTGCTGCTACTACACCAATCAAACAGTAAACGGCTAAAAGCAATTCGATATATGTTGATGGCTGAATTTTAGTTTTAGCTAAATATTTATTTTTCTCAGAAGAAAGCTGATCTGATTTTTTTTCTACTTTGAATTTGGGTGTGCGAACAAATTCGCTTTTTCTGCTCATTAATCCCTCAACCACTGCGCGTGTATTGTTAAGTGTAAAGCCCATGCTTCCGGCCATAAACAGTGGGAAGAGAGCAATCTTTTTTCTCCAATCCGGATGAACATCTTTCTGAGCGTAGAGATAGAACAAAAATGTGCTGATGAAAGCGACTATAAATATTGCCATGAAGTTGAAGAAGTTCCAATATGGCCCGGCGTTTTTGATGAAGATTAACGGCACGTTCAAAATACCGGCAAGAAGAGTAAAAGGGAATACCAAATTGTTTGTTAGGTTAAATGTTGCTTGCAGTTTTACTCGTAAAGGAATTTTACCCTTCCAAACCAATGGTAATAATTTCTTGCTGGTTTCTATTGCGCCTTTTGTCCAGCGGAATTGCTGAGCTTTTAGAGCATTCATTTCAGCCGGTAATTCAGCGGGAGTTGTGAAATCGCGCAAGTAAACAAATTTCCAACCGCGTAGTTGAGCGCGATAGCTGAGATCAAGATCTTCTGTAAGGGTATCGGCATTCCAGTTGCCGGCGTCTTCAATACATTCTTTTAACCAGACGCCGCCGGTACCGTTAAACTGAATAAAGAAACCGGCTTTGTTACGTACAGTCTGCTCAATTACAAAGTGTCCGTTAAGTGCAAGCGCTTGAATTCTTGTGAGTATTGAATAATCTTCATTCAAATGTTCCCACCGTGTTTGAACGAGACCGATTTTATCATTTGTAAAATATCGAAGAGTTTTGCGCAGAAAATCTTTTTTCGGAATAAAGTCAGCGTCGAAGATTGCAATGTATTTACCCTTTGCAGATTTCATTCCCTCCTTTAATGCACCGGCTTTATATCCTTCGCGATTGCTTCTGCGAACATGCTGAATATCGAAACCGAGTTCTTGTTTTTCTTTTACTAGTTTTGCAACTACATCAACAGTCTCATCGGTAGAATCATCAAGAATTTGAATTTCTAATTTGTCTTTTGGGTAATCAATTTCGCAAATTGAATCTATTAGTCTTTCAACGACGTACATCTCGTTATACATCGGCAATTGGATTGTAACTATATCTTCAGTATCAACTTCTTTCGGTTTAGGAATGTTGTTTCTGTATTTATGATGGTAGAACATCATGATGAAACCGTGGCTACCGAAAACAAGGATAATGCTTAAAGAAATTATATAACTGAAAAGAACTATTTCGTCGAAGATCATAAATAAGTTTTACCTCAATTTGTAATAGATAATTCAAGGCATTTTAAATGCTATGAAAGTGCTTACCAGTTTGAAACCACACCTAATAAAATATCATCGGTAATTTTATCAATTGCTGTTTCAATAGCAGCTTTGCGGGCGGTTGTTACGTCGCCTTCTAAAGTATAATCACCGTAGTTTGAAAAACTTCTTTCAAAGATCGTTTGTTTTTTTACGAGATCCTTGTAGATGATTTGGACATTCATTGTAACTCTGCGGGAGGAAACTTTTTCTCCACTGCTAATTGTAGAAGGCGCGTCTGTTATTGAAATTATGGAGCCATCGATAAATGCGTTTGCGTTGGTTCTGCTTCCAACATATAGAGTATTATCATCAATAAATTTTTGAGTTAGCTGACGCGTTACTCTATCGCCAAGATTGAATTCGCCCGAGCCGCTTCGGTCTTGTAATACTGAAATGAAAATTGTTTTAAGATGGGATGGAACAGAAGCTCCCGAAAAAGAATAACTGCACGATTCCAATAATGAAATGGATATAATCAGAATAGGGATAAGTTTTAAAAAACTTATCTGTATGGAAGTGCTTTTACTTAGGCACTCATTAACTCTGGCACTTAGGCGCTTTTTAATCAATTCCATACTCTTGTAATTTGCGATAGAGTGTTCTTTCACTAATACCAAGAAGTTGAGATGCTCTTCTTTTATTATGTTTAGTAAAATTTAGTGCGTTAAGAATTGCTTGCTTTTCTAGCTGGACAAGTGATATTACTTCATTTGGCGAATTATGAATTTGATTCGAAGAATTCTCGCTTTGAGTTTTATCGGCCAGACGTTTCAGATCAATCAAATCTTTTTTGATTTCAATTAGCGCGCGATAAATCATTTCTCGATCCAGCTGCTCCATGGACTTGTTTATATGAACCGGCAAGTTGTGTTGTTCATCGCTATAATGGGGAATAGTAATTAACGGGATGAATGAATCAGCATCTAAAACACTGCTTCTTGAAAGAGCAACAGCGGTTTCAATTAGATTTTTTAATTCTCTTACATTGCCTGGCCAGTTGTAGTTTATCAAAATATCTTCTGCTTCTTTTGTAATACTCATGCCGGGAATTCTGTTGGCTTTAGTATAGCTTTCCAAAAAAGACTTAGCGAGTTCAATAATATCACCTTTACGGGTCCGGAGTGGAGGAATATTAATAGTTACAGCCTTAAGACGAAAGTAAAGATCATTTCTAAATCTCTTTGAATCAACTTCCCGCTGTAAATCTTTATTAGTTGCCGCAATTATTCTCACATCAACTTTCGTTACGGTTTCGCCGCCTATTCGCATAAATTCTTTTGCTTCTAGAACGCGAAGAAGTTTAACTTGAGTTGTTAAAGCCATCTCTGCAATTTCATCAAGGAATAGAGTTCCTTCATCTGCAATTTCAAAGTAACCTTTGCGGTCATCGGTAGCGCCGGTAAATGAGCCTTTCTTGTGCCCAAACAATTCGCTTTCAAGCAGACTTTCGGGAATAGCTCCGCAATTCACGCTTATCAAATCTTTTTCAGCACGCGGACTGCAATAATGAATTGCACGGGCAAAGACTTCTTTGCCAACACCGCTTTCGCCAGAAATAAGTACAGAAATATCACTCTTGGCAACTTGCATTGATATATCAACAAGGTCGCGGATCTCTTTCGATCTGCCAATAATTCCAAATTTTTTCTGAAATTCTTCGGTGCGCATAAGCATTTATTAATTATACTTTAAAATAGCATAAAGAAAAGAAGGAAAGAAATACTGCTGAATTAGATTCATTTGAGAATTTGTTTATGGTTTCGGAATGAAAGGGATGATTCGCCCTTTAAGATTGTACTTAGTTTCAATCTGCGTTTGTGCTTCCTTGGCTTCTAGCTCGGAAGAAAACTTACCTGCTGTAACAATTTTTAATAAACTTCCGCCAACAACTTTAGAAATAATTTCGGAAGGAAGTCCATCTTTGATTAATTGATCTTTCAATTTGTTCGCATTCTCTGCATTCAAAAATGCACCGGCCTGAATTGTGAACTTTACTGTTTCTTTAGGTGCACTGTTTTTTGCAGTGTCTTTTTGAACAATGATTGGCTTTTGTTTTTCGGTGGGCTGGGGTTGCGCGAATTCTTCTATATCCGGAATCTTTCTATCAGCCGCCGCGATGTATGGCGAAGCTGGATAATCAATTTTCAGACGCATTAAATAACTCTCTGCTTTCTTATATAGTCCGAGTGAATAGTAATAAGAGAATACTCTATACAAAGCAATATCCGCGTATTTACTCTTTGGATATTTGTCGAAAACAACAGAGTATTTCTTTATTGATTCTTCACCGCTTGTGGTTAGGATTGCATCAAGAAAAATCACTGATGGGTCTGATGGGGTTGAATCTTTAAACTTTTGTAGCGAAGCGAATGCTTCATCTATTTTCCCAACCTCAATACTTTTGAGCGCACCGGTTATATCAACTTCTTGAGCAAAGGTAACTGGCGGGGTAAAAACTAAAATCAGAAAAGCCAAAAGAATAGAACACGGATTTTTTATGATCATTATGACTACTTATGATTTTTATATTCGTTACTGATGTTACACGCGAGTTGAATTTTACTTAGTTAAACTTGGTAACTTAGTGGCTCAATTTCTTATCTTTTCTTCTGCCACCAAGTCACAAAGACACAACAAAGTGCTTAACTTCTGTAATTCAATTAACAACGCATGTTCATAAACCTTTTCAAGAAAGCCGTAACCAAGTTGATTGTAAACGTTGTAATATGCCTTAATAATTTTATCGGAAATATCTGAATGTTTATAGTTCTTATTCATTGTTCTTGATCTTAATTGATCATATTTATCATAATGAATCAGTGTTCTGCTTTTAGATTAAGTCTCCAAATAAGGTCGCAGATGTAGCTCTATTAATTTTTACTCTAACATAATCGCCGATTTTAATATTCTCTTTACGCGGTATGATGCAGATTTTATTTGTATCAGTTCTACCGGCTAAAAATTCATCCGACTTCTTGCTGTTTCCTTCAATTAATATAGTGTCTTCGGTATCAATTAACGCTTGATTTATTTCCCACGAAATCTGCTGTTGTAAATCTATTATGTCGTTCAAGCGTTTGCTTTTAACTTCTTCAGAAATATCGTCGCCCATTTCGTAAGCTTTTGTTCCCTCGCGAGGAGAATACTTAAACATATATGCGCCATCGTAACGAACTTTTCTCATAACGTCTAATGTCATCAAATGGTCTTCGTCAGTTTCTGTCGGGAAGCCGGCAATAATATCCGTAGAGAAACAAACTCCCGGAATAATTTTTCTCGCTTTATCTATTATAGTAAGATAATGTTCTGTTGTATAGGTGCGGTTCATCTTTTCCAAAACGGTATTAGAGCCAGACTGTACCGGCAGATGAATATAGTTGCAAAGATTATCATGTTCAGCAATTGTATATAATAGCTTATCAGATAAATCTTGCGGATGAGAGGTGGAAAAACGGATTCTAACTTTAGGATCAGCTACAGCGCAAGCGGTTAATAAATCTGCAAAGTCTTTTCCTTCATCACTATAAGAATTTACGTTCTGACCAAGAAGAGTTACTTCTTTAAATCCACGAGCGCCTAATTCTCTAACTTCAGTTGCAATAGATTCAAGCGCTCTGCTTCTTTCTCTTCCTCTAGTAAACGGAACAACGCAGAATGTGCAGAACTTATCGCATCCGCGCATAACCGAAATCCATGCACTAAGACCATCTTCTCGGTAAGGTATAATATCATCGTAAGTCTCTGTTCTTGAAAGCTTAACCCCAATACCTTTTTCGCCGCCATAAGCAGCGTCAATAAATTCCGGTAAGCGGCGGTATTCATCCGGGCCAACAACAAGATCAACAATTTTTTTTTCTTCGATTAGGTCTTTTCGCAACCTTTCGGCCATACAGCCAAGAACACCAATTACCGCATTTGGATTTCTTCTCTTGTTACCTCTTAAATGTTCTAGGCGAGAATGGATTTTTTGTTCAGCGTTATCGCGGATGCTGCATGTATTTAATAGAATGATATTGGCATCATCAATTTCTTTTGCAACTTCAAAACCTTTGTTTTTCAGAATACCCATTACAAGCTCGGTATCCGCAAAATTCATCTGGCAGCCATAGGTTTCGATATATACATTATTTTTATTCATACTAAGCTTTCGAAATAAAATAGAGAATGATATTCAATAATATTAAGCACACAACAAAGCCGATGATAAAAATCCATCTTCTTTTTCTTTTTTCGTATTCAAATAAGTTCAATGGCATGGCTTTGATTTATAGTGATGCAAAGATAACAAAGAAAGCCGGACGTTCACAATTGCATGGAAATACTTACGCCATTATGGCAGAAGTTGTCTTTAGCAAGCAGAAAATTTTAAGGCTTGTCACAGGCCGTTTATAGGCTTGTTGTAAGCTTGTTAAAGATAAGATACATAATGGCAGACTAAACTTAATCTGTGGTGTAAATTAAAATTGAAAGGCACAAAACAATTTTTCAGTTAATAACTCACGTTACGAATGAATCAGTGAATATTTTTTCTATGTGTTTCTCTTTGTGACTTTTTGGGTTTTTATTACACAGAGCGCCTCAGAGGAGTCACAGAGTTACACCGAGAACTCTGCGTAAGGTGCTTTAATAAAATAAAACGCCGACTTGCCTTCTGCAAGCATGTTGAACGAATTTTGAATAAATAAAGTTACGCTCTTTGTGATTTCTTTGTGATTTCTTTGTGTCTTTGAGCCTTTGTGGCAAAGCTTTTTAACGGTCTGCATAAGTTGAGTTATAAATATCTTCGTGTTGCTGCGAAAATTATTCTTAGCAGTTTTGAATTTGTGGATGAATTCATTCGGTTTTCAAACATTATATTATGGCTCGATTTTTTCATGGAGAAATGCATGAATATAGATATTACTAAAAAGCTAGCTGCAGAAAAAGCTGTTGATGAGATTAGAGATGGAATGGTAGTTGGGCTGGGAACCGGAACAACTTTTCATTTTGCTTTGCTAAAAATTGCCGAAAGAATTAAAAGTGGTGAATTGAGGAATATTAAATGCGTTGCCAGTTCTAAGCATACTGAACTGAAAGCAACTGGGCTAGGTGTTTCTCTAGTTACGTTGAATGAGTTATTTTCGAGAAGCCAGCTTTCTGAAAAATTCTCAATTCTCAACTCTCAATTCTCAATTCAACCAATTGATATATATATAGATGGAGCCGATGAAGTTGATGCTGATCTTAATTTGATTAAAGGCGGCGGCGGCGCGTTACTTCGTGAAAAAATAATTGCTCAAGCTAGCAAAAGATTTGTTGTAATTGTAGATGAAACTAAACTCTCGCCCAAGCTTGGAATGAATTTCCAAATTCCGATTGAAGTTTTACAATTTGCTGTGGAGGTTGAAACAAAATTTTTTGAATCATTTGAGGCTGCTGTTACAATAAGAAGGAATAGTGATGGCGAACATTTCATAACCGATGAAGGAAACTTTATTTTAGACGCAAAGGTTAATGCAATTGAAAGTGTTGATGAGTTTGCTTCTATATTAGAGAGAAGAGCTGGTATTGTTGAACATGGTTTATTTAGAAAAGAATTGGTAGCAAAAGTTATTTGTGCAATGAGTGATGGATGTGTGAAAGAGTTGCTGAATTGCTGAGTAACTGAGTGCCTAAGTAACTAAGTGCCTGAGGAAAAAATAAATGAAAACTTTAAGAGAATTGGTTGTATGACAGTAAAGAGTGAAATTTCTATCTCAGTTTCTCAGCTACTAAGGCACATAGGAACTCAGTTCCTTAGGCACTTAATTAAAAGTTTTTTTAAATAAATATTGACTGGTGTACCATGAATATATATTTTAAACACAGTCTTTTAACACACAACAGACAAAAACACATAAAAATGATGAATTTCTACGTTTTCCTACATAAAAATCCCTTGACAAGATATATCCAGCTTATTATATTAAACCATAAAATAAAGAGAATTGGTCTAACTACGTGATTTTTAACAACTTACCTTTTAAATACCGACGGACAGTGTGTGTCTCAAAAGTAAATTTTCAACCAATAACTATATTTAAAAACAAACAGGAGGACATTAATGCAATTTCAACTACCAACTTAAGGGCGGTCCTTCCCAAAAGTTTGTTTGTGTGTGTAATGTGTGTAGTAACAAATCAAGTAATACTTAATTAATTTTTCAACCAATAGGGAGAAAAAAATGAATTTGAAACAACTCTTTAGAACGCTTGTAGTGTTGCTATTTTTTGTCGGAATAGCTAGCGCTCAAACGTTTTACGTTAACAACCTAACGGGTAACGATGCAAACCCAGGTTCAAGTGCCTTGCCAAAGGCAACTGTATCCTCTGCATTGCTAGCCGCACCAGGCGGTTCAACAATTTCTGTTGCTGCTACTGGTGTTAATTACACCGAATCTACTCCGGGTATGAATCTTTTACCTGGACCGTTGACCGCTGGTGTAACCGGAACTTATACTCTTACATCTTCAGGCGGTACACCAGTATTTACCAATCCTTTTCAGGTTGGTACAATTACTGGTTATTTAGGTGCTGCTGCTACAACTGCAGGCACTGTTACTTTTACTGGTCCATTCAACTTCAATGGATTGAACTTAGTAAATGGTACTTTAACTGGTGCTAACAATATTACAATTGCTAACAATGGAACAGTATTAAGAACAAATCTTGGTTCTGTTGTTGCTGGCGGCGGGCAGTTAGCATTTGCCGGCGTAGCCGATTTTACTTACAACAATCAAACCGGCGTTGCTGGTATTACAATGACAACCGGACTCGAATTTCCAGTTGTAACAACAGCAGCACGTAATCTTACTCTTACTGCTACAAATGCAAACTTTGTGTTTGCTCTTGATCAGAACAGAACGATTAATGGTTTATTAAATGGTGACGGTGATGCTGGTGCTAATACTGCAACAGTATCATTAGGAGCTAACACTTTAGAATTTAAAAATACTGGCGCTCTTGCACATACAATTAATGGTAACGTAACAGGTACTGGTATCTTACTGTTCACATTAGGTGCAAATGCTAGTTTAGACGCTGTTCAAGCTAACGCTTCTGTAACAAATATTACAGTTGGCGGAGCTGGTGGTGTTGACGTTAATAAATTTACACTGAACCCAGCTGGTGCATTTGCTATTACAACAGTTGGTAACACAGTATTAAATGGTGATCCAGAAGCTGAATTTGCTAATACCGGCAACATGGGTAACATTACTCATAATGGAGCTGGTTTCTATCAGACTACTGGTTTAGTTGCTGGCTCTACAGTTGGTAACGTTTTAATGTCTACAACATCGACTAATACTGCTGACATTAGACTTAACCTAGCTGGGGCTGGTAGTATAACAACTGGTTCAATTACACAAAGTGGTCAAGGTCTTTTCCATTTTGGTGCTTTGGTAACTGGAACTGTTACTGTTAACGGTAATGTTTTATTAAACACTAACATTGCATTAACAACTGCTGCTGCTCAAACAAATAGAGGCCTCCTTTATTTCGATAATAATACTGCTGGTACTCTTGCTAATGTTGTTATTAATGGTACATTAAAGAATGAAGCAGTTTTTAGCGGCGAAACTAATGATGCCGGCAACGGTTATCTTGGTGAGATTATCTTTGCAAATACTACAAATGTTACTGTTACTGGTGCTACTACAGTTAATGTTACAGGCGCTGTAACAATTTCTGGTGCTGGTACATTTACCGGCGATATTGGCAATATTATATTCTCAAATGCTACTGGTGTAGGAACATTTGCAGCTATCAATAATACATCAACATTTGCTACCGTGGTTGGTGTTAGAGCCGCTTCATTTCTAACTAATGATCCTGGTACTCCTCTTTCAATTCCTGGTGGTTATACATTTGCAACATTTGCTGGTGGCCCTTGGGGTATTGATGCTGGTGCAACATTAAATTCATCACTAAACTCCGGAACAGCTGGAATTGGTGAAATTGAATTAGATGACGTAACAGGAAATATGCGTTTTGCATCTCTTGCACAAGCAGCTCTTGGTAATGGTGGAGACATCATTGTTGGCTCTGGTGTTGCAGTAGGTGGAAACTTGAGTATCACTGGCGATATTAAAAATGAAAGAACAGTTGCCGGTGTTGATATTAATTGGCCTTGGGTTGCCCCAGGCGGTGCTAATACTCTTTCTGTTAATAGCATTATTAATAGCGGTGCATCTAATATTGTGTTTGGAAAAACGCTTACAGGTGCAGTTAATATTGGTGCTAACCTTACACAATCCGGTACCGGTTCAATTTCTTTCGTAAATATGACAACTGCTGGAATTACTGTAACAGGTACTTGGGCGGTTAGTGCCGGTAACTTATTATTATCCGGTTCTGGTGTTGCAGCTACCGGTAACTTAGCAGTAACAGGTCCTGTTGCATTAACAGGTGGTTCAATTGATTTAGGTAATGATGCAAGAACAGTTCAATTGTCCAATGCTGCTATCCAAATTGGCGGTAATCTTCAGAGTGTTGGATGGGCTAACACAGATGGTGGAACAATAAAAACACAATTATTATTCACTCAACCAATTCCAAATGTTCAACAGATAATTACAATTGGTGGATTGAATCAGACTTTCCCAGGATATATTACTGTAAACAACGTTTCTGCTATTCCGGCTCCATACGTTTTATTCCAATCTCTTTATGGAAGTGCAGGCAGTCCTGGAAATCTTTATATAAACTATACACCAGCCGGCGGTCCTTCTGCAGATGGACTAACATTTAATAGTACGTTCGGCGGTGTTATTAATACAACTAGATTAGATAATGTTAGAATATATGTTGGTTTGAATAACCCTGGCGGTGTTGCCGGCGGTGGTTTCCAAAATACAACCGGTTACTCAACTACCAACGGTGGTTTTGTAATGATGAACGGTAATGCTGCTCAAGTTGTAAACGGAACAGCAAACCCAACAGCTGCCGGTGTTACTTTTGGTAACTTTGGTGTTGATAATAACGGTGGCGTTGCTGTTACTTTTGGTGCAAATGCTAACCTTGCTACATTCTCGGGTTCAAGCGAATTCTATTTAGCTGAGGGTGGTGTTAACTTTACAAATGCACAATTCAGCGGTACAGCTCCATGGCCAACTGTTTATAGAACAGAAGGTTTGTTTACAACAGTTCCAGCAGTTGTTGCCGGAACAAGAGTAAACATTACATATTATGGTAACGATAAAGCAACAGCTAATGAAGCTGCTGTTGGTGCAACTGCAATTCATAACGTAACAGTTGCTACAACAAATGGTGCTCAAGCTGGAAAAGGTATTGTTACTTTATTGGCTGCTTTAACAGTCAATGGTACTTTAACAATCAATACAGATCAATCATTATACACAGCTGCTAATGCACTAACCTTAAACGGTTCTTCTGCTGTAATAGAAGGTTATTTGGTTGACGATGGTACAACAAGACTACAATTAAACGCTGCTGGCGGAACTACTTTCTCCGGCAACGGTTGGTTACCAGCTGTTCAAGTTAATGCTGGTTCTGCCGGTAATACTCTTACTACCAGAGGTTTGGTATCAAACGGCTTTGGTGGTGATGGTGTTTGGGGCGGTGGTAATGATGATTTTACAACAATGGATGCCAGCGTAACGTTTATAGCAAACGTAGCTCCGGCAACTTCATCATTAACTGCTACTTTCTCAGCTCCTGTAGCTCCATCTACAACTAACTTCTTAAATTTAACAACAGCTGCTGGTGCAACTTTTGCTCTTGGTGCTAATTCAATCATGGGTGGAAACATGAACCATGTTGGTGGTACAATTGCTTTAGGTGCATTTACATTAGATCATATGGGTGTATTACCTCAGATGACTGGTGGAGCGCTTATTACAAGTGATGCTGCTGGTAAATTATTCTTCCAGACCGGCGCACCATCATTCGTAGTTAATGCATCTGCTGCTACAATAGGTGCTAACGTAGAATATAGTTCTGATGGTGGGACTTTTACATTACAAGATGCTGCTAACCCAAGCTTTAACTTAACAATTAATGGCGTTTTAACTTTAACAGATAAATCAGCTGCTGCTGGCGCTGCTACTTTTGATATCGGTAACGGTATTACTTTGACAGCTGGCGGAAACGTTACAGTAGGTGCTGGTTGCGGATTTACTGCAGTTGATGCCGGTACATCAGGTATCTTAAGATTAAACGCAGTTACAGCTCCTTCAACATGGTCAACTCCTGCTGCTTCTTCTGTTACAAACTTAACAGTTGATAATAGTGTTAATTTAACCGGTACAATAGCTGGTAGCACATTGACAGTTGGTTCTGCCGCTGCCGGTGCTTTCATTCATAACGCTGGCGAAATTAACATTGGTACAGCTAACTTACAGATTGGTAATGCAAACGCTTCTAGCTTTGCTAGAACTGGTGCTACTGCTACATATAGCGGAAGCGGTTACTTAATTTGGAATGGCACAACTAATACTTTATTCCAACATTCTACAGTTGTTGCTGCTGGTACTATGACAATAAATAAATTAAGAACACTTCAGAATTTAGTATTGCAAAATGCTAGAGGTCTAGTTGTTGTTCAAAACTTAGACGTATTAAATTCTTCAGTATTAACAAACAGTGTTGCCGGTACAGGTTACTTAACCGTTGGTGATGCAACTAACGTTCCAGTAATTACACTTGGTGAAAATGCTGCTGGCGATCCAAACATTGCTACAAACGCTCCGGTTTTTGGAAATGCAGATGTTGATTACATCTTTACAGATGCTGCCGGTGTCGGTAACGGTTTCACAGTTACAACAACAGCATGGCCAACTGCTCAAGCTGGTCGTAATGTTACAGTAAACATGGCAAACAATAACACCAACGTTACTCTTGGTGCAAACAGAACAATCACTACTGGTCTTAACTTAACCGAAGGTGGTTTAGTATGGGATACTGGAGTTACCGTGACCTTGAATTCAGGTGTATTGATTACAAGAGATAATAACTCATTCATGACAAGAGATGCTAGCGGTGGTGGTACTACCGGTTCATTGAATGCAATTTTAGTTGACTTAAAATATACTAATCTAACTGCTGCTTCCGGTGAGGAGTATTCTTTACCTACAGAAGTTAGAAATATTACATTAGGTTTACCAGCCGGTACTGATGTTACAATAGCTAATTCAAGAACAATTACAGGTACTATTACTTGGAATTCTACTCTTAGATTTGCTGCATTAACCACAACAAATGTTACTTTAGCTCAAACATTACCTGCTGCTTCTACAGTTGTTGTAAATGCTACAGGCACTGTAAACTGGAATGGCGGTTTCATTAATAACGGTACTTATACAAATAATGGTACAACAGTTATTCCTGTTGGTATGACATTAACTGGTGCTGGCGTATTTAACAATACAGCTGCTGGTGGTGTTTACACATTGAATGGTAATTCGACACTCGATGATTTAACATTAGGATTTGCTTCAACAATTAATGCAAATGCAAACTTAACACTTACCGGTACTGTAACTGGTGGAAACTTCCTAACTACAGTATTTGGTGGTTTAGATGCTCAAGCATTTGTAGTTCCAGGTAATATTACATTGGGACCTATCACTTTGGCTAAAACAAGTGATGCAGTTGTTACTTTAACTGGTGGAAATGTAACAATGGCAGCTGGTTGCAATTTAACTCTTACACATGGTGTATTAAAAGTTAATGCTCCGGCATTACTAACATTGAATTTGGGAACAACTGGCGGTATTAATCCAATTGTTAACGCTTTCGGTTATGTAAGAAATCCTGCTAACACAACTGACTTAGCACATGTTGTTGGTAGAATTGGTGTTGCAGTTCCAGTTAATGTTATCGGTCGTATCGAATGGCCTGTTGGTTCAGATCTAAAATATCGTCCAGCGGCTATCACATTTACAGCTGGAAATGCTACAATAGCTCCTACTACAATTATTGTTGGACATGTTGACGCAACTCCTGCTGGAACAAAGAACTTCCCGGTTGATGGTGGTTTCAAATTTGCAACACCAGCTCAGAAACTTTGGATTGCCGGTAGAGCTCCTTACTACTGGACATTCGAAGCTACTACAAGCTTGGGTGCTTCACAGAAGTTTGACGTTGAATTGAACGGCACAAATCTTCAAAAACCACTTGAAAATCATAACGATTTAAGAATTATTCGTAGAGTAGATGGTGACGTTAATGTTAACGGTTGGTTCTTAGAAGGTGCTGCTAATTCATACAGCAACGCAATGTACGTTACTTCTAATGTTCCTCCAGCAGTTAACGATACTGTGTTGATTGTAAGAAATATTGGTTCACTTGGTAGTGCAATTTCTCAAAAAGCATTATTTACGCTTGGCTTGCCATCATTGAAACCAGTATTTACAGCACAAGCTCCACTTGCAGTTACAGTTGCTGAAAATGCTACTTATAACTTTACATTCGTAGCTGCTGATCAAGATGCCGCTGCCGCTGCAATTAGTTATTCATTGCAAGGAACAATTCCAGCTCATGCTTCAATAGATGCTACAACTGGTGTTTTCACTTTCTCTCCTGACTATACTCAAGGAAATACAACACCTTATAACGTAACGGTACGTGCTGCAAAAGCAAATGATGCTACTTCTTATACAGATTACACATTTGCAATTACAGTAACAAACGTAAACAGATTACCGGTATTTACTACAGCAGGCCAAGTTGCAACGGCTTCCGGTAAATATGGTGCTGCTTATTCATTTACATATGCTGCAACAGATGCAGATGCCGAAGCAATTACATTTACTGCTGCTATCGCTCCAGTTCCAACTGGTGTTTTCAGCATTTCAAATGCATTTGGTTCTGCCGGTCTATTCACTTGGACTCCAACATTAGCTGATAAATTAGCTGGTCCATTTGTAATTACAGTTACAGCAACAGATGCAAGTGCAGGTGCAACAGTTACAACAACTAACTTTACTGTTCTCGCCGGTTATGAAAGAGGTGATGCTAATACTAATAGTGTAGTTGATGTAAATGATGCTATTAAGATTCTTGAACATGTAGTTGGTTTAGGCACACCACTTACTGCAGAACAAATGATTTATGCCGATTGCAATAACTCTACCGGTGGTGATGGTATGGTTGGTGCATTGGATGCTTCTTATGTTCTACAATATATCGCAAAAGGAAACACTTGGACTGGTATTCTACCAAAAGTAGTTGCTACAGCCGGTTCAGTTGAATTCTCACGTATGTCTTCAAACAATGGTGTTGTAAGCTTACCATTCGCAATCAGCGGAACAAAGGGTGTTACATCTATCTACGCTGAAGCAGACTTAAATAATGCTAACATTGAAGTTGGCAAAATTAATTTAAGATTGCCGGAAGGTTGGTTATATGCAACTACAAAAGAAAATGGTAAAATAAGAATAGCTGCTGCCGGTACTACTGCTATTAACGATGGTATCTTTGCAACAGTTGAAGTTACGTTAAAAGATAAAGAAGCTGCAGTTTCAATATTAGGAAACGCTAAGCTGAATGATGAATTATCTTCTTCATTAACAGCAAAGGTAAGAGAAATACCAACAGAGTTCGCTCTTAGCCAGAACTATCCTAACCCATTCAACCCAACAACATCTATTAAGTTCTCAGTTGCACAAGATGCAAAAGTAAACTTGGTAGTTTATGATATGTTAGGTCAAAGAGTTAGAACATTAGTTGATGGTGTTCAAGAAGCTGGATTCTATACAGTACGTTGGGATGGATCTAATGATTTTGGTAGCAAAGTAGCATCTGGAATCTATATCTATAGATTACAAGCTGGCAGCTTTGTTTCCACAATGAAAATGAACTTAATGAAGTAATTTTCAATTGGAGCGGCTTATTGCCGCTCCAATATTAGATTCTGACAAAATGAATATTAAATAATAAGAGGTGATAATGAGAAGTTTCAAAATAAGCGTTATAAAGTTTCTGTCTGTGTTCGCTTTGATGCTTATGTTAGGAACTAGTATTGCCTTTGCTCAGGTTAGCGTAACTTTTCCAACTGTTACTGGTGCGGTAGGCACTTCTGCTACAGTTCCAATTACAGTGGGCGATCTTACCGGTCTCAACGTAACTTCGTATCAGTTTACAATGAATTATGATAAGAATATCGTTGAAGTAACCGGGATTGAAACCGCAGATACTAAAAGTTCTGTCGGACAAATTCAATACAATGCTGATCAAGCAAATGGTAAGCTGCTCGTAGCATGGGCAAATAATACGGCACTTACAGGTTCAGGAACTTTGCTAAAGATTAAAATAACGTTTAAGGCTGCCGGAATGACGGATCTCGATCCGGTACCTTTTATGTTCAACGCTGGTGTACCATCTGTTGTTATTACCAAAGGTAAAGTAACAGCTGCTACAATTCAGGTTTACGTTGATGACGTTACTACATCTGGCTTAACTACTGAGTTCAGAATTCCTATTAAAACTACAGCTTTAATTTCTGCCGACAACGTTCTATCATTTGATTTCACCGGTACATTCGATGCTGCAAAGCTACAATTGACTGGATTTGATTTGGTTGGAACAAAAGGTGAA
This sequence comes from Ignavibacteriota bacterium, assembly GCA_043807765.1. GTDB lineage: Bacteria > Bacteroidota > Ignavibacteria > Ignavibacteriales > Melioribacteraceae > Stygiobacter. The sequence goes on from JAZDFQ010000009.1 coordinate 33,653, forward strand.
GGCGGACAAGGAGTTATTAACTACAACAACACAACCGGCACTGTTAATTTTGCTTGGGCAAAAGCTACAGCTATTACAGGTGATGGAGTTTTAGTTTACTTGAAAGCAAAAGCAAAAGTTAAAGGAACTCAAACTGTAAGTCTTACAACATTCAAGTACAACGCTGGTTTACCAGTTGTTGTAACTAGGAATGGTACAATAACAATAACTAACAATAAACCAGCATTTGCTTCACCTACACAAGCTTTGACAACTGCAGAAAATGCATTACTTAGCTTTACGGCTGTTGCTACAGACGGTGATGCTGATGTATTAACTTATACTGCAACCGGTACCGCTATTACAGCTGGTGCTACTGTTTCTACTGCCGGTGTATTTGCATGGACTCCATCATATACACAAGCTGGTACATATGTAGCAGTTATTTCAGCTTCTGACGGTTCTGACTCAGCTACATTAACATTAAACATTACAGTTACCGATGTAAATAGAAAACCAACTATTGCTCTTACTCCTGCTGGACCATTCTATGCTACAGAGGGTGTTGCTTTTAACATTAAGGCAACTGGTGCTGATGTAGATACTGACAACACTATCACATTATCCGCTACCGGAATTCCTTCCGGCGCAGTTTGGAATGCTGGAACAGGCGATTTTGCTTGGACTCCAAATTTCAGTCAAGCTGGTAGTTATTCTGTTGTATTTACAGTAAAAGATAGTAAAAATGAAACTGCATCAGTAACAGCTGCTATTACTGTTACTAATGTAAATGGCGCTCCTCGTTTTGATGTAGCCGGTGCAAAGCAAATGCCGGATACAACAATATGGACAGGAAAGAACTTTGTATTCACTTACAAAGCAATCGATCCTCAGGGCGACCCAGTTTCATATTACTTAGTTCAACCAGCTCCAGAAAACGCTATTATTGTTCCAAGTACAGGTGTTTTTGGATGGAGACCTATTAATGCTCAGGGTAATAAGAAACATTATATTGTTGTTGCTGCTAGTGATGGTATCTTAACAACCAATTCTAGAATAGCTACACTTAATGTTTTGTATGATACTGACGTTGAGAAAGAGTCTGGTGTACCTACATCTTTTGAACTATACCAGAATTATCCGAATCCATTTAACCCAACAACAAATATTAAGTATGCACTTCCAAAGGAATCAAGAGTAAGAATCAATGTATTCAATATTCTTGGTCAAGAAGTTGCTACTTTGGTTAACTCTGTAATGCCAGCTGGCTACCACAGTGTTGATTTCAAAGCTAACAACATACCTTCCGGAATGTATATTTATAAAATCGAAACCGAGAGTTTCTCTCAAGTTAAGAAGATGTTGTTGATGAAGTAGTACTTAGTAGTTAGTATTGAGTCGTTAGACAAAGTCCCGCCTAGAGCGGGATTTTGTTTTTAAACAAGAACAGTCCGGTTCAAAATGAAATCCTACTTTGGCAGAAAAGCAGTGAGTTTGGTAGAATGGTTGAAGAGGAGAAGTACAATAGAATATATCTTAGGTCACATAAAATCCGATTACGGACTTAAAAAACTACACTGAGATGCAAAGAAGCAGATTATAAAAATGTAGTATTGGTCGCATGATAAAGTTAGATCAGAAAAATCTCTACTGGTTTCCTCGTACTAAAACCATCAGATTTAGCGTTTGCCATCGATCAAAATAGATAACTATTTCAGCGACGAATGATTGCTTAACCCTATCAATAAATTATTAACTCACCTAACGCAAAAAGTTTTATCTCGGTGTAACTCTGTGACTCCTCGGCGGCACTCTGTGTAATAAAGACCCGGAAATATCACAAGGAAGCGCAGAGCAAAAACAGAGAAAAATCTTCATTCTGATTCTTGCGTAAGGTGAGTTAATAAGTTATATCGTGGTTAGCTCAACAGGAAAAAGAAATATTTCAACAAAGAAAATTTTTTTATTGCTTAAGGTTTTTTATAAAAAAAGAGGGCGTTACGCCGGTGTATTTTTTAAACGCAGCATTAAATGTAATTCTATTAGAAAAGCCAGCTTTTTTGGCAATACTTTCAAGCTTGTAAATATCTACTTCTCCTCTTTGCGAAATTATTAAGACTGCTTTTTTTACTCTAAGTGCATTAATATATGAACAGAAATTTTCTCCATAATGTTTGTTGATAATATGTGAAAGGTAGGTTCTATTAGTATTTAATAATTCCGCCAGACTTTCCAATGTCAGGTGTGGATCGGTGAATAATTCTTTTTTCACTACCGTCTCTTCAAGTCTGGCAATCATATATTTCAACCGAATAGGATCGTCGGTATGTGTTTCTTCACTAAATACCTTTTCAAGTTCTACTATTTCCGGTTTCTTTTGAGCAGCATCTGATTTGGAATATATATTATTAGAAATAGCTGTAGGTTTATTTTCACAGTGAACAAGTTCTATAACCTTTTCAGTCAGTTTTTTGTTCGCTTTACGGATCCTTACAAATAGATATAGAATAAGTACGAAAGATAAAAGGACAACTAAAATTATTCCCAGCATCACATTTTGTCTAATGTTATACGAAGTGATTTTAAACTCTGACTTCTTGCGGTCATCATCTGCAATAAGCTGGATACCAGCATAGATGTCTTTTCTTCTACTTAATGAATCAGTGCATTGAACGACCCTATTATTCCAGTACCAAGCGTTTTTATAATCTTTCAGTTTATCATATACTTCAGATAAAGATTTGTAGATGGCTATATTTAATCTTATGCTACAATCTTTATTCTTCATTTGATTTGCTTTGAGTAAATAAAACAAGGAAGAATCGTACTTAGCAGCATGAAAGTAAAGCTTCCCCTTTATTAAATATAATTTTGTATGTTCATCCAGCCAATTATATTTTGATGCCACAGAATAACTCTTAGTAAAATACAGCCAGGCATTAGCAAAATTTTTTTTGTAAATATATAGATCAGCAAGCTGTGTATATGAATAAACAATTCGAACTGAATCTGAATAACTTAAAATTCCTTGACGGGAATTGAGTAAATCATTCAACGCTTTTTTGAAATACCCGATTGACTTATTATAATTATTACGTTCTTTTTCAATTAATCCCAGATTATTTGTAATCACAAACTTTCGCCAATTGTTCCATGCGTAAGGTTCTCCTTTGAGACGCATTACATCTTTATAGTATTTTTCTGCTTTATCATAAATGGTTGCATAAAAATATAAATCACCAATTTTATGTAATGCTGTTACATATTCGTACTGGTTATCAATTCTTTCCAAAATGTCTTTTGCTATTAATATGCACACAATTGCCGAATCGTATTTATCTTCTTTTTCGTATATCTCGCTTAAAAGTATATGAGAGTGCGCATTTTCTAATAAATCGCCGCTTTCACTTGCTGATGTTATTACTGTATGTAGTATATTCTTTCTTTTTTCATTAGATCCAAATCGGGCATAGTATATAAGGGCGCTATGATAACAAGCTGGATCACTAAACTTCATCGTTAATTTTACAAGTTCTTCTGCTTTTTTATGGGTTATAGCTGTATCGATATCGTTAAGTAATAAAACGATTTTTTTCAATATATCTTTTTTAGCCGAATCGTCGGCTCTTTGTAGTTCGTCAAATATAGAATCGAAACTAGGCTGGCAATAAATTTGAGTATTTGAAGAGAGGAGAATAATAGAGATAAAAAAAACAATTCTTAGAAATTTATTCAAGGACATACTCCAAGAAGAATATTGAAATCGGCTTTTTCAATACTTAAATATATTCTATTGCTGAAATTATTACAAACACATACGTCACAAATACTTTGGAAAGTTAAGATTTATCAATCTTACTTATCATTTATCTCAAATTAACACCAGATTAAGTGATCCACATATTTTCTTTCCGATGTTACGTAGAAAGAAAGTATTTGCCATTCCGAGTTCACATAATGGCGGGCGAAGAATCTGCAAACTTCATTTTTTGGTCGATTTTGAGGTACTTCACTCCACTTCGTTCTGTTCAAAATGACATGCTGCGTAAGGTGGGTTACTAAGTAGATCCACTGGTTTCTCTATTCTTTCACACCTAAAAAATCTCACAAGTCGGCTTTAGCAAACACTGATGTAAGAATTGATAAATCCTTACAACAAATAAATATTCTCATATAGGAAATGAATTATATAGGCTTCGAATTTATTCTCATACTGTTGAATTCAATAGCACTTTAGCGGTTAGATTATGATGAAAAAAATATTAGAGAAACTGAGAATGCATAGCTTTTCAACCGAGGGTATTCTGGTAATCGTCTACATAATCTTAGCCCTAACTTTCGTGATTTATATTCTGTCTTCCTTCTTTAAGTGAGTGTTAAAATACGGATTATTGACAAACTCCAAACCACATATAAAATAATGAATTCTTCAACGAAAAAAGAGGGCAGAGAAATGAAAAAAAACTTTAAGATACTAGTTCTATTTTTATTTGGGATATTAGTCTTGAGCGGGAATTTAGTAGCTCAAAAGAAAATACCTCCTAAAATGTCAAATATTACCGGAGGTGGACTGGCAAGAGTATCCGGAGGTACTTTAGCTGCTGCAGATCCAATGTGTACTGATGACCCAACAGTATACCCGGCAGGTGTTAATACCGGTAATGCAGAAGGAGGCCCCAATTATTCATGTTTGGGTAGTCAACCAAATCCGGCATGGTACTACTTGAAAATTGGGGTAAGTGGAGATATAAACATTCTGGAAACAAATAGTAATGCTGTAGATGTTGATTTTTGTTTGTGGGGTCCTTTTCCAAATAAAAATCCCGCAGCTGCTGAACTTACAGCAGGGAAAGTTGTCGATTGTAGTTTTGCCCCTGCCGCAGTAGAAAATATTAATATTCCAGCTGCTGCAGTTATTGGTGAATATTACATCTTGTTGGTAACAAATTTTTCTAACGCAGCAACAAATATTACATTGAATAAAACAGGTGGTGCTGGAGCCACAGATTGTAGTATTTTGGTGCCTCCAGCGCCGGTGGTTTACTTGACAACCAGCGGTGGGAATTCAACCTATCAGGCAAATACACCGGGTATTGTTATTGATCCAGGGGTTACAACCATGAATGGTCCGCATAACGGCGCACTAGTATCGATAGGAAATAATTTTGTCAGCGCTCAAGATAGACTAATTTATCCGGCAAATCTTTATGGGATAACCGGAAATTATAATATTGCTACTGGAGTACTTACATTAACTGGAGTTGGAACTGACGCACAATACACTGATGTATTAAGATCAATTCAATATCAGAACATTAGTGGACTTCCTAACAGTGCCACAAGAACTATTTCTTTTCAGGTCGGAACGTCACTCGCCTATTCTGGTAATGGGCATTATTATAGATTTGTAGGAGGAGGTATCACTTGGACGGCTGCTCAAGCAGCAGCAGCAGGTTCCACTTATTATGGTCTTCAAGGATATTTAGCTACAATTACTACAGCAGGAGAACAAAATTTTCTTGCTACTAAAATTCAGGGTCAGGCATGGCTTGGGGGAAGTGATGCCGCGGCAGAAGGAACTTGGCGATGGGTTACAGGTCCCGAAAATGGACAGCTTTTAGGTGCTTCCTATACAAACTGGGATGCTGGTGAACCAAACAACTCTGACCCTGATCCGTCAGGTGAAGATTATTTACACTTCTTAATTTCCGGAAGATGGAATGACTATTTTAATGGAAATCCTACAATAGTAGGTTATATGGCAGAGTATGGTGGAATGGCAGGTGACCCAGTTGTAACAGTTTCAGGTGATAAGAATGTTGATATTTTAACAATTCCACCACCACCTGTAAATGGTGCATCTACTGGGATAACCAATTCAAGTTTTGATACACACTGGGCTGCCTCTGCTGGCGCTACCGGTTATTTCCTAGATGTAGCTACAGATGCAGCATTCACAACATTCGTAGCAGGTTTCAATAATAGGGATGTAGGGAATGTACTCACCTTTAATGTCCCGGGATTATTATCAGCAACAAACTATTACACAAGAGTAAGGGCTTATAATTTAAGTGGAACAAGTGGCAGCTCGGGAACAATAACAACATTAACAATACCAAATCCGCCAACATTTCCCGCACCAGCTGCAACAAATATTACAACAACAAGTTTTCAAGCCAATTGGATTGCATCGCCCGGTATAATTGGTGGTTACCGTCTTGATATAGCCGAGGATGCTGCTTTCACAATATTCCTTGCAGGACACAATAATAGAGATGTTGGAAATGTAACATCGTTTGTTGTAAATGGAATAACAACATGTACCCGGTATTATTGGAGATTGAGAGCTTATAATGCAAGTGGAACTAGTGCCAGTTCAACAGTAAACAATGTCAGGTCAATTCCACTTCCACCAACTTTCCCGCAATTGCCGGCAACAGCAATAACATCAACAGAAACAACTATTACATTGTACTGGAATGCTTCCGGTTGTGCAACCGGCTATTTTCTTGATGTAGCAACTGATCATTTATTCACAAACAATACAATGGTTACCGGGTATAATAATAAAGATATTGGAAATGTAACAACAATTACGATTCAAAATTTATCACCCGGAGTATTTTATCATTGTAGACTGCGTGCATACAATGAAAGTGGAACAAGTGATAATTCGCTTTCGAGATATATAGAAACCTTAACCTATTCTCCTGTGTCACTAACGGGAACAAATTTAACTACAACAAGTTTCACTGCAAATTGGAGTGCCTCACAGGGAGCTTCAGGTTACTATCTTGATATAGCGACAGATCCGGGCTTTACAAATTTTGTTTCCGGATATAACAATAAATATATGTTTGGAGGAACTACAACATCAATAAATATTACCGGATTGTTGCCAAATACTACTTACTACGGTAGAGTGCGCTCACACAACGTAACACAAAACCTTAGCAATTATTCTCCAATTTTAACCGTTACCACTTTTCCGGTTGACCCACCAACATTAGCAGATCCATCAGTAACGAATATAAATTCGTTTGGATTTACCGGCAATTGGAATGCAGTAACAGGAGCAACAGGGTACTTTTTTGATTTGTCAACGGATCCGAATTTTGCAACTTTTATTACAGGGCATAACAATAGAGATGTAGGAAATGTAACAAGCTATGCTGTAACAGGATTGAATCCGAACACACTATATTATTTTAGAGTGAGAGCATATAATGCAAACGGAGCGGGCCAAAATTCAGCTACGGCGCCAGCAACAACAGCGCCCGCTGTACCAACACTGGCCAATCCATCTGTAACAAACATTAATTCATTTGGATTTACTGCAAATTGGAATGTAGCAGCGGGAGCTACAGGATACTTTTTAGATTTGTCGACTGACCCAAATTTTGCAACTTTTGTTACAGGATATAATAATAGAGATGTGAATAATGTACTTACATATGTAATAACCGGATTAAATCCTGACACGCAATATTATTTTAGAGTACGAGCATATGGACCTAACGGAACGGGATCTAATTCACTAACAGCGCCAGCAACAACAGGGCTGACTATTCCAATATTAGCTGATCCATCGGTAACAAATATTACATCGTTTGGATTTACAGCTAATTGGAATGCAGTAGCAGGAGCTACAGGCTATAATTTTGATTTAGCCACAGATGCTGCTTTCACAAATTTTGTAATAGGATACAATAATAGAGATGTAGCGAATGTGACTACATATACGATAACAGGTTTGAATCCGAACACACAATATTATTTCAGAGTTAGAGCATACTATCCTAGTGGAACAGGATCTAATTCAGCAACTGGACCGGCAATAACAGCACCAGGTGCACCAATATTAGCCAATCCATCGGTAACTAATATTACAACATTTGGATTTACAGCTAATTGGAATGCAGTAGCAGGAGCTACAGGATATTATTTTGATTTAGCAACGGATGCGGCATTCACAAATTTTGTTACAAACTATAACAATACCGATGTTGGAAATGTACTTACATATACAATAACAGGATTAAATCCCGGTTCTCAGTATTTTTTCAGAGTAAGAGCATATAGTCCAAATGGTACAGGAGTTAATTCATTAGTAGCACCGGCAACAACACTACCGGGTACACCAACTTTTGCAAGTCCTTCTGTAACAAATATTACTTCGGTTGGATTTATGGCAATCTGGAATGTTGTAGCTGGAGCCACAGGTTACAATTTTGATTTGTCAACAGATCCGAATTTTGCAACTTTTATTTCCGGATACAACAATAGAGATGTTGGAAATACAATAACGATAACAATCACTAATTTGACTCCAAATACACAATACTATCTCCGGATGAGAGCGTATAATGCATCTGGTGTTGGTCAAAATTCAGCAATTGTTCAGGCAACTACATTACTAAATGCACCAGCATTAGCAAGTCCAGCGGTAATTAATATAAGTCCGTTTGGATTTACAGCAAATTGGAATGCAGTATTAGGTGCAACAGGATATTATTTTGATTTGGCAACAGACCCAGCATTTACAAATTTTGTTCCCGGTTACAATCACAAAGATGTAGGAAATGTAACTACATATACAGTAACAGGCTTGAATCCAAACACACAATATTATTTTAGAATAAGTGCCTATAGCCCAAATGGCGGCGGATTGAATTCAGTATCAACACCAGTAACAACCGGACTAGGGATACCAACATTGGCCAATCCATCGGTAACAAATATTACAACGTTTGGATTTACAGCTAATTGGAATGCAGTAGATGGGGCAATAGGATATAATTTTGATTTGGCAACAGATCCAGCATTCACAAATTTTGTTACCGGATACGATAACAAAGATGTAGGAAATATAACTACATATACAGTAATGGGATTGAATCAAAACACACAATACTATTTCAGAGTAAGAGCGTATAATGCTTCAGGAATAGGTCCAAATTCAGTTATCATGCCGGCAACAACAGCACCAGGTGCACCAAACCTAGCAAGTCCGTCAGTAACTAATATTTCATCTTTCGGATTTACAGCAAATTGGGTTGCCGTAGCAGGAGCTACTGGATATTATTTTGATTTAGCAACGGATCCAACATTCACAAATTTTGTTACCGGCTACAATAATAAAAATGTAGGAAATGTATTGAGCTGTACAATCACAGGATTGAATCCATTAACTCAATATTATTTCAGAGTAAGAGCATATGGTCTCACAGGAACAGGTGTTAATTCAACAGTAGGACAGGCAACAACAGCAACAGGAGTTCCAATACTGGCAAATCCATCTGTTACCGATATAACCTCTACAAGTTTTACGGCGCATTGGCTGGATGTTGGCGGAGATTATGGATATTATTTTGATTTAGCTACAGATGCTGCATTCACAAATATTGTTACCGGTTACAATAATAAAGATGTAGGAAACATAACCAATTACACTCCGGTAGGGTTAACACCAAATACACAATATTATTTCCGAATAAGATCATATAACCTAAGTACAACCGGATCGAATTCAGCAACCGGACAAGCGAAGACAACGCCTGGTGCACCAACATTGGCAAGTCCGGCAGTAACTAATATAACAACTGCCAGCTTCAAAGCAATTTGGAATGCGGTATCAGGTGCCATAGGATATTCCTTTGACTTAGCAACAGATGCAGCCTTCGTAAATTTTGTTGCCGGATATAATAATAAAGATGTAGGAAATGTAACTACATATACTGTAACAGGATTAAAACCTATTACACAATATTACTTCAGAGTAAGAGCTTATAATGCAAGTGGTGCAGGAGTTAATTCGGTTTCCAGCGGTGTACTCACATTGCTAAATGTTGCTGCTATTTTAATAAACATAGAACCAACTGCGCTTCAGTACACAGTAAAACAGAGCACAGTACAAGTAAGCAATACTATAGAAGTAAGAGATAATATACATGCAACTCTTGCATCTGCAACAATATCAGTTGCATCCGGATATAATTCGGTACAAGACGTTCTTATATACACCAACCAGGACGGAATAATAGGAACATGGGATGCAATAAGCGGCAGCATGTTTTTAAAGGGAAATGCAACGCCGGCACAATATCAGGCATCATTAAGAACAGTTAAGTATAAAAACTCTTCAGCTACTCCGGGTGTTATTGATAGGACAATAAGTTATACTGTTAATGATGGATATGATAATAGTAATCTACAGAGTAGAACAATTAGATTTATTACTACGGGAGTAGAACATTTAGCATTAGGCATACCAACCAAGTATGAATTATTCCAGAATTTCCCTAATCCTTTTAATCCAAGCACAAAAATAAGATTTGCATTACCTAAAGAAAGTAATGTTGAGATAACAATCTTTAATATGCTTGGTGAAGAGGTAATTAGATATTCTGAAGGAATTCAAAGTACCGGTTACCACGAAATTGTTTTTGATGCTAGTAATTTGCCTTCCGGTTTATATGTTTACAGAATAGCTGCAGATGGCTTTTTACAAACTAAGAAGATGTTGTTGATGAAGTAGTACTTAGTATTTAGTATTGAGTCGTTAGACAAAGTCCCGCTTTAAGCGGGATTTTGTTTTTAAACAAGAACGGTTTGTGAAAAACAAAGCGCGTAATTTTCAGAAGGCTGTATTTAAAATTTCACGCTATTAATTGTTGAAACGCATTTGATGCGTCTTTACAAAAGAATACTTTTTATTTTAGAGACTGTCTCATAAGGTGAAAAAGTCATTTCGAGCGTAGTCGAGAAATGAGAATTTCGCTTAATTCACACTTCGACTCCGCTCAGTGTGACTGTGAAAATGGCTTTTGAGATAACCTCTAACGAAAAAAGATTTTAGATCAGCCCCGGTACTATCCGGTCGGGTGGATAAAAAATGTCACTTTTTAAGGGGCATTTTTTTCTATATTTGCATAGAAAATTCAGAGGGATTATAGATGAAACTCAATTTATTTAGAACCACACTGCTTTTATTAAACTTACTAGTTGCTTCGGCACAGGCTCAGATTCAAATGACTTTACCAACTGTTGCGGGCAAACCGGGAACTGAAGCTATTGTGGGAGTATTAGTAAACGACATTACACCGTACAATGTAAAGGGATTTCAGTTTAAGCTGAAATACAACAAAGATTTGATTTACTTAACAGATCCACAGAGTAATTCCGGCACTATAGCGTCTTCTGCTTTTGTTATGTACACTCCCGAGCCCCGTGCTGATTCTTCTTGGATAATAATAGTTGCTGCTAGCGGAGATAAGCTAGTTGGACAAGGAATTCTCTTCAAGCTAAAAGTTAAATTCTTAAAACTAGGTTCTACTAATATAGTTTTAGACCCAACTTATACCAATTCTCAATTTACTGATGGAACAAACAAAATTACATTTACAACAATTGAGGGTAAAGCAACAGTTGCAAATGAAAATACACCAGCAACCTTTGATGCCATTCCGGCAAAAACAATTAATGAGAACCAAGAACTGAAGTTTTTTGTAAATGCAACTGATATAGACGGAGATCCGATAACATATTCAGCGCAAAATACTCCTACTGGATCAGCGTTTAATCCAGCAACTAAAGAGTTTTCTTGGAAGCCCACATATACACAAGCAGGAAATTATTCTGTAACTTTCACTGCGCATGATGGTCATTCACCAAGCACAATATCTGTGAGTATAACGGTTGTCGATATCAATACCGCACCAAGTTTAAATGCAATTCCCGATAAATCTGTGAACGAGGGAACTGAATTAGTTATAGATGTACTAGCTACAGATGCAGAGGGGGATGCACTTACTTATAGTGCTGCTAACCCGTTACCCTCTGGGGCTTTGTTCGATCCAGCCACACGTAAGTTTACATGGAAACCAAGTTCAACTCAAGCTGGTGACTATACGGTCACCTTTTCTGTTTCCGATGGAAAGCTAAGTGTCTCAAGAAGTGTAAAAATAACTGTAGTAGATGCTAATACTGCACCTACAATAACACCAATTGCTGATAAGACAGTAAATACAAACCAACAACTGACCTTTGACATTATTGCAACTGATGGAGAAGGGGACAACTTGATTTATGCGGCCGGACCACTTCCTAGTGGTGCTACATTTGATGCTTCTTTACATAGATTCAGTTGGAAACCATCCGGATCTCAAGCCGGAGATTATACGGTTACTTTTTTTGTTTCAGACGGAAATTCAACTCCCAGCATAGTAGTGAAGATTAAAGTAATAAAAGTAAACAGTGCACCGGTGTTTGTTAAATCAATGCCGGATACGACAATTGATGTTCACAATGTTCAGGTTCTCTTTAAATACCAATATAAAGCTTCCGATCTTGACGGTGATGTTGTTACGTTTAGATTAGATGGAGGACCAACCGGAGCAATTATGAGCAGCTCCGGCTTGTTCAGCTGGATTCCCAAAACAACAGATGCCGGTCAACAATTTCTTTTGATGATTACAATTACAGATGGAACTCTCTCTGAAACGATTGTAACAAGCCTGACAACGAGAAGCCAAATAGTTGGCGTTGATGGTGAAGAGTATAATATTCCTTCAAAATATAGTATGGATCAGAATTATCCTAATCCATTTAATCCAACAACAAATATTAAATTCAGTTTGCCAAAGGAAGATAACGTTTCATTAAAAGTTTATAACGTTATGGGTGAAGAAGTAGCTTCTTTGGTAAATAGATTTATGAATGCCGGAGTGTACACTGTAAGCTACGATGCAAAAAATTTGAGCAGCGGATTATATTTCTATAAAATTCAGACTTCTGAGTTCTCGAAAACAATGAAAATGCTTTTTGCAAAGTAAGCTAACAAAGTATCCAGTAATTAGTAATGAGTAGTTAGACTGAATCCCGCTTATAGCGGGATTCGGTTTTTAAAGGTTCTATATAAGTACAATATATTAAAAGTGTAGAGGAGAGCCGGATCAACAATTATTGATTTTCGATTTGTAAATAATATTATTTTAAGCAGAGGATTTACAATATTTATAGAGGTCCAAATGAAAAAGTTCATATTCATTTTCACAATTATAATAATGGCTACCAGTAAGCTTTTATTTGCTCAGGAAGGTGAAAATATAAATAACAAAGCAAAGTTTGATCCGGCACGAGACCCGTTTGCTGACGTTAAGGCAGTTGCAGAAGAAGCCGGTAAGGACCAAAAAAGGATTATGTTAGATGTTGGCGGCGAGTGGTGTATTTGGTGTCATAGATTAGACAAGTTCATAGAAGAGAATGAAGAGATTAAAACTTTCTTGCATGAAAATTACATAGTGATAAAAGTGAATTTTAGTCCTGAAAACAAAAATGAAAAGTTCTTATCCCAGTTTCCTAAAGTCCCCGGTTATCCGCACATTTTCATTTTAGATGAAACCGGAAAATTCTTGCATTCTCAGGATACTGGTAAACTGGAAAAAGATAAATCCTATGATGCTCAATTATTATTGGATTTCTTAGAAGAATGGTCACCAAAGAAATAATGTTGTAACTACATTCCCCGTAAAATTTTTGCGGGGAATGCTAATATCGCTTTGACAAGATCAAACACTCCTCCAACAGCAATGCCTACTAATTTAAATGGAAGTAATAAAAGCCAAATTAACGGGTATAAAACCAATACGATGATTGCTATTGGCCAGCAAATAACTAGTAGAATAAACCAAAGTAGAATTTTCATTTAGTTCCTTCATGATTTTTATGAAATACATAGTATTCCCATGATGTATCATATATATTTTTTTCATTCAACTTCATTCCACAATTTTCTGCTAATGTTATTACCAAGTCGCTCTCCAAATCACTTACAATTTTGGACATTTTCGCCGGTGCAAAAACTAAAAGTTTTCCGGTTGGACCGATATACTTTGAAAGAATTGGTAATTCAACCATCAATTCCTTTTGAGACTGAGTAAATAAAAGTATGGAATCAACATCCGAAGTAACCTTATTAACTAAATCCACATTGCTTTGATTGCTAAACCAATTTTCCCTAAAGCCTTGGGGTTCATTTATTAATTTTATTTTCATTAACGCAGCGTTCTCTATTATTCGAAAATTGAGAAATAGAATCAACTTTTTGATTCAATCTAAAAGTTTAGACGAAAATGAAAGCAAAAAGGTTAGGGTCGAAAGCGAATTAATTATCGATTGGATTTAAAGGAGTGACCCCGGCTCGGCTGGTGAATCCGGGGCCAGAAGAAAATTATGATTAATTATTTATTGTTGTAGATGTAATTCTATCAGGACCTACTACCATTGTAGCTTGGACTGAGCTTGTACCATTGTTTCCTTTTTCGTTTCCTGTACCGACTAGTGTAACTGTTTGTGCAGCTACTGTAGCTGTATACACGCCATTTCCGGTTGTATCAAGAGAAGCCGGAACAGCCCAACTGGTAAAAGTATTTCCACCGCCGCCTAAAGCAGTTGGTTTACGGTAATATTGCTGTGATAAAGAGGCTAAGTTTGTTAAGTCGGAAATAACTGCATCTCTATTAGCTTGAGAACTACTTGCTGTAAAAACATTGATTCCTACAACTACTGCTATACCCACGATGATTACGCCTAGAACGATTAATAATAATTGCTGCTGGCCCATTGTACTGCTCCTTTTGTGTTTTCACACTAATTTACAATTGGCGTGCCGAATTAGAATAAGCGTTTTTCTTTACAAAACAATTCTTTGTTCTTTGAAGGGAAAAATTTACGTGTGAGATTTACTTTGAAGTCTAGCGGGATTACAAAAAACCCCGAACAAACTTGTTAGTATGTTCGGGGGCAAGTAGTGGGAATGCGATCCCTTATTTATAAATAGTTATGCCTCATCGGCAATTCAAATATAATTTTCAGCTAACTAAAAAGAAAGATTAATAGCGTCTGTTTCCGCCGCCGCCCGATGAACGACCACCACCACCGCTAAAGCCTCTTCCACCGCCGCCGCCACGTTTGTTTTCGGTTTTTGGACGAGCTTCATTAACCATAATCTTTTTACCTTGAACTTCTTTAGTATTCAATTCTTCAATCGCTTTTACGCCAGCCGGTCTTTCTTTCATTTCAACAAATCCAAATCCTTTGGATTCGCGTGAGAACATATCGCGTATAATGTTTACGCTAACCACTGTTCCATATTCTTTGAATAAAGATTCTATTTCATCTTCTTTTACTTGTTTTGCGAGATTACCGATGTAGATATTCATTTGTTACTCCTTTGAGATTGTTCCCATTGAAAATATTACATGCAATACCAATCGAGTAGGTTTGCAAAGTTTGAGTCGAGAAAAAGATAAAAAATCTTCGAGGAGTTGGTTTGTTTACCGAATTATCGAATCGTATGTAATTTTTTGATTAGGAATATTACAAGATTTTTAATCTTGTGTAATTAGTTTCATGGGCAAATATACGGTTAAAAAAGTATTCTATATCAATAAAATCTTTGTTTAAAAACAAAAGCCCCGATTCGCTAAGAATCGGGGCTTTTTAGAGCGGGGCCGATCCCGCTTAGGCGGGGCAAGCTGAGACAAAATTTCGCAACCTATTACCAATAAAAAAACCCTCACAGAATAAACCGTGAGGGTTTTTTTATTAGCGGGGCCGACAAGACTTCCCGACTTGTCGGGACGACCTCCTTTGATTAAGTGATCAATCTTTTTTCTACATTACCAACTTTTAGTTTCGTTTTTTCTTTTGATTGCATCTGATTTGGATTCAAACTGAACTGAGTAGATCGAAAAGAGTACGGTGGAATAAGAGTAGATCAAGCAAAGCAATTAACAGAATTGGAAAGAGAAAACAGTCAGCTTAGGAAGTTGGTAACTGATCTGTCGCTAGATATTTCCATACTAAAGGTGGCTTACCGGGGAAACTACTTAGCCTAGTGAATATTCGCCGGGCAGTAGAAGAAGCGATGAAAAAACTAGGCGTATCTGAAAGAAGTGATGTGCGCCCCATTTCGGCATCAAAAAGAATGAGAACAAGATTAGCAAAAAAAATCATTAGATAAATACAAATGATTTTTTATGAATCGCTCATAATTTCTTTATACAATTTGTTTTGTAATATTAAGAATATGGTTTATCTGCTAGTGTAATAACAGTCATGTTGTTATATCGTTTAATCTTATGTACCAACTTATTTTATAGTGTATAGTTTTATGAATTTGCATTTGATTTCATTTTTTGTACAATTAGCCATCGAAAATTGAGTTGAGTATGCCGGGGAAAAAACTACACCCCTTCTTTCAACAAAATCAAAACAAAAACTCTCACAATCATGGGGTAACACGCTATGAGAATTATAAGTTTATTGCTCATCGTTTTATTGACACTTACAGTTCAGTCATTTACGCAAGCACAAGCAAACAGAACTACTTCACTTCCTAAGTCAAATGGTACCGGCATATTAAAGGTAAATAATGATAATGACCTTTATGGAACCAGTCAAGAATATCCGGAGCTGGCAATGGACGGAAGTGGTAATTACACTATTGTTTGGTTAGATAACCGAAATGGTATGCGAGATATATACGGACAGCGGTACAACAAGGCCGGCGAACCGATAGGTGACAATTTTCGTGTGAATGAAGCTGACCAATTTGTAAATGGTTGGGGACTTAGGATAGCTGCTTCTGAAAATGGAAACCTTGTTGTTGTATGGAACGATAACTCTAATGGAGTAAAACTACAAGCATTTGATAATAAGGGTAATCGAATAGGTGGAAATGTTGTACTGTTTACACCGATACAATCGAGTGCATATTCTTTTAGCTTGATTATGATTAATGATAATCAATTTGCAGTGATGTGGAGAGCTGAAAACATTTTTATTCAGAAGTTTAGCATTAGTGGAAAAAGTCTTAGCGAAATGGTAAAAGTTAATGAAACAGATAAATTAGTTGGCGGTAGTTTAGAGAATGCCAAATCGGCAGCAATTAATAAGAATGGTACATTCGCAGTAGTGTGGTCCGAAGAAAGAGACAAGGCAACAAACATCTATGCACAGTTATTAACAGATTCATTAAAGAAAACAGAAAAGAATATTTGTCTAACTGAAATAAACATTAATAAACTATCCCTTAATCCTAGCGTTATAGCCCTAAATGATACTACTTATATTGCTGTTTGGGAAAACAGAATTGTAAAGGATTATTATCCCAACGAAATCATATCTCAAAGATTCAGCAATAAAAGATTGGGCAATAATATAAAGTTGAATTCGACACAATCCGGATACAATGCATCGGCACATCTAATTTTTAGAAACGATAATTCATATATCGTTACATGGCATGAAGCTGGATTGTTTAATTTCAATTATTACAATTTGGACGGAACTCGAATTGGGCAGCCAAAGACTTCGGGAAAAATTCCATACTATCCAACAAATCTCAGTTTAGCAGTTGATAAGGAAGGAACTCTTATTTGTTCGTGGAGTAGTGAAAGGATTCGGCATTCGGATATAATTCTACAAAAGTATGATGAACAGCTTACGGCAATTGGAGATAATATTTATCCAGTCAAAGATCAAGGAAGCTCATGGCAGACAAATCCAGCTTTAGCAGCTAATACTAATGGAAGTTTTATTACTGCTTGGGAAGATGAGAGAACGGGCAAAACAAATATTTACTACAAAGTATTTGATAAAAGGGGGATTCCACTTTGTGAAGACCAACAAGCAAATGATTTGGTGTTGAGCAACGGAAATTATTTTGATTGTTCTAATCCTACTGCACTTGCCTACAAAGATGGTGATTACTACTTAGCGTGGCTAAACTACAGCGATATTTATCTTCAGAAAATAAATGCTCGTGGTGAAAAAGTAGGACCAAATTATAAGATCAATGAAGAAACACAATCGAATGTATATGATATTCAGCTTACGCTGGATGATGAGAAATTTATAGTTGTTTCTTGGAGAGGACATACAGTTGATTTTGATGGAATATTCCAACGGGTTGTATCTAGTATGTCTCAACTTTCACCAGTGTTAAAAATATCCACTCGTAATCTGAACGAATCTATATACATGAGTAATCTTTCTTACGCAATAAACGGGAAAAGAGAAACATGTATAATTTGGCAAAACTTAAATCAGCAAACTTGGAAGTTAAGCGATTTGCTAACTCAAGTTTATGATAGTCATGGAAATATTAAAGGCTCCGCTTGGGTATTAACTAATCTTAGTGAAAATACTTCGGTCTATGGATTTGTTAAAAGCAGAAGCGATAACAACTTTCTTATAGGTTGGCCAAAATATGGCAACTCTAATTCAAATGAGATACACTTTGCTACCTTCGGAAGCGGCGGACGATTGCTGGATACGGAAAAGAAAATAAGTTCATCCTCATATGGAATGTACAACCCCCGAATGATGCGAGATCAATCCGGGAATCAAATATTGTATTGGGATGAACAAAATGAATTAAGGGCAGTAAAGATTTCCAATGAACTAAATACAATAGGTAATGTTTTCAAATTGCCTAAGCCCTCCAGATTTTACAAAAAGTATTTTTATGAAAACGGTAACATTTATTCGATATGGGAAGATTACGGATTACCGGGTAAAGGAAGAGATGTCTGGATGCAAATTGATTCCCAGTTAGATCTTGCAATAAAAGAAAATGGGATTAGTAGTGTAGAGCTATTCCAGAATTATCCCAATCCTTTTAATTCGCAGACATTGATTTCGTATACACTGCCGGAGATTTCAAACGTAAAGCTTAGGCTCTTTGATTCACTAGGCCGCGAAGTGGGTGAATTGGTAAATCAAACTCAAGAGAAAGGTCTACACACTGTTAACTTTAATGGGTCTAGGTACGCTAGTGGTGTATATTTCTTTCAGCTTGAAACCGGCAGCGCGATTGTTTCTAAAAAACTAATTTTATTAAAATAGTGATTGTGTTGAATTAGGAAATATTTTACATTCATAATGAGTTTAGTAACAGCAATGTTATTAACACTTCAGACCCAGACGTTTACCCCAGCGTTTGGGTTTATTATTATTTACTAACTGAAGTTACGCAAGAGCTGAACTTTATGAAGTTTTCTTAGTGAAACTTGGTGACTTTGTGCCCTAGTGGCTCGATTTCTTATATTTTCTTTTGCCACCAAGTCACAAAAGCACCAAGAAATCACAAAGTGTGTAACTTCAGTTAACTAAAATAGGTTTACAGCATATCTAAGATTCTGTTGCCGAAGTAAACTATAAATATGAGTAGTTGACTATTCTGCAAGATTAACTAATACTATTGCTATCTTATCTAGCGTTAATAGCTATACCAACAAAAGTGTTTCGAAGAGTCCATTAATCTTTAGAAATTTTAGTTTGTTACTTACTAAGCAATTCAACATATTATTATGAAATAAAAAACAAATTAGATTTTGATTATCCTAACAAGATCTGATGCTAGTATTATAGCTTATTCTATCAATAGCAGTCTATTTGTAGAAAGGAAGAGAGGAACAAATCTGACATAACATCAAGGAGTTGCAAATGCAGAGATTATTAATTTCTTTTTCTCTTGTTATAGTAATGTTCACTTCCTATATACTTGCTCAGGTAGTAATTCCAAAGAATTCAGTTATCGAAAAATCGCTTGCCTACTACAACGAACAAATTCTAAAAGACACACCCGAATCCCTCGAGATTCAATTCATAGATGAACATGCCAAACTGGCAAATCAATTATTTGGAGTAAGAGTATGTTACTAACGAGAAGTTTTATAATCCTAATATTGATTTCACTTACTATTTATCCTCAAACTCAAACTACATTAAAAGATTTGGGAACTTTATCTTCCAAAACATCTACCGCCCCGGGAGTTTTCAATGGTTCGGCTTCATATCAAAGCTATCTTTATATAGCGGGTCTCGGAAATATTTACATTTATAAAGCCACCGATCCCCAGAATCCCACACATATAAAGACCATACCAATATACAGTGAAACAGGAGGCGCACGAAGAGTTTGGACCGGTGAAAAATATCTATTCGTGTATACAGGAGGTAGAATTAAAATTTATGATTTGACAGATCCGGAAAATCCGGTATTCAAATCAAATTATCTGACAGGGGAAGACCTTCATAAAGTAAGCGTAAAAGGGAATTACATGTTTGTTTTTTATATGACCGATATTCAAACAGGAAAGTACGGCTCATTCGAAATTGTTGATATTACGAATCCTGCAAGCGCGCAGCTTAAGGGCACATATAAACCGGGTAATTATGAAGGGCGAAGTTTTTTCTTTTCAGAAACCGCAAATAGAGTTTACGTTGCGCATTATAATAACCCCACTAAACAGGGCTTCATAAGGGAAATAGATTATTCAAACCCATCTAATCCTACACAGGTAAGAGAATTAATTATAACCGGTGCGCCGATTGAAATTTCTGTCAGTGGTACGACTATGTTCATTTTGAAAGATGGCGGATGGCAAGGACCTTCAAAACTGGAAGCATATGATTTAGGCATTACTCCAATAACACTGCTGACCTCGCAACAGATTTCTACAGAGAGAGCTTGGGATATGCATATTTATGGAAATTCTATTACAACAACCGTGCTTGAAACAAACGGGTTGAAAGATTATACATGGAACAGTATTACCAAGACTTTTGATGCTGGACAACTTTTAAATATCCCATTCGCTTCACAAATGTCATGGTTTGTTGTTAGCACGCAGACAAGCAACAGTATTAGTAATTTGAAAAAAAAAGCAGGTGGATATTGGGTTTACATCTATTACTATGTTGTAGAGAAATCCCCGTCAAGCCTTGAAAGCGAAACCTATGGTTACAATACACGGCTGGTTGAAAAAAGAATTTGGGTTGACGAGCCAAATGTAAAAGTAACATTAATAACTTCTGTATCTCCTGCTGAAGCCTCTGCCGATGGCTGCACAGTTACTCCGGCGGGAACAAATCAATTCGATAAAAATTCAAACGCTACATTGGATGCTAGTGCCGGTGCCGGATGGGTTTGGGATAAATGGAGCGGTTCTTTAAGTGGAAGTGTAAAGCCGCAACAATTAAAAATGGATGACGACAAAAATGTTATTGGAAATTTTCAACCTATTTTGACTTTAAGTTTAAGCTCACCGGCAGATAATTATCTCTGTTCTCCAGGACAAAATGAAGAGTTGACAATTGCAACAGCAAATATTTTTGTTGATGGGGTTGATTGGCAGTTAACAGGAATATCATTTACCGCAATAGAAAAATTTAAACCCGATTATACTGAGATCTGGATTGAATATGCTGGCACTAAATTAAAGGGAGCAATCAGTACGGATGCAAACGGTTATGCAAATTCTTTTTCATTTACACTATCAAAACAAATTGATGAAGGTACAACTCTTGCTGTACGATTGTTTCTCAAATATAACTATCCATCCAAATCAACTGAGAGATATATTCCCGCGGCACTCACAGAAGTAAAAAAGTATAAAATTAGTATTCATGTAGGGCAGGTAACATGCTCTCCAATACCCGAATCCGCAAAACCAGGAGTAAAGACTCCGGCATATCCGCCAAATATATTTTACTCGAACACACAAACTGTTGCGTCTGTGTGGAATGTAACCAAGAACCCAAACATACCTTTTGCATCAATTAAAGAAGCGGTGGAGAGTGCACAGACTGTTGATAATGATTTTATAAAAGTTTGTCCCGGATGGTATGTTGAAAAAGTTACAATTAATAAATCTCTAACAATTTTTTCCTCCGATGGAGCTGAAAAAACAATTATTGAAGCCGTAAAGTCTACCGAACAATACGGACGCAATGAGATAATTACAGTAATAAAAGGGAATACAAAAATAACCGGGTTTAATTTTATTAATGGCGGATACGCAATCCAAATCGGAAGTAAAGAGATAGAGGTTAATGGCTGTGAGATCAACAAAAACTTGACTTCTAAAAACTCCCATGGAGTTGCCATACTAAATGGGAACAAAAATTTAGTTCATGATAACATTTTTGATGATGGAGTTTATATCTCTGGCGGAAGTGAAAATATTATAGAGAAAAATACCATAGGCGTATTAGATAAGAAAACTAATACCGGTGAAGGTCTATCGATTTATGGTTTTAAAAATATTGTAAGGGATAATGTTATTAGTGGTAATGGAAAAGGAATCGTAATTAAATATGATCAAAATGAAATTAAGAATAATAAAATTGGGACGAACGCCGAAGGCACAGAAGCCTATCCAAATTATGAGGGTATCACTATAGAAGGGTGTGATAACTTAATTGAAAACAATTTAATTTCCGGAAACAGAAAGGAAGCAATTTTAATTGAATTTCATGGCAACGGCAATACAATAAAGAATAATATTATCGGAACCAATTTTCTGAAAACAGATATACTGCCAAACGAAGGGGGAATCAAATTAGAGCAGGGAATTGAAAACACCATTATCGATGGGAATTTAATTTCGGGAAATCTTATGGCAGGAATCGACCTTGGCTGGATGTCAAGAAACAACCAGATAATTAATAATATGATTGGGTCAAATGAAGAAGGGAATACAAAGTTAGTTAATAGTCTTGGAGTAAATATTCGTAGTGATTCCCGTAACAATTTGATTGAGAACAATGTTTTTGCCTGTAATATTAATTCATTGATGATTACCGGAGATGGAGCCGATAGTAATAAAGTGATTAACAATAAGTTTGGGACAAATAAAGCCGGTACGAAAACTCTCCCTTCGATTGGAGGAATTGCGATTCTCGGTGGTAAAAGCAATTTTATTTCCAATAACCTGATATCAGGGCACACACTTGCAGGGATAGCGATTATGTTTGAAAATGCGCACTCAAATACGGTTTCCAACAATAAGGTAGGTGTAGATGTAACCGGAACAAAATCACTACCAAATGAAGTTGGAATTCTGCTTGCTGAGGGGACCAAAAATAATCTTATTTCGAAAAACTTAGTAAGCGGTAATTCATATTTTTCCGCTAATCCTGATGTAAATGATACAAAACGTTATGGAATTTATATTATCGGCAACGGAACTTCATACAATACAATTGAGGATAACATATTAGGGCTTGATATTAATCTTTCAAATAAATTATCTAATGATATCGGTATTTTAGTGGCGGATGGTGCTAATAGAAATACTTTTAATTACAATATTATAGGAGGAAATGTTTTTTGGGGAATTATGTTTAACAGTTTTGCAAGTTATAATACAATGTGGCGCAATTATTTGGGAACAAATAGTACCGGTTCCATAAGGTTCCCAAATAAAATAGGTGTAGTTCTTCGAAACTCAAATTTTAATACTATCGCAAATAATAAAGTATGGTATAACGAGACGGGAATTTATGAAGAGAATGGGGAAAACTATATAACAAATAATGATATAAATGAGAATACCGGAAATACCGGAATACATCTTGTAAAATCATTTTCAAAAATTACTGGTAATATAATTACCAAAGATGAGACAGATGCAATCAAATGCGAAAGCGGTTCGAATCCTACTATTCGGCTTAATAACATTTATGACAACAAGGGTTTCGGATTAGTAAACACAGATCCGTCTGTTAAAATAAATGCAACCAATAACTGGTGGGGAACAGCTTCCGGTCCCATCAATAAAACAAATGGAAATATTTCGGCTGGCAATTGGTTATCATCAGAAAGTAAATTAACTGTATTGGCGGCAAGAGATACACTTTATATCTCCGAGAATGGTATTGATTCTATGTCTGTATACTGTAATAATTGGGCGAACAACAGCGACAAAATAAATATTACTATCAGCTCCGATAAGGAGAGCTGGATTACTAGTTTGAAAAGCTTTACTGTCGATTTAAGCAAAACTAATTCCGGAGAAAGTAAAATAAAATTTAAACTTCCAGCCGGAATTTCAAATGGGAATAATTCGCGAGTGATTATTAGCGGAGCTTCTCAATCAGATGTCTCGTTGACTTCCAGAGACACTTTACATGTTGCAGCGTATAAACAGAGACTGAATTTCTTAAGAATCACTCCCGATACAGTTTCTTGTATGCCAGCAGATACTTTAGTCTTCAGAGAATCAGGATATGACCAATATAAAAATTCAATTCCATCAGTCGTAACATGGAGTGCTAATGGAGGTAAGATTGACCAGAACGGAAAATTTATTGCTGGTGATAAATATGGACGATACCGTATTTCAGCAACCGGAATAAATGGCTCTGTGATAGCGGAGGCATATGTTAAAATTGGAACAGGAGAATTAACTAGAATTGAAGAAGAAAAGAAAGTAGAAGAATTACCGACAGAATATTCTCTATCTCAAAACTATCCTAATCCATTTAATCCAACAACTACAATCCGTTTCGCGCTTCCTAAAAATGAATATGTATCTCTTAAAGTGTATGATATTTTGGGAAGGGAAGTTGCCGCGTTAGTACATGAAGAAAAATTAGCGGGTAAGTACGAGTTTAGATTTAATGGTAGTAAATATTCAAGTGGAGTTTATTTTTATCAGTTAAGAGTCGGTTCATTCGTTGAGACAAAGAAATTTGTTTTGATGAAATAATTTTTGAATTATAATAAGTTTATAAAAGAAGTGCGGCGAAGAGCCGCTCTTCTAAACTCACCAATCACTCTACTTGCTTTCGACTCCGCTCCATTGGACTGACGGAAAAGGGTTTAATATTCCATACATAAGTTCTGGAATATGTTGAAGAGTTCTGAACAACTTTGCGGTCCGAATCTTTTGTTGCTTTTGCAAGCGAGTGAACTAATTACTGATACTTGGGCAAAATCGTTTCTGGCACGATGTTGTAGTAAATTTGATGTTTAAATGTTGTTCCCCTTGTGATTTAATATAAGTTGTGGCTATCTCACTTTTAACTGGTATACGTCATCATTTTTTTTGCGGTACATAATAAAGGAGGACCTTTTTTATTAGGTAGAGACAGGACAGATGATTTCAAATTTAGAGATGTCCAATTAATTATATACTTCAGTTTCTACTTCAGTATTTCGTTTAAAAAGAAAAAGCCTTGTAAGCTGTTGTCTTACAAGGCTTTAAAGCGGGGCCGACGAGACTCGAACTCGCGACCTCCTGCGTGACAGGCAGGCGTTCTAACCAACTGAACTACGACCCCTTTCAAATAACGTGTGTAAAAATAGTGATTCTAACTAATCCAACGCAAGGATAGTTATAAATTTTCGCTACCAAAACTAACTCCAACTGCTTTTGCTGTTAAAACAGCTTGGTCTTTCGGCTTTACAAGCTTTTGTTTGGAAATCGCATCTACAATACGAACGCTTTTGATTTCTGATCCCTTCAATGCAACCATTCTTCCAAACTGGCTTTTCATAACAAGCTCGATAGCATTTGTGCCAAATTTGGTTGAGAGTATTCTATCGTAAGGTGTAGGGCTTCCGCCTCGCTGCAAATGGCCGAGAACTGTAGTTCTAGTTTCCAATCCGGTGTTATCGCTAATCATCTTTGCAACGTATTCTCCAATTCCACCAAGCTGAATAGGATCGGTTCTTTTAATATCCTTAGCCTTTGTTACTAATGCGCCGTTTTTAGGTTTTGCACCCTCCGCAACACAAACAATACTAAATCTTTTTCCCCGCATATTTCTTTGGGATACTTTTTCATAAACCGTATTCCAGTTGAAAGGAATTTCCGGAATTAGAATGATGTCTGCGCCGCCGGCAATCCCACCGTTTAAGGCTATCCAGCCGGCATATCTTCCCATAACTTCGCACACCATTACACGGTGATGTGCAGAAGCGGTTGTATGGAGTCTATCGAGGGCCTCTGCAACAACATAGACTGCTGAGTCGTGTCCAAAGGTTAAATCAGTAGCTTCAAGATCGTTATCAATTGTTTTGGGAACGCCTACAATATTCATTCCCATTAAACTCATTTTATGAGCAATATTCATAGTACCATCGCCGCCAATTGCTACAAGAGCATCAAGACCCCAGCCCTCATAGTTTTTAAGCGCTGCTTTAGATCGATCTACAATTTTTACCTTGCCGTTCGATTCTTCCGGCCAATGAAATGGGTCTCCTTTGTTAGATGAGCCAAGTATCGTTCCTCCCGTTCCAAGAATGCCGGAAACATCTTTGTTGTACAGCTCAGTTGACTTTCCCTCAACTAACCCTTCAAAACCGTCAAGAATTCCATAAACAGAAATACCATGGTCATGTGCCGGTTTTGTAACTCCTCTAATAACTGCATTCAAACCGGGACAATCACCACCGCCAGTTAAAATTCCAATTCGTCTAATCTTTTGTTTCACTTTGTACTCCGTATAGCTATAAAGAGTTTTTGATAGTCTTAAAATGAAGTTTTGCATAGTGTTTCAAATGCACGGCATCATTTTGAGTTAAGAAATGCTTAAGAAAATTCCGCGCTTTGTCCGATGAACCTTTGGGGAATTGAATTCCCAATTGCTCATGTTTTTCGAACCAATGATTGAAAGCATTGCGCGCTAAAATAGAAGCGGCGGCAACACCAACAAAACGTTCGGCTTTTTCTGTATCAATAAATTCAACGTGAGAGAAAGTCTTATCGCTATGAATTTCCAAACCGCGATTTCCGAATTTATCCGAGATCACGGTTTTCGCATCTATATCATCGAGTAAATTTCTAATAGCTTTAGAATGACCGAAACTTAAAAGCTTATTTAAGTTACGATAATTCTCATAAGTTTCATTATAGTTCTCCGGATTGAAGGAGACGATTGAAAATCCATCTTTACAAATCTCTTTAATTCGTGGTGCGAGCGAGTTAATTTGTACTTCACTCAAATCTTTGCTGTCTCTAACTCCTATGCGATAAAGCTTCTCTTTGCTTTTCTCATCAACATAAACAGCGGCAATTACCAGAGGTCCGAAGATGTCGCCTTTACCGGCCTCATCGGTTCCAATGTAGGCTGAGGGCTCATCAATTTGTTTATCGTTTAGAACAAGACTCTGTTGTTCGTTCACCAGACTGTTTACTAACACACAAAGAGAAGAATTCTGATCGCCTTGAATAACAAGCTTCAAACCCTTCTTGCCAAAGTAGAGAAGGACTTTTATTTTTTTGCTCTCCTGGACTACATCGAATTCGTAGTTGTAATCTTTTTGCGTTACAGAACTGGCAGCAAGTCCTTCATTAGTGATGATGCTTTTTAGTTTATTAATTTCTTTGAGTGCGTTTGCTTTATGCATGGAAGTAAGTGGAGTGTTGTGGAATTTTTATTGTGAGGTAAATTATTGTAGTCATTTGATGAAATTGAAAATCTACTTTTTACTTCTGTTATATTTGATGCAAGTTCCTCTTAAAATCAGATCAGTATCAATCACAATGTTCTTGCAAGTGTGATTATCTATGTTATTAATATTCTCAATTAATAAGTCCATAGATTTGGCAGCCAGTTTGTCTGTGGGCTGGTTTACACAACTAAGAGGCGGAGATAAAAAGTTTTGAACTTCTGAATTGCCGAAACAAATTAAATCAATATCATCCGGAATTTTTAAACCTACTTCTTGAGCCGCAGTATAAACACCAATTGCAGTTGGATATGTTACAGCTAAAAGAAAATCGGGCAAATTCTTTTCCCGGTAAAGTTTCATGAATGAATCGTAACCGCTTTTTTCTCCGAAGTCTCCTTCGATTACCCAATGGGAATTAACTTTTAAGCCATGATGTTTCATCGCTTGCCGGAATCCCAGCATTCTTTCTCTTCCAATGTTGATATTAGTATGACCGGCAAAATGAGCTATTTTTTTGTAGCCGAGTTTTATAGCATGATCAATAGCTTTATAAGCCGCACCTTTGTCATCAACTGTAACTGTGTTGCAGTCATCCAAATCGGGAATGCGGTCCATAAAAACTAAAGGAACTCTTCTTTTCTTTGCGGTCTCAAAAATTTCAAAATCGGACGTATCTTGCGACACTGAAATTATAATTCCATCAACACGCATAGAAAGCAATGCTTGAATCTGCTTTTTTTGCATTTCTGCATTTTCGTGAGACACAGTAAGGAATGCTTGATATTGACGTTCAAAAGCAAAATTGTAAATATGATCGATAATAGAGCTGAAGAAGTGATGATCAATTTGCGGCAGAACCACACCAATCGTGTTTGATTTTCTAGCGGCTAAATTTCTAGCCATAAAATTTGGAGAGTAGCCGAGTTCTTCGGCTTTTTTCTTTATTAATTCAGCGGTTGCTTTTGAGATATCCGGATGTCCCCTCAATGCTTTTGAAACAGTAATTGTAGAAACATTCAATTTTTCAGCAATATCGTTAAGCGTAATAAGCCTAGGAATTTGTGTAGTATTATTAGTTTTTTTATTCAACAAAATGCCATAGTTAATTAAAACGAGTCAGCCGGTAATTGGGCCTTATTAAATCATACTATAATATAAGGAATTAAAGAATAAGCATTTAGAGGCTACACAAGGCGTTTTTGTAAAAAGTTAGGAGGTCGATAACTCATTTATGTATTTGATTTTAAAGGAGAGGATTTAGTATTTTGACAACAGAATTCAAATCGGGTTGCCTTTCCGATCTTTTGTTATTTGTTTTTTTGTAACGGTAAAAATGATTAAACAGTATAAGACTGTATTCAAATTTATTTGCTTCGTTTTAATACTTATCAACCAGCCACTCCCATCACAACAGTTAGCGCTACCTAAAAATGCTCTTGCAGAAGTTGGCGTAACAAAAATTTTAGCTTCAGATTTTATAGCTCGTTATTCAGATTATATTCTTTCCTCCGGAATTAAGGATAACATTGTTACACGCAGAGCTATTCTTAATAATATGATTAATGAAGTATTGCTTCTTCATTACGATGACAATAAAAGTATTTTGGAAAACCCGGAATACCAGCGCGAATTAAAATGGGCTGAGAAGCAAACCATTCTTGCTTTTCTAAAAGACAGAGAAGTCTATGCGAAAATGAAAGTTACCGAAGCAGAACTCCGTGATGCTTTTTACAAAACAAACATGAAAATCTCTGCCAGACATTTGTATGCCGAAACAGAAGAAGAGGCAAAAAATCTTCATCAGCTTTTACAAACCGGCGCCAGTTTTAACACATTAGCTAAACAAGTTTTTTCCGATACAACACTTCGCAATAATGGCGGGTATCTTGGCTTCTTCTCTTGGGGCGATATGGACCCGGCATTTGAAGATGCCGCTTATTTATTAAAACCGGGGGAAATTTCAGAACCAATTAAGACACAACTTGGTTATAGCATAATTAAAGTTGAAGAAAGAATTCCTAATCCGTTATTGACTGAGAACGAGTTCCTTAATAAGAAAAGGCATATGGAGCGCGTTGTTAGAATGCGCCGGAGAGGGATTTCCGAAAGAGAATATATAAGCAAACATTTTAGTCCGGGTAAGGTAAGCGTTGATAAAAAAATGCTTAGCAAAACATTGGATTATTTGACATATTCTCCATCAGAATTAATTGAGGCCACTCCTAAGGAGTTATCCTCCGGTGTATTGGCTAAGTACAACAATAGAACTTATAGGCAAAAAGAAATAGTAACTCGTATAAACGAGATTCCGATTTTTCACAGAGAAAAAATAAATTCTCTGCAAACACTTGATGCCGTAATAAAGGGATTTGTTCTTCAAGATATTTTAATGGAATTGGCAGAGAAGAAAGGCTACACCAAATCCGAAGAAGCGCTAAGCACAGTTTCTAAGTATAATAACAACATATTTCTTAAATATAAACGAGCAGAGATAGCAGAGGCGAAAGTTTTTCCGGAAGAGGATGTAAGAAAATTCTATTCCAACAACTCTGTTTATTTCAAGAAAGAAGATCAACTTAACTTGCAAGAAATAATTGTTGATAATAAAGTTTTAGCCGATAGCTTATTCAATGTAATAAAATCCGGATCGGACTTTGGTGAATTGGCGGTAAAGTTTTCTAAAAGAGAGTGGTCTGCAAAAAATAAAGGTGTTATGGGATTTTCAGAAATCTCAAAGTTTGGCGGATTAAAAGATACGCTAATAAAATCTGAAGAAGGTAGTCTATTAGGTCCCATAAAAATTCAAGAGATGTATGGCCTCTTTAAACTGTTAGGGAAAAAAGAAGGCGAGGTAAATAAGTTTAAAGATGCTAAAGAATTGGCGGAAAAACTTTTGAGAAAAGAAAAGTCGAAGTCGATAATGGAGGAGTACATTACCGGACTTCGTAAAAAGACCATTGTAAAATGGAATGATCAGTTGTTAAGCACATTAAATGTGAATTAGCATTTAATTTTATTTTGTTCTTTATTTATCGTTTGTAATATAGGAGCGCACTATGAAAAAACTAGTTACCAAGTTACTATTATTGGTTGCTTTGGTACCGTATTGTCTTTTGGCCGGAACTACCGGAAAGCTTACGGGAAAAGTGACCGATAAAAAAACTGGCGAGCCGCTGCCATTTGTTAATGTCGTTATTG
Source organism: Ignavibacteriota bacterium (assembly GCA_043807765.1). Taxonomy (GTDB): domain Bacteria; phylum Bacteroidota; class Ignavibacteria; order Ignavibacteriales; family Melioribacteraceae; genus Stygiobacter. The sequence continues at coordinate 64,083 of JAZDFQ010000009.1, forward strand.
ACGGCACTTCACTTGGAGCAGCGACAGACCTTGATGGAAAGTATACTATTCTCAATATTTCTCCGGGAAAGTATAATGTAAAATATCAGTATGTTGGATACCAAACGATGGTTGTCCAAAACATTCAGATCTCAATAGATCTAACAACAACTCAAGATGCAACACTTGAGGAAACAGCTGTTGAATTACAAGCAATTGTTGTTCAAGGCAATGTTGAGAAAATTCAAAAAGACGTTACATCCAGCCAAGCAAGAGTAACCTCAGACGAAATTAAAAATCTACCAGTAGCAGAACTTTCCGATGTATTACAATTACAAGCCGGTGTTACAAAAGGAGCCGGCGGCGAATTCCATATTCGCGGCGGTCGTTCTTCAGAAATTGCTTACTGGGTAAACGGTATTTCAATTACCGATGCATTTGATAACAGCCGTGGTATTGAAATTGATAACTCAAGCGTTCAAGAATTGCAAGTTATCAGCGGTACATTCAACGCTGAATATGGACAAGCTCTTTCCGGTATTATCAATACAGTTACCAAAGAGGGGGGACGTAGTTACAAAGGTGACTTCAAAGTTTATGGTAGCGATTACGCAAGCAACTTTACAGATTACTTTGTTGGAATTGATAAATATAATCCGGTTGTCAATTACAATGTGCAAGGAAGTTTAAGTGGACCAATTCCATTAACGGATGGCAAAGCATCTTTCTTTGGAAATCTGCGTTATGTATATGATGATGGTTATCTGTATGGCTATAATAAGTTTACAACACAAGGTGACACTGCCGACGGCGCGCTCACTTCAATGAATTGGAACAAAAGATTGATCGGTCAAGCCAATTTAAGTTGGATGGCTTCCGGCTCAATTAAATTCAATGCGGAAATACTTTTCTCAGATGAAAAGTATAGAGATTACAGCCATTTCTATAAATGGAATCCTTCGGGTGATGTTAAAAAATATGCAAATAGTTATAACGCAACATTTACAATGACTCACACTTTCTCAAGTACATCATTCTACACATTAAAAATTTCCGATTTCTTCAAAGACTTTAATGAATACTTATATGAAGATCCTTATGATGCCGGTTATATACATCCGGATTCATTACGTACAATTGGATACTCATTTGTAACTAAGGGAACGAATAATCATAGATTTTATAGAAAGACAAATACGCTTATAGCGAAGTTAGATTATACTAGTCAGGTTAACGAAAACCATATGATTAAATTTGGTTTGGAAGGAAGATTGCACAAACTTTCCTTCGATGATTATAACCTTGAACCGCTTCGCCTTAATGGCATTCCGGTTGAACCATTCCAACCTTCTATTCCTGATGCAAATACTCCGAACAGAACAAAATATGATTCCGAACCGATTGAATTTTCTGCATACTTACAAGACAAAATTGAATTCCAAAGCGTAATTATTAACATAGGATTACGTTTGGATTACTTTGATTCCAAAGGAAACATTTTAGTCGATCCAACCGATCCCAACATAAATCTACCTTTAAGATCAGAACTAACAAATCTTAGCTTAGCAGATCGTGAACAATATTTCTATAAGAAAGCCGATCCGAAATGGTCTGTTGGTCCTCGCTTTGGTATAGCTTATCCAATAAGCGATCAAGGTGTACTTCACTTTTCATACGGACACTTTTTACAAGTTCCTTCTTTCCAATATTTGTTCAACCGTGGACCTTACTATGTACCAAATACCGGCTCGGGATATGGTCCTTACGGAAACCCGAATTTGAAGCCGCAAACAACAATCATGTACGAAATCGGATTCAAGCAGCAATTCTTTGAAGACTTCTCTCTTGATGCTACCGGTTTTTATCGTGATATCAGAAACTGGATAACTGCCGGTCCTCTTATCACAACAAGAAATCTGGTTACATATTCATCTTTTATTAATAAAGATTATTCTAATGTAAAAGGTATTACATTCAGTTTGAACAAGAGATTTACAAATCACTATTCAATTGATTTGAATTATACTTATCAGGTTGCAGAGGGAAGTAATTCTAATCCCGAAGATGAATTCTATGCACAACTTGGAAACAACGAGCCAACTCTTTATTTAATTCCTTTGGATTGGGATCAGAGACACTTACTTAACTTCTCAATGTTTATTGGTGATACCGACTGGGGTGTTTCTACAATTGCAAGATATGGAACCGGATTGCCGTACTCTCCATCTATAACTCAATACACTGCAGATAGAGGAATTACAAGCGGTTTGCAGCGCAATAGTAGAAGAAGACCAACTCAGTTTTCAATCGATTTAAGAATGCATAAAACATTAGAAGTATTTGGTTTGAATGTTACAACATTCTTAAGAGTGTTCAACTTGCTTGATAATAAAGTAGCTGTAAACGTATTTGGCGATACCGGCAAGCCGGATTATACAACCGAAGGAAAGAACATTAGTTACGATCCTAACAGACCGAATACAGTTGAAGAATACTTACGTTACCCGTGGAATTACGGCGAGCCAAGAAGAGTTGAATTTGGTTTCGAGTTCTCATTCTAAAAGAGTGTCCGCTACTAAAAGTACTTTTTAAAAAGCGGACTCAAAAAAAGATTATAAAGAGGAGAAATAAATAAATGACTAAAGCATTTAAAATCTTGATGATTCTTTTCATCGCGATGACTATGACGGCAAATATTGATGCTCAATATAAGCCGGGAAAAGAAAGAGGCGATCCGACTAAGCGCGCTAAAGGTCAGATGGAAGGAAATAAAATTCGCACTACGGTTTTTAATTTTGGTATGTCCGGACGTACCGGCGGACAATATCCAATTTCCGTACAGACTCCGTATGAGTGGCCTAAGAATACCGGTCACGTCTATCTCGCTATGTTAACTACAATTGTTGGCGGCGAAGTTGTTGATTCTAAAGGGGAACTGCAACATATCATCGACATTAACAATGGTCGCAGTTCACCAGAAGGCAAGACGTGGAATTTTGAACCGGTACCCGGTTACAGCATTCCAAATTCTAAAACAAATGAAAACCAGATTGCTACTAGTGTAGATAAAGATACTTGGCCGGATACTTGGCCCGATAGAATGAGTGATGAAATTGATCCGGGTTGGAGAGGTTCGTGGAATGGTTATTTTGGTAAAAACATTTTTAATGCAGATCAGGAAATGTTCTACCGCGCTTCCGATGATAGATATGACCGTTATGTAAATTATTTTCCGGATGAAACTGACCTTACAAGAAAAGGTATGGGAATTATAATGGATGTTAGAGCACTTGCATGGTCTCAATTTCTGGTTGAAGATGCTCTCTACTTCTTGCATTACATTAAGAATGATGGAACTAAAGACATCAACAAAGTTGGTGTAACACTTTGGTATGCAGATTTTGTTGGCGGCGATGGTGATTCGCAAGATGATATTTCCGAATTCGATCTTATTCAAGATATCGCTTGGTCAAGAGATAATGACCACAGAGCAGCAACATTTGGCAGTGATCCGGTAGGTATGGTTGGCGTTACTTTCTTAGAGACACCAGGTAATGCTCTTGATAGAGTTGATAATGATGGCGACAGTCCCGAACAAGGTGTTTTGATTTCACAAGAAATGATAGCTGACGAAGTTGCCGATAATCAGATGGATGATAATGCTAACGGTTTAATTGATGAAAACGAAACACACATTCCTTTCGGAACTCAAAAAGGTGTTACTTATGCTGATGGAATGGCTCAGCCGGTTTCAGTAGATTTCTTATCGAAACATTCAAGATTCAAAGTTGAAGCTAATAGCCCGGTTGTAACTCAAGCAATGATTGATCAAGTTGCTTCACCTTCAAACAAATGGCACATTTGGCCTCCGCTAGATGCATTTCAAAAAAATCAAGTTCATTTAATTGGTGTAGTTTCAAACACGCTTGGGTTACCATTCAAAGATGGAATTGATAACGATGGCGACGGCGAAGCTACAAATCCAGTTATTACACAAGCAATGATAACTCAAGCTTCGCAAGATGCACCATATTATCGTTATAGAGTTGATGAAAAAACAATTATTTATAATGTAGTTGCATCAACGCTCGGTAAGAAATACGCTGATGGTAAAGATAACGATGGCAACGGAGCTATTGATGAAGGTATAGATGATGGAATCGATTTATTAATTGATGAAGCTCGCGATGACGGTAAAGACAATGATTACGATTGGAATCCGCTGCGTGATGACGTTGGTTTGGATGGTGTTGCTGAATCCGGTGATGCCGGAGAAAATGATGGTAAACCAACATCGGGCGCAAAGTATGGTTTGCCTGGCGAACCAAAAGTTGACGTTACAGACGTTTCGGAAACTGATCAGATAGGTATTACAAATGCTGATTATGTTCCGGCCGGCGGATTGAATCTAAATAGTGATGCGCAAATGTGGTTCGATTTTATGATTCCCGGTAAATTCTACGATCCTCAAGAAGTGGTTGCCGGTGAATACGATCTATTTGTTTCTTCCGGATTGTTTCCATTGAAAGCCGGGCAGACAGAGCCAATCTCAATTGCAGTTTTATTCTCTAATGGTGCGGTTCCAGATCCGGGCGGGGCATTTAGAAAGAGTGAAATTCTACGCAAGAGAGTTCGTGCGCAAGAAACATATAACAACGATTACCGCTTTGCAAATTCTCCTCTAATTCCAACTCTAACTGCAATACCGGGTAATAACCGTGTAACATTGTACTGGGATGATGTTGCTGAAACTTCATTCGATCAGTACATTGATGCTATAGGCGGGGTTGGAAGAGACTTTGAAGGTTATAAAATTTATAGAGCATCAGATCCGGCTTTTCAAGATGCTGAAAACATTACAAATGGATTTGGCAATTTAATATTCAAAACTCCACTTGCGCAATTCGATTTGAAAGACGGTATTAGCGGCTTTGATGCAGTTGGTATTGATGGCGTTAAATATTATTTAGGAACAGATTCCGGTTTAATACATAGTTTTGTCGATTCAACTGTTCAAAACGGTTTTTCATATTACTATGCATTAGTTGCTTACGATTTTGGTTTTGCTGCTGGCGAGATTGCACCATCAGAAACTCCAATTCGTCTTTCACTATTGCCGGATGGTTCTGTAAAATTAGGTCAGAACGTTGCAAGAGTAAAACCGGAAGCACCGGCTGCCGGATTTATTGGACCAACACTTGGTGCAGTTCAACTTGTAACCGGAACAACCTCCGGCAACGTTGCTTACGAAATTGTTGATCTAAACAAAATGAAAGATGGACACGTTTATAACATTACTTTTGAAGATACAATTAAGGTTGGGAAAAATTCAAAGCCTGATACTCTTACAACAAAGAACTGGACTCTCACAGACTCTACTGCGGGTGCAATCTTAATTAATAAAAGCAAAATATTTGCTACTGATTATGAACAACCGTTGATAGACGGTTTCAGATTGAAATTTAGAAATGAAGCAAGAGTAGAGCTTGATAGAACTTTAGCTGTTTGGAATGATATAAAGATTGTTGACTATCGTTTTGAGAAATTCCAATATTCAGGTGGTTATTTAGGTGAAGAAAGACCGAATGATTATAAAATAGAGTTCGGCGATCTTGGCTTTGGTCAATCCAAAGAGGTTAAACTTGGAGTAACTACTTTTGCATCCAAAGCTGTCAACTTCAAAGTCTTTAACCTGAGCACGCAAAAATATATTGATTTCTCTTTTCTTGAAGTTGATGGAAGCGATGGAATCCTATCTACGAATGGCGCAAGAAGAGATAGAATACTTTTCTTAGAACCGGATAAGAGTGGTGCTCTTGTTTTTACATGGTGGTTCTACTTGTATGATACTCCGGATGCAACAACCGGAACTCGTCTGCCTAAGAGTGGCGATAAACTTGAACTTAAACTCAAGAAACCATTCTTGTCCTCGGACAAATTTAGATTTGTTGCTAAGAAGGCATTGATTGATGCTGATCAAGCAAAGAAGGATATGGAAAAGATTAAGGTAGTTCCAAATCCTTACGTCGCCAGCGCTCAATGGGAAGCTAAAAACCCATATGCAAGCGGTAGAGGACCAAGATCATTGCATTTTACGCACTTGCCAAGCAAGTGTACAATAAGAATCTTTACTATAAACGGTGAATTAGTTGATGTGATTGAGCACGATAGTCCGTTGAACGATGGTTCAGAAGAATGGAAAATGTTAACCAAGGATAACTTAAATGTTGCGTACGGAATTTATGTCTATCATGTAACAGCTCCAGGTGTTGGTGATAAGATTGGCAAGTTCGCAATAATTAAATAACGTAAATGGACTAAAAATTTTAAGGAGTTAAATCGTGTTACATAAAAAAATATTAACAATGGTCTTATTGGTTGCAGCTTTGCTGCAGCCAATTTTGGCTCAGCAAGTATCCAAAACGGGTACAACAGCGGCCAAATTTTTGAGCATTGGTGTTGGACCGCGTGCCAATGCGATGGGTGGTGCTTACACCTCAATTGCAAACGACGTTTCTGCTATGTACTGGAATCCAGCGGGCATTGCAAGCGTAAACGAAGTTCAAACTTTGTTTACTTATACAAAAATGTTTGCGGATATTAATGTTAACTACTTCGGAATTGTATTTCCCGCCGGAGAATATGGCACATTTGGCGCTAGCGTAACTGCGTTAAATGTTGGTGAAATGGATGTAACTTCCGAGTATTATCCGGAAGGAACCGGCGAAAAATTTAGTGCAGGCAGTTATTCTTTTGCACTAACTTATTCACGTTTTATAACCGAAGACTTTGCTGTGGGTTTTAATATCAAATACATTCGCGAAGATATTTTTAACTCTACTGCAGATGGACTTGGGTTTGATATAGGAACAATATTTAAGACCCCATTCTACGGACTTAAATTTGCTTCAAGCATATCTAATTACGGCTCAAAAATGCAAATGGCCGGAGATGATCTGCTGATCCGTCACGATCCCGATCCTACCAGAGCCGGAAACAATGAAACAATAGATGCATTCTATAAAACCGATCCATTTGAATTGCCGCTTCGTTTGCAAGTTGGACTTTCAAGAGACTTCACTATTATGGATGAACATAGACTGACTATTGCCGTTGATGCAATTCACCCAAATGATAATAAGCAGTGGGTAAATGTAGGCGGTGAAATTTCGATGTTCAATAATTTGATTTCTCTAAGAGGCGGCTATAAGGCTTTATTCTTGGAAGACACCCAGGAAGGACTTACTTTAGGTGCAGGTATAAAGTACGATGGTCTTAGCTTCTTCAGAATCTCTGTTGATTACTCCTATCAGAAACTGAAATACTTGGATAACATGCATAGTTTTGGTGTTATGTTAGGTTTTTAATTAAGGATATAAAATGATATTTTCCACCACTATAAATAAATATTCCATAACCAACAAAATGGAGGCACAATGAAAAAACTAACAGTACTAATTTTAGCTCTGCTTGTAGTAGCTTGGTCTGGTTCAATGGCACAGACTTATAAAGTTACTTTCAAAGTCAACATGAAGCTGGAATTACAGTTAGGTAAACTTACCACAGCCGATAAAGTATCCGCACGCGGAAACTTTAACGATTGGGGCGAAACAGAAATGAAAGATGCCGACGGAGATATGATTTACGAAGTTGAAGCATCTTTCGATAAAGTAAAACTTACTAACGGCGTAACGCTTGCTTTCAAATTTTTCCATAACGGCGCTAAAGCAACCAATACCGGTTGGGAAAGCATCGATGATAGAAAAATTGACATAGCAGGCGATAAGGTTCTTGATGTTCTTTGGTATGATAACAAGGGTATTTCAGGCGCTAAAGCTAATGTTGAATTTAGAGCCAACATGAAACTACCTTTGAAACAAGGTGAATTGTTGAAAACACCAATTCCAGGTAAAGTTTTTATTGCCGGCGATTTTAACGGATGGAACACATCAGCAACTGAATTAAGTGATGCTGACGGCGATTCTGTTTATACTGCCACTCTTGATACTATCAAATCCGGAACAACAATCAACTACAAATTCCTATATAGCAATAAAGCTAATGCTACTATATGGGAAAACGATCCAAATAAGACGGCTTTAATTCTTGACGGAACAAACAAAGTTGAACGTTTCTTCAATGATGTTAACCCGAACGTTCAATTGAAAGATGGAACAGTTTCTTTCTATGTTAACATGGCAGTTCTTGAACAATTAAAAGTGTATGATGCTGCAGTTGACTTACTTGAAGTACGTGGTAATTTCAACGGATGGAGCAATACTGATAAAGATAAAAGCGTAATGCTTCAAGACTTTTTGTTTCCAACAAGCTGGTTCTTGCCAGTTGGTTTTGTGAAAGCAGAAGTTCCTTCCGACAATTTCTACAAATACTTTGTTGGTAAGAAAGATACTACCGGCTGGACTGATGGATATGAAAGACCTCTTTCAAGAGGCGGTGGAAATCGTTTATTTACTTACCAAGGTCAACCAAACCAAGAAACCCCAAGCGCTCATTATGATGACGTACTGCCGGGATTCTATACTTCTAAGGCTATTTCAATTAAATTCCGTGTTGATATGAAAGACGCTTTTGACGCTACAAAGATTGCAGTTCCAATGAAAGCTGGCGATAAAGTATTCTATATTTCAGAACAGCCATTATTCTGTAAAGTTATGGGATGGAGAGATTCCGACAGTCAAACTTATTTTGAATTAACCGATGCTGATGGAGATAAGATTTACGAGGGTTCTTTAACCATGAAAGCCGGCGGATTCAATGGATTTGAATATCGTTACGGAATTCAAAGAGCAGCCGATAAATCTTTCACATTAGAAACAGCTGGTTTTGGACAGAATGCATATAGAGTTAGATATATTCCTCAAACTTCCAAAGGCACATTTACACAGCCTTACACAGCTCCGCTTGATAAATGGACAGACAAAGAAGATAAGTCCGATCAATTTGAAGCAGCTCCTCTTGGCTTTACAGATGTTCAAGACTTGGAAAGTGGAATACCATCCAAATTCTCTTTGGATCAAAACTATCCAAACCCATTCAACCCTACAACAACAATTAAGTTTGCTATTCCGGCAGATGAAAATGTTAGCTTGAAGGTTTTCAACGTTCTCGGACAAGAAGTAGCTACACTTGTTAACCAACAAATGAAAGCCGGTTCTTACTCATTTGATTGGAATGCTTCTAATTTGAGCAGCGGCGTTTACTTCTATAGAGTTGAAGCCGGAAGTTTTAATGCTACAAAGAAGATGTTATTGTTGAAGTAATTTAGTTTTATGGTGGAATTAAAAAAGTCCCGCCCCGATTAATCGGGGCGGGACTTTTCTTTTATACAATTCTCGTTTTTCAGTTTGTGCTTTTCTGCCCTTCAGTATTCAATCCTTATCTAGCTTTAGCCAGCACGTCTAGCTGCGCTTTCAAATCTTTTGCCCCGGGGTAATTCAAATCCTTCTGCAAAACACTGTTAATTGTCTGCAAGCCCATTGCATATTGCTTATCTAACGCGTAAGCGCCGGCAAGATTATAAAGTGACTGCAGATCGCCGGGATCTAATTTTATACTTTCTTCTAAATATTTTATTGCAGAAGCGATTCTATGATTGTTGAGATCGATATTCCCAAGCCATTTTGTTGCAAAAGGATTTGGTTTAATTTCATATCTCTTCAATAAAATTTCATAGGCCTTTGCAAAATTTTCTTGTTTTAACAAAGTTAGCGCTATGTTATCAATCATATTGTAGTATTCAGTTACAACTGGATATTGATAAATCAAAACCTCGAGATGTTTTATACATTCATCATACTTTTTTTGCAAAAGATTTTTATTAGCAAGTTTTTCATGCGCCTCGGGCCAAGTAATTGTTCCCTCCGCAAAGCTAAATGCTACACTGTCAACTTCGGTTTTTGGTTTTAATAAACTTAGGTCATCTATTTTATTTTTAGGATCAATGTAAGGCCAATCATTTTTAAGGAGCGCGATTCTGTATACTGCCATTATTGAATCTAAAGTGGAAAAAGGAAAATTATTTCTTGTTTTGTAATCTTGCGCTTCAAAAGTTATTACCGGATTCGATTTAGGAAGAAGCTGCATTTCATTCATCTTGTTAAAAAAGGCATCTCCCATTAAGTGAAATCCCTCAAGAGTTGGATGAAGATGGTCTGTCATTAAGTTATTACCAACAATTCCATTTGGACTTTTTGCATTGAATAGTGAGTCAATATCAACTACTGTCACGTCATATTCTTTATGATAACTGCGGATTAAAGAGTTTAGTTTTTCCGGAGCGCGAAAACGAAGAGCATCCAGATCCTTTGCTTTGCGATACAGTTCCAAAGCTGATTTGTACTCACCTTTTTTATATGCTTTGTTTGCTTCTTCGTAAACAAGGTTTGCGCTTTGATTTTTAGCGGATTTGACTGAAATAAACGGTTTTTGATCTTTAAGGTTAAATGTTAGAGTTCCTAAAATTATTGGTATGTTAGAATCTTTGCACATCTTTATAACATCACGCATATTGCCGTCAAACTGATCAATGCCATCATTGAAACTATCCGAGTCAAGTTCTATTGATTGTTCTTTTGCCATTCGCGACATCAATGTACCTGTACTTTTCTCGGGTTCTCCGCTTACTGATTTAACCACCCATTGTAAAAAATCTTTTATTAGTTGAATAGTCTTGTAGTCGTTTAACGCAAGGTAGAGATTGACTAGAGTTCTTGATTTGCCAAGTGATTCCATAGAGCCAACGCCAAGGGCGCCATAGTATTCATTATGTCCGGTGTAGATAATAACTACATCCGGTTTTTGTTTAATTACTTCCGGCATAAAATCTCTAACTGTGTAGCTGCATACAGCCGTCATTCCAAGATTTACAACCTCAATTTTGCGATCCGGATACGCGAGCTCTAATCGTTTGCGGATGTAACGTGAAAAAGAACCGAGCGGCATATAAGGGTAGCCTGCAGCGCTGCTTTCTCCTAAAACAAAAACACGATAAGCGTTTTCAGCTTTTGATGAATCAAACACATCTTCTATTGTTGTTGGCAGATTTTGGACATTAGAGAAGTATCGCCTTGCCACATATGCGTTCGCAATTTTCTTGCCCGGTGTAGCTTGAACCCACATTGATAAATCATCGCCATAATTAAAAATTTTTAAGCCGGTTTCGAGAAGAATAAAGAAAAATATCGGAATTGAAATTAAAATCAAGTAGAAATAGACTGGTGCTTTTGCATTTGGTGCATGTTTCTTCTCTTCCACTTTAGAATTATTTCTTTTTTTTGAATCTGCCAAGTGATCTCCGATTATTCTTATGAAAAATAATCAAATTTGAATTGCATCGGAAGAGCTCAATCTTGGCATAAGTTAAGTGAATGAGTTAATTTTGCTATCAAATGATATAGAAAGAGGTGAAATGAGTAAGCTTTCAACAATAGGTCAATTGTGGCAGTTTCTTCGGGAAAGGAAAAAATGGTGGCTGATGCCAATCGTCTTCTTTTTGATTCTGCTAGGCGGTTTGATAGTACTTACTAAGGGCTCGGCACTTGCGCCATTTATCTACGCAATATTTTAGAGAAGAGTAATAAGTATGACCATCTGAATAATTAATTTACTGTCACACTGAATATTATGACAAAGTCAAGCGGTTTTAAGCATCATAGGATTGACCGATTGATAATTGTTAATAAAAGATGTTTTAGAATTAATAACAGCACAAGTAAGCTTTAAGATTTTATTGGCAAT
>JAZDFQ010000010.1:0-33263 GCA_043807765.1 Ignavibacteriota bacterium
TATAGTTACTACGAAATATTCATTACACGGCAACATAGTATTTACTCCCGACGGTAACGAAGCATATTGGTCGGGCTGGTATCCTTCAAAAAATTCCACCGAAGAAAAACAGCAAATTCTTACAACGAGACTTGAAGATGGGAAATGGTGCAAACCGGAGCGTGCAGCTTTTTCGGAAATTGGATTTGATGATGACTGTCCATATGTATCTCCGGATGGGAATAAACTGTTCTTCCTTTCGAAAAGACCTTTAAAACCTGGTGAAGAGAATTCCACAAAAGAAAATATTTGGTATATGACACGCGAAGGGAGTAGTTGGAGTGAACCAAAGCCGATTGATGTTGTAAACTCTTTACCTCTTCATTGGCATCTATCTGTTGATAAAAAAGGAAATTTATTCTTTGGTGCCAGAGACCCTCTTGGAAAAAACTTTGGTGAAATATTCTGCTCCAAATTTGTAGAAGGCAAGTACACTAATCCGGAAGCATTAAGTAGTAAAATAAATAGTGTGAATAGTGAAGGTAGTCCAAATATTTCTCCCGATGGAGATTTTATGATTTTTGAACGTAGCTCCAGTCAGGGTATGCCTTTGGGATTATTCATAAGCTTTTTATTACCCGATGGTACTTGGAGCGAAGCGAAGTCTATTTCAGAGACTGCTAAAATTTCTCCACAAGCCCGTGGCGCATATATTACACACGATGCGAAATATTTATTTTATGTTGGATACTATTCCGGAGAAACTGCCGCATTTTGGATTAAATCCGATTTTATTGAAACGATGAGAAAATTAGAAGTGAAATAATTTTATTGGGTGTGCCTATTCAAAACTTCATCTAAAGCTAAAAAAGGTCAATTAACCAAGAGCTTGAATTGAATTGTCGTATTCTGTATTTGAAGTTCTTTATTTGACCGATTTAAGATTTCAAGTTGCTTCCGGAGAAAAACATTTTCAAGCCGTAAATGCGTCTTCGATTTGAAGAAAGTGAGTAGAAATGTGAGCATAGCGAGTTTAGGTCCTAATTATTATTTTAATGCAGATGAGGTTTTGGATAGCTACAATATTGAAAAATTTGGGAAATTTAATGAACAAGTACTTTGCTTCTTTTATGTTGTTGATAGCTTTTTTTATAACCAACTGTTCCGTAGATAATACTGTTGCGCATAAACCATCAATCGGTATTCCCAATATTCAAGATTCGGAACATTTTACTTTTGTGCTTTATGACGGTTTATCTCAAAACATTACAATTCAGATTTTAAACAAACTTGAAGAGAATTACGCAAGAGTACTTGGAGATTTTACCCTCACATCAATGAACAAAGTAACTGTTAAAATCTGGAATGATGAAACACATTTTCTAGATGATATGCAAAGAGATATTGGTACAAGATACACCGGAGCTTCAGGATATGTTTATAGTCCTTATGATATCAGGTTTCTTTATAAAGGGATTAACGCACAGACAGCTCTGCACGAGTTTTGTCATGCGGCATCCCTGGTTGTAAACAGCCGCTTTGGAAATAACCCACGTTGGTTATGGGAGGCTGTTGCCATTTACGAATCAGGTGAATTGATTAATCCTAAATCCATTAGCTATCTTGTCAATGGCAACTTTCCAACACTTGCTGAATTAAATTCAGATTATAACACTGGCAATTATAAGATTTATGAAGTTGGTTACCTTCTGCCTGAATACATAATAAAACGTTGGGGCAAAGACAGTTATGTTGATTTGATTAAATCTAGCGGGAATCTTCAGCTTACACTTGTTGTAACCCAGCAGAGTTTTGAGGTTGGATGGAAACAGTTTGTGGAAAACAAATATTTGAAGTAATTATTATACTATCTCTTTCGAAAACTAGATTCGGTTAAAATATTTTCATAAGTAAGAAAAATTCAACTATTGTACATATTAATATTCAAGTAGGGGAGAGGACCAATGCTGTGTAGTCTGTGTAGTGGGTTGTATTTGTAAATTAGTTGGTCACAAAATGGTCACAATATTTTGAAAAAGATGCGATTATAGTCCAAAAACGCAATAATTAGGAGAGTCAGTAGAATCCCTCACTCTCCTCTAGTAAAAATAAAACCTCGATTATAGCAAAATAAGGCTGTTTTCGAGGTTTTTTGTTTTTTAAAAGGTCTGTGTAGACGGTGTAAATGGGTTGTGACTAGTCAAAACTCAATCTGAATATAAAAAAAGGTACATTAACCAAAGGCTTAAATTGAATATATGTTTTCTGAACTGAAAAGCTAAATGAACAGACAGTTTTTAATCTTCATATTGTTTGTATATCTGTTAAGTATTTCCAGTTGCTTCTTTATGAAGATGATTTCGAGCACAGTGAGTCTTAACATGTTGATTTGTGGAGAGTGAAAATATCTATTTCAAATCTGAATCGTTGCTTCTTAGCGCATGAGGTTTTGAATAGACACATGTAATTGTGTTCTTGATTTGAAAAAAATTAGCATATCGAGTTTTAACATGTTAAGTAATGGAGAGCGAAAATAGGGTAATTAGTTTAATAACATCATTCTGAACGCTGATAGCATTTTGAATAGCGACAGATTCAGTTCTTGATCGTTCGTTCCAGTACAGATGAAGTTATGAATAACCTTAATCGAATCATGAATTAAGAAAGTTTCTAAATTATAAAACAATTTTCTTTTTTAATTGCGATGCATATCTTCTGCTTATTATAAATTTTTTGTTGTCGCCATTTAATAAAACTGCATAGGATGAATTATTATCTTTAACAACTTTTTCAATGAAATCGATGTTGATTATAGTTGATCTATGAATTCGTATGAATTGTTTATCCGGAAGACATTTTTCCCATTCTTGCAACGATTTTTTTACAAGTCCTTTTACTTTAGTAGTTGTTAATATCTCAGGGTACTTACCTTCGGAAGCGATTCTTATTATACTATTAACTCTTATAAAGTAGTGTTTGTAATTTACCGCAATAAAAACCTTATCATCGTAACTAAAAACTGAATCTTGATGTTTTAAGTCCAATGAACCTGCTTCTAGTTTATTTATTGTTTGAGCTAATCTTTTTGTACTTACTGGTTTTAGCAAATAATCACATGCATTTACATCAAAAGCTCTAATTGCGAATTCATCGAATGCGGTTATAAATACAATTTTTACAGATTCATAAATCATATTAAGTAGATCAAATCCAGATTCTCCCGGAAATTCAATATCTAAAAAAATAACATCCGGTTTTAATTCAAGTATTGCTTTTTTAGCTTCCTTAATAGTTGAAACTTCCCCAACAATTTCAATTGAAGAATGATCTGACAGCATATGCCTTAAATCAATTCTTGCTAATTCTTCATCATCAACAATAAGTGTTCGTATTTTATTCTCCATCACTTTCTCATCGTTCTTTTCTAATTTTCATCACAACATGGATAAAATCATCATTCTTTAAAATTTCGAAATGGAAATTATTGCCGTATGAATTCTCCAATCTTTTCCGAACGTTAATTAGTCCGGTGCCGGTATTCAAATCTTTTGAAAAATTTTCATTCCACTTGCCCGTATTAACAACATCAATTTGTAAATAATCATCAACCACTTTTGCATTCAAACTTATTTTAAGAGGAAGAGTAGTAGTTTGCATTCCATGTTTTATTGCGTTTTCTACCAAAGGGAGTATTAGAAACACCGGTATATTGAAATCTTCTGCTATAGGATCAATCTGATATTCCACGATTAAATTATCCTTGTAACGGATTTTCTCGATGTCTAAATAGGTATTAATAGCTTCCATTTCTCTCACAAGCGGCACAGTTGAGTTCTTACCTTCTGATAAAGAATATCTTAAGAATTCTGAAATTTGCGTAAGCATCTCACGTGCTAGTTTTTGATCTGCCAGAATTAGTGCCCGTGCAGAATTAAGAGTGTTGAAAAGGAAATGAGGATTTATCTGATATCTTAACATTTCCAACTGTGTACTTTGGGCAAGTATTATTGCTCTTTCCGCATTCTGCTTTTGAACGATGAACTCTTGGTAAAATTTATATCCTATATAAACCACACTCCATGTTACAAGTGCATAGGAGTCATAAAAAATTGGTTGAACCAAATCACGAAAAATATTTTGGATAACGATTGTGCCATAAAAACAGAAAACAAGAAAATACGAATAAGCAATCCAAAGTACTCCACCTAAAAATGAAATAGGAAGAATAATAAAACTCATTGCGAAAAAGGGAAAATGATGAATCTGATATTTCTTATAGATATATCTAAATAAGTAGGAGATTGTATAAGGGGCAATATACTGAATTAAATGCATTAGAAAGATATTCAAAACCAAAAAGTTTTCTGGATATATCCATAACCATATAAACCAATGAGCAAACCAAAACATAATTTGCAGTTGCCAAAAGCTGTACTTTCTTTTTAGAAAGAATATTTCGTTTACATTTTTATCAATCATTGTACGAACTTCATATTATCATATTATCTGAAATTATAAAAATAAATCTAATCAAATATACTAAGCTATGATGACCGCCCAATCTCATTTTTGACCGTTTGATCTTTTTGCATTTCTAAGGTATAACTCTTGACCTATTTTTTCGCCGAGTAAAATTCAAAATAGAATGAAACACAAAAAAACTTGATGATTTTCAATGCTTGATAAATCCTAAAGTAAAATGAAGTGGAGAAAGAATGTCTTCAAAAAAATATTTATTCATACTGCTAACGTCTTTAATTGTGATTTCGTTTTCAAGTTGCCAAAAAGAGGATACACCTATTGAGCTGGACAGTACTGAGGATAAAGCAATTAACAATGAGATAAATTATAACCGATTCAAGGGGGTAGAAATGTTGATTATCACTGTGGACAAGTTTGTAAATGAATTGCAACCATTTATCAATTATAAAAAATCAATTGGAATGAATGTTGTATTAAATACCGCTGCAGCTCCAGTGGGAGTTGAAGCAATTAAGAGCGCAATTCAAGCCAAATATATAAAAGATGGTTTGCACTTCGTAATATTAGTTGGTGATATAGAAGATGTTCCCAGTCCTTATTTTCAAGGTTCGCCTTCCGATCCTAGCTATGCATTACTCGAAGGGGATGATCTAATTGGGGATGCATTAATCTCACGCATTTCGGTTAAGAATAATTATGAGTTAAAAAACATTGTAAACAAACTTCTCATTTATCAAAAAGGGGAGTTCAGAAGTAAAGATTGGATTACGAATGCAATTGTTGTTGGAACATATCATTTTGATGGGGTTAATCATACATCGGGGATTGCAAGTGTCTTAAGAAATCAAACTTCCTATTTCAAAAATGTATATCAAGTATTGGAAACAGATCAGAATCCTCATTTGGATTTGATGAACGCAATCGAAAATAACGGCGCCAATATGATTGTTTACAACAGCCACGGATTTGCAGATGGATTTTACAGTATAGTATTTAAAAAAAATCATCTTCCAGAGTTAAAAACATTCGGAAATAGTTTTCCATTTATTCATGGGGCTGCTTGCTTAACGGGAAGTTTTGAGTGGAGCGGTGGAGATTGTTTTGCCGAAGCCATTCTTAAAACCGGGACTTTTGAATATCCTGCTGGTGCCATTGGAATGCTTGCCTTCAGCCGTAGTACCGATGCAGCTCCAGCAATGACAGCCCAAAGAATAGCATTCAAAGAGTTGTATTTCGATGATAAGATTGAAACCATAGGTGAATTATGCTATTTCTCCAATTTATTGGCTATGAAAGAATTTGATATTTCACAATCTGAACCATTTTACAAACACTGGCATTTATTTGGCGACTGTTCTGCGCCAATCTGGAAACGTTTACCATAGAAAAAAATATTAACAATAGATTGTTCCAAACTCTCAATTCAATTGAATTGAAGAAAAACCAACGGAATTAATTATGTCTTTACAAAAGTTTTTAATCTCACTATCAATGCTAATATTGATTGTTATAGCCCCTTCATGCAAAAATGAAGATATTGTAATTGAGTCACTCCCAATTCCAAATAGCATGATAGATTCACTTATTGTTATTTCAGGAAATAATCAGAAGAATGATATTGGAAAAACTTTAAGGGATTCAATTGTTGTTCAGGTTATTAGTAGAGAGCTAAGACCAGACGGTAATGTAGAAGTTTCTTTCTCAGTAATATCTGGTGGTGGTTCGGTATCAAACCAAGTTGTAAAGACAAATGCAAATGGAAAAGCTTCTGTTACATGGACACTTGGAATCGGTCCAGAGCAAGTTCTTAAAGCCAACGTTTCCAATACATCTGGAGTAGTTGCAAGATACTTATTTGCCAATAGCCAATTAGAAATTGAAACTAAATGGATTACCGGAAGAAGTTTTTATGCTATGGGTTCAACATATAATCATGATAACAGAATTCTTGAAAGTAACCATTTTCTAACATTCAGCGATGGCGCTAGCGATGATGTTAAAATTGTTTTTTCAAAGATGGCGGAGGAATGTTTGGTTGAATTAAAACAGGCTTTTAATATTGCAACTGATGCAGAGATTGGAATTTCCTCAAATACTGCAAATAAAATCAAATTGTATTCAATAAAAAATGCAGCGTATGATCAGAATGCATTTAGGTTTGGATTCTTTTTATACGGTAAGGATTCTCAGCAATATCAGAGATGGCAGTTTGATGATTTTGGTTTTAGAAAAGAAATAAAGCATGAAACAACGCATATAATTGAATTTCTTCTTGGATTAGATCCGGCAGATGGTCCATGGCCCGATACATGGTTTGCCGAAGGTCTAGCCGAATATGCAAGTGGTGGGGCAATCACTCCTATTACAAATTATAATCAGTGGACTGACTGGGTTGCGGGAAGCGGCCATATTAATCCAATCAAAATACATCTGTGGAGCAATTTTACGGTTCCTTATGAACGTACCGGAGAGTTTTACCCGGCTTTCAGTCTAGCAGTAAAATATCTTGTGGATAGTAAAGGTCTTGGGAAAAGTATAAATGATTTAAAAATGCTGATTACAGATATGAGGGTTACCCGAAATTTTAGAACATCCTTTGAAAAATATATGGGAATTACAGTTGATTACTACGAAGAACATTTTATGGATCTTATTTCAACGTTTTTGCAGAAACAATAATATTTAGTTGTTTCAACTGATGTAAACAAACTAAACGTTTTTAAAAATAAATGGAGTTGCTGTGCCACTCAACAGAATTATAAACACCGCAACAATGCTTTTATGTATTATTATGTTCTCTTCATGCAAAAACGAATCTCCAAATGAACCCGTTGTTGAGGGTCAGGAATTGGGTTATAGTAACCTCAGGTGGGATGGAGGAGATAATCATTACTGGTCAGTTTACACAATCAATACTGACGGTACGAATGATAAAAAAATTGTTGAATCCTCGATAGGATTAAGCGGGCAAGAGTGGTCTCCGGATGGAACCAAAATTTTGGTTGGTGGAATGGTAACTCCAACTTCACCACCTTCGGTTTATGTAATGAATACGGATGGAAGCAATCTACAAAGATTAACACAAATGACCGATGCAACATCGGCACGCTGGTCCCCCGATGGAAGAAAAATAGTATTTACAAAATACTTTATTGAGCAGCACGTAGTCATAAAATCTGAAATTTGGATAATGAATTCTGATGGGAGTGATTCTAAAAACATTTTAGAAGGCGCACAAGCTAGATATTTACCAAATGGGACAAAGCTGATTTATACTTCCAACGTAAGCGGCAATTCCGAAATCTATATATGCAATGTTGATGGTACTAATAAAGTTAAGATTACAAATACGAATGCAGATGAGTCGAATGTAGATGTTTCGGTGGATGGATCTAAAATAGTTTACTCAAGTCAAAGCAACTCATCGGATGTGAATACTCTTGATATATACGTGATGAACATAGATGGGACAAATGTAACAAGACTGACAAATAATAATTATTTAGATGACCAGGCAAGGTGGTCACCCGATGGAAAGCAAATTGCATATTGTTATAGAGATGCTTCTGGAAAACCGGAAGTATATATTATGAATTCTGATGGAACAAGCGTTAAAAAAGTTACAAACGCAGCCGGTAGATCTCACTCCGCAAATATGCCAACATGGAAGCCGAAAAGATAATAATGAATGCAATGATATTTAATTTCATCATATAAAAAAATAACGGATCCAATAGGAGAGAATATGACTTTCAAAAATGTTTTGTCATCAATTATAATGCTCGTTTTTCTTTCGGGAATATATTCATGTCAAAAGGATTCAAATCCAATTGAATCAAATAATCCAACAGAATTAACGGGCCCTTATGTTGGTCAAACTCCTCCGGGTAATAATGCAAAAGTATTTGCCCCGGAATTTATTTGTCTTTCTAATAGTAATGAATTTACACTATCATTTTCGCCCGATGGCAATGAAATATATTTTTATAGAATTGCAACAAATTGGTATTGCAAGATTTATTATAGCAAAATAGTTAATGGCAAATGGACTGAACCGATTGAGCTTTCGGTATCTGCAGGATTCACTGCTATGCAGCCTCATGTTACACCGGATAATAAAACTTTATACTTTTTATGGAATGTTGGAAGTGCTGCAAATCCGAATGGTATTACAGGAGGAGTTTATGCATGCCAAAGAAATGCAAACGGAGAATGGGATATACCGAAATATGCCGGTTCAGGAATGTATTTAACTTCCAGCAGAGATGGACAGTTATATACGACCGATACTTCAGAGATGTTAACGACTGGAAGAACATATTTAGCTAAAGTGAAAGTTCAAAACGGTTTATTTACTGAATTTGAGAGATTAAATGTCCTATCTAATTTGGGAAACCAAGCACATCCATGCATTGCACCCGATGCAAGTTATATTCTTTTTGATGTTGGTGGAGGTAGTCACTTATTCGTAAGCTTTAAGAAAACTGATGGTACGTGGTCAGATGCTATTGATCTAACAACTAAAGGATTTGATATAAATGCCGGGGGTGCCTATATCTCGCCGGATGGAAATTATTTATTCTATCATCTAAACAATGAAATTTATTGGGTAAGTACTGAAGTAATAACGAAACTAAAATAAATATAATATATGGAAAGCTAATATGTTGTTCAGAAAAACTTTTAGTACAATCGTAACATTTTTATTGTTGTTTAGCATATCTTCATGTAAAAAAGAATCTCCGGTAGAATATCCACCATATCCACCACCAATTGAAACGGGCACAGTTACAGATATCGATGGTAATAGTTACAGGACGGTGAAAATTGGAAATCAATGGTGGATGGCTGAAAATCTAAAAACCACTAAGTACCGTAATGGAGATCCAATACCAAATGTAACGGATAATTCCACCTGGGCAGCATTAGCTACACCGGCTTATTGCTGGTATGAAAATAATAACAGTGCTCACGGAACAGTTTATGGTGCTCTTTATAACTGGTACGCTGTTGATGCCGCAAGTAATGGTAATAGAAATATTTGTCCTGTAGGCTGGCACATACCGACAGAGGCTGATTGGACAAAATTAACAACTTATCTCGGTAGTGCATCTCAAGCAGGTGGAAAAATGAAAGAGGCTGGAACCTCACATTGGACCGCACCAAATACAGGTGCCACAAACTCAAGTGGTTTTAACGCATTACCGGGCGGATACAGAGGATATACATCTGGTGCATTTGGTAATATTGGAATATTCGGACACTGGTGGAGTAGCACACAAGCAGATGCTTCTCTTGCATGGGGTGAAGGTTTATTCAACCAAGAAAATTCTGCTGACCATAGTACCAGTGCAAAGAAAAACGGTTTCTCTATCCGCTGCGTAAGAGACTAATTGAAAAATAAGATAAGATTCATTTCACAAGTATTTAAAAATATTATGAAATAAATATTGTAACAGAATATTAAAAAGGAAAAATTATGTATCCACGAATATTTCAGATCGTATTAATACTTTTTTCAACCTTACTGTTTTCTTCATGCAAAAAAGAATCTCCAACTGATCCACCGACTTCAGGAACAGATTTAACCGAACTGAGAGGTGCGTATCTAGGTCAAACTCCTCCCGGTAATGTACCTGTTAGGTTTGCACCTAATTACTTATTTAAAGCTAATGGTAGCTGGTGGTGGCAGAGTTCCCCAGTATTTTCCCCAGATGGTAATGAAATGTATTTTGTTAAATATTTCACTGGCGCCGAATCGCATGAAATATGGTTTACAAAAAGTGTAAACGGAAAATGGACAGAACCACAGAAAGCTCCATTTTCGACAAGCACTTTCGATAGTAGTCCTTTTTTTTCACAGAGTAATGATACTTTGTATTTCTTTTCAATGAGGTCTGGTGGATTTATTTTCAGAACTACACGAACCTCAACTGGCTGGTCAAACCCAGTTGCATTAAACATTCCACTCCCTCAAAATTACGTTGGCGGTCAATCATTTTCTATAACCAAAAATAGGACTGTGTATTTCGGAATGATGATAAATAATACTAGCGATCCTCAGGCTATGTATAGGTCAGCAGATATTTATAGATCAAAATTTAATAACGGCCAATACGCTCAACCGGAAAACATTGGTTCGTCAATTAATACTGATTTAGGAGAAGGTGTTGGGTATGTTGATCCGGATGAGCGGTTCATGATTTACAGCTCTTCCAAATTGGGCGGTATTGGTCTGCACGATATGTATTTAAGTAATAGGAACCAGGATGGAACTTGGAATAATCCAATTCATTTAGAACCTCCAATAAACTCAACCTCAGAAGATTCTTCTCCATTAGTAACTCATGACGGGAAATATTTCTTTTTTATAACAGAGAAATCTGGAGATAACGGATACACACCTTATTGGGTAGATTCGAATTTTCTTGATGCATTAAAATGAATAATGAGTCATAGGAGAATATAATGTCCTTTAATAAAAACATCAGCTTAATTACAGTTCTTATTTTAATTGTTGGAATTTCTTCATGCAAAAAAGGAACTCCAACTGATCCACCGACTCCAGTACCAGATTTAACCGAACTAAAAGGTGCATATCTAGGTCAAACTCCTCCCGGTAATGTCCCAGTTAAGTTTGCACCTAATAATTTGTTCATTGCTACCAGTACCAACTGGTGGTATCACGGCTCACCAGTATTTTCTCCCGATGGCAATGAAATGTATTTTGTTAAGTACATACACAACCCTCATTCTGTTCAAATATGGTTTACAAAGTGTATTAACGGCCAATGGACAGTACCTCAAAAAGCATCATTTTCAACAGGTAGTTTCGATAATAATCCCTACTTTGGTGTAAGTAACGATACACTCTATTTTCAATCGCAAAGGGGCGGAGGAATTATTTTTAGAGTTACACGTACTGCTACCGGATGGACACAGCCAACAGCTTTAAATATTCCTTATCCTTCCGGTTACGGAGTTAGTAACGAGTTTTATATTGCCAGAAATAAATCAATCTATTTTTCATTAGAATTGTTGGCAGCTAGTTCTGATAGAGATATCTATAGGTCTAGGTTTATTAACGGATCATATACACAACCTGAAAATTTGGGTCTACCTATTAACACCAGCGATGGAGAAGGAATTGGATATGTTGATCCTGATGAGAGGTTTATTATTTATTATTCACCTAAGCCAGGTGGATTAGGATATCATGATTTGTATATAAGCTCGAGAAACCAAAATGGAACGTGGAATAACCCTATTAGTTTGGGACCTCTAATAAATTCAGGCAGCGAAGAAGTTGATCCTTATATTACTCCCGATGGAAGATATTTCTTTTTCAATACTTGGAGAGCTAGTGACGATGGTTATACACCTTACTGGGTAGATGCAAAAATACTTGATGCCTTGAAATAAAATTAGGATTCCTAAGGAAATTATTATGTCTTTACAAAAAAACATAATCATAATTGTATTACTTTTTATTGTTATTGCATTCACATCGTGCAGAAAAGAATCAATTACAGAACCGTTTCTAACACCAAATTCGGAACAGATTTATACTAAGCTAAAAAGTATTCATCTCGGTTTATATATAGATAATGGTGCGGGAGGTGTTGACGAGATAAAAAATATGTTGAACCAGCTAGGTTGCTCGTATTCAACCATCAACAAAGATTCAATTATTATAAGCAAATTAAGTAACTATGATGTAATACTATTTCCGGGAGGTGATATGTGGGTTTATAAAAGTCATCTTTCTGCAATGGGTATAAATAAAATAAAAGAATATGTTCAGCTTGGTGGTGGATATATTGGTATTTGTGCAGGTTCTTACTTTGCTGCTAATAAAATTGTATGGAGAGGTTGGGCTAATGAACCGAGGCAATATCATACAATCTCTGGATTGGGAATTTTTCCCGGGATTGCTGACGGTCCGATAGATGACTTTGCCCCTACATATCAAGTTAATAATTGTATTGTAAATATTAATCGAAACCATCCAATTACAGCTGCTATCCCTCAACAATTAGATTATTTATATTCATTTGGACCTAAATTCATTATTGAAGATAGTTCAAATGTTTCTGTACTTGGTAGAAGTGCTTACGGCAATAATTCTGTAGTGCTGGCTATTAAATGTGAACTTGGGCGGGTTTTTCTGACGGGCTTACATCCTGAATTTGACGATGATAAAACATCATGGACAATGATAAGAAATGCAATACTATGGTGCGCTCAAAAATTATAATTACAATTTCAAAGTTTAGGTGCTGAAAAAATAAGCTGCGCCTATTCAAAACTTCATCGGAAGTCAAAAACGGCTCAGTAACCTAAGGCTTAAATTGAATTTATGTTTTTTGAACTGAAAAGCTAAATGAACAGACAGTTCTTAATCTTCATATTGTTCGTAGATATGTTCAGTATTTCCAGTTGCTTCTTTATGAAGATGATTTCGAGCATAGTGTGTCTTAACATGTTGATTCGTGGAGAGTGAAAATATCTATTTCAAGTCGGAATCGTTGCTTCTTAGCGGATGAGGTTTTGAATAGACACAGAAGAGATTTTAATGATAAATGATATAGACATACATCGGTCAATTAAGACTTATTGAGAAAAAAAATGAAAATTACCTAAGCGGCTTGTCTAAAGTAGAAAATGTGTAACCCGTTTACTATAGCGATCAATCTCACCATGAATGCGAGGTACACCCCACATTGGATTCTCATTTGCAATTCTTTTAATGAGTTCAATGATCTCCTTCGGAACTCCGGGTCTTCCAGCTTCTTTTTACGTTTTCCCAAAAGATGCTGATAAAATCTCTTTCTGTGGCACCGGATTATAGTCTCGGGTTTAATAATTATCAGACTTTTCTTCCAATTCACAAAGAAGGAGACGATGGTGGAAAAGAAGAGTTTATCCCATCGGGTAACTTGAATCTTTTTTGAATTTCGCTTTAGAATTTCCAATTGTTTCCGTAGGAAAATAATTTCAAGCTGTAATTGTGATCTTGATTTGAAAAAATTGAGTAAAAATTTGGGCATAATGGGTTTTAACATGTTAATTAATGGAGAACGAAAATAACGATTTCAGATCGGAATCGTTATTTTTAATGTGGATGAGGATTTGAATAGGCACACTTTTATATTAATTAATAACCGCTAATCGCAATTCGATTGCTTTATTCAATAAAATGAATAAATTATCGTATATCTATTTCAATTGTGCTCAATTATTGCTGCCAACAGATGGGTTGAAGAAACATGAAGATGATTAAAGAGATGTATAAAAACAAAGAGAAGACGTTCTGGATTCTTCAAATTATTGGATGGTTTATTTTCTTCATTCAGTACATATTCGTTTTTAGCCCGATTAAAAGCTTCACTTTCCAGAATCTTTCCTTCAGAATGATAAATTTGTCGATAGGTTTTATCATATCTGTACTTTTAAGATATATACTTAGACGAATAAATTTTCTTGATTATTCCTTCGTATTCCTATCAATCATAATTTTTGTTTCCTCTTTCATTTGTTCCATTGTTTGGAGTATAAGCTCTTTTATTGTCACAGAATCTTTACTGTTAAGCAGATTGACATTAGGCAACATCACCTTTTGGGAAATAATGGTTGGAGTATTCAGAAACAACATTGTTTTTATAGGTTGGTGCGGTTTATACTTTGGAATTAAGTTCTGGTTGGAATGGGTCTCACAGAAAGAAAAAACCGATAATGCCTTGTTGTTAGCACGAAATGCACAATTCGAAATGCTTAGGTATCAGCTCAATCCTCATTTTTTATTTAATACACTTAGTTCACTAAGAGCATTAACATCGGAGGAAAACCTTAAAGCCAGAGAAATCATTACTAAAATTTCGGAATTTCTTAGATACACTTTAATTGATAGTGAAAATAATGAAGTCCCTCTTTCCAAAGAGATAGAGGTAATTAAAAATTATTTAGATATTGAAAAAGTTCGGTTTGAGGATGAACTTCTTGTAACATTTAATATTGACGAAAAAGCTGAGGAGTATAGAATTCCGATATTTTTAGTACATCCTCTTGTTGAAAATGCAATTAAGCATGGAATGCAAACTAGTCCAATTCCATTGAAGATTGTAATTAAAGCAACTGTAAAAGACGGCTGGCTAATGATTAGTGTCTTTAATACCGGTAAGTGGAGAGAAACTGTAAACAGAAGTTACGATGGAAGGGGATTAGAAAATATTAAAAGTAGACTTGCAATTTTTAGCCCTGCCAGAAACTCTTTTGAAATTGTGAAGAACGAAGACTCGGTAGAAATCAAATTGGCTTTTAAGTCATAAAATAAGGATATGTATCCTGGATGAAATACAAAGCAATTATTGTAGATGATGAGAAACTGGCTCGGCTTGACCTGAGAAATGTGCTGTCTGGTTTTAATGAAGTAGAAATTGTTGGTGAGGCAAAAAATCTTGCTCAAGCCTCGCAGCTTATAAGCAAAGTACATCCCAATCTTATCTTTCTTGATATTCAGTTAAGAGGTGAATCCGGTTTTGATTTACTTTCAAAAGTCGAGTCCAATTTGGATTATGTATTTGTAACAGCTTTTGATAAATATGCAATCCGGGCTTTTGATGTTAACGCTCTCGATTATCTTCTTAAACCGGTTAGTTCGGAAAGATTAAAACAAACAATAGATAAATTAGCCGGCAAGAAGAACCCGGACGAAAGTGTTACAAGAAAATTGACTTACGATGATGTGATATTTCTAATGCTTAATAATAATTATCGTTTCCTTAAAATCGAATCAATTGTAGCGATTGTATCCAACGGTGACTATACTATGATCTATACAAGCGATAACTCTCATTACATAACAAGAAAAACTATGAAAGAGTGGGATAACCGATTGCCGGAAAATCATTTTTGCAGAATTCATAGAGAAACTATTGTGAATCTCTCCAGCATATCCCGCATAGAAGAGACCGCAGCAAATTCTTACAGAGTAATAGTGAAAGGTCTTGAAAAGTCGTTTTTAATGAGCCGCAGATACGTAGCAAAAATTAAAGAGAAATTTTTATAGTCGAGACTCTTTATTTTATACCGGATTTAACCACTCTTCGCAATATACAGCCACTTATCGATTTAGCCTGTCAATAAATAACTGCTTAAGGTAAATTTATTAAAACATTTTACAGGGCGTATTTCAAGATGTACCACTCTGCTCTACACTGAAAGTGGTAATCTTTTACATAAATAGTAAGCAGCAGCTAGACTTAAACAAAAAAATAACAACACAAAGAGAGGAAGAGCCATGAAGAAAGTATCTACTATAATAATTGCCTTAGTAGTTATCGCAGTGCAAAGTGCCTTTGCACAAACGGTCGTCTTTTCGGAAAATTTTGAATCCGGTTCTGCTAGTGCAACATGGGGAACTCACTATAAAGGGGAAGAAACAGTAATTGCTAAGCCAATGTCTGCCGCTCCTAAGGTACTTACCGGTGGAGGAAATTATGTTGGATTACTACAAGATATTAATGGTAGCTATACCGGTTCAGCAGTAGCTGTAAACGGATTGGTTACGTTGAAAGATTATTCAATAGAAGCTGATGTTTATTGTTATCAAAAACAAGCGTTATCTGCTTATGCCGGTTTGGTAGTTTATTCCGATAGTACCAAAAAGGATTTTTACAAAATGCGTGTGGATTTTGATGCAAACAATAGAATCAACTTTTCCGGTTTGAAATCCGACCCGGCTACTTTTCTTCCGTTATTCAGTTTTGATTTCAAGGGTGCAGACTATACGGGCGGTTATCCAACAGCAGATGGTTGGCACAAAATGAAGATTGAAGTTAGAACTATTAGTGCAACAAAGGTTTCTTTCTGGTGCTACTTTGATAATAATTTGTTGAAGGGTTCTCCAATTTCGTATGAAAATGCTTCTGCTGTATCTGCCGGTAGATTTGGCTTATATTCTTTTCAACAAAGCGCTACCGGTCTGGCAACTTATTATGATAATATTGAGGTGAAAACTCTCGCTCCAACTTCGGTTGATAAAGAAAACAGTATTCCTACAACTTTCTCCTTAGAACAAAACTTTCCTAATCCATTTAACCCAACCACAGAGATTAATTATAATTTGCCAACCGGCGAATTTGTATCACTAACTGTCTATGATGTACTAGGCAATGAAATTTCAAATTTAGTTTCTTCAGAACAAAACGCCGGACACCATAGGATTTTCTGGAACGGCAAAAACAAATTTGGAATTTCAGTCCCCTCAGGCATTTACTTTTACACTCTAAATGCCGGGCAATTTTCAAGCACAAAGAAAATGACATTAATGAAGTAATCTGTTATTAAATATTTTCTAAGGACTGGCAAATATTTTTTGAACTCCCAAAAATCACTTTGCCAGATTCTTGGAATTATTTCCAATTCACAACAGACAATTTTTAGCATTTAAGGGAGGGTTCCCCTTGAAAAGATACAACAAAGAAATTTCAGCTTTACTAATAGGATTATTGTTGATAGCATTTCAGCAGAATATCTATGCTGGAACTACCGGCAAAATTGCTGGTGTTGCTAAAGACAAGAGTACCGGCGAAACACTCCCGGGTTGTTCCATTGCTGTTGAAGGAACAGCACTTGGCGGCGTATGCAATGAGAATGGTGAGTATTTCATCATCAATCTTAGGCCGGGGAAATACACTCTTGTTGCGACAATGATTGGCTATAAAACATATAAAGTTACTAACATTCAGGTTATTTCAGACCTTACAACAAAGGTTGACTTTCTAATAGAAGCAACAGCAATTGATATGGGAGAAACTGTAGTTGTAGCTGAAAGACCGATCATCGAAAAAGATGTTACTTCAAAACTATCAATAGTTAGCTCGGAAGAAATTGCAAATATGCCGGTAGCAAATTTCCAGGAAGTGTTAACAACCAAAGCCGGCTTTACTACTGATTCTGAAGGAAACATCCATGTACGTGGCGGAAGAACCGGAGAAATTGCATACATGGTTGATGGAATGTATGTAGAAGATCCTCTGTACGGAGGATTCAATTCTATGGTTAACAAAGATGCCATAGAAGAAATGGTTGTTCTGAGCGGTACTTTCAATGCTGAATATGGTGATGCGATGTCCAGCATAGTGAATATTGTTACTAAAGAAGGTGGAGAGACCTTCAAAGGGAAATTCGAATACACATCTCCAATACTAAATCAATCGCCATATAGAAGAAGTAATCCTTTTGCCGGTGTTGAAGACACTTATACTTACAGCAAGAAAAGTGTACTGGATAACGTTGACTTCAAACCACTTAGTTTAGAAATACCGGTGAACGGAATGCTGAATCTATCCATGAATGGTCCTTTATCATTTATTCCCGCTCTAACTTATTTTGTTTCGGCTCGTGTTAAAAATGAAGATAGCTATCTGCCGCATGGCTATAGTATGGAAAGAGATGGATTCGCGAAGCTCACCTACAAAGCTACTGCGATGTTAAAGATTTCATTATCCGGGCAATTAACAAGAAATCAATATCAGATGTACAGCCATTCATGGAAATATTTAAGCGAGAATCAAACCCACACTCTTAAGAATACATCAAGGTTCGGATTAACTTTAACACATACTCTAAGCAACAATGCCTTTTATACAGCACAAATTTCCCGCTTCGAAAACAAAATCAAAGTTCAGGTCGGAGATAAGCTCCCAAAAGATTATGTAAGAAGCCAAACCGGAAAAAGTGTTTATTTCTATATAAGCGGCGATGGCTCTCAATACTCGGATGATAAAACCGTAACATACAGCGGCAAAGTAGATCTTACGTATCAGGCAAACAGTTATAATCAATTCAAAACCGGTATTGAGATTAAAAACCACGACATAAATGTTTACGAAGAAACTGAGCCATGGCCTTCAGGTTCACAGTATAAAGATCAATACAGCCGTACTCCAATTGAGATGGCGGCATATGCTCAAGATAAAATTGAATATGATTACCTAATCATCAATCTTGGATTGCGTTTTGATTATGCTGACCCTAAAGCTACTATGTGGCCCGATATACGCCACTTTGGTTCGTTCGATTCCAACAATAATTGGATAGCTTCGAAAGAAGAAAAAGTTTTAGCTAAGACTCAGTTAAGTCCACGTATAGGTTTAGCTCACCCAATTTCCGATAGAGCAGTTTTACATTTTTCTTACGGGCACTTTTTCCAGAATCCGGACTACAATTCTCTCTATTACAATCAAGTAAAAGACCTCTCTTCATCGATGCCGCTTGTTGGCAATCCAGGTGTTAAAGCACAGAGAACAGTTGCATATGAAACCGGCTTGAAATACAAATTGACAGATGACTGGGCGTTAGATGTTTCTGCCTGGTACAAAGATATAACCGATCTACTTTCAACTTTACAAGTAAGCTATTTGTCTCAAGATTATGTAGTGTTTTACAATTCAGATTATGCAAGTGTAAAAGGTGTTGACGTTACACTTCACAAACGCTACAGCAATTATTTTTCCGGCTCAGTTGATTACTCATTTATGGTTGCAAAAGGGAATAACTCTCAACCTCTTGCCGGTTTCATTGATGCATTTTCAAAAGAAGAAATACCTCATCAAGAATATTTTTTAGATTTCGATCAGCGACACGATGTGGCTATTAATGTGAATTTTAATGTACCTCATGATAAGGGACCGGAGTTATTCGGAATAAAACCTCTAGAGGATTTCAATTTTAATGTACTGTTCCAAGCGGGCAGCGGGTTGCCTTACACGCCTTATGTTGATCCTACAGTTAGAATTGAAGTAAACTCTGCAAGAAAACCATGGACTTCGACTCTTGATCTTAGGGCTGTTAAAAAGTTCTTGGTATTCGATTTGGCGACTACATTTTTTGTTGAGGTTACAAATTTGTTAAATACGGAAAATGTCCGCTATGTGTATTCACGTACAGGCAAACCTTTTGATACTGGTCTGGCTGGATTAGTCGGATCATCGCCGGATGCGGATCATAATCCTTCATATCTGGAAGCTCCAAGAATTATCAGAGCCGGTATTCAAATTATTTGGTAAATGGAGAGGAATGAAATGGTTAATAAAATTTTAAAAGCATCAACAATATTTCTGCTGGTTTCTTTTCTCTTTCTGAATGAAACGTTTGCGCAAAAATTGAATTGCAATTCATGTCATACTGATTTAAAACCAGAACAAATCTCGCGTCTCAAGAAAACATTTTCTACCGGCGAACGGGGTCTTGGAGTTATGGATAAAGGACAGGTTTCTAACTACTTAGGAAATTACGGCATCCTTTCCAGTTTTCATGAGTACTTTAATAATGCAATACATTGGCCATCTGCAGCAAATACAGCAACACAATACAGTTTTGGTTTAGGATTAGTAGTAGCAACAAAGGGAAATGTAATAACCTCAGTTGTTGGTGGTCCTTCCGATAAAGTTGATTGGAGTCCTAAAAACGGTTCTCGTGGAAAATTATTTTCCGGAGATGTAAAAGCACCGCCGCCGGATGAAACTCCGTTTCTAGCATCGAGTGATAATCAAGATACCTGGCCTCAGGGTAAGTTTGATTCGCAAGGTAATTGGATAAGTACGCCGGGCAAAAGATACTGGCCCGGACATTTTAGAAAAGATATTGATCCTCTTTCCACAAATTATGGAAATGAAGTTCTTAATGAATTCAGTTCTGATCGAGATATATATAGTGTGTTTGATGATACCGACAATGCCAATCCTAACGGCAAAGTTGGAATAGAGGTTGAACAAACTGCATATGCCTACGGAAGGCCTTATGCAGAAGATTTTTTATTCTGGGATTTTACAATACATAACAAAAGCGGCAAACAGCTAGATAGTGTTTATGTAGGTTACTACACAATTTTTAGACCCGATTTTGATAACAAAGATTTACTGAACATTATTTCAAGCGAACCGGGTAAGAATGGAGATTTCGTTTATGTGTGGGATGTAAATAATGCTAAAGATGGAGCCTGGGAAGTTGATCCGAGTCCAATGGGAATGATTGGTCTAAATGTTTTGGAAACTCCTAAAAATATGGGGGTAACGGATTTTCATTTTTTCAACCGGGAAGTAGCTCCAAAAGTTGATGAAGAGATGTGGCCAATAATTACCAGCAATCCGAACAATAAAAATCTACCAATACCAAAAGCTATCTTTCATGGTAAGAACCAGCATATGGATGTAACTCATCCGGACAGCATGAAAACTTATTTCCCGGAAGGCGCTCCGTTAAATTTCTTTATAATGACTGGTCCATTTAGTTTAGCTCCGGGAGAAACTGTAAAATCATCATGCGCGGTTATTATGGGTAATTCAGGCACTATTCCATCTCAACCGGATACTTCTGATCTGATGAAAAATTATAGAATGGCTCAGCAGATGTATAAAAGAAATTTCCAAGGCTCAGCAGCTCCGCCGATGCCAAAAGTAATTGCTGAAGCCGGTGATAAAAAAGTTAAGATTTCCTGGGACTCCGATGCTGAATCTGCTAAAGATGCTCTAACAAGTAAAAGTGATTTTGAGGGCTATAAAATCTATAGAAGCGATGATCTTGGAAAAACTTGGGGAACTCCTATTACAGATCATTATGGAAATGTAATTGGTTATAAGCCTATAAAAATTTATGATCTTATTGATGGAATTAAAGGACCCGATCCGGCTTTCAATCAATCTCTTGGTGATGATATTGGAATAAAACACAGCTACGTTGATGAAAATTTAATAAATGGTGTTGAGTATTGGTATTGTGTTACAGCTTATGATCAAGGCAATCAAACAGCCGGAAATTTGGAACCATCATATCAGTCTTCTCTTGGACATTCACTATTGCAGCAAAATACTGTATCGGCAGTTCCCGGAGTAAAGCCGCAGAATTATAATCCTCCAACATATACGCCGGTTGCAAATGCACAAGGAGCAATTCCGGCAATCGGCGGTGTCTCGCAAGGTTTGGTGAAAGTGGATATTGAACAACCGGATAAAATAACCGGCGAGGATTATTTAATTACATTCGTTGATTCTGCAAAACAAGTAATTGAAAACAAAACTAAGTACGTACTTGGTTTCAACCTTTACAGGGTATCGCCAACCACAAAACAGAAAACATTACTTCTCGATCATCATCTGTTTTCTAACGACACACAGGATAATCTTCCTATTGTTGATGGTTTTAGACTTACAGTACTAAACTGTCCTTCGGGTGTTGAACAAATAGGCTGGACAAAAGTAAAAGGCGATACGTGTACATTCGATTGGAGAACCGGTCCGGTAGAAAAGTATAAGGGCAGACTAGATATTATCTCGGAAACAATTTATTCTGTTGATGATTTTAGAATTACAGTTGATTCTACTAAGAATGGTGGTTTAACAGCACGATGGTACGATTTCTTTACAAGTAAAGAACAAAATCAAAAACAGCACATTCCACTGAAAGTTGAAGTAATTACTGATCCTCAGAGTCCAATTGATATTAGTAACAACACATGGCTGTTTGAATTTTCTATTCAGGCACCGGAAGATTTCAGACAGAATTTCTACAGCCCATTGGGTTGGGATGTTGTTCCAGGCGGGAAAGGCTACACTACAGGCAGTTCCGGCTTCTACGAAAAGTACACTGACCTTCTTGTTATAGAAAAAATTAATGTTAAGCCGGGAACTACGGATACAACTTATTCCGGTTTGTATTTGAACACCAACAATTTCCCGGACCATTATACAAATGCAAATGGAGATCCGGTTTATAAAAAAGCTGTGGCTCCATCGCATGGCGATCAGTTTACAATCAAAACTTATAAACCGTTTAGAAAAGAAATAACGTATGAATTTTCTACGAAGTCGGTTGATTATTCAAATTCAGAATCCGTTGATCTCAATAAAATTCGAGTTGTACCCGACCCATATATTATTTCGAACATCTGGGAAACAAATCAATTTGGTAAAAAGTTGATGTTCAATCATCTTCCCAACCAATGCAAAATATCAATATTTACTATGGCTGGAGATCGTGTGGCTGAAGTTGAGCATAGTAATAACCTTGGCTATGAGTTCTGGAACATGAGGTCTTACAACGATCAATTTATTGCATATGGATTATATGTTTATGTAGTCTCACTGCCGGATGGGCAGAAAAAAGTAGGCAAATTTTTAGTTATTAAATAATAAATCCCTAGCCATTGGAGAAAAAGCAATGAAAAAAATTGCAATATTATTATTGGTCGTTTCTCTTCCGGTGAATATTTACTGCGGGGGATTTTCAAAAGTTGGAACTGCAGGTGCTCAGTTCTTAAAAATTAGTGCCGGTGCCAGACCTATGGGAATGGGTGAATCCTTTGTTGCTGTAGCAAATGACATTAGTACCTTATATTGGAATCCCGCCGGAATTACTAACATAAATAAAATGTCTTTTGGTGCCAGTCACACACAGTGGTTTGCAGAAATATTTCATAATTATGCCGGGTTTGTAGTTCCAATGAGTGATAATGATGGGTTCGGTTTAAGTGTTCTTTCGTTAACAACAAATGAACAAGAAGTTACTACGGTAGATAAACCGGAAGGTGCAGGCATTTATTACAGCGTAAATAATATTGCAGTAGGACTTTCTTATGCAAGAAAGCTAACCGAATGGTTTTCCGTTGGATTAACGGCAAAATATGTTCAGGAAGATTTATTCAACGAATCTGCAAATACTTTTGCGCTGGACATCGGCACCTATCTAAAAACCGGATTTCATAATTTAGTAATTGCAATGTGTGTGTCAAATTTTGGTGGTAATATGCAGTTGGAAGGTAGAGACCTAATCCAGCTTGCAGATATTAACAAGGGAGTCTCCGGAGAGTATAACCCGGATGCCAGATTGAAAACCGAGCCTTACTCGCTTCCCCTAAATTTTAGAGTTGGAATTTCTATGGACGTTATTGGGGGAAATGACCCATTTTTCAACTCGGATTATCACCGTCTTACTTTTGCCTTAGATGGTAATCATCCAAACGATAATGTTGAACGGGTGAATTTTGGAAGTGAATACTCTTGGAATGAAACGGTTTTTGCTCGGGTTGGTTATAAGGTCAATTACGATGTAGAGAATTGGACTTTTGGAGCTGGCGTAAAAATGGAACTAAGTGGACAGGTGCTGAGTTTCGATTATGCGCTGGTTGACTATAAAGATTTGGGAAAAGTTTCTAGAATTTCCGTGGAGTTGGGTCTTTAGTTCGTGCAACAAATATTCTCATTTTTGTGTTAAGTTTACCTAAGATTGTTTCATTATGGATTAATAAAACAAAGTATCAAAACCCGATTACAGAAAAAGAAAGGATTTGGAGTAAATGGAAATGAAAACAAAGGCGCTTCTAAAACAACTATTAAACACATTAGTGTTACTCATTCTTATTTCGCAAATATTTCATGCTCAAGAAAAGGCCGCTGCTATTTCATCTAAAACAATAGCTGCTTTGCCTAAGGGTGTTTCAATCTATCAATTAGATAACGGCATGCAAGTTCTACTCATTGAGAATCCGGCGCTGCCGATGGTTGGTGCAAATGTTATAGTCAAAGTTGGTTCTGCTTATGAATCATTTTCGACAAGCGGAATGAGCCACATGCTGGAACATCTTCTTTTTAATGGAACAACAACACGAATCCAAAAACAATTATATGATGATGTGGATCGAATAGGCGGATATAACAACGCCAGCACTGCTGAATTTTACACCAACTACATGATGGTAACTCCTACGGAAAATATTAAGAAGGGAATGGAGATTCAGGCAGATATGCTTTTCAATTCTATTCTGCCAAATGAAAAATTCGAGAAGGAAAAGGGAATAGTTCTGGAAGAAATTTCAAAGAGCTTGATTAATCCTACAGAACAATTTGAGCGCAATACACTTTCGATTCTATATCCCGGGCATGCGCTTTCTTTACCAACGCTTGGTACTTATTCAACTATTCAGAATATGAAACGTGATGATGTAAACTCATTCTACAAAAATTACTATGTGCCTAACAACATGATTTTAAGCGTGATTGGCAATTTTCAAACCAAGCCAATGCTAGCTATGATTAAAGAGATTTACGGAAAATCAATTGCCGGAGAAGTTATATACAATACAAACCATGAATGGGCAACCGGTTTCCACTTACCGAATGTTTTTGCTTCAAACGAAAAAGTTTATAACCGCTTTTATGATGGCGAAGATAAATCTGTCCAGTTTTTCTACGAAATACCGGAGAAGAGCTCTCAAGAATATTTTCAGTTAATGGGAATTGTATTCGATAAGAACAAAAATGCAATTCAAACTGCGGTAAAGTCTGAAGTTTCTGCTGATATAAAATCCCTAAGGCTTTCTACTAGATTGACTCCTCTAAAAAATTATGTAGAGATAACCGTTATGCTTACTAGGGATGTTGATCTTGCAGCACTTGAGACTTCGCTAAGCTCCAAATTAGCTAATCTCAATTTTACTGTTCCCTTAGAGACACTAAAATTTGAAGCTACTAAAGCAAAAACCGAATTTGTAAGAAATATTGAAAAGCCACACATGTTTGGCATTTATAATTCAAGCTCGATTGTCCTTGATGGAATCGAAGCTGTGATTGCATCATTCAGCGGAAATGAATTTTACACAGCAGCAAAGGAATTAGAATCATTCAAAATAAATTCGAAACCGGTTGTATTAGTTCAGACTCCTTCTGTTAAGACAGCAAAAGAGGATGCCGCTTCTGTTGGTAATGTAAAGCAGTTCAAAGATGATGCAACGGGTAAAAATTTAATCGTGGTTCAAAATGAAGTTAGCAATCTTCTAGCAATTCACTATTTGGTAAAACATAAATCAGTGTTTGAAGCAAAGTATGGAAAAGATGCAGCAAAGATTTTGCACGATTGTCTTGACCAAAGATTGAAAGCCACGGAAAATCAAAAGATTAGTAGCCAATATGGTTTTTCATTTACTGTAAATGACAACCCTATGATTCCTATGGATGACATCTATCTGCATCCCGATTTTGGTTATATAAGAGTTGAAGGCTTAGCTGATGACCTTACCGGCGCTATCAATTACATAAATGGTGTACTAAAAGATTTTGTTCCTACTGAAGCAGAATTCAAAAAGTCTGCTGAAAAGTTTAAAGGCATGGGAATGATGATGATGGGCGGTGACAAACCTAAAAAACTATTTGATACTGAGTATAAAGCATTAGTTTATGAACCAAGCACCAATACTCAAAATCAACCGGAACTTACTTATGAGAATATGCTGACATTTGCAAAAGAGTATTTCCAGCCATCAAACATGATCATTTCCGTGGTATCTCCCGGTGTGCCGGAAACTATCAACAATCTTTTTAGTTCGCTCAATTATACTCCAATTAAAGATGAGCCGGTTGTTTTCACTCCGACATTTTTAACAAAAACAAAGCCGGAAACTATTGATAAACCGGGCGGAGGAGAGCGTTCTTATTTGTTTTACGGATTTATCAACGAGATTGATCCTAAAGATGCGCCGGCTGTGCAAGCTCTTTCTTTAATTTTGTCGGACAATATTGTTTTCGATATTCGTGAAAAACAAGGCATGGCTTATGGAATGAGTGCTGGCATAGAAATCAAAAATAACAAAGCTCTTTTCTTTATCAACCAGGGTACCCGTCCGCAAAATGTCGAAAAGCTAGTTCCACAGTATCCCGGTTTCTTTGGCAAGAAAACAATTGATACTCTCAGCCAGAGCACACTTGAAAAATCGATTAATATGTATTTGGGCAAGATGATGTTCCGCAGACTTTCTAGTATCAATCAAGCTTTCTATTTAGGCACTTCATCGTATTTTTATAATGATCTCAACTACGATAAATCATTTCTTGATGCACTTAAGACTGTGAAGTTGGCTGATGTAAAAGCTGTTGCGCAAAAATACTTGATTGTAAAAAACCCGATGATGCTCATCGTTAGATAAGTATTGATGTTTGCATATAGAAATTAAAAAGAATGTTAAAAAGTTTTTGGAGAAAATGATGTTTAGAAAAATAATTTATTTATTAAATCTTGTTCTTTTTACCGGCTCTTTGCTAGCCGGGCAAATTATACATCACAAGATATCTGTTACAGTTAATCCGGCAAAACATACGCTAGAGGCTGTCGATCAGATAACTATTCCGGCAGCTAAAGTGAAACCTACAATGTACTTTCTACTGAACGGTGATCTTCATGTTTCTTCTGAAGCTCCCGGAATGAGTGTTACTCTTGATAAAAACGGAGTTAAGGCAGAAGATTTTGGTATGGATAGAGAAGACTTTCATCAAGACCCTCAATTTAAACAGAATAAATACGCCGTTACTTTTTCAAATGAATTAAAAGGGGATGCAGTTTTTACACTAAAGTTCAGCGGCGTTATTAATTATGAAATAAAACAAGTTGGTGAAGAATACGCGCGCGGATTTAGCCAAACACCGGGAGTGATTGATGAGAAAGGTGTTTATCTCGGCGGTTCTACTTATTGGATACCGTGGTTCAATGATGATTGGATCAGTTTTGAATTAACTACTTCGATGCCTAAAGGCTGGAGTGTTGTCTCTCAGGGGAACAGAACATACAATGAATTGAAAAATGATACACAAACCAGCATCTGGAATTCTCCGGAACCGATGGAAGAAATTTATTTAATAGCGGCAAAGTTTTCTGAATACACAAAAGCTGCCGGTGCAATAGATGTTATGGCTTTTCTCCGCACTCCGGACGAAACGCTAGCAAACAAGTATTTGGAAACAACAGCGCAGTATCTTGAGATGTATAGAAAACTTATTGGCCCTTATCCATTTACAAAATTCGCTTTAGTTGAAAATTTTTGGGAGACCGGTTACGGCATGCCTTCTTTTACTTTGCTGGGAGAACAGATTATAAGATTCCCGTTTATTCTTCATTCTTCTTATCCTCATGAATTGCTGCACAACTACTGGGGTAACAGTGCATATGTAAATTTCAAAATCGGAAACTGGTGCGAAGGATTAACTGCTTACATGGCAGATCATTTAATTTCCGAGCAGCGCGGGCAGGGAGATGAATACCGCAGAACTACTCTTCAAAAATTTACTGATTACGTTAATCCAAGTAATGATTTTCCTTTAAATAAATTCAATTCAAGAACAAGCCCATCTTCGGAAGCTATTGGTTACGGCAAAAGTATGATGTTGTGGAATATGCTTAGAGAAAATGTTGGCGATGATAATTTTGTTAAGGGATTCCAAAAATTTTACAGAGACAACAAATACAAAGCTGCATCTTACGATGACATTCGGGGTTCATTCGAAAATGTTACCGGTAAGGACTTAAAGCCGTTCTTCGATCAATGGGTTAACCGCAAAGGCGCACCGGAGCTAAGTGTTTCTAACGTTAAATGCGAAAAGAAGAACAACGAGTATTTACTTCAATTTACTTTGAAGCAGTTGCAGAAGGAGAATCCGTTTATTCTTTATGTTCCGGTGTCTATTTCTTTTGCTAAGAGTTCGGTTATTAAAAAAGTTGAAATGACAGCTAAAGAACAGAAGTATGAGCTAACATTCACTGAAAATCCGGTTCAGGTTCAAGTCGATCCTCAGTTTAATATCTTCCGGAAACTTCACTACAATGAAATACCGCCGTCACTTTCCAAAATATTCGGCGCTGAAAAATTGTTGATAGTTATTCCTTCTAAGGCATCAATAGAAAGAATTGATTCTTATCAAGAGTTGGCAAAAATATGGTCAGAAGACAAAACCAAGAAAATCGAAATTGTACTAGATTCCAAATTACAAAAACTCCCGGCTGACAGAAACATTTGGGTATTCGGAAGTGAAAATAAGTTTGCTGCTCAAATTAAAAATGAGCTTAAAGTTTATGCAAGCGAAATCAAGAATGATGCTGTAGTTTTAGGAAAAACTTCTTATCCTGTTGCAAATAATAGTTTCATTGTATCAGTTCGCCATCCGCAAAATCCTCAAAACGTAGTAGTCTATCTTTCAACAGAAAACAAAGAAGCAATATCTGGCTTGTCAAAAAAACTTCCTCATTATGGAAAGTACAGCTATCTCATATTCGAAGGAAATGAACCTACAAACATAGGAAAAGGAGAGTGGAGTTCTGTTAATTCTCCTTTGATAGCAAAAGTACAAACTGTAGGAGAGAAAGTTATTGCTGAAACAATACCGGATATTCCTAAGCGTAAAGCACTGGCAATGTTAACCCCGGTTTTTTCATCTGAAAGAATGATGAAGTCTGTTCGGTATTTAGCTAGTGAAGAACTTGCCGGGAGAGCTCCCGGTTCAGAGGGCATTGAAAATGCTGCAAATTTTATCTTAGAAAAATTCAAGAGTGCGGGTTTATTTCCCGGTTCCGATGATGGTTCCTATTTCCAAACTTGGGATGAAGTTATTGATGCAAAGGGAACCAAAGCTCCGGTGAAAAATATTATAGGAATCATTCCCGGTACAAACCCAAATCTGAAAGATGAATCGGTAATTATTTGTGCACATTATGATCATCTTGGATTAGGATGGCCCGGTGCAAATGCCGCTAGTGTTGGCAAAATACATTATGGTGCAGATGATAATGCAAGCGGAGTTTCGGTAATTCTAGAACTAGCAGAGCTTCTTGGTAAATCTCTCAAACCCCAGCGTACTGTTATCTTCGTTGCATTCGCATCGGAAGAGAGCGGTTTGCGCGGTTCAAAATATTATGTGCAAAACATGAAAAGATTTCCAGCAAAAAAAGTTATCGGCGTACTCAATTTTGATACCGTTGGCAGACTTGGCGAAAACAAGTTGTTTGTTTTAGGTGCAGCTACAGCAAGAGAATGGAGATTCATCTTTATGGGTGCGAGTTATGTTACAGGAGTTGAATCTGAAATGGTTACACAAGAACTGGATGCAAGCGATCAAAGAAGTTTTCTTGAAATCGGTGTTCCTGGTGTTCAATTTTTTTCCGGCGCCAATGAAGGTTATCATAAACCATCCGATACGGCTGATAAGATTGATCCGGCTGGACTAGTTAAAGTTGCCTCATTCGCACAAGAAGGAATTTTATACTTAGCCGATAGAATTGAACCACTCACATTCCAAGGTCACGTTCAGACCGAAGCAAAAAAACCACAGGCTGTTGGCGGTGAAAGAAGAGTTTCAACCGGAAGCGTCCCCGATTTCACATTTACCGGAGAAGGTGTAAAGATAGCTGACCTTTCACCAGATTCACCGGCAGCAAAAGCCGGTTTACAAAAAGGCGACGTGATAACTAAGCTTGGCGCAACCAAAGTTAAAAATTTACGCGAGTACTCCGATGCATTAAAGACATTTCAACCAGGTAACGTAATAGATATAGTTTATATACGTGACGGTGTAGAGAACACTACTAAGCTCGAATTAATATCTAAATAATAATACAAACTGAATGTAGGTTAACTACAGGAGATTGATTTGAAAGAGAAAAATTTTTTACTAGCAGTTAAGGCTATGTTCTTACTGTGCTTGTTATCAGTAATTATGATATCCCCAAAAAATATTTATGGACAAGCAGCAGAGCAAAAAGAATTGAAGGTATGGAATATTCCCAATGTTCATGAAGGGGCTGAGTTTTATTTTTCGCCGGATGGAACTCACTTAGTTGGGAATGCCAAATTTGCCAACGATCCCGTTCACTTAGTTTACACATTTAAGGTTGACGGAACGGACATCAAGAGAATCAATAATTTGGGTGAAGATGCTTGCTCTTTTTATGCTCCTGATGGTGAAAGAATTTACTATACATCAACAAGAGATAATTTGAACATGGCAAAAGGGAATTATTCAGATCCTTACGATTATCCTCAAGGCGCAGAAATTTATTCTTCCGATCTAAACGGCGGTGATTTAAAACGCTTGACTAACAACAAAGTTTACGATGCAGAAGTATCTGCATCTCCAGATGGGAAATGGATTTTGTTTTCCAGGCAGAATGATGGCAAACTAGATCTATGGTTGATGCAACCGGACGGAAGTAATCAAAGGCAAATCACTTTTACACCGGAATGGCAAGAAGGGGGAGCTTTCTTTTGGGATAGCGAGACAATCATTTACCGTGCATGGGATATTAAGGATCAGAAGCAGCGCGGTATGCCGATGACAATCTTTACTATTAAGACCGACGGAACCGGAACAAAAAGAATAACAAGTGATGCCGGTACGAATTGGGCTCCTTTTCCTGCACCCGATGGAGATCATTTTGTTTTTGTAAAAGTACTGCCTCCACATAATTACGAGATATTTCTTATGAGTATGAAAACTGGTACTCAAACACGCCTTACTTTCAACGATGCATTTGACGGATTTCCTGTTCTATCACCAGATGGTAAATTACTCTCTTTTGATTCGAGCAGAAATAACTCACCAGGAGATAGATCACTGCGACCATATCTAATGGATGTATCAGCGTTAAATCTAGGACCTAAATCTAAAAAGTAAATCAAAAATCGAAGAGGCAACCATTCTTAATGGTCAGCTTCATTTAAAATAGCGGAATATTTTGCATGAAAAATTGTTTTATTCTTTTATTGATTATCAGTTCATATTTGTCACAAACTTTTTCACAACCACAGTCCCATTCAAAGGAAGGAGCAGATGCTAGATATTCGGTTTTTGGTCCACCTCGCCCTGCCCAGTGGGAATTTCAATTATCGTATTTAAAGGAAGATGGGGAAAACGTTTCAACATTTAATTTCTATAAAAAGGATCAGCGCAACAAAGTCCTTTTCTTCAAACTGATGGATAATGGATTGAATAACAGAAATGAATTTCGAACAAAAGAAATTACCGGAGGTGCATCTCTTTTCCCTATAAATGATGATGATCGGTTCCAAGTTGATCTGGGCGGAACATATGATAAGCTGAAATCTTCTTCTTTATATAGCAAAGCTTTCTTTTCTCGTTTTACATATCGACCAACTGCAAACCTTTGGTTTCGTTTTGGCGAAGAATATTTTGATGGATTTACTTCGGGCGGTAGAGCTTCCTCTTACAGAAAGACAATTCTTAACTCGAATTATCTCGCCGGAAAATATACTTACGAAAAAATTTCAGTAATAGGACTTATCGGTCGCGGGAAAGTTGATGATAAAATGAATAACCGTTATGGTGCAGCCGGAATTGTTGAAGGACCCTTCGACTTATACGTTCTTGGAGGTTATATTAAAAGCGATGACAAAAAAGAAAATGTGCGAACTTTAGCAATTGGCCGGTGGGCGCCATTTCGTCCCGATGGGCTGCCTAGCGCAATGTTCATATGGAAACACAAAGATAATTATGATTTTCAGCTTGGAGGCGTATTCTATGGTGAAACAAATTTGTTTGTCCGCCCTGCAGCAATAGGTATGACACAGGGAATGTTTATAAGCAGTGCTGCATTGCGAGAAAACAGCGAACTTAGGCAAACTCAACTTATGAGCATAACTGATGATTATAGAAATTCAGATATATCTTTGTTTTATGTTCATTTAAATCAAGGGATCGAAATGATACCCGGGACTATTAATCACGTTGGATTTACGGCAGTACAAGCTTTTAAACTATTTAGCGGATTCAATTTCTCAATATTATCTAATCCTGTAATTGGTGTCTTTTATAATCAAGAGACAGAGCCGGAATACATCCCTTCTCTTCGGAAACTTATTGATAAAGAATCTAAGTTCTTTTCTTATCAAGTGGGGGTAACATTAAACAATTTTGTATTAGTGAATATGCTTCATACACCAACAAAATCTGAATGGGCAGTTGCTATTTCATATTTAATGAATATGTGAGACAGGAATAAGCGTTCTCTAGTATATATAAATACCCGTACCTATTCAAAACTTCATCTGAAGCTAAAAGCAATTCCGAATTCAAAATTAGTTATGGTAAAATCTTTTCCATTAACAAAACGAATTATAAATTAAAAAATAGATGACAAGACCTAAATAAGGGGGAGGCAAACACTGTTTAGACGGTATAGTACAATCTACCTGGAAATGAGTTGGTCACAAAATGGTCACAACTTTTTAGAAAATTACGATTATAGACTGAAAACGCAACAAATTTGAGAGTCAGTGGAATCCCTCACTCTCCTCATAGAAAAATAAAACCTCGATTATAGCAAAATAAGGCTGTTTTCGAGGTTTTTTTGCATGCTTACACTTATTTACAATCATCTTTAAAAAAAGTATTAATATAATCTACCCTAGAAACGAGAACACAACGAAGAAAGAGCGAGGAATGAACGATTTTTCACCGACTTTTATTCGAAAGTGCTATTGATGTGTCTATTTAAAACTTCATCAGAGCTAAATACAATATATTAAAATAGATAACAGATTGAACTGTGTCTTCGATTTGAAGAAAGAGAATAGAAATTTGAGCATAATGGGTTTTAACATGTTAATTAATAGAGGACGAAAATAACGATTCGGACCTGAAATCGTTATTTATCTTGTTGATGTGGATTTGAATAAGTACAAATTATAATTAAGAATATTGGCAATTTTTACAATGAAAAGTTTATTGAGGAAAATTACTGTTGTGTCTTTTTGTATTAAAACTTAACTTGCACTTAAACATTCCACCATTGCTGAACTGTACAAGCAAATTATCTATTATCTATTATCTATTAGAAACCTCTGAAAAATTATTGAGGATTTAAAAACTT
The DNA here is from genome assembly GCA_043807765.1 of Ignavibacteriota bacterium. Lineage (GTDB taxonomy): Bacteria > Bacteroidota > Ignavibacteria > Ignavibacteriales > Melioribacteraceae > Stygiobacter. The sequence goes on from JAZDFQ010000010.1 coordinate 33,163, forward strand.
TTTTGTTAATAGCGTTGTAAGAGAGTAAACAAACCAGAGAAGATGATGCGAACCAACAAGATTAATAATATCGATTTGTTTACCCAAGCAGCCAACGAAGG
>JAZDFQ010000011.1:0-7918 GCA_043807765.1 Ignavibacteriota bacterium
AGAATTGTATTAATTGCATCGTATGAAAGATGATGTTTTTCGGAGAGGAAGAAGATGGATTCAATTTGGTGATGAGTTTTTCGCAATTCAAAGTATTCGGATTTGATTTGCAGATTCCGGAGGACCAATTCATTAATCAAACCATAGGATTGAAATTCTCTGATAAAAGGATTCGATAAAATCTTGGCAATATTGAATTGTTTCTTATTCATCGTTCCAAATGCCAAGTTTTTTTCTCATTGCTGTATTTCTGAGATTATAGAATAAAGCATAGAAACGCTTTTCTTTTGTGTAATAACTAATACGTGAAAGACCATTCTTAAGTAATTCGGCTTGAACGAAAATTGAATCCTTCCCTTTTGAATCTACCAACCAAACGTATGCGAGGATCCTTCCGAACAGATCGAATGCTTTTCCATCGAAAACTAACTTTACTGTTTTGTGTTCGATTAGTGATCTGGTTTTTTCGGATGCTTCCGTGGAAAATGATTCACTCGGTTTGTTGTATCTGGATATTTCCGGACAGTCAACACCGAGCATCCTTACACGTTGGGAATCTGAAAGAACAAATGTATCGCCATCGATTACGCGAGAAACGTGAACCATTCTGGAATAATTAAAAGGATATGAGAAGTTGGGATTTTGACCTAACAATTGTGATGAGATTAAGATTAAGAGTAAAACGATGAGCAAGATGTATTTAGAACACATAGCTGTAATTCCTTTTTGAGAAAACATAATTGATATTGTGAAGGAGTGCAACGCTCGATGTTTGTGATTTGTTTTCTTTTGTTATTCAAGGAAAGAAATAGAACGCAGATTGAACTGATTTAACTGATCAACGCTGATTTAGAAAGTGTTGCGAAGTGGAATGTGTGCGGCGAAGACGCGACATGAAGCGAGCGACATAAAAACATGAAAGTGAAATGATGGTGTGTGAGGAACGAGCCACCGGAATGAGCGATGATGAGCTGAGTAGTATTTCTTTGTGCCGAGTTTATATAATGCAACATTATGTTGTTGGTTTGGAATTGAGATGTGCTTCTGTTGGGACTGTCACATTAAAAACATAATGTTTTATTATGTAATCTGGCTGTCACATACCACGATGAGCTGAGACCCACCCATAAAAGGTAGTCCCTTCTAAAGTTGTTTTCTTGTTTTACTTTCCGGGAAATACAGTGGATTGATAGCATTCAGCAATTAGCTTTAAGCCATAAGCTTAAGAATAAAAGGAAATGAAAATGAATGCATCGACAGTTCGACAAAGCTCACTGCAGGCTTCACTCAGCATAAAGTTAACAAAGAACTTCTATTTGGAAGAGTTTGTCACTTCGCAAGTGGCGGAGAGGAATGGTTATAGGAATGAACCGAATGAAAAGCAGATTGAAAATTTGAGATTGCTTAGTGTGAATGTACTTCAACCTCTAAGAGAAATAATCAAGGTCCCGATTTTTATTAGTTCAGGGTTTCGTTCGATTAATGTGAATGCTGCTGTCGGCGGAAGATTCAATTCTCAACATCTTGAGGGGAAAGCAGTGGACTTTACCGTACCGGGTATGAATTTGAAAGAGGTGTTTGAATTAATTCCGAAACACTTCTCTTTCGATCAGTTGATTAATGAATTCGGGAAGTGGATTCATGTTTCTTGGAATGGAGAAAAGAATAGAAATGAGGTACTCATTTCTAAGAAAGTTTATGGAGTGACAAAGTATGAAAAAGTTTGATAATTGTTCTTTTCTCTTGACAGAAAAGAACGAAAAGGTCAAGGCTGCAAATCCTTGGCTAAATATTTCATCCGCACGGCGGAGAAAATTAAACTCCCATTCGACAAGCTCATGGTCAGACAAAAATTTTCTCTTTTCGCCGTGCTCATTCATATTCTTTACGCCAAGTATTTGAGGCCAATGCAAGATAAGAGCATACAATCAAAAACTTATGAACGAAAAAATATACATCTGGATAATTGGAGGACTTTTAAGTTTAGTCAACTTTCTATTCTGGTCTAGGATTAAGAGAATTGAGAAAGATGTTGATGAGACGAAAAAGAAATCAACTGCCATAGAGAAAAATTATTTGTCCCGGTTTGAAGTTCTGCATAATAAATTGAGTGAAGTTGAGAAGAACATAATTCGGGAGATCTACAATGTGAAGTTGTCGGCAATCAGTGCTTCGACTTCGCTCAGCACAGGCTCTAAGCATTCAGAAAAAGAAGGAGGTTGAAATGGGAGTGTTAGATTTTTTAGGTGGAATTGTAAAACCAATTACAAATCTGATCGACAATCTTACAACAACTGATGAGGAGAAAGGAAAGCTTCAAATTGAGCTGACGAAAATTGAGAATGAGTTTCTTGGTAAAGCTTTAGAGTATGAAGCAAAGCTTCTTGATTCTCAAGGACGGATTGTGGAAGCTGAAGCGAAAGGACAAAGCTGGCTGCAAAGGAATTGGAGACCAATTACAATGCTTACATTCCTTGTTCTTGTTGTATGTGATAGTTTTGGTTTTTTGAAATTCCGGTTGAGTAATGAAGCGTGGATTTTATTGCAGATTGGACTTGGTGGGTATGTAGTTGGACGTACTGGTGAGAAGATTGTGGAGAAAATTAGAAAATCATAATTAGACTTATAGAAATAGATTTCTCCAATTCCAACTAAAGATGATCATCAGAACTATTAAGTAGCGTATCAATTAGTTGAATATATGATTTCACTGTGTTAGGTTTTTGAATATAATGACAATTCAAATCGGTTAGATCTTTCATAATGATTTTAGGATTTGATAAAGACGTAGCAATTATAAAAACCTTATCAGCGAGATACTCTCTTAATAATTTAGCAATCAAAATTCCTTGGAAATCCTCAAACACAGGATTACTTAAAGATGTATTCAAATTAATTTCATGCAGTTCAACAATTGCAACTTGCGGTTTCCAACTTTCAACAAGTGTTTTTAATTTATCATAATTTGTTTCAACTATTACTTCAGCTTTTCTAGTCTCTAAAGCATCAACTAAGGGAGGAACTTCGAATGGAATATCATATGCTAATAATATTCTAACTTTGTTAAATATATCTGAGGTTTCATTATTTTCAATCAAATGTTTTTGCAATGTTTCATTAGCAATTTTTCTTACCTTGCTATCTAAGTCTGTTTCGATTATTTCGGCGATTCGTTGATAAGCCTTTTTTCCCCACAAATTTTTAAGCGCTTTGATTCCTTCAATTCTTATTTCCGGAATTGTATCTTTAGTAACCTCAAGAATTATGTCGTAATTTTCGTGAGTTGCGTATTTGACAAGAGCATGCGAGGCGACTAATCTAATCTCGTCATTATCTTTATGTGTAGACATAAAACCATATAAACCACTAGCCTCTTCTCCAAGCCATAGAATTATATGTCTAAGTTGCGATATTTTTTCATTAGGCTTTCCTTTTAATAAGATAAGAAATCGGCTTCCCATTTCACTTAACCGCATCCAATCTTTTTCCAATTTGTCTATAAGAATGTCTTCTTCATTTATTAGACTTGAAATACCCTTAAAACTCATTTTAAATTTTTCACTATCAGAATATATTTGCGAACTACTTGTACAATGTTGTAAATCATTTAAATACTCAAGTATATAGTCTTTAATAGATTCAATATGTAGTGAATGTTCTGCTAATCTAAAAATAACATTCAATTGACTTTTAAGGATATTAGCAATTGGTTTACCGAAAGAATCGAGTATTATATTGATTTTATCATTAGCAGAGTTAACATATCTTAGATTCTTATGAAAAAGATCATTTAGAGAATTTCCATCAGGAAGGGATTCATTTATGAAGTTTGTACAGCGTATAAAGAATTCACTCTGTATAGTGATATGTTTTTGTCTTAACAAAACATCTACTTGTTCATTCTGTAAAACATTTTTTATCGGTTTTATTATCTCTTGCCAAAACATATCTTCGAATGTTGAGTCGGGTATTGAAACAATAAAACTAAAATTTAATCTCATTAGAACGGGAGATTCATCTTTTAATTCTTCATGGATATGTTTTGATTTTTTAATACAATAATGTCTAATCCAATGCCATTTACCGATTTCATCAAGAGAATTCCATATTTCGTGCATTAATTCTTTTGGTGTTCTTAAACATGTTATATCTAGTTCATCAGCTATCCTAAGAATAGCCCCAAGAAGTCTAACATTATTTGGAGAAACAGGTAATTGGAATAAATCAATTTTTCTATGAGCTCGGCTAATAGAGGCAATTATGTTAGCTTCTGTCGCATCAAGCCATAGTCTATCAGCATTTTTGATGATATATTTATATGATCTATTATGATGTTCTTTCCTAACCCAATCATGAATTTCTATTTTTTCAGTGGTACAATTATATTTTTCCTCATCAGTTACCTTTGCTACCATCCCCGAGTCATGTAACCATACGGCAGCTAATAAATAGAAAAGCTCTTCTTCATTCAAAATTCTAGAAATCTCCCAATGTTCTGGTGCCAAAATATCTCTAACATTTTTTTCAACATTTTTAGAATGTTGTTCACCATGCAACGTAAAAGAGGGGTGTAAAATTGTATCCTTTGACCACAAATTTCTGGAATATGTGACAATATTGTTAAGCCGTTCAACATTAGTGCTCGATAAATGATTTGTAATATCATTGTTATTAGTTTTTTTCACACGATACTTACCCTCTTTTTGAAAATTATAACCAATTATTAAAAATGATAAGATTAAGAAAGAATAGAGCCGATAGTATTTAATAGCTCCATATAATCTTTTTCAACTAACGGTTTGTTTAAATAATATTCTGGAGGAACAAGTTTATCAACAATTTTGATTTTAGTTTCTGGACTGATAACAGCGGAAATTATTACAATTAATACATTTGATGGTGTTTTTTTAGTTACATTAAAATCTCTAACCCATTCTATAAAATTAATACCCGCATTTACATCAACAAATCCTCTTTCTTTTTCGAATTCATTAATAGGCATTATTAAATCGGAAATAAGCAGATTAAAATTCGAAGACATTAGCTTTGTTTTTGCATCATCAATAGTTGATGATTGTGTCAAGTTCCAACCAAGACTCTCGACAATTTTTCTTTCATACCTCAAAGAATTTTGTTCTTCCTCAACCCAAAGTAAATTGATCATACTTAAATTCCTTAAATCTAATTTTAACCAAATGGTATTGAAGCGGTAAAAACAGTAATACATTGATTTATGTTTGTATCATCTACTTGCGCTTTTGAAAAATGCGAACTTTCGGCTTTAATATGGCCACCATGCCCCTCAATTATATGTTTTACTTCCCATAGCCCGATACCTTTTCCATAAATATGTCTAAATTTAGGTGATCCGCGGTGAAGTCTTATTTCCCAGTTAAAGATATTTTGTAGTTCTTCTTTTTTAATACCTAGACCAAAATTAACAATTTCAATTTCAGCCATGTTTCTATGAAACATTTGTGATACCGGTTGAATTTTCAATATCCTTTTTCTATCGCCAGGTTGAGGATAAGAATACTTTATAGCATTATTTATTAAGTTAATAAAGGCTTGTCGCATCAGTGTAGTATTTACCCATAAATCTGGAAAAGATTGAATAAAATCATTACACTGTATTTCTACTCCGTTTTCTTCAGCTAGGTCTTCTTGTGCTTGAATGGCAGATTTAATAATTATATAAAGAGATTCTAGTTTTCTTCCAGCACTTTTAACATCAAGCGCACCTTTTACATTTGACTCAGCAGCATAACTAATTTCACGTAATTCTTGAAAGGCGGGTATTAAATCCTTCTCGGCTAATTTTTGATCTAAATCTGTAAAACCTTTCTCGCCATTTTTAACCGCCTCAATTGTTCTTAACTGTGAGTTAATATTCTGCATAGTGGCTCGAATTCTATGACCAGTTAATTTTGAGGTCCTTTCCCAATCCGTCCTTTCTTCACGCAATTTAAATGAAAGTTGAAATGTAAGAAGTCGTGATACAACATCATGACAAATCCGAAAGATAAATTCATTGTAAATTGTTAAATCTATATTTTTGTTATTAGGTCCTAGTATTAAAATACCATAAGGTCCATGTGGTATAGCATATGGGATAATACAAATACAATCATTAAAAGGATGGCTAATTCCTTTAATGCCAAGTTTTAATGAATCATTATCATAAAAATTTATACTTGACCAATCTCTGAAGTCAACTGGAATGTTAGTTTCACCGTTTATCTTTAGATTTGCTTTTTTCCAATTAAAGTGGAAATTCTTTTTAACATTGTCATCAATTTGAATTAAACTTGAATTGGCTTTGTGGGTTAATATGGTGTCAGATATTTCATTTTTGCTTGACAAAAAAGCAACGTATTTAAGATCAAGTTCCTTTCTTAGGATTTCGAGAATATTAGAGACAGATTCCCAAGTTTTTTGTTCATCATCTTGTGAAATGTTTCTAAGCGCACAATTTAATTTTTCAACTATTTCGGATTCAGTTTTTACTTTCGACATTTGGTAGTAATTTCTACCTATTTCTTGTATTCTTCTTGCTTCATTCAAAAATTTATAAATAAAATTATTATCAACTTTATCTAATAGGTCAATTTTTGAAATCAAATTAACTTTATCAACTTCACCTATTTGTACAGAGACCCACAATTCTTCATTAAGATTATATTGTAATATTGAATTTTGTAACTCATTACTTATTTCAGAAGGTAGTGGACCTCTTTTTCCTAAGATTTGAATTATATTTTTTATATCATCAGAGCCATCAGGAGCCAGAAACTGACCACTTACTAACATAAACTTTTTTCTACCAATGGTAATAATAGCAGCAATCTCTTCTAAACCCATATAGCATCTATATCGAAATAATTTAGGTTCGTCTTTTTCTTTTTCTTCAGCAACTTCTGTTAATTTTTTTGCGACAAGTAAATCACATTTAGTACAAATTTCATTGAAACTATGCCCATTGCCCTCAGTGGTACATTCTTTCCTTAAATATTTACAAAAGCTTGCATAGTTCTCAAATGGATCAAATGCATCGATTCTTTTCATTTCATACGAGTCAATTATTGAAGTGGCTCTGCCGACTGAATTATTTGCCCCAGCTTGAATAAAATATGGTAAATCGCCAGGTAATATGCTAGAGAAATTATCCGGTATACAAGGCCATTTATTTATAGACATAAGCAACTACTAATGATTGGATTCTCTATTAAAATAAATTAAAAAGATAATTAAAGCAATTTGTTATTTGAAGTGCTTTTCTTTGTGCTCTGTCATCTTTCTTACACCATATATTTGAGGGCATGATTATAGGATGTTTTATCGAAGTGTTAGATTATTCCCAAAGGATAGCATGCTATAAGCAGTGATGTTAGACAAACTACAGATTTGGTAAATGAGCTCACCACATCTGATGTTGAGAGAGGATAGTTTTAAAATGAGTTGACGAAAATTGAGAATGAGTTTCTTGGTAAAGCTTTAGAGTATGAAGCAAAGCTTCTTGATTCTCAAGGACGGATTGTGGAAGCTGAAGCGAAAGGACAAAGCTGGCTGCAACGTAATTGGCGGCCGATTACAATGCTTACATTCCTTGTTCTTGTTGTGTGCGATAGTTTTGGCATTTTGAAGTTTAGATTAAGTAATGAAGCTTGGACTTTATTGCAAATTGGATTAGGTGGTTATGTTGTTGGTAGAACCGGAGAGAAGATTGTGGAGAAAATTAGAAAGACGTGAGCAGAGAAAAAATGAGTACCTAAGCGCCAGAGTGCCTTAGTAATATTAAGAAATTGAAAATCAGATTGGTACGGTAGAACTATTTAGTTTAAAATAAAGTTGTAGGCGTATCTTCGATTAATAATTCCGGAGAATTGTTTTTAACATTTCCCACAAGTTTAGAAACTGC
>JAZDFQ010000012.1:0-62540 GCA_043807765.1 Ignavibacteriota bacterium
CAGATTCGAACTGATGCAGAACTATCCAAATCCGTTTAATCCGGAAACTACTATTAGCTACAAGGTACAAGCGGCAAGCCAAATAAGTCTAAAAGTATATGATGTTTTAGGAAATGAAGTTGCAACATTGGTAAATGAATATCAGCAACCCGGTTTTTTCAAGCAAAGTTTTAACGTAGAGACGCGCCATGGCGCGTCTTTACAAAGCGGAGTTTATTTCTATCAGCTAAGAGCCGGAAGTTTTATAGAAACGAAAAAGATGATTATGTTGAAGTAAAGATTTGATATTTTTGAAAACCTAAAGACTGTTATTAATTTCCATCATTTACGAAAAAGAAGTAAAATGTCACTTCAACATACAAAAAGTAGCGAGCTGGCTTGGAAGCCGTTAGTAGAAGAAAGTGTAAAGACTGACGGGATTTATGTTAAGGTATTACGTTTTGATGAAGTAACCAAAAGACCACCTACGTTTATGTTAAAGTTTGATGCCGGTGCATCATATCCAAACCATAATCATCCCGGCGGTGAAGAGGTATTTGTTTTGGAAGGGGAAGTCCGTTTTGGTCCAACGCAGCTAAATGCGGGAGATTACTTGTACACTCCGCCCGGCGCTACCCATTCGGTTTTTTCCAGAACCGGCTGTGTTATGCTTTTTGTAGTACCGGAGGAAGTAGAAATATTAAAGTGAGCGAAGAAAGTAAGCCGATTTGATTATTTTACTAGGGAGAAAACAAAGTAAAAGATTGATGAAACTTTCTATAATTATTCCTGCTTACAATGAAGAAAAGAAAATCGAAAGGGATATTCTTTTTGCGGATAAGTTTTTGGCCGAGCAGAAAATTAATGGCGAAATAATTGTTGTTGATGATGGAAGTACTGATCTAACTTATCAAAAAGTAAATAATGCAAGAGAAAGAATCAGTATTACGTTGAGTGTAATAAAGAATGAGAAAAATTGCGGTAAAGGTTATGCAGTTAAAAGGGGAATTCTTGAAGCAAAAGGGGAATATGCAGCTTATTGCGACGCCGGCGCGACTATTCCGCTCAGTAATCTTTTAATCGGACTAAAATTACTTGCTGATAACGAATGCGATATTGCGCACGGCTCACGCATGCTTCCGGATTCAGTAATCAAAATATCTCAAGAGAAAGATAGAAAGATCACTTCTTCAGTAATCAGATTCTTAGCAACTAATTTTCTTGGTGTTCCTAAACATCTAGCAGATACTCAATGCGGATTTAAGATATATAAATCGGAAGCCGCCAAGAAATTATTTTCTGAACTGCGTACAAACGGTTTTATGTTTGAAGCGGAAAACATTCTGCGCGCTGAAAAGTATAAATACCAAATAAAAGAATTTCCCGTTGAATGGAGCTGCGATAGAGACAGCAGAATTACTTTGCTTAAAACACCATGGAAAGTTTTGCTTGATATAATTAGAATAAAACTTATGAGAATTGATTAAGCTAAACGGGGTAGCGAGCCGAATTCATTAACAACAAGAACGCCGGAATCTTCTTTATTTATAACAAGCGTGGAAATATTTTTATCATCTTCAGTAATCTTTTTAATCGCTTCATTATTCAAAATCATAAATGCGGTTGATAAAGCATCAGCGTCCGCCGTGTTTTGAGCAAATACCCAGTTTCCGGTTTTCATTACTCCCGGCTTCCCTATTATTGTATTAACAATATGAAAGCCTTTGTTTAATCCGGAAGCGCCGACGGAAATATCATTAAGTGAAAATGTTTTGATAACTTTATTTTGATCAGCCGGATTGGAAATTGAAATATCCCAGCCTAAAGAACCTTCCGGTGTTCCCATAGCTTTAATTGAGCTTCTTCCGGCGCTAAGAAGTGCACAATCGATATTCCATTCGCCTAGAATTTCTGCAACAGAATCGATAGCATAACCTTTTCCGAATGCGCCCAGGTCAATCATTGTTCCTTCCACTAGAATTTCAATAGAGAAATCTTCCGGATGCAAAACAATGTTTTCGATACGCGATTTCTTTAATGCTGATTCAATCTCATCGTCATTAGGATTCTTGAGAGAGTAATCGGGATTAAGCCAACATTTGAGAAGAGAGCCGCAAGCGATATTGAATGCGCCAAGAGTTTTCTTATGTAGTTCAATGCTTCTGTTGATGCAGTTAAAGGCATCAGCGCCGAGAACAATCCTTTCCCCGATTCTCAAATTGTTTATTCGGGAGATGTCGCTATTTGGTTTAAATCTGCTTAACTCGCTTTCGAGCCGGTCAATTTCTTTAATTGCTTCCCAAGCGGCTTGCTGTGTGTAATCTTTGTTTTCGTGCACAATAATCAGATCGAACAAAGTTGCCATTGCAACATGAGTAAAATGATGAGCGTTTTTTATTTGTGAATTATTTTGCAATTCACACCTTTAACGGGAAAGAGCATTGTGATAATTGTCAAAGTAATCCTTCCTAATATAACCGCGCATTTCTTTGCCCGGACGGATTTCCATATTCTTATCGAAAAGAGGAACGTAAAGATGTATTTTGCCGGCAGGAGGTGAAGAATAAAGCTTTTCAATCACTTCACTTTCGAGTTCCGGCGAAGCCAACACAATTGGGAATTTATAAACATCACTGGTAATCCTATCATTCCATGAAGTTTTCTTAAACTTTCTCAAATACCATGGCAAGGACCAGTAATCACTCTTTGTAGCCGCAACATAAATCGGCGTGCTAAGGTATTTACTTTGAACTGCAGTTACTTTTGTAAGAAATTGTTCGATGGTTTTTACATCTTCTCCGGCATGTGAATAAACAAAAGGGTTTTGCGGATTAGATGAATAAACAATAGAATTAAAATAAGATTGTGTGAAAAGGAAAACTGCAATAAATGCAAGCAGAATATTCCAATTAAATTTTGGAATGAATTTCTTCATCTCGGCAAAACCAAAAGCTGCTACCAAAATCATTCCTTGCCAGAAGCACATCATTGTCCATGGAGTCTTGTATGGTATAGCGGAATAAACCGCGATAAGGATTAAAGTCATTAGTGAGATAAACTTAATAAACTTTATTCCTGCTGATTTAGCGTTGGATTTAAGAAATGCGCGGAACAAACCAAACACAAAGAATATGATTATGATTAACTCGCTGAAGAATATTCCGTCTATGTTTGCAAATGAAACCAGAGTGAAATAATAATAGAATGGCTGCATATGTTCCGTATTGCTTCCGGCTTTAGTAAAATAATTAGTGAACGTAAGCAGTGAATCAACTGCACCGGACGGATTAGAAAAGAATGAGGTAAAAAAGAGTAATGCTGTAACGGCAAATGTTACGGCGAACATAATTATCAAGTTCAGCTTTACCGAAACAACATGCGGTGAATTGCGGTTAATAAACCGTAATGTGAAATACGAAACAATGATTGCGAAAGCAGTAAATATGAATGTTTCCTTGCTGGCAAATGCAAGCGCAAAGAAAATTGCTGAAAGTATGAGAAGGAACGGCTTGTTAGTCTTCAGAAATTTGTAACCTAAAATTATTCCCGAATAACTAAAGCTTACCAGCAATGATTCTTGAATGTAATACCGGTTATAAAAAACTATGAGTGAAGAAAATCCGGTTAGAATAAAAGTGGTGAGTAGAAATTCTTTTCCAAAATCTTTTAGGAATAAGAGAAGCAGAATTAAAATTAGTCCGCTTAAAACCGGAACAATGCGGAGAGTTGATTCGGTTACTTCGGATATATTTTTCTCGCCAAAAAGCCAGGCGGGAATTAAGGAAAAATAGTTTAGAGTTGGACCATGATATTCAACCGGATTGTAGCGGTAAGAATTGTTTTCTAGTAGGTAGCCGAACTTAACAGCATGAACAGCTTCATCAACGTGCATCGGCTTTTCTTCCAACCGGTAAACACGGATGAAGACACACAATAAAAAAATAGCGGATAGTAAAACTATACCGCCATTCTTAGAAAGGTAATATTTGCTATTTACCGTAAACTGCAACTTCTATATAGTGGTTTAAGTCGTCTGCGTTACTTCCTTTGCTGAACAAGCGAACGTAACGGGCTTTTTCACCTTTTGCATCAATCAATTTGCCTTCGGCTGTTTCAACATAATGCATGTCTTTTCCTTTGCCTTGCTTGCTGCTGTTGTCAATATCATTGTTGAAAAGAGTTCTAACATTTTTGGTAAACTTTGCATCATCGGCAACTTGAACGATTACATCGTAATAAACTCTTGCTTGCATATGATAATGCCAAACAACAATTGCGTAAAGGTTGTAATCTTTTTGTAAATCAATTACAATGTTCTGAGCGAAAGGTCCGAGTTCAACAAAATGACCCTCGGCAGCATTTTTGTCGCCGTCAGTTATGTAAGAAATTTCACCAATTACCGGATACTTATCCGTGCTTGTAATTAACTTTCTTAGTGCAACATTCTCGGTTCCCTTTGGAGCGTAGAACGGAGGTCTTGGTTTGCCGAGAGGTTTTTCCAAATTTGGAACAGCTAAATTAGTAGGCGTACCAACAAACATAGGCTTGGGTAAATCCAGTTTAATAGGCGCAAGGTCTTTATTGCTTTGAGCAAAACTATAATTTGCAGAAAGTATGAATCCACCAACTATTAATAGTAAGATACTGCGCTTGAACATTTTTAAACTCCTCTTGTATTCATTATCAACATAAAATGTATTGTTGGACTAAAGTCCATAATTATTTTATTTCCAGTAACCCCACGCTTAAGCGCGGGGTTAAGCAAAGCCTATTCCGTAAGGGCTTTAGCCCAATATTTCTTTTTTTATAATTATCCTAAAGTACTGAACAAAAATTACGCAAATAGTTAGAAGCAAAACAGACCAGCGGTGAACATCAGCCAAAAACTCTAAACCGTCAGTTCCAAACAATGGATAGAGCATTAAAATTATTGACAGCATTGCCGGTAGTATCAACGAGATTATCAGCCAGTACAAAACTTTAAGCATTATTTGGGAGTTCAGCGATTTTTTCTGACTGTAATCGTCGGCTAACTTTTGAAGCTCCTCTAAAGAGAGCTGATTGCTGTTTGAAAGAAGTAAAACAAAGGCAACCAGACAAATACTTGCCAGTAGTGCAGTTGAAGCGTGAATCATCATAAACAATCCGCTCATATGATAGCCGAATACTACCGGAAGGAATGCGGTTATAAAAAGTATTACAAACAAAGCCGCGCAAACATGAACTGTAATTAATTTTGCCTTTTGGAAAAATGAGTCGGCTTTAATCCGCCAGACAATTACAAGGTTCTCCTTGAAATCATCTATGGTAAACTGCCAAACATTCTTTGGAGTAATCTTGTGAGGCTTCAGTTTTCTGAAGAGATAAACAAGGACTGCTGCTATTACTATTATTGAAACAACTCTGAAAATCAAACTTACCTCTCGCTAAACTTTATCTTTTGTCGCTTCTCTTGCTATAACCAAAATTCCCTTCGCGGAATAAATTAAGAACACAAAGAGAATCATTATGAAAGAGATGATGATAATCCCTTTAAGCCACGGTCTAAAAAAGAATGAAAATGAAAATGCTTTCTGATATGCTGTGTTCAAGTTTTCAAACTTGGTCATTGTAATTAAAGTATCAGTTTCAGACTTAAGGGAAGATTCAACATTAACTTCACCGTAAAGAAAATTGGAACTTGCAGAGTGGCAGTCGCCGCAGCCGGCAGCACCCAAAGCTTGAGAAGCGGGACGGACACTATGCGCAATAGGCCAGGTGTACGCTGCGCTGGATTCATGTTCACTCTTTCTTAATCTTGTTCCATCAAGCTCAATTACTTTTCCGCCGGTTACATAAACAAAACTGGTATTCTTCTTTTGAGAACTTCCGTTTAATTTCTTGAGAACCGAAATCATCATGCTGTCGCTAATTGAATGCCACTTGCCGTAATTGAGTAAAGTATCCAGCTTGATTCTACCGGAAACAGAATTGGCAATTTCATCAATAGAAAGGGGTGTAATCTTATCACCATTTTTCATTGCCCAGAAAGAGGACCAGAGCAAATTGTTCGGCTCAATCATTCCGTTTTCATTTCTTACATAAACCGGAGACTGAATGTGCGGGAAGAAATCTCCTTCCTTGTTGGATTTTCTAATTCCTAACTTATGCGCACGTGAAGTCTTTACTAAGCTGCTTATGTCATTAGGCAAAGAACCGGAATGGCAAACGGTACATTCAAGCTCGTCAAAATGAATTTGCGGAATGCCTTTGTGAAGTGGAACCGGAGCGCCATTCTTTCCAATCTTTGCATCGCCGCTTCCTAAATGGCATCCTTTGCAAGAAAATGACGCAACTCTAAAATTATTCTTATCGGCTGCCTCATCTCTGTATCCGCGAATCATATCGTGATCGATTCCGTTGCGGTGACAGTCGGCGCATGTCATTCCCTTTTGAAGATGTACATCTTCATCTTCATCCCACTGATTATAATTTTCAGCTTGATAAGTAACACTGGAATGGCAATAGTAGCAGCGCTCTTTCTTTGCTTTTCTAGTTATATCAAAAAATATTTGGTTGTTGTCGTTGTATTTTGTTTTATCATAAGTCATACTTGGCGGCGCAGTTGTGCGCATATCAATATCGGCGTAAGTCAGAGAATTGTAAACATCAAAATTATCGGGCATCTTGGATGCGTTGCCTTTCACTTCGGCAATAGCGCTCGCAGCAGCGGCAGCCCATTTGAAATTTTGCTTCTGCATTTGCGCGGAATATTCAGCCGGATCATATTCGGGATTTGCATCATGGCAAGCGAGACAGTTTACATCTAGCTTTCCGGAAACTTCCCAACGGAAGAAATCATCTGGGTTTTGTAAGCTGTCAGTTTCACCAAATCCACCGCCGGGATAATGTGTGCCGAACAAATCCAAAAACTTGAATGAAGAAATTCCAAGAACTGAAGGAGCGTAAGTTCCTTTCCATTTTCTTTCCGAAACCGGAATTACTGTTAAGTTTCTCCAATCAACATAAATCCAAGGCTCACCTTTTCTTCCCGGTTTAACTTTTGGATTAGATGCGTTGAAGTGAAAACCTTTGTTGATTACTTCATAGGAGTGACATTCGCCGCAAGTGTATTTTGTTGAGAAGGGAAGAAGCGGATTGTCGTTCTTCAAAATAAGTACGCTGTCGGCATCAAATAATTTTATTAAGTGAACGGGAACTGATCTGCTTCCGTCTCTTAAATCGCCAATTTTATTTTGTTGTGTAAATAATGTTAAACCAACAGCAAAAAAGATGGTGAGAAAGAGTAACAAGTAGGCGGTTCTAAAAATTCTCTTACCAAAATATTCCACGCAAAGAGCGCTAAGGCTGCGCAAAGCTCGCAAAGGAAATTGTTTGTTTTTAGAATCGTTCTTGGAGGTTGAAGAGAAATTGGTCATGGCTAAATTCTAAAATCTGATGGATTGAGTTTCACTTCCCGTTTAGCTTGTACGGCTTCATTCACTTTGAGAACTGTTACAGCGGTCTCGTAACCAATTTCGGGCGGACAGTTTAATTTTTCCAAACCTCTAACTGAATTGAAAAAGTTTTCAAGATGAGGCTTATGATATGGATCGTTAAACTTAACAGGCAAAGTATGTTTAGGAGGAGCGACTGTTTCTCTTGCATCCAAAACTACTGAAGGGGCTGCTGCTGGCGCATCGCTAGTCGGCGATTCAACAATTCCTTTTTTTATCCACTCATCCCAGCTTGGCGCTGCGGGTTCTTTGTAAATACCAACCCGTCCGGCAGATTCGGAAATTGTTAACGAACCGGCATCTCCCATAAAGCTTTCGTAATAACCTTGACTGCTGTTTGTTGTTATAGTTTGATAGAAAGCTCTTACAACACCATTCTTGGTTTTGTACCGGAATGTTGCCAACACAGAATCGTACCATTGATGAGTGTTCTTATCATAATAATCAGTTCCGCCGCTTGCCATAACCGAAATTGGATTCGCGTTTAGGAACCAGCTGTAAATATCAATTTGATGAGAGCCCAAATCTACAATTGGTCCGCCGCCAAGATTTCTGTACCAGCGCCAGTTGCGGTGCTGATGCATGTTTTCGAAACCATATTTTTTTAATGTAGCTAACGGAATTCCTTTTCCATCAGGCCAGCCGTTATCTGGTTGAACAGCTCTGTTCCACTGTCCGTTAATCGTAGTAATTTTGCCAAGTAAACCGGCTTCATTAATTACTCTGCGGTAGCAATGCAAGTAATAAGGATTGCTTCTTCTTTGATGGCCAATCTGGCAAAGTTTTTTTGTTCTGCGAGCTGCTTGAACAATTTTTCTTGCGCCTTCTAAAGTATTAGACATTTCCTTTTCACAATAAACATGCAAGCCGGCTTCCATACAATCAACAGCGTGCTGCGCGTGCCAAAAATCCGGTGATGCAACTAAAACAGCATCCAAACCTTTTTCTTTATTCAGCATATCTTCATAATCAATATAAGCGCGTAGTTTATGCCCATACTTTTCGAGCAGACGAAAAACTCTTTGCTGATTGTAGGATTCCCAAATATCGCATACAGCTTTGAATTTGATATTCGGAATTTTCAAACAAGCATTAACGAGAGCTTGTCCTTGTGCGCCGCATCCAATCAATGCAACATTGAGAGGCTTGTTCTTATCAACTTTAGCCGAGGTAATTATGTAAGGCGCCAGAACTAAGCCGGCGCCGATTGCTGAAGAAACTTTTATGAATTCTCTTCTATCAAGGTTTTTTTCTGATGTCATTCTTTATACTCTTAAGAAAATCTCGTTAATGGCTGATGTTACGCATGAGTTCAATTTCTGCTATTCTCTTTTGCCACGAAGACACAAAGGCACAAAGAAATCCAAAGTACACTACTACTATTAATGATTGTTATTCCAAAGACCATCCGTCTCTGTACTGAACATGCATGAAGGGATTAGCTTCCGGCAAGTTTGTAATTTCCATTTTTACCGGATCCCATTCCAGCACTGTATTCTTATCTTGCATTCTTACTGCGATGTTTCCGAGCAGCATTACTTCTGTAAGTTTTCCGGAGTATGAAAAATCTGTTGTGCTCTTTGTTCCTTTCTTAATCGCTTCAATCCATTCAAGTTGAATTCCCGGAGAGCGGGGAATAGTTTTTTCCGGTCTTACATACTCTTGCATTTTGGTTTCGGGAATTAATCTAACTCCCGTCCCATAAGTGCCGTGCATAATTTTTCCTTTTGAACCATAGAAAAGAACGCCGCCGCCGCTGTCTCCCATTTTTCTGCCCGGCTCTAATTCTTCCGGACGGGGTGGCATTAAGCCGCCATCGTACCAAACTAATTTAACGGGAGGTTTGCTTCCTCTTGCCGGGAACTGATACGTAACCATTGATGAAAGCGGGTAAAATTCTTCATTAAATTTTGTTGATGAAGCTTGAACTGTTAACGGGTGACCTAAATCCAAAGCCCAGAATGGCTGATCAATAAAGTGAGCGCCCATATCGCCGAGCGCGCCGGTTCCAAAATCCCACAAGCCGCGCCAATTGAAAGGATGATAACTTGGATGATACGGACGAACCGGAGCCGGTCCCAAGAATAAATCCCAATCAAGTGTGCTTGGAACGTCGGGAGTTTCCGTAGGGCGTTTAATATCACCTTGAGGCCAGATTGGTCTGTTCGTCCAAATGTGAACTTCGTTAATGTCGCCAATAGCACCATCTGCAATCCATTCATTAAGTAATCTGGCTTCTTCGCCCGCATGACCTTGATTACCCATTTGAGTTACAAGGTTTTTCTCCTTCGCAACTTCAGCTAATCTTCTCGCTTCATAAATTGTGTGTGTTAACGGCTTCTGAACAAAAACATGTTTACCGGCTTTCATGGCAGCCATTGCTATAATTGCGTGAGTATGGTCAGGAGTAGAAATAACAACGGCATCAATATCTTTTTGCTTCTCAAGCATTACTCTATAATCTTTATAGAAAACAGCATTTGGGAAATCAATTTTTAGCTGCGGGTTCATAGTTTCGTCAACATCGCAGAACGCAACTAAATTTTCTCCAATACAAGCGCGTGCATCGGAATTCCCTTTCCCGCCAATGCCTACAACAGCAATATTTAATTTATCATTGGGGGACTTTCTGCTAAATCCATATAAACCGCCCGGCAAGATTGTAAACGCAGCAGCAGCCATTCCGGTTTGAGCTATGAATTTTCTTCTGCTTATTTGATTGCTTTGTTCGGGTGAAATCTTTTTCTCTTTTTCCATTTTATTCTCTTTGAGTGAGTGGAAATTATTCATTAATAAGAAATTTAGCCGGCTTGGAATAAACAGAGGAAGGCTTATGTAAGAAAGCTGTTTTCATACTTACCAAAGTTTGTAATGAAATTTCCGTTATTGGTTTACAAGGCTTTCACTAACATTCTAAAATTATCTAAAAATACTTTTCGAACCCAAACTTTTCTTGAGAAAAATGTAGGCGTTGCAGCGCGGCTGAAAATAAGTTTATTGTGGAACGGGAATAAATATCTTTTTACCCATTCATTTTTTTTAATGAAGGAATAACTGAAAATTTTAAAATTCATTAATAATGCAATTCATTCTTCTTGTCTTAAACCAAATTTGATATATTTGCCCAAGTGATGTAGCAACAAGATTTGGCAGTTCAGTTAGGCTATATAAATTTCCTTTAGGTTATTAAATAAATCATCTATTCGTTAAAGGAGTTTTGCATGAATGTTCAAATCCGCTTATCTATTATGATGTTTCTTCAATATGCCATTTGGGGCGCTTGGTATGTAACTGTTGGTAATTACATGGGCGCAATCGGAATGTCGCATGTAATTCACTGGGCTTACACAGTTAGCCCAATAGCTGCAATTGTTTCTCCTTTCTTCCTCGGCATGGTTGCCGACCGTTACTTCGCAACAGAAAAAGTTTTAGGTGTCCTTCACATTGTTGGCGGACTTGCAATGTTTCTTGCGCCATTTGTTGCCGAAGGAACAAATGCATCACCGACTTTCTTTATCATACTTCTTCTTATCAATATGTTATGTTATATGCCTACGGTTGCGCTAACAAACTCTTTGGCATTTCATCACATGACTAACCAAGAAAAACAATTCCCGATAATTCGTGTGTTTGGAACAATTGGATGGATTGTTGTAGGAATTTTTGTGAGCAAAGTTTTAGGCGCTGATGAAACTGCAATACCACTTAAAATTGCCGGTGTTCTTGGCGTACTTATGGGATTCTTCAGTTTTGTTCTGCCTCATACACCGCCATCAAATAAAGGTGAAAAAGTTACTGCGCGTCAAATTCTTGGTATTGATGCGTTGAAGCAGTTAAACACAAAACCATTTATTGTGTTTATAATAAGTGCGTTTTTGATTTGCATTCCTCTTTCTGTTTATTACGCATACGCTCCGGTGTTTGTTAACGGCAGCGGAATTGAAAACCCGGCTTTCAAAATGTCGTTTGGTCAAATGTCGGAAGCATTTTTCATTTTGATTATGCCTTTGTTATTCTCTTATATCGGGATTAAGAAAATGCTCTTAACCGGAATGGCTGCTTGGGTTCTTCGTTATGTGTTATTTGCTCTCGGCGCGCCGGATACGGTTGTTTGGATGATTCTAAGCGGAATTATTCTTCACGGAATTTGCTACGATTTCTTCTTTGTTGCCGGTTTCATTTATGTTGATAAGAAAGCCACAAACGAAATACGCGGACAAGCGCAAGGTTTTGTTGTGCTTGCTACTTATGGTTTAGGAATGTTGATTGGCTCTCAAATTGCGGGATATTTATTTAATGGAATGATTACGGCTACCGGCAAAGAAGCTTTAGCGCAGTGGCAAAATTTCTGGTGGGTTCCGGCAATTCTAGCGGCTGTAGTTTTAGTTTTCTTTGCAATCTTCTTTAATGATAAAGAAGTGGATAAGCAAGCAGTATAACTATTGTTATGTTGCTAGAAAATGGTTAAAGTAGAAGTGATTTATAGTTTCGCGCACCGTGAAGCATTCTATGAATTTGAATTGTTCTTTTTTCTATTGTATAAAAAATTAGGTAGTTCTCAATAATCAAATATCGGTATCCAAGCAGTTTAAGATCAGAGTCGCTTGGAGATTTACCTAATAAAGGATTATTAGCAAGTAATTCCAAGTTCTTTTCAATTTTGTCAGCGAGATTTGCAGCGGCTTTTGTATTATCAGCAGCTAAGTAAGAAATTATTTCAGTGAAATCTTCTTCTGCGATACTTAGAAGTCGAATGCTAAAACTATTTTTGCTCATTTATCATTGTCCGGATTTTAGACATTACTTGTTTTAGACTGTTTCCAGTATCACCGGCTGACTTTTGTTTCTGGGCAATTGATAGTTTAGAAAGCAAATCAAGTTTGAGTTGCATCTTGGAATAATGATTCATTGACATGACAACTAGATCACCTTCACCATTCTTGGTGATATAGATTGGTTCATTAGAATCGTTAGCAAGTTTTGAAATCTCACTTGATTTGTTTCTTAAATCTGATATAGGTTTTATTATTGGCATAGTTCATACTCTTTATTTTATCTATGTCAATATTATGGCATAATTATGATAAATGCAAAGACGCAATATAATCCGCTACTCAAAGCGACGGCTTTAAGCGTTGCCGGATATTTATTTAATGGAATGATTACTGCTACCGGCAAAGAAGCTTTAGCGCAGTGGCAAAATTTCTGGTGGGTTCCGGCAATTCTAGCGGCTGTAGTTTTGGTATTCTTCGCAATTTTCTTTAATGATAAGGAAGTGGATAAGAAAGCTGTGTAATTGCAAGTTATATATAACAACAAGAGAAATTTGAAATGGAGTTATCAAATCAAAGAAAAAGAAACATCGATGAAACAGAACTAAATGTATTTTCTGAACTAGCAAAATATTTGACATATTTTGGAGTATTTACAGCATTCTTTGGGTTTATTTCATTAGCAATAAGTTGGTTCTATTCAAAAGCTTTTCTAATTGAATTTGGCTTTAGTTCATTTACGCCAAATCTTTACAGCAGTTTTGAAAAGTATCCAAATATTGGAATAATATATCCGACTTTTCTTTTTTCGCTTTTATTATTAGGTTATTTATTTGGTAGAAGAGATAAACTGAAAGCAGCTTTACCAAAAGTGTTTAAGCTAATCTTTTTTTTGTTAGCTTTTTTTTCAACTGCCACAATTATTACTATTTACAGACTAAACACTAAAGCGGATGTTGTAATGACTACTTTAATGTTTTGTAATCCTTTGTTTATTGTTGTCGGATTTATGTTAAGTAACCTCAAGTATATTGTTAAAAATATTTTGGTAGGTGTAAATATATTTTACCCAATTTTTATTATTTACCTAGTACTTAATATTATTTATGGCTCAATGATATTAGGAAATAGGCAAGCAAATCTTATTATGGACAGTAATATCACAGATAATACGAATTTACTTTTGGGAAATAATCTACAATTTATTAGTACGGTGATTAGTAAAGATAGTCTCTCATCAAACATTCATCCAACATCAAAATTTCAAAAATATGTTTATGAATCTTCTGATACTACCCAATTACAACTAATAATTATGGATGAACACTCTTATTACCTATTTGAAAAAACTAAGCATGGAAACAAATCGTATTCTGTTTCAAGGGATATTATTACACAAATCGTTTATAAGTAAAAATGTAAACAAGTTCTTCAAGGTAAACCGATTTACGGGTTTTAGCATTCGTAGGATTGTAAGGTTGTGATCTAAAAATTAAAACGATTTTTGAATGTAGTGAAAGAAAATTTATAATCTATTCATAATAGTGGAGGTTTTAATGGCAGAAAGAATTGGCGTTGGAATGATTGGCGCCGGGTTTAATGCGCAGTTTCATATTCGTTCATGGGTTTCTGTGCGCGATGCGGATATAAATGGAATCTTTGATAGAAATACCGAAAGAGCGCAAGAGGCGGCTTCGCTTGCAAGAGTGTTAAATGTTGGACAGCCGAAAATATTTAATTCGGTTACAGAAATGGTTGCTGACCCAAGCATTGATGCAATCTGGATTTGCTCTCCAAACTTTACACGCATTGAAGTGATGGAAGAAATTGTAAACGCTGTTGAATCGGGTAAAGGAAAACTAAAAGGCGTTGCTTGCGAAAAACCACTTGGAAGAAATGTTGCCGAAGCAAAGAAAATGGTTGAGCTTGTTAAACGTGCCGGATTATTGGATGGTTATCTTGAAAATCAATTGTTTGAACCGACTGTTCAGCGCGGTAAAGAGGTTATCTGGAAGCGCGGTGCTTACTCTGCCGGCAGACCTTATCTTGCGCGTGCGGCAGAAGAACATGGCGGACCGCATTCACCTTGGTTCTGGGAAGGTACGCTGCAAGGCGGTGGTGTAATGAATGATATGATGTGCCACTCCGTTGAAGTAGCAAGATTTCTTTTGACTGATCCTACAAAACCGAGAACATCATTAACTCCGGTTAAAGTAACTGCACACGCGGAAAACTTGAAATGGCAAAGACCTCACTACGCAGATATTTTGAAAAACAATTCTGCCGGGAAGCTGGATTATACCAATCGTCCCGCTGAAGATTACGCGCGCTCCGTTGTAGAATATGTTGATGATGCCGGTGAAAAATTAATTGTTGAGACGTCAACATCATGGTGCTATGTTGGCGCTGGCCTACGTTTAAGCATGGAATTGCTTGGACCGGAATATTCAATGCAGATTAACACGCTTGATACCGATCTCAAAGTTTTCTTCAGCAGAGATGTGCGAGGAAAAGTTGGAGAAGATTTAGTAGAAAAACAGAATGCTGAAATTGGGTTGATGCCGGTAGTTGGCAACGAAGAAAACACTTACGGCTACGATGTAGAGAACCGTCATATGGTTCGTTCATTCATCGAAGGAAAACGCCCGATGGAAAACTTTGAAGACGGATTGAACGTAACAGAATTATTAATGACCGGATATATGAGCGCAGAACAAGAAAAGACAATTGTTTTCCCTCCGCCAAATCTGGACACCTTTGTTCCTAAGGTAGCAAAAGGCGAGTGGAATCCACGTGGAGTGAAGTCTTAATTGCGGACTGAAATTCACAATTAAAAACATTGCTGTTAAGTTGAAGGAAGAAAACATACAAATCAAAAAAAATGGAACGCGGATAACGCAGATTAAACAGATTTACGCTGATTTGATCCGCGAAAATCAGCACAATCCGTGTCATCAGCGTTCTATTGAAATATAATCTGATTTTGAATAATCAAAAAAGAGGTTTACATGTTGAACTTGAAGAAAATGCTGGCAGTAATTCTGGTTCTAGTTATGGCAAGTAGTATTAATGCACAGCAAACAAAGGAAGTAGTTGATTACAAAAATGTAAAAATCCGTGAGTTTAAAGTTGCAGTTCAATGCTGGACATTCAGAAAATTTACATTCGTTGAAACACTTCAAAAAGTAAAAGAACTTGGCGTTAAATATTTGGAAGCATATCCGGGACAAAAACTTGGCGGCGATGATCCAAACGCAGTTTTCAATTATGATATGAGTGAAGCAAACATTGCTTTTGCAAAGAAGAAATTAGATGAAGCCGGAATTAAGTTAGTAAACTTTGGCGTTGTCGGATTCGAAAACACAGAAGCCGCAACAAAAAAAGTTTTTGAATTCGCTAAGACAATGGGAATTCAAACAATTGTTACGGAACCAAGCGTTGATGATTTTTCGCTGCTCGAAAAATTTGTAAAGCAGTATGGGATTAACATTGCTATTCATAATCATCCGGAACCATCTAAGTATGCAAGACCGCAAGTTGTGGTTGATCATATTAAAGGATTGGATTCGCGTATAGGCTCTTGCGGCGATACGGGACATTGGATGAGAACTTCTGTTAATCCAATTGATGCGCTCAAGATGCTTTCCGGCAGAATGATTGAACTTCACTTGAAAGATTTGAATGAGTTCGGCAGCAAAGATGCTTACGACGTTCCATTCGGCAGCGGCAAAGCTAACATTCACGATATTCTTGCTGAACTAACATTGCAAAATTTCCGGGGCTACTTGGTAATTGAACATGAAAATCAGAAAGAAGTTGATAATCCGTCGCCATCAATCAAAAAAGGATTGGAATACATTGATGGAATTACTTACTACAAAGGCTTCCAAGAATTATTAAGCTATAATTGGGGAAGGTTTGAAAAGCATGGCTGGAATCATTACGGTCCCGGCTACTTTGAGCTCGATCCTAAAACCGGCGTGATGACATCAAGCGGCGGAATGGGTTTGTCTTGGTTCAGTCAGAAAAAGTATGGCGATTTTGTTCTCGATCTCGAATTCAAATGCTTAGCTCCAAAAACTAACTCGGGCGTTTTCTTGCGCGTACCGGAATTTGTAACGAGTGATGATTATATCTATCACTCATTTGAAATTCAGATAGATGACGCTTCCGATCCGAAGCATCAAACCGGAGCTGTTTATGATGCTGAGCCGGCAAAGGAAAAAGCGTTCAAACCTACCGGCGAGTGGAATCATTACAGAATTTCTTTCATTGGTGATGTAATTACCGTTGTGCTAAACGGCAAAGAAATTATAAACTGGAAAGCAGAACCGCGCGGAAAAATTAAAGACTTCGCAAAGGAAGGTTATTTCGGTTTACAAAATCATGATAGTGACGCAAAAGTTTGTTTCAGAAATATTTTTATAAAAGAAGTTAAATAAGAAAAAATTAGAAAGAGGTTGCCTTAAAAGGGTCATACGTCATTTCGAGCGAAGTCGAGAAATGATAATTTTCGTAGCAATCACACTTCGACTCCGCTCAGTGTGACTCTGAAAATGACTTTTGAGACAACCTCTTTTTTGTTCTGAACTTATTTCAGCTTCAGAAAATCTCCATCAATTATCAGCAGCTTTACACCGTTTTCACTAATAGAACGATGAGAACTTAACTCGTCGGAAACTACATAAGTCATACCTTCTTTAAGTAAAAACTTTTCGCCGGATTCTTGTTCAGTAGTTACTTCACCTTCTAGGCAATGAACTATGTGTCCCTTCTTGCACCAATGGTCTGCTAAGTATCCGGCGGAATATTCAACAATCCTAATTCGCAAGCCGGGCAATTGAAGTGTTTGCCAGAAAGAAGTTCCGGTTTCACCTTTGTACTCAGTTTTAGAAACTGTATTCCAATCAATTACTTGAAACGGTATGTTTAACTCGCTCATGATTTCCTCTTTTTCACTCTTTACTCTACACTCTACGTTCTACACTAACTCACAGTCTGCTTATAATTGTCATGTTCTGATGATTACAAACATCCTTTCCTTCGGCGGTAAACATGAAATCGATTCTGTTTTTGTAGAACTCGGTAATTTTTCCGCGAACAATTTTA
Source organism: Ignavibacteriota bacterium (assembly GCA_043807765.1). Lineage (GTDB taxonomy): Bacteria > Bacteroidota > Ignavibacteria > Ignavibacteriales > Melioribacteraceae > Stygiobacter. The sequence goes on from JAZDFQ010000012.1 coordinate 17,357, forward strand.
AGAGTACTGTTCATAAACTTATTTTGTTCAGTAAATCCTTCGCCAAGAATTGCTATTGCGCTTGGTATCCAACGCTCCGGGAACTGTCCTTCCAACGTACCGTCGGTTTTAAATTTAGTCACTTCACTTTCCAGTAATCTTAGCAAAGTTTTTTGTCCCTCAGCATCATGCGGGGTTAACTTATTTTCTTTTGCCCAGTGTAGTAATGCTTCTTTGTTTGGAACTATCAAAGCCACTGTATAAGGCGACTGATTATTATAAAGCATTACTTGATCTATATAAGGAGAGTGTTCAGTAATAGCCTCTTCAATTCCTTCAGGACTATATTTCTCTCCATCGCTGCTAATCAATAGACTTTTGAATCTTCCAAGAACGTAAAGGAATCCATCCTTATCTAAATATCCCAAATCGCCGGAATACAGCCAACCATTTTTAATTGTTTCTTTAGTGGCTTGCTCATTTTTCCAATAGCCGACCATAACATTTTCACCTTTAACAACAATTTCGCCTTTCTCACCTATTGGTAATTCTTTTCCATCAGCATCACAAATTTTTACTTCTAAATCAGCCACAATTGCCCCGGAAGAACCAAGCTTATGCTTTTTAGGAACATTAGCCGAAATTACAGGAGCCGCTTCAGTTAATCCGTAACCTTGTAACATTGGAATTCCAATGGCATAAAAAAAGTGTTGTAATTCAATATCCAGCAAAGCACCGCCGCCAATGAAAAATTCCAATCTTCCGCCAAAGTTTTCTCTTATCTTGCTGAAGAGAATTTTATCATAAAGCGCGTAAAGGGGCTTCAGAAACTTTCTAGCTCCTTTCCCTTTATCCCAACCGAGGCCATTATACTTATAAGCGGTGTTGAGTGCTTTTTCAAAAAGTTTTTCAGCAACTTTCCCTTTAGATCTCACTCCGCTTTCAATATTTTTTCTGAAATTTTTAGCTAAAGCCGGAACACTAAGTAAAAAGCTTGGGCGGATTTCCTTAATGTTAATAGGGACGTTCTTTAATGTCTCGAGAGGAGTTTTACCTTGCTGAACAGATGCCATGCTTGCGCCATTCATCATTAAAGTATAAATCCCGGCGGTATGAGCAAAGGCATGGTCCCAAGGAAGCATTAAAAGGGAAACATAACTTTCCGGTACGTGTAACAGTTTAGATGATTGCTCAACGTTTGCGGTATAATTGCGATGAGTTAGAATAATTCCTTTTGGATCAGCGGTAGTTCCCGATGTATAGCAGATGTTTGCGTAATCATTTTCAGAAATTGATTGCCAGCGCTCATCAAATTCCTTTTGTGAGTTTGATAAATATTTTTCGCCTTCTTTCAAAATATCAACAAACAGAATTTCATCTGAATCAATTTGTCCTGGTTGATCAAGAAGAATAACCTTTTCCAAATCTGGTAAATCGTTTTTAATTTTTCTGATTTTTTCTAAGTGATTTTGCGAAACAATAGCCATTTTGCAGCAGGAATGAGCAAGTCGGAATTTTAGATCGGAGAGTTCTTCTACCTTAGTTGAAATGGGAACATTGATCGCCCCAGCATATAAAATTCCCAGTTCGCTAATTACCCAACAGTTTCTACCTTCAGAGATAAGAGCAAGTCGGTCACCTTTTTGAATTCCTTTACTGATTAATCCGGCAGCGAATATGTGAACAAGTTTTTTAATCTCGGCATAAGTAGTTCCAACGTATTTGTCGTTATTCTTTTCCCACATCAAAACATTGGTTGCAAATTTTACTGAGCTTTCTTCTAATAAACGGGGAAGGGTTCGCTGTTCCAATTCCTTTACTCCAACTTATTGCTAAAATATTTAGAAAAGCATCATTAATTTATAAATGATAAGATGAAAAGAGAAATAATAATAGAATAAGACTTCTAAATAATTAACTCATCTTACGTATTTGTTTTAGCAATTGTCTTTCTGAGCGAAGCGAGGAATCCATAAATCGCGTTTTGAATCAAAATTGAGATTCTTCATTTCACTGCGTTCCATTCGGAATGACAACATGCGTAACGTAAGTAATTAATTTAGTGTCACACTGACTCCGTCGAAGTGTGACAGTTTAGTTTGCAGTGTCATGGTTCGACAAGTCTGACTCGCCGGCAGGCTCACCATGACGAAGTCTTAATATTTCAGAGGTCACAGAACATTACTGCAAACTCAGACTTGCATTAAAAGATTTTAAATGTGATGTTAAAAAGCAGAATATCCTAGTTTAATAACACTTTGTGCAACTCCAAAGTTTTTCAATAGATTGAAGTTTGTTTTTAAAAGTGCGAAATAAATTCGATGATAAACTGCATATAATTTAAAAAATACTACAAGAGTTGAAGCATGAAATACCGCAACTGGTTTATCACTATTATTTTGATGTTCGCTTTGTTTGCATTTCTATTCTTCTATTTTTATGAAGCCGAAAGAGAACGTAAGGTAAACGAAATTGTTAGTCATCAAAGAATCCATGCCAAACAAGCCGCAAGAAGCTTTTTCGAATTGATAGATAAATGGAACAGTGTTCTATACTATCTCTCGAAAGATAAAAATGTAACAAGAATGGATGAAGAGGGACAGAATGAACTAGAAGGATTGTTTCGTGTTTTAAAAGATGAAATTGCTGGTATAACCAGAGCGGATAAAATTGGAAGAATCACCTTTACAATTCCATACAATGCAAAATCTATTGGTGCGGATATATCTAAACAGAAACATATGGTTAAGATATTATCCGATCATCAGCCGGTTATAAGCGATGTGTTTCAAGCAGTTCAAGGGTTTCAAGCGATTGTAATTCACTATCCGATTTTTAAGAATGGAAATTATGACGGCAGCATTGCATTCCTACTAAATTTTGAGAGGATCGCAAAAGAAATTCTCGATGAAATAAAAATCGGAAACTCGGCACGTTCTTGGATGATAAGCAGTGAAGGAATAGAACTCTATTGTGTGGACAAGAGTCATATAGGAAGATCAGCTTTTGAGACTGCTGGCTCTTCTCTTGATGCTAAAAGTTTAGCAAGGCTTATGATGAAGGGAGAGGAAGGAGTTACAAGTTTTGAGTTAGACGATAAGAAAGTAGGAAGATTTAAGGCCATTGTTTACTATCTACCAATAAAATTAAATAACACTTTCTGGTCATTAGCTATCTTATCCTCCGAAGATGAACTAGGGGCCCCGCTTTATAATTTTTCTCTAAAACTAATTATTGTTTTTTCTATTCTTTTCTGGCTGGGTGTATTTCTTTCCTATTATACTTTTAAAGCTTGGGGAATTGTTAAAGAATCTAAAGCAAGAATGAAGGCTGAAGAGGAATTAAGAATCAGCGAAGAAAGACATAGGTTAATTTCTTCGGTTACTTCCGATTATATCTTTACTACAAGCCTTGATGAAACTGGTAAACTAGTACACGACTGGATAAGCGGAGCTTTTTCTTCAATGACCGGCTATTCTTTAGAAGAATATAAACTAATTGGCGGTTGGCGAGCAGCATTGCATCCGGAAGACCACGCTTTAGATGATGCTGCCATGGATTTGTTATTCGACAAGAAACAAGTTGTTTCTGAAGTGAGAACGATTAACAAGAATGGAAAAATACTTTGGGTTAGGGTTTTTGCTCAGCCAATTTGGGATGAAAAAGCTAATAAACTTATCGGTATTTACGGTGCGGTTAAGGATATCACCGAAAGTAAGAATGCAGAAAATGCTTTACGAGAAAGCGAAAGGAGATTCAGGACTATTTATAATTCGGTGAGCGATGCTATATTTATTCACGATATTAATACCGGAGCAATCTTAGATGTTAATGCCACAATGGAAAAAATGTTTGAACTAACACGTGACGAAGCACTAAAAATGGAAATTGGTAAAATTAGTTTAGGTATATCGCCTTATACTCAGAAGGAAGCAGCAGAATGGATGTTGAAAGCTAAACATGAGGGGCCCCAGACGTTTGAGTGGATGGCAAAAACAAACAGCGGGAAATTTTTCTGGGCTGAAGTTAGTATGGCAAGAGTAAACATTGCCGGAGATGATAGGTTGTTAGTATCAGTAAGAAACATTTCTGAGCGTAAACATTTTGAAGATCAACTTCAAATACTTAGAGAAGCAGTTGAACAAAGTCCGGCGTCTATTGTAATTACAAATTCTGCAGGCAGTATTGAATATGTGAATGATGGTTTCAGAAGGATTTCCGGTTTTTCCACAGATGAATTAGTTGGAAAAACATTAAGGATTCTGAATGATAAAAAGGAGACGGAGATTGATTCTGAGGAAATATGGAAATCATTATACGCCGGAAAGGAATGGCGAAGTGAACATTTAAATAAACGTAAAGACGGATCGATTTATTGGGAATCAACTTTGATATCATCTGTAAAAGATTCCGATGGCAAGATACTGCATTTGCTGGCGGTTCAAGAAGACATTACAGAAAGAAAAAACATAGAAAGACAACTGAAAGAGGCAAAAGATAATGCTGAAATAATGAATCGAGTTAAATCCAATTTCCTCTCTAATATGAGTCATGAACTAAGAACTCCCTTGGTTGGAATGCTTGGTATCTCGGAACAATTATCACACGAACTTGAAGGCAAGAAAAAAGATTTAATTCTGATGCTTAATAAAAGCAGCCTCAGATTACTAGACACGCTTAATACTCTGCTGAATTACTCAAAAATCGATTCTGAACAAGTTGAAACGAATTTGTCTACAATTCAAGTAATTGAGTTCATCAGAGAAGAAATCAAATTATTTGAGTCACTTGCCGGCAAACATGGATTATTTATCAAAGAAGATTTCAAATGCACTGAGTTTGCAACAAAGACAGATAATGATCTCCTTAAAACCATTATTGATAACCTTCTGAGCAATGCCATCCGTTTTACAGTTGAAGGCGGGGTGTTTGTGGGACTTGAAAAATCCAAAACCGAATTAAGACTTTCCATTCAAGATACCGGAATTGGAATTCCAAAGGACAAGTTGAGCATTATTTTCCAAGAGTTTCGGCAAGTAAGTGAAGGAAAAGGAAGAAACTTTGAGGGCACCGGACTTGGGCTAACCATAGTAAAAAAATATGTTGATGCTTTGAATGGATCGATTACTGTAGAAAGTGAACTTAATATAGGATCAAAATTTATTGTAACTATGCCACTGAATGAGTTGGTACAAGGTAATCCTCGTACTAGTAAAAGTACTGGTGCTAATAAGAAAATCCTTTCAACGGAAGAAGCTTTAGTAAAATGTAATGTGCTGTTGGTTGAAGACGATGAAATCAATTCGTTCGCAATTTCTCAAATGCTTGCTGAAGTTTGCGAAATAACTGAAGCAAGTAACGCCGTTGATGCAGTTAAACAAGCTGAAACCGGCCAATACGACATCATACTTATGGATATTAATTTGAGGAAGGGTAAAAGCGGAGTTGAAGCTGCTCAAGAAATTAAGACGATTGAAAAGTATAGGTACACACCTATTGTCGCATTAACAGCTTATGCAATGTCGGAAGATCGCACAGAATTTTTAAGTCAAGGTTTTACTCATTATCTCTCAAAACCATTTACCCGCGATCAATTGGTACATCTTATTAAACAAATAATATCTGAACTGGAATGTTAAAGTAGCTGACTATAAAAAAGGTCCAAAATATTTCAAAAAAAATCAGTGGTGTTAATTATGGCTCGAACCGCAGACGATGGAATTAGAAAGGAAATAATTGAGGTTGGCATGCGAATTTATTCTCGCGGTTATGTTGCTTCCAATGATGGAAATATAAGTGCAAGACTTGGCAGCGATAGAATACTGATTACTCCGACCGGCGTTAGTAAAGGATTTATGAAACCTACCGATTTGATTATACTTGATCTAAATGGAAATATACTCGAAGGTAAAAGAAAGCCATCATCGGAAACGGCAATGCATTTGCAGATTTATAAAGCTAGGCCGGATATAAATAGTGTATGCCATGCTCATCCTCCATATGCAACTGGTTTTGCTGTTGCGGGTATTCCATTAAAAAAAATGATTTTACCGGAAGTCATTATAGTTCTAGGGAAAATCCCTTTGGTTGAATATGGGACAACCGGAACTGAAAAATTATATAAGAAGATTTCGAAATATGTTTTTGATTATGATGCTTTTTTGCTGGCGAATCATGGTGCGGTAACATTGGGGAAAAATGTGCTGGACGCATATCATAAAATGGAAACGCTGGAACATGCTTCTCAGATTCAATTTATTGCTAAGCAATTAGGAAATATTACAACCTTAGACAAAAAGCAAACAGAAGAATTGATTGAACTGCGAGATAAATTCGGAATAAGAAAAAGTGTTGGAATTCCATCACGTAGTAAACCGAAAAAGAAATAAAAAATTATTTTAAATCCGGCGATAAGTATAAACCAAAAGTTGAAAGTGTAGGGTTCAATCTGCTTTCTTTTATAACTATTCTAATCTTTGCTGTTGTTACTGTTGGAAACTGAATCAGGCGTTTAAATCCCACTGTTGTTCCTTCTGCAAAAGTATTCCAAGCTTGCCCATTCCAATAATCAAGTTGAAACTTCTCAATTCGTTGTCCAATCAATATATTTTCTTGGAGCATAGCACAGTTAAAATTCTGAACTTTGCCGAAAGTTAATTCAACCATTGTTTGCGAGTCTTCCTCATAAGCCATCCAGTATGTTTCTAAGTCAGCATCAAGAATATTATTTAGGGATGAATTCTCTTTAGAATTGTGAGTAAGCGCTATTGCATCTTTTGCTAGGTTTGTTTTGAATGTTTCATCCAGTTGCTTTCGCATTTCGCGTAGAGCATTAATATCATTTTTATGAATTAAACCTCTTTTATCCGGAGGAACGTTTAACAGCAAAACTCCATTCAAACCAACGGAGTTGTAGTATATATCCACTAGTTTCTTGGGAGATTTAACAGTAGTGTCATCTTTAGCATGATAGAACCAACCATTTCGAATGGATACATCAATTTCTGCCGGATACCAGACAAGAGAAGATGCGGCAAATATTTTTTCTCGACCGCCGAGATCTTCATTCATCAAATTCTGTGGTATAAATGCCGCATCTAATTTTTGTTGTTGAGATTTTTTTGCGATATCTGATTGGCTCTTACTTGTGCCGGGCAATACACTCCACTCTGTTTTTCTTCCGTAACCGGATTCTGTACCAACCCAGCGTACATCCGGACCCATTATTGCAATTACAGCATTTGGCTGCAAACTTCTAATTGTTTGATAGTATGATTGCCAATCATAAACTTGTTTTTTCCCGTTAGAACCTTCACCGCACGCACCATCAAACCACACTTCGGCAATTTCACCATAGTTTGTTAAAAGTTCGGTCAACTGAGCAACAAAAAACTTATTGTATTCATCTTTTCCGTAAAGTGGTTCATGCATATCCCACGGCGATAAGTAAACACCGAATTTAATGCCGGCGTTTTTGCAAGCGATGGATAGATCGCGAACGATATCTCCTTTTCCATTTTGAAAAGGTGTATTCGAAATATTGTGTGCTGTTAATTTGGTTGGCCAGAGGCAAAATCCGTCATGATGTTTTGTGGTAAGCAGAATTAACTTGACTCCCGCTTCCTTTAAAACTGTGACCCATTGATTGGCATCTAATTGAGTAGGATTAAACTTTGAGATATCAAAATCTTTGCTTCCCCATTCAACATCGTAAAAAGTGTTTATTCCAAAATGTATGAAAGCTGTGAATTCGAGTTTTTGCCATTCGTATTGAATTTTTGAAGGAACTACTTTAGCAGCTTTTTTAAGAATACTTTCTTGTGAATCTGTAGAGTCAATTATCACAAAATTCGAAAAGTGATTATTTCCTTTTGTTTGAGCTCTTAACAGACAATTGCTGGTTACAGAAAGATTCATCAGAATTGTAATGGTAATCAGAATTGTAAAATTGATCCGCTTCATTTAGCACTCGTTCTAAAGAGTTTATATACTCTAACAGCTAATTGCTGTTAACTCAAAAAAAATTATTTGGTAATCACTTTAGCAATTGCACCGCCATCTCCAACAACAAAACAAGTACCGTCTATTTTCGAAACTCCAATACTGTTAAAATTTTTGTTGTTTATTGACTTCCAAGTTTTGCCGTCATCTAAAGAAAAATCACTGCCGGATGTGCCGGTTGCTAGAAAATATTTATTAATAGGATTCCATATCACACAAGATCTGAATCCTTCCGGTCTGCTATCACTGTTTGAAAACCAGCTTAATCCGCCATCGTCTGTCAGTGCGCAATTACTGTCTTTGGTTTTGTCGCTTTTGTAATCTCCGCCAACTGCAATGCCATATAAATCATCTCTAAAGCTAACAGAGAATACGCCGGAAGAAGCATTTCCACTTTTCATTGGTACATCAACGGCACGCCAGTTTTCGCCCGCATCTTGAGAAAAGTAAATTCGTGCTCTTTCAGATCCGCCCGAGCCAATCCATACCAAATCTTTACCGGCAACACAAATTGATGAACCGCTTGCAGCAAAACCACCTTCGTTTTTCAAGGCAGAAGGAATATTTGTTTGGGGATATTCTTTCCAAGTATCTCCACCATTCTTTGTAACCACAATAAAGAATCTTCCATCAATCGGATCGCTGAAAGCAATTCCGTTTTTCGAATCCCAAAAGGCCATACCGTCAAAGAAAATTTTTGGATCGCGATTCATGTATTTTCTTTTCCAAGATTTTCCGCCGTCAATTGTTTTAAAGAAGTAAGCCGGTGCATCTACACACATAAGTATAGCTGTGTTTTTATCAAATGCCTCAATATCTCTAAAATCGAGTGTCTCAAATCCTTTTACTTTTCCACTTTGCCAAGTTTTGCCACCGTCAAGTGTACGTAGAAAAGTTCCTTTAGATCCGCTTGCCCATGCTGTTAAGGAATCGACAACTGATATTCCGCGCAAGGAAGCATTTGTTGGGGATTTTAATTGTACAAAATCGAATTCCAGTGTTCTTAGTTTTTCTTTTACAATCACAACCGGCTTTTCTACCGGTTTAGGTTTTTCAATTTCTTTTTGAGATGAACAAGAGTAAAACAAAAATGCTGCTAATACTATTAGAACTAAATTCTTCATCTATACTCCAGAGCTGCTTATCTATTAAGTGAATAATAACGGGGCGAATTTAACAAATAATCGCTCTTAATTGGAAGAGAATGTCTACCAATCAAAGACTATGCTTTACATTTTCTAATCTACCATGTGAATGCAGAACCGGCATATATGCCCTTGTTCGAAAGTTTGTATTTGTTTTGCTGCCTAATAGATTCTTAATTTCACTACGAATAAAATACTTCTTCATAATTGTGAGACACGCAAAATGCAACTACTTATTAAATCTGTCATAATTCTCCTTGTAATGTTTTCACTATCAAATGCTCAAACAAACTGGAAAAAATTATTTAATGAAAAAGATTTATCAAACTGGGAACAGCTTAACGGGAAAGCAAAATTCACTGTACAAGATGGAATGATTGTAGGTGAAACTGTTCTTAACGTACCAAACAGTTTTCTTGCTACAAAAGAAAAATTTTCAAACTTTATTCTTGAGCTGGAATTTAAGTGCGAACCCGAAATGAATTCCGGTGTACAGATAAGAAGTGAAAGCATTCCAACATATAAAGAAGGAAGAGTACACGGCTATCAAGTTGAAATAGATGCCGCTAAAAGAGCATGGTCTGGCGGCATATATGATGAAAGCAGACGCGGCTGGCTTTATACTTTAGATGAAAATGAAAGCGGAAGAAAAGCTTTCAAGCAAAATGAATGGAACAAAATGCATGTGGAAGCAATTGGCAATTCGATTAGAACATGGATTAACGGAATTGCATGCTCTGATATTATAGATGATATGACCCGCGAAGGTTTTATCGCTTTGCAAGTTCACAGCATCGGAAACAACAAGGCTGATGAAGGAAAGAAGATTTGCTGGAAGAACATTAGAATCGCTACTGAGAATGCAGAAAAATTTGCAAGTAAAGCTAACAACAAAATTCCCCAGTACAATTACGTTCCAAATGTTTTATCAGAAAGAGAAAAGAAAAGTGGATGGAAACTTTTGTGGGATGGCAAAACAACAGAAGGCTGGCGAAGTGCTAAGTCGGAAAAATTCCCTTCCGGCGGATGGGAAATAGCTGATGGCGTTCTAAAGACTTTGAAATCAAATGGCTTTGAATCCAAAAACGGCGGCGATATAATTACAACGAGAACTTATAAAAACTTTGAACTTCTGGTTGAATTCAAAGTAACCGAAGGCGCTAACAGTGGAATTAAATATTTTGTTGATCCGGATTTAAACAAGGGTGGAGGCTCTGCAATTGGTTGCGAATTTCAAATACTTGATGATGAAAAACATCCAGATGCAAAACAAGGTGTAAAGGGAAACAGAACGGTTGGTTCTCTATATGATTTAATTCCAGCGGTTAACAAACGATTTAGCGACGTTGGCGAATGGAACCATGCCCGTATTATTGTTAAAGGAAATCATGTAGAACATTGGATGAACGGATTTAAAGTTGTGGAATACGAAAGAGGAACGCAGATGTGGCGCGCTTTAGTTGCTTTCAGTAAATACAAAGATTGGTCTAACTTTGGCGAGTATCCGGAAGGATATATACTTCTTCAAGAACATGGTTTTGAAGTTTGGTTCCGCAGTATTAAAATCCGTGAATTATAAAATTGGAGAACAAGAGATGAATGAATCACGCAGAGACTTTTTGAAAAAAACCGCATTAGCTACAGCCGGAATTGCGTTTGCAAGCAGCGCTAAAAGCTATGCAAGAATTTTTGGTGCGAACGAGAGAATTAATTTCGGAATTATAGGATTGCATGGAAGAGGTTATGCTCATTTGGAAGGTGTTAGAATGAGTGATAACACGTTTGTTACTCACATTTGCGATGTTGATAAACGAGAACTTGCAAAATTTGCAAAATCTACTAAAGAAAAATTTGATACAGATCCGTTGCAGATTGTTGATTTCAGAAAGCTGCTGGAATCCAAAGATGTAGATGCAATTTCGATTGCGACTCCGGAACACTGGCAAGCACATATTGCTATTTATGGAATGCAAGCCGGCAAAGATATTTACGTAGAAAAACCAAGTAGTCACAATCCTTACGAAGGTGAAATGCTTGTTAAAGCACAGAAAAAATTTGGTAAAGTTGTTCAGCTTGGTAATCAGCAACGCTCGGCGCAATTCACAATAGATATTATCAAAAAAATTCACGAAGGTTTAATCGGCAAAGCTTACTTTGGGAAAGCATGGTACAGCAATACTCGCACATCAATCGGTATTGGTAAAGTTGTTCCGGTTCCTTCAGAACTTGATTGGGATTTATGGCAAGGTCCGGCACCTCGCAAACCTTATAAAGATAATGTGCATCCTTACAACTGGCATTGGTTCTGGCATTATGGAACCGGCGAAACATTGAATAATGGAACTCACGAAGTTGATTTGTGTCGATGGGCATTGCAAGTTGACCGTCCCCAAAAGATTACTTCCGCCGGTGGAAGATATCACTTTCATGATGATTGGGAATTCTACGATACGATAGAAACAAGCTACGAATTTGACGACAAGATGATTTCTTGGGAAGGTAAGAGTTGCAATGGTAAGAAAATTCATGGAAGAGATAGAGGCGTTGCAATACACGGAACAGTAGGAACTGTTGTGATGGATAGAGGTGGTTACGAAGTTTATAGTTTGGACGACAAGAAGATCGATGAGTTTAAAGTTAAGAATACTGGCTCAACACAAGATTTGCTGAGTATTGATAAGATGACGGTTGATCACTTTAAGAATTTTGTGAATACTTTACGTAAAAGTGAAAAGCAAAATTCACCAATTTCGGAGTGCAATAAATCAGTTGCAATTTTGCAGCTTTCAAACATTGCTTGGAAAGTTGGCAGAGTTTTGAATCTTGACAGAGAAGGGCATATTGTTGGAGATAAAGAAGCGATGAAATATTGGCGAAGAGAATATGAGAAGGGTTGGGAATTGAAGTTCTAAGAGAGGATTGATGCGATGAGTAAGGTTTATCACAATTCTTTTTTTGCTATGGGAACGCGCTTTAATGCCGTTTTTCCAAATGCAGATGAAGAAATATGTGAACAGCTTTTCAGAATGATAGAAAACGAAATTCGTCGAATCGAAAAGAAGCTGAGTTATTTTATTTCGGAGAGTCTTGTTTCGCAGATAAATTCTCAAGCTTATGAAGAAAATGTTAAAGTTGATTCTGAGATGTTGGAAATTCTAAAGCTCTGTTTTAAGTACAATGAATTGACAAATGGTGCATTCGACATTACGATGAGAAGGCTGGTTGATTACTATAAAGTAAACTACGACTCTGATACAACAGGTTTGATTTCTTGCATGCAATACATTCGTCTCAATGAAGTGGTGCCATCAATCCGATTTGAAAATGAAAATGCTAAGATTGATTTAGGGGGATTTGGAAAAGGTTATGCGCTTGAGAAGGTGCAAAAACTAATTAATGATTCTCCTCTTGAAAGTATTTTTATTAGCTTTGGCGAAAGCTCAATTTTAACAAAAGGAAAACACCCGAGTGGAAAGGCTTGGCAAGTTGGAGTAAACGATTATAACAATTCCGGCAAGGCTGCTTATACTTTTGAATTAGAAGACGGTTCGGTTTCAACATCGAGTAACTATTTCTTAGATGATTCCGGTCAACTAACATTCAAAGCCAACGTAATTAATCCAATTAACGGCAAGCTCAAAAAAGAAATTGAAACCGTTAGCGTGAAAACTAAATCACCGCTCGAAGCTGAAATTCTTTCAACAGCGCTTCTCATTCTAAATGATGAACAAATAGTCGCCGTGAAAAAAGATTTAACCGAAGTTGAGGTTGTGAAAATAAGTTACCGCAACGGAGAAACATTAATTACACAATTTTAGAAGTTTGTATCAATAGGGAATAAAGTGGAACAGAAAGAATTATTCGAAATTAACAGACGAGAATTTCTGAAAAAGATATCAATAGCAGCCGGCTCTACCGTTGTGCTTTCATCTATGCCATGGCTGAAGATATTTGGAGAAGATAAAATAGGTAAATCTGTTAGTGATAAAGTTCGTCTGGGATTTATTGGTATCGGTGACCGGGGAAGTGCGTTATTAAAAAATGTGCAAGCGTTTGAAGAATTATTAAATGTTGAGATCGTTGCAATATGCGATGATTACGAGCCAAATTATCAACGCGCAATTAAGATCACAAATGGAAAAGCAAAGGCCTTTTACGAATATCGTGAACTCATCTCGCTTAATGATATTGATGGCGTTGTGATTGCGACGCCTCTGCACGAGCATGCTCACATAACAGTTGATGCTCTAAACGCTGGTAAGCATGTGTTCTGCGAAAAAGCCATGGCTAGAAATTTGGACGACGTAAAGTTGATGTACGATACCCATCTCAAAACAAAACGCATCTTGCAAATTGGTCATCAACGAATGTTTAGCCCGGTTTATTTAGATGCTATCAAGAGAATACATAACGGTGAGATCGGGCAAATTTCCCAGATACGTGCATTCTGGCATCGCTCTATGAACTGGCGAAGACCCGTTTCCAAACCTGAGTTCGAAAGGAAAATTAACTGGCGTTTGTATGAAGAATATTCCGCGGGATTATTTACTGAACTTCTCTCGCATCAAATTCAAGTTGCAAATTGGGTTAACAGAGCTAATCCGATTTCTGTAGTTTGTAACGGTAGCATAAATTTCTGGAAAGATGGCAGAGAAGTCTACGACAATATTGCATGTATCTACGATTATGCAGACGGCTCAAATTTCATTTATGATTCGCAGAATTGCAACAAACATTACGGCTTAGAAGAACAGATACTTGGTAGTAAAGGCACAATGGAACTGGAAATCAATAAAGTGTATTCAGCAGAGCCTCCTGCACCACCCGCTATTTTGCACCTGCTAAATGATATTGAAAAAGACATCTTTGATGTCATACCAATTGGAGGCGCTAGCTGGGTTCCGGAAACTGCCCTAAAATATAAGGGTGATTTTATTACTGACAATTACAAGATGGATGAGACTAAACTTCAGTTGGAAGCATTTACTAGATATATAAGAAATGGTGAAGCTCCGGAAGAACTTCTGCGAGAAGGCTATTATGCTTCAGTTTGGGCATTGCTTGCAGAGAAAGCTGCAAAGACAAGGGAAAGAATCACTTTAGACGAAAAATACCGGATATGAAATGAAAGATATAATTATTAAAAATACCTTGTTGAAAAGAGAAATCATTATTTGGGTTATCTCTCTAGTCCTGGCGTTTGTTCTGAATGCATATGCAATACTAAAATATGATGCCCCATGGAGTGAACTATTAACGCAGATTCCGGTAATGATTCTAATTTCTGTATTAATCTATTTTGTAACTCTTATTGCACGTGGAATCACAAAAACAGTTGGAAAAATTCTTACGTTGTTTAAGTAGCGATTATTTTTTTCTGTTACGCAATACTTCAGTTGCAGCCGGTAAAACAGATATAAGAATTATCGCAACAACTATGAACGAGAAATTGTTCTTTACAAAATCCAAATTGCCGAAGAAGTAACCGGCGTATACAAAAAGTGCACACCAAACAACTCCGCCTATGATATTAAATTGGAAGAATTTGGAGTAGGACATTGAGCCTACACCGGCAACAAAAGGGGCAAATGTTCTTATTATTGGAATGAAGCGAGCGATTATAATAGTTTTACCACCATGCTTCTCATAGAACTGGTGAGTCCTTTCCAAATATTCTTTTTTAAGAAACCGAATATTCATATCAAATACTTTTGGACCAAAATAATGACCGATCCAGTAATTAACCGTATCTCCAAGAATGGCTGCCACGCAAAGGATTAAAAAGAGTAAATGAACATCAAACGAACCTTTGGCTGCAAAAGCTCCGGCTGCAAATAGTAAAGAATCACCGGGTAAAAATGGAGTAAAGACTAGTCCGGTTTCTGCAAAAACTACAGCAAATAGAATCACGTAAGTTAAAGTTCCATACTGTTGGATCAGTTCGGCTATATGCTTATCCAAATGGAGAAAAAGATCGATCAAGTAGTTAATAAATTCCATGTATCCCAATACTTAATTGTTTAGAAAATCGACTCGAAAATTTATACACTTTTCTCCACTTGACGAAATATTGATGAAAGAGGTTTTTTAGCAGACCTCAGCTCCAAATCTCGCAAAATTTTTTACTTGACAATAAACTTCGTGAACGTTATGTTTCAAACGTTTCAAAAATATCAAACATACAAAATGAAAAATGACGAGAAAATAAAGCACGAAATAATAAAAAATTTTGGAGTTGCATATAAAGCGTTTGGTTTGAGTAAACTAATGGGGCACATAATTGCACTTCTGATTTACTCGCAAGAGCCTATATCGCTGGAAGAGGTTGCTACATCATTGCACAGAAGTAAAGGACCCGTAAGCCAAATCTTGAGACGTCTTCGTGATCGAGGATTAATAAGAAGAGTATGGCAGCCGACAAGTAGAAAAGATTTTTACGAAATACAGCCTGAAGTTTTCGAAATAGCTTATAGAAACAATCTTGAACAAGTCAGAAGTAACACACGCTTAGCTAGGCAATTAAAATTAACAGTCGCAAAAGATAAAACTGGCAACCATGATGCATTGAAGCTAAGATTAGTCGAAATGGAAATGTTCTATGAGATCATGGAAAAACATCATGAAAATTTTTTGAAAGAATGGTCTAAAGCAAGAACTAAAATTTATAAATAATTTTTTTGTGATTAACGTTTTAAATTTTTGAAACGATCAGAACGAGGAGACTAATGAAAAGATTGGAAAACAAAGTGGCAATAATAACGGGCGGAGCTCAGGGCATAGGCAAGGCCACCGTGATTAAGTTTTTAAGTGAAGGAGCTTTGGTTGTGGTCTGGGATGTTGACGAAGCTAAAGGAAATTTATTTGTCTCCGATTTAATATCACAAGGATTCAAAGCAAAATTCATGAAAGTGGATGTAGCCAAAATGGAAGATGTAGAATATTCAGTTGCACAAATAATCCAAGAATTTGGACAGATAGATATCCTAGTGAATAACGCTGGAATTCTCAGAGACGCAACGCTGATGAAAATGACTGCTGAACAATGGCAGCAGGTTATTGATGTGAACTTGACTGGTGTTTTTAATTGTACAAAAGCTGTTGCTCCAAAAATGATAGAAAAACAATCTGGAAGAATAATTAATGCCACTTCGGTAGTTGGCATTTATGGAAATTTCGGGCAAACAAACTATGTGGCTACAAAATCTGGTGTTATTGGAATGACTAAAGTTTGGGCTCGAGAACTGGGGAGAAAAGGCATTAACGTAAATGCTATTGCACCGGGCTTTATCGCAACAGAGATGGTAGCCTCTATGCCGGAAAAGGTAGTTAATATGATGAAAGAGAAAACACCACTCGGCAGATTAGGAACGCCGGAAGATATTGCAAATGCATATTGTTTTTTAGCAAGTGAAGAAGCTTCATACATAAATGGAACCGTTCTAAGTGTTGATGGCGGAGTTATTTCTTAACAAAATTGAACAAATAATGAGAAACGCTTACATAAAATCAACCGGTTCATATGTCCCGGAACGTGTTATTAAAAATGCGTATTTCAATGACTTGTTGGGTGAAGATGTTGACGCTTGGTTGGTAGAAAACCTAACTATCAGAGAACGAAGATGGTGCAATGAAAGTGAATCAACTAGCACGCTTTGTTTGAAGGCAGCACAAAAAATTCTAACTAATGCAAATGTCAATGCTGATGAACTTGACCTAATAATAGTTGCAACTGATACACCGGAATACGTTTCTCCATCTACTGCGTCTGTACTTCAACATCAACTTGGGGCTATAAAAGCCGGAACATTTGATATTAACACTGCGTGTGCTGGATTTGTTACCGCGCTTGATGTAGCTTCAAAATATATTAGCGCAGATGAACAGTATAATAATGTACTGGTTATAGGCGCATATGCAATGAGTAAATTTCTAAATATGAAAGACAAAAAAACAGTTACTCTCTTTGCCGATGGTGCTGCCGGAGTTTTGCTTTCCTCAATAGAAAAATCTACCAGAGGTTTTGTTGCGAGTTCGCTTCATACTGAAGGACAATACCACGATTGGATGGGAATTTATGCTGGTGGCACAAAGCAGCCAATTACTCAGCAAGTTTTAGATCAAAAAGATCATCTGCTTAAGTTTGTCCACAAATTCCCTAAAGAAATAAATCCGGTTACTTGGACGAAAATGATTAATGAGTTGTCAACGCGTGTGAACGTCTCGCCAATTCAAATACAAAACTATTTCTTTACACAATTGAACATCAATAGTATATACGAAACATTGGATAACTTAAACGTTCCTCACGAGCGTGCGCATACTATAATGGAATATTACGGATATACGGGTTCGGCATGCATCCCGATGGCTTTGGACGATGCAAATCAAAAAGGAAAAATAAAAGAGGGCGATCTTATAATGTTTATGGGATCCGGCGGCGGCTTAGCGTTTGCAAGTGCAATTTTCAAATGGTAAAACTATGAATGAAAAAACAATAACTAGTGATTCAGTAAAGATACCGGCTTATTCTTGGTATGCATTAGGATTATTGACATTAATCTACGTCATGAATTTTGTGGATCGTGTGCTGATCTATCTATTGTTTGCACCAATAAAAAAAGAAATGCTCTTCAGCGATACACAGTTAGCACTGCTCGGTTCCACCTCTTTTGTGATTTTTTATACTATGCTTGGAATTCCATTCGGAAGATTTGCCGATAAACATTCACGTAAAAATCTAATTGTATTTGGGCTAACCGTCTGGAGTTTATTTTCCGGATTGACTGGTTTTACTCAAGGTTTCTGGCAAATCTTTCTTTGTAGAATGATGGTTGGGATCGGTGAGGCATCTTTAGGTCCCGCTGCACTTTCCATGTTGAGTGACTATTTCCCTTCACGAATGAGGGCAACGGTTCAAGCCACATTTTCTTCAGCAATTGCAATAGGAACCGGAGTTGCATTTTTTCTCGGCGGTTATATAAGTCAATTATACACATGGCGCCATGCGTTTTATTTTTTAGGATTTCCCGGAATAGTTTTAGCAATTATAGTTTTCTTTTTAAAAGAACCTCAGCGAGGAATTCGTGATTCCGCAAAACAAGCGCAAAAAACCGATTGGAAGTTATTATTTAAGAATGTTCCTCTAAGATATATCCTGTTTGGCTACGCATTCTTTGCGGTTGCAGCAAACAGCGTCTCGATTTGGCTCCCAACTTTTTTTGTAAGAACACAAAGTATTAGCATTGCTGAAATTGGAAAATGGATTGGTATAGGAACTATTGTAGGCGGGTTGCCCGGTACCATTCTTGGAGGTTGGATTGCCGACAAGATGCGCGCAAAAAAAGTTGGCGGAAGAATGTTATTCTCTGTAATGATTGCATTACTCTGTATTCCAATTTGGTTTATTATTCTCAATAGTACCAGCGTAGCTCTACAATTAGTTCTAATCTCTATTCTACTAGGTTTTGCACTTGCTTGGCTGGGACCAGCAGCGGCAGATGTAAACGATATTGCCGGACCAAACTTACGCGGTCTTGCAACCGGAATGTACTTCTTCGTAGTTAATGCAATTGGATTAGGATTAGGACCATTGTTGTATGGAAAGTTGAATGACGTTTTTAACGTTACTAAAAATCCGGAAGTTATGAGGCAAACATTATTGATTAGTCCGGTTGCTTGCGTTATTGCAGCCTTAATATTGTATATGGGAAGCAGATCACTGGAGAAGAAGAATGAATCAATTTGATTGGCTTGCTATGTGGGCAAAATATACACCCAACAGATTGTTTCTGCGTGAACACCAAACTCAGATGGAATGGAGTTACTCTGATTTCAATTTGCGCGCAGACTCTTTAGCAAACTACTTTATTGATAAATTGAAACTTTGTAAAGGTGATCGGGTTGCTGTTTATTCTAAGAACCGGGCTGAATATGTTTTGTTGCTATTTGCTTGCATTAAAAGCGGCGCTATACTAGTTCCGCTAAATTTCAGATTGACTCCTCGAGAACTTGATATACTTATTCATGATGCTGAGCCTAAATTTTTTCTCTACGAGAAAAAATTTAAAACAGAAGTAGAAAAACTTGAGACACTAGCTGGAATTCCAATAAAGAAAACGATAGAAGAAATAACCTCTTTCCTCACACTATCAACTACTAACAACTTTCCACTATCGACTATCCATGATCAAGAAGATCCGGTAATGATTCTATATACGGCGGGAACAACGGGGCTTTCGAAAGGGGCAATAATTAACCATAGAATGCTTCAGTGGAATTCTATTAATACAGCTTTACGCTTGGATTTAACAAGCCAAGATCATACACAAAGTTTTGCGCCATTTTTCCATACCGGCGGATGGAATGTTTTATTTACTCCATTTGTGCATCGTGGAGCTTCACATACATTGCTGCAAAAGTTTGATGCCGAGTTAATACTTGATTTGATGGAAAAAGAGAAGACAACAATCTTGTTCGGTGTTCCGACTATGCTGCAAATGATGTCCGACTCTCCGAAGTTTAAGACTGCCGATTTATCTTCTGTTCGGTACGCAATAGTAGGCGGCGCGCCGATGCCAATTCCATTGATAAATATTTGGCATGAGAAAGGGATTTTCATTCGTCAAGGTTATGGTTTGACGGAAGTTGGTCCAAACGTATTCTCGCTTCATCAAGATGATGCAATAAGAAAAATTGGTTCGATCGGATTTCCAAATTTCTACTTTGATGTGAAAATTGGTGATGATGCCGGAAATGAACTTAGCGCTAACGAAGTTGGAGAGTTGTGGCTCAAGTCTCCGGTAGTTACTCCCGGTTATTGGCGCAAACCGGTAGAAACAGCTAAGTCTATAACAGATGGCTGGTTCCACACCGGTGATATGGTTAGAAAAGATGATGACGGTTATTACTATGTGGTTGATAGAAAGAAAAATATGTTTATCAGCGGCGGAGAAAATGTTTATCCGGCTGAGATCGAAAGATTTTTGCTTACAAATCCGACAATAAAAGAAGCTGCTGTTTTGGGTGTAGAAGATGAAAAATGGGGAGAAGTTGGTTCTGCTTTCATTATTGTAAATGAAAAAGAAAAATTTACTGAAGAAGATGCGGCTAAATACTGTGCTGGAAAATTAGCCAAATATAAAATTCCAAAATATTTTTCTGTTGTAACGGAAATTCCCAAGAATGAAGCGGGAAAGACCGACAGAAAAAAGTTACTAGCAATTCACAATCATCAAAAAACCAATAAATAACCGAGGAGAACAAAATGAAAAAATTACTTTTACTCTTAGTCATAGCTGGCTCAGTATTCTTTACATCATGCAAAGATGATGAAACAACAACTGATCCTGTAGTACAGAAAGATCCAATAATTGGAACCTGGATTTCTACCGGAACAAACGTAGCCCCATTGCTCAATACAATTTTTGCCGCCGTCGGTGGAGTTGATTCGATTTATGCGACTTTTAGTGAAAATAATGCTTATGTAGTTAAACAAGTTAACAAAAACAAAGGTATTGTAGCTTATGAAGGTACATACACAGTTACAAAAAGTGCCACAGGCGATATTCATAAGATTTCTATTGTTCAAACAAAACCATCTGCAGCTACAAACGAGGGTATTTATCAAATCAACACTTCTGCATCACCAAACTCCATGAAATATGAAGTTGTGTTAATGAGCGGCACTCAGAACGTTGCTCCAACACCAGAAAAAGGATTTGGAAGCACAAATGGCGGTACTTTTGGCGCGTTGAATGTTCAGAATTACGTAAAGAAATAATTTCATTATTAGTTGATTTATAAAGCGGGTAGAGAGTTTAGCTCGCTTTATATTTTCGGAATTATCTGCGAAACGAATCTCATTTTTTTTGAGGATGATATGAAAAAAATTTGTGCAATTATTTTATTAACAACGTTTTCGCTTTTTGCTCAGCACGCTTGGAACTTCGACGGAAATAAATTACCGGAAACTTATCCGCATGAATTTCAAGCATTGGCATTCTTTATCACGCAAGGTGTAACTTCAAATTTTTATGCGGATAATGATTTGCTCAAAGGACAAATAGTTGGTCGTTTGTTCAGTGCTAACACAACACTTACAGGTACACAAGCCTTTTATTTCGAACAAAGATTACTTCCGTTTTTTATTTATCAGCCGAAATTGCTAAATGGAAAAGCTATTCTAAGAGCATCTTTTGAAATTGACTGGACATGGGGCGATGCTTCGTATGGTGTAGGCGGAAACTTTGGCTCAGCTTTTTCTGCTGATCAAGTAAACATCCAAACACAAAATGTTGAACTAGAATTGATTCCAGCAAAAGGCTGGGCCATTAATCTTGGCTTGCAAAGATTATTTGATACACCATACAATCCTTACCGAACAATGTTAGGAACAATGCTTAATACCGGCTACCGCTTAGCTTATTGGGGAAGTGATGGTGTCGGTATTTCTGTTCGCAACGATAATGATTGGTATAGATGGAAAGCCGGTTACTATCAACTTTACGAAAACAATGTTCAACAGATTGATGACGTAGCTTTATGGGAAGCAATAATTGATTTCGATATTACGCCTACTTGGCGCCAAGGATTTTCCTTGTGGTATTTGTATGATCGTGGAAATGGCGAAGGTGGAGTTTCTATTCTAGGTCAAGGGCTAAACAGTTTATTAAATGATTACAATGGAACTGCTCAGTTTAATTTTCAAGGGAAACCTTACAGAGCTGATGTAGCCTGGATAGGTACATATGCAAACCATAATGCTGAATTTAATTTAGGAAGATGGTCTATGAATGCATTTACAGTTGCCAATATTGGCACTGCATCGAAAGAAATTGCTACTGGTGTTTATGAAAAAGCTGTTGATATTTTTGGTGTTTCAGCAAACGTACGCGGTGGATATAAGTATGGTCAAACTACAGACGATATTGTTACTGCTGATTTAGTTTTTGCTTCAGGTGATAATAATAATATTCAAGATGGAAAATTCAGCGGAGTAATTACAGGCAATTCTTGGGGTTCACCTGGAGCTATTTTTGTTAGTACAGGCGCATATCTGCTTTATCCGCATGCTAACGTTGTTAATAGATACATCTCAGCCGTTCCAGATATTTCCAATATGGGACTTGGTCAATTTGGCGGAACAATAAATTTCTCGCACGGATTTATTCCGAATAAGATGATGGGTAAAATTGGTATTGCTGCTGCTTTATCACAAGTTAAACCAAAAGGTGGCGGAAATTTTATCGGTTTTGAAATAAATGGTAAACTTGCTTACAACCCTGCTGTATTTATGAATATTGAACTTCACGCTGCTTATCTATCACTTGGGGATTTTTATGACAGCAATGTTGTAAATGGCGGAAATGCAAAGCGTCCTAATAATCCTTGGACACTATTTACAACATTTAAGTGGCTAATGTTCTAATTAAAAACGAGAGCAAACATGAAAAAGATAATTTTAGTATTAACACTTATTTGGATAGCAACCGCTTGCTCACCATACGGAAATTTAACTAAGATGGAATATGACGAATTAAAATATCCGTACAATGTTATGAAAGTAACTTTGAACGATGGAAGGGTATTGGCTTACATGGATGAAGGGATTTCAAAAGAAGTAATAATTTTTATTCATGGATTAGGCAGCTACTCACCTGCTTGGAAAAAGAATATAACTGAGTTGAAAAATCTGTATAGATGTATTGCTGTTGATCTTCCCGGATATGGTAAATCAAGCAAAGAAATTCACACGGGACAAATGGAATTTTATGCAGATGAAATTGTTGACATGATGGGAAAACTAGGTATCGAAAAAGCCAATATCGCTGGACACTCTATGGGTGGGCAAATTGGAATGGTCATTTCTATTAAGTACCCTGAGAAAGTAAACAAACTAATTTTAGTTGATCCGGCTGGATTTGAATCCTTCACCGGCGGACAGAAACAATGGTTTAGAGATGTAATGACTGTTGATCTTGTAAAACTTACGAACACTCAGGCAATTCGTGCAAATCTAGTTTCCAATTTTTACAATATGCCGGAAGACGCTGAGTTTATGATTACAGATAGAATTGCAATGCGAGGCGCAAAAGATTTTGAGAACTATTGTTATGCGGTAACACGCTCAGTTCATGGAATGGTAGATCAGCCTGTAATAGATTTTCTTGATAAAATTAAACAGCCAACTTTAATTTTCTTTGGAGAGAATGATAATTTAATTCCAA
Organism: Ignavibacteriota bacterium; assembly: GCA_043807765.1. GTDB lineage: Bacteria > Bacteroidota > Ignavibacteria > Ignavibacteriales > Melioribacteraceae > Stygiobacter. The sequence goes on from JAZDFQ010000012.1 coordinate 40,707, forward strand.
ATTCTGCTTTGAATCCTGGAAGAACGGTTGACATTGCAAAAATCGGTGCCGCAAAAATTCCCAACAGCAAACTCATTATGGTTCCGGAGTGCGGACACTTTATGCAGTTCGAAAAACCGGAAGTTTTTAATAATGAAGTTGCAGCATTTCTTAGGTAGCAAATTATTTTTTTACTTAAAAGGCGCTTATGAGCGCCTTTTTAATTTTAAATATCTCTTTTGTAAACTTTTCTGTTGACATTTCCAAAGCCGAATATTAAGTTAAAACCGTCAATGTAAACGTTTTCATCTCATTTATAATGGAAGTGTATGGCATCTACAATAAAGCAGATCGCTCAGAAAGCGAATGTTTCGATTGCTACAGTTTCGCGCGCGTTAAGCGACAATCCAAAAGTGCAAGAAGCCACACGTAAAAAAATTCTAAAACTCGCCAAAGAATTAAACTACAACCCGAATATCATTGCAAGAAATTTTGCTAAGCGTAAATCCAATATGCTTGGTTTGATTCTTCCGGATATTTCCGATGAATTTTTTGCAGAGATTATACACAGCATTGATGAGACAGCTTACGAGTTTGGTTATTTCACATTGGTTGTAAGTTCTCACAAAAACCGTTCTATGGTTGAATCTATAAACACAATGATGCACAGCGGTATTGTTGGCGGATTTATTCTGCTTACACCGTTTATGAGTAACGAAATTGCGAGCGCACTCAGCACAAACACAGTTCCTTATGTTTTAATAAGCGGTGATTCCGAAATTGGCGACTACGATGTTATTACTGTTGATAACTACAAAGCATCATATAAATTGATCGAATATCTGGTGGGAAAAGGATATAGGAAAATTGGTCACATTGCCGGTCCCGAAGAAAACAATGATGCGTTTCTCCGCAAGAAAGGTTTTGCCGATGCTTGCAAAAAATTCAAACTGGAAGTGAAGGAGTACTGGCAGGCAAAAGGAACATTTACAATGGCAAGCGGAGAGCAGGCTACTCTGAAAATGTTAAAGCACAATGATATGCCGCGCGTAATTTTTGCTTCGAACGACATGATGGCTATCGGCTGCTGCAATGCATTGAGGTCAAAAGGCATCAAGGTTCCGGATGAAGTTGCTGTAGTTGGCTTTGATGATATTATTCTGGCAGAATATTCCAATCCAAGCCTTACCACTGTAAAAGTAGATACGGACAAAATGGGCAAGTTAGCCGCTCAGAGATTAATCGAGAAAGTTCAAAAAGATTTAAACGGCAAAGCCAAAAAGGTTGTAATACCAACAGAGCTTGTTGTAAGAAATTCATGTTAACCCCAAAAAATCATTAGGAATGATTTTTTTGCCGGAGGCCGTTTGTAAAACTTTAGTTATAAAAGTTTTGCAAACGGGGTTAACCTCGCAAGCGGAGTAAGAAAAAAATGTTTGTAACAATAAATCAAAATTATAGAAAATTAATTGATTCCTTTTAGTTTACCGCTTGCGGCCTGAAGGGCAAACCTGCCTGCCGGTCATGCAGGTTTTTCTAATAAAAAATTTGGGTTAAAAAATAGTTAGGAAAAAGGATGCCGAGATTTGAAACAAAGTATGGTTACTTCGAAGATCATGGACATGATTTTGTAATCACAAATTATAAGACACCCAAGCCATGGGTTAATGTTATATCGAACGGTACTTATGGTTTAGTTATTTCGCAAATAGGCGGAGGGTTTAGCTTTCTTGAACATTCCGAATTCAACCGCTTAAACCGGTGGCATCAAGATTTAACACAAGATAATTGGGGAAAATACTTCTACTTCAAAAATGAAACGACCGGCGAAGTTTGGAATCCGCTCTGGATGCCGTGCAAAAAAGAAATAACAAACTATAAAGCAGTTTACGGATTTGGTTTTGCCGGCTTCCAATCAGAGTACAAAGGAATTTTAGTTGAGCTTGATGTTTTCGTTCCGATGAAAAACAATCTCGAGATTTGGAATTTCAAAGTAACTAACAAAACAAGTGAAGATGTTGAGCTTTCTATATATAGTTATTTCGAATGGTGTTTAGGTTCGTCGGCAGATCATCATAGAGAATTTCACAAGACTTTTATAGAAACTCATTTTGATGATAAGCTAAATGCAATGCTGGCTACAAAACGTTTGTGGGAAATTCCACTCGGCGACCGCGGGCATTGGAATGTTGAATATCCTTACTTCGGTTACATTTCTTCAAATAGAAAAATTGTTGATTACGAAGGAGACAAAGAAAGATTTCTTGGTCAATATGGCGATCTTGCAAATCCGCAAGAGTTAAAAGAGGAGAATCTTTCCAATACGCTTGATAAATGGAATGATTCGATTGGAACAGTTAGAATAAAATTGGAAGTTGCTCAGAGCGAGACCGAAGAAGCCGCTTTTTACATGGGAATTGATGGGGATAAAGAAGCGCTTGAATCGGAAAAGAAATCCATTGAAGTTGCAAAAAAATATATAGAAGAATCGAAAAAGAATTATCAAGAACCAAAACAAATTTCTGCTGCTTTACTAGAAGTAAAAAGATTTTGGGAAGATGATAGACAAGCTCTCGAAGTAAACACTCCGGATGATTCGGTTAATCTGCTTGCAAATATTTGGCTTCGCTATCAAGCAGTTGCCGGAAGGTTATGGGCTCGCACAGCTTATTATCAACAAAGCGGCGCATTTGGTTTCAGAGATCAACTTCAAGATAGTATGATTTATTTATACGGCGATCAAGCAAGAACGGAAAATCAAATCCGTTTGCATGCACGTCATCAATTTCAAGATGGAACCGTTTTGCATTGGTGGCATCCCATAAGTGAAACCGGTCTACAAACAAAAATGACAGACGATTTACTTTGGCTGCCGTTTATTCTTTTTCACTATCTCGATGAGACAAATAATTACTCGTTTTTAGATGAAGCTGAACCATACTACGATAACGCTGATAAGAAAGATTCGCTCTTTGTTCATTCTGTTGCGGCAATTGAAAAAGTATTAACACGCATGAGTGAACGAGGCTTGCCTTACATTGGTGCCGGTGATTGGAACGACGGCTTAAGCGCGGTTGGTTTAGAATTCAAAGGTGAATCAATCTGGCTTGCACACTTTTTCTATCTGATACTAAAAAGATTTTCTTCCGTATGTAAAAAAGTTGGCAAGAATGATTTGAAAGAAAAATATTTACTTGAAGCAGAGAAGTTGAAAGAGGCTATCAACAAATATGCTTGGGATGGCGAGTGGTTCTGGCGCGCTACTAAAGACAGCGGAATTAAAATTGGCAGCAACGAATGCGAGGAAGGAAAAATTTATCTCAATGCGCAAACGTGGAGTGTAATCGCCGATTCAACAGATGAAAAAAGAAAGAAAACAGCAATGGCTTCCGTTGAAAAACATTTACTAAAAAATAACGGTACAATACTTTTCCATCCGGCTTACACAAAAACGGATAAATACATTGGCTACCTAACACGCTACGCTCCATCCCGCAGAGAGAATGGAGGAGTTTATACGCATGCTGCTACATGGTCAATTCAAGCATTTGCAATGATGAAAGATGCAAAGAATGCCTGGGCTGCATTTTCGCGCTTAAGTCCAATAAACAATTACGTAAACGATCCGGATAAATATGTTGCAGAGCCATTTGTAACTCCGGGCAACATTGATGGACCCGGCTCGCCGAATTATGGAATGGGAGGCTGGTCTTGGTACACCGGCTCTGCTCAGTGGCTTCAAAAGGAATTGGTTGAGTGGATACTTGGTGTGCGTCCAACGGAAAACGGATTAGTAATCGATCCTTGCATTCCGGTTGAATGGAAAAGTTATTCTGTAAAACGTTTGTTCAGAAACGTTACATATAAAATAAATGTAGCGAACCCGAATGGTGTTTCTTTTGGCGTAAAAGAAATTAAAGTTGATGGCGTACCTGTACACGGAAATGTTGTGCCGGCTTCAAAGAATTCCGGTGTAGTAGAAGTTGAGGTTGTTCTTGGATAACGAAAGGTGAAAAATCAAAAGTGAAAGGGCAAAGGTGAAAAGTGAAAACTATCAGAACAATTTTGCTTCTATTGATTGCGGTTAATGTTGGCTGTCAGACGAGAGAAATAAAATATCAGCCGCTTCATAAACTGAATTATAAAATAAGTGTTGAAGAAAAAACTTTTCTTGATACGCTTCAGTACCGCACATTTAAGTATTTCATGGATGAAATCAACCCCGAAAACGGATTAGTTAAAGACCGTTCAACCGAAACATCTCCGGCTTCAATTGCAGCAGTTGGGTTCGCTGTTCCAATTTGGGCAATAGGCGCAGAGAAAGGTTGGATTACGCGTGCAGAAGCCGCAAAGCTTACACACAATATGTTAAACTTTTTCTGGAACAGTGAGCAAAGCAATGCCAAACTTGCAAGCGGCTACAAGGGCTTCTACTATCACTTCATTCATATGAAAACCGGACAGCGTTTTTGGAATTGTGAGCTTTCTTCAATTGATAGTGGTTTTCTTTTCTGCGGGATGATCTTTGCCAGAAATTATTTCACCGAAAACAACGAAACAGAAAAACAGATAAGAGATTTTGCGACTAAGTTATTAGCACGCGCAGATTGGAAATTCTGGGTTCGTTCTGCAAATGAAAAAATGCCTTATCAAATAACAATGGGCTGGGATGAAAAAGGATTTAGCCCGCTTGGGTGGTTTGGTTATACAGAATCACTTTTCCTATATGTTATTGCTGCCGGAATGGATTTACCAAATCCCGAAGAAGCTTATGGGTCTTTTCTGAGTTCATATCAATGGCGCGAGCCTTATACAAAAGATTATGGACACGTAGTTTTTCCAGCGCTATTTGCTCATCAAAATTCTTTTCTGTGGCTCAATCCAAACGGACTTGTTGATTCTTACATGAAGAAAAAGGGAATTGATTATGCAGAAAATTCCCGCCGCGCAACTTTTGTGAATAGAGAATACGCAATAGTTAATCCAATGAAATGGGTCGGCTACGATTCGCTTTCATGGGGTTTTTCTGCAAGTGATGGGCCTGAAGGGATTAAAGAGGGAAAAAGGTTTTATGGTTATTCGCCGCGCGGTTCATCCGGGCTCGATTCAACAGAATTTGATGATGGAACAATTGCTGCTTATGCATCCGGTGCTTCTATTCCGTTTGCACCGGAAATTTGCATTCCTACTTTGATGAATTTGCAAGACAAATACGGTGGTGCCGGCATTTGGGGTAAACATGGTTTTGTCGATTCTTTCAATCCAACAGTAAATTGGGTTGATACTGCTTCGATTGGATTAGATCAAGGTCCAATTGTTATAATGATTGAAAACTACTATAACGGTTTTGTTTGGAAGTATTTTATGAAGGATGAAATTGTAAAGAAAGGATTGAAGATTCTCGGCTTCGAACAATTGAAAAAATAAAATCCCAACTTATTAAAGGGATCAAATGAGAGAAAAAGTGGTAAAAATTGTTGCTCTTATTCTTGTGTTGTTGTCGTTGGCAATTCAAATCTTTGCTCAAGGCAAAGTTTTAGATGAATTTAATTCAACAAACGGATGGCAAATTTTTGCCAGCGATGGTGTTGAATTAAAAACTTCAGTTGTAAATGGATTCAAAGGCAAGTGCATTCGCATTGATTACAATTTTACAAAGGGATCCGGCTACGGCGGAATTCAAAAGAGCATTCCAATCGAGTTTCCGGAAAACTTTCAATTCTCTTTTTACATCAAAGCAAAATCCCCGAATAATAATCTTGAATTCAAACTTGCAGATGAAAGCGGAGAAAATGTTTGGTGGTACAACAACCGTAACTATGAATTTCCCCTCGAGTGGAAGAAGTATACAATTAAGAAACGCAAAATTGAATTTGCATGGGGACCAACGACAGACAAAACTTTGCGGAAGACAAACCGGCTAGAGTTTACAATTGCTTCTTATAATGGTGGAAAGGGAACAGTTTATATAGATGTACTAAACTTTGAACCGACAGCCGAAACCAGCGGTGATCTTTCTAAAATAAATGTTTCCGCTTCTTCATCGTTAAATGAAGTAAAAAATCTTAACGATAAAAACGCAGAAACAATCTGGACAAGTGATAAAAAGGAAAAACAAGAAATTCTTCTTGACCTTAATGGAAGAAAAGAGTTTGGCGGTTTAAAGATTAATTGGGATGCTAAGAACTTTGCTAAAAAGTTTTCCGTTTTGATTTCCGATGACCAAAAATCTTGGGAAAAAGTCTATTCTGTTGAAAAGGATAACGCAAATACAAGTTATATCAGACTGCCGGAATATGAAGCCGCCTACATAAAATTATGTTTGGAAAGCGGTTCTTCAAAAAATGGAATAGCTATAAGGGAATTAGAAATTCTGAACGGTGAATATTCTGCAGATCCAAACCGCTTTTTTATAAATCTTGCTAAGGATTTTCCGCGCGGATATTTTCCCCGCTATTTCAATGAAGAAAAATCTTATTGGACTATCACCGGAGTTAACTCCGATGTTAAGGAGGCGCTCATCAATGAAGAAGGAATGGTTGAAGTTGATAAGTCTAACTTCTCTCTTGAGCCGTTCTTTTTTGTTGATGGAAAGCTTGTTACATGGAATGATCAGCAGACGATTCAATCGTTAGAGAATAATTATTTGCCGATTCCAAAAGTTAAATGGCTCGGTAATATTCAGCTTGAGGTGAAAGCGTTTGCTACTGGTGAGGCAAATAAATCTTCGGTGCTTTATTTACAATACACCTTGAAGAATGTAAGTAAACAAGAAAAAGTTGGTAATTTTTATTTGGCATTGCGTCCGTTTCAAGTTAACCCCTATTACCAATGGCTAAATATTACCGGCGGAGCTGCAAAAGTAAAATCTATAAAAGTTGAGAAGAACAAAATTATCGTCAATAATGAAAAGGTGGTCATTCCAATTTCAAAGCCAACTGGAATTGGTGCCGCCTCATTTAATGACGGGGAAGTAATTAACTTTATTTCGCAAGATAAGCTGCCCCCTCGAAAAAATGTTCAAGACAATACCGGCCATGCTTCTGCTGTAATTAAATATTCATTTGTATTACAACCACAAGAAGAAAAAATTTATTACGTAGCAATTCCTTTCTATGATGAACCAAAAGACTTAAAAAAAGCAGACGCTAAGTATGTCCAGAAGAAGTTTGATGAAACAAAGAAATTCTGGAATGATAAAGTCACTCATATCAAATTTAATCTGCCTTCTTCTGCGGATAAGATTGTTAATACTATCCGAACAAACCTTGCAAACATTTTAATTAACAGAGACAAGTTTGGAATTCAACCCGGTTCACGTTCGTATGAGCGGTCATGGATTCGCGACGGCGCATTAACTTCTTCAGCACTGCTGAAAAACGGAATTGTTAAGGAGGTTCGCGAGTTTGCAGATTGGTACGCTGCAAATCAGTTTGATAATGGCAAAGTTCCTTGCGTTGTTGATAGACGCGGTCCCGATCCGGTTCCGGAAAATGACAGCCACGGAGAATTTATTTATCTGATCCGCCAATATTTTAATTACACGAAGGATACAACCTGGCTTAAATCCAAATTTGGAAATGTAAAACGCGCGGTTGATTACATGAAAAGTTTGATAGATCAGCGTTCAACAGATTACTACAAGAATAGCGGCGATAGTTTACGCGCTTATTACGGAATTTTGCCCGAGTCTATTTCCCACGAAGGTTACAGCGATAAACCGCGCCATTCTTACTGGGATAGTTTTTTCGGAATGAAAGGACTGAAAGACGCAGTAGAAATTGCGGAAGTTTTAGGCGATGAAAATGAAACTGCACGCTTCAAGAAAATCCGCGATGATTTTAAAGAGAATCTTTACAACTCGATTAAGCTAACTACTCAACAACATAAAATAAATTATATACCCGGTTGTGTTGAACTTGGAGATTTTGACGCTACATCAACAACCATTTCACTTTATCCTTGCAACGAAAGAGGGAATCTTCCTGCTGATTTACTTCAAAATACTTTTGACAAATATTGGGACTTTACGCAAACCCGGGCTAAGCCGGAAACTGATTGGGTGAATTATACTCCTTACGAAGTGCGCACAATTGGCTCATTCATTTTTCTTGATCAGCCTGAACGCGCACACTGGTTAACTAGTTACTTTTTAAATGATCAGCGTCCGCTGGGATGGAATCATTGGGCAGAAGTTGTCTGGAAGAACCGCAGACTGCCGCGCTTTATCGGCGATATGCCGCACACTTGGGTTGGCTCGGATTTCATTAACTCGATGCGCGCAATGTTTGTTTATGAAAACGAATATGATTCATCGCTAGTTGTTGGTGCCGGATTAATGCAAGACTGGATTGATTCGCCGGAAGGAATGTCTATCGAAAATCTCCCGACTTATTTCGGAGAAATCTCTTATTCAATAAAAAAGAAGGATGATAGTTATAACATAAATCTGAATGGAAGTGCAAAAATTCCAAGCGGTGGAATTGTAATAAAGAATTTCAACGGCAAGCAGCTGCCGAAGAAAGTTTTTATTAATGGAAAGGAATCTGCAAACTTTACCAACAGTACAATAAAGGTAAAAGAGTTTCCTGTTGCAATAGAAGTTGTTTACTAAATCTTAAAAGGACTGATAATGAAGAAATTCTTTTTGCTGCTGATTTTGCTTACCGCTACAGTTAATGCACAAGATACAACACCGCCAGCCACGCCAGCCGGAGTTAAAGCAATCGGTTACGAATTGCACGCTGATGTAATTTGGCAATACAATTTGGAATCAGATCTGGCCGGTTACAAAGTATATACTTTCAACGGGTCTTCGTTTGTCCTTTCCAAAACCATTAAGAAGAATCGTTCATTCCACTGGGATTGGATAGGCTTCATTGGTGTTACATCGCGGTATAAGGTCTCAGCTTATGATAATTCCGGAAACGAGTCTTCTCTTAGTGCGGAAGTTTCTGCTACAACTCATATAATGACAGATGATGAATTTCTTGATATGACTCAGCGTGCAACATTCAGATATTTTTGGGATTGGGGCGATCCGAACAGCGGATTAACCCGTGAACGCTGGCATCCGAATGAAAGCGATGTAACAAATACTATTGGCGGAAGCGGCTTTGGAATCATGGCAATTGTTGCGGCTGTTGAACGTGGCTTTATTACCCGCGAACAAGGCGCCCAGCGTATGCTAAAGATTACTACATTTCTTGCAACAAAGGCAGAGCGTTTTCACGGCGCTCTACCCCATTGGATAAATGGTACAACGGGTAAGGTGGTTAATTTCGGTCAACAAAACGGCGGCGATATTGTTGAGACTGCTTTCTTAATCGAAGGGTTGTTAACAGCCCGGCAATACTTTGATAATAATACGATTGAGGAAGTTCAAACAAGAGCGCACATTAAAACAGTCTGGGAAGAAGTTGACTGGAATTTCTACAGAAACGGTACAACCGGATTGTATTGGAATTGGTCCCCCACAATGGGTTTTAATTTTAGCGATACTTATGTTTTTCATGGATGGAATGAAACTCAAATTGCGTATATCCTTGCCGTAGCTTCGCCAACCAAAGCTCCAACAATTAATGCTCTGGATTTTTATAAGGGTGGCTGGGGAAACAACGGAGCGATTTCAAAGTACCGTACTAAATATGACATTCCCTTATATGTTGGATCTGACTATGGCGGTTCTTTGTTCTGGACACATTACTCATATATAGGATTTGACCCTAGAAACAAAAGAGATCTTTACACAAACTACTTTGTGCATAACAAAAATCAAACATTAGTAAACCGGGCTTACTGCATTGCCAATCCTAAAAAGTTTGCCGGTTATAATGAAGATTGTTGGGGATTAACAGCGAGCTATTCGATTCCCGGTGTTGGCTATACAGCACACGAACCTAACAACGATAATGGAACAATCTCTCCAACCGCTGCTTTATCTGCAATGCCTTATACACCTAAGGAATCTATAGCCGCACTTAAACATTTTTATAGAACATACGGAGCAGAGCTTTGGGGAGATTTTGGTTTTAAAGATGCGTTTAATATCAGCAAGCTCTGGTTTAGTGATGGCTACTTAGCAATTGATCAAGGGCCTATTGTTGGAATGATAGAAAATTACCGTTCGGAAATTCTTTGGAAGAAGTTCATGAGTTCGCCGGAGATTGCGCCGGTTTTAGATTTCTCCAGTGGAAAAGGATTGTTCTTCCCGGATACTAAAATTGATGAAGAAGAAAGTATACCAACTGAGTTTACATTAGAACAGAATTATCCCAATCCGTTCAATCCAGAAACCACGATTAGCTACACAATCCCGTCAAACGTGAAAGGGGAAACGATAAACGTAACACTAAAAGTTTATGATGTACTAGGGAGAGAAGTTGCAACACTTGTTAATGAAATCAAGCAACCGGGCAATTACAAGGTTAGATTTAACGTAGAGACGCGCCATGGCGCGTCTTTACAAAGTGGTGTATACTTTTATTGCTTAACAACTCATGCCAGCACCATCACCAAGAAAATGTTAGTGATTAAATAGAATGAAGCTATCGAGGACGAAATATTTCGCTATTGCTCTTTTGGTTTTATCGGTTAGTTGTTCAAAGCAGAAGTCTGATAAGATTGAAATTAACTTTTGGGCGATGGGTGTTGAAGGGGAGATGGTTACCAAGCTTATTCCGGAGTTTGAAAAGCAAAATCCAAACATCAAAGTAAAAGTGTTGCAAATTGCATGGCTTGCAGCACACGAAAAGCTAATTACAGCATTTGCCAGCGAAACTCTGCCGGATGTGTTTCAGCTTGGCAATACATGGATACCGGAATTCGAAGCAATCAATTCTATCGAGCCTTTGAATAAATTCATTTCCAGATCATCAGTTATTTCAAAAGAAAAATTTTTTGACGGCATCTGGGATACAAACGTTCTTGATTCGACTGTCTTCGGAATACCATGGTATGTTGATACCAGAGTTATGTTTTATAGAACAGATATTCTAAAGGCCGTTGGTTACGATCAAGCGCCAAGAACATGGGCGGAACTCTACGAAGCTTCTAAGAAAATAAGACAAAAATTTAACCGTTACTCGTTTTTCATTCCCACAAATGAATGGCTGCCATTTATTTTGTTCGGACTCCAAAACAATGCTGAGCTATTAAAGAACAAAGACCAGTATGCTAATTTTAATTCCAAAGAGTTTAAGGAAGCAATTGAGTACTTGACAAAATTTTATCATGAAGACTTAGCTCCGGTCGATATGCAGCAAGTTCTAAATGTCTATCAAGCCTTTGGCGAAGGCTTTTTCTCGATGTATATAACCGGTCCTTGGAATGTTACAGAGTTTCAGAATAGACTTCCGAAAAATGTTCAAGACAAATGGATGACAGCGCCGCTGCCGTCGCCAAACAACGAGTATCCCGGTTATTCATTGCCTGGCGGCTCTAGTGTTGTCTTAAATGCTAAGTCAAAAAATAAAGATGCTGCATGGAAGTGGATTGAGTTTTTATCATCATATAAAACGCAGTATGAGTTTTACAAACTTGTTTCATCTTTGCCGGCAGTAAAGAAATCTTGGGAGTATCCGGAATTTGTAAATGATAGGTACATCAAAGCTTTTTACGAACAGCTTCAAAAAACAAAACCGGCTCCAAAAATTCCGGAATGGGAACAGATTGTGTTTCAAAAGATTCAGCAGGAAATGGTAGAACCGATTGCGCGTAAAAGAATTTCCATTGATGAAGCACTTAAAAAACTAGATAAAGACGTAAACAATATTTTAGAAAAACGCCGCTATATTCTGAGCAAAAAACCATGATGAATAAAACCAAACTAAGTGCAATAACACTTTTCCTTGGACCGTCTCTGTTAATAATTGCTTTGTTTTTCTTTATGCCGGTAATTGCGGCTTTTGCAATGAGTTTTACTGATTTTGATATTTATGCGCTCGGCAATTTAGATTATCTCCGCTTCGTTGCTTTCAAAAACTATTCTACACTTCTCAGCGATCCGTTGTTTTGGACTGCAATCAAAAATACTTTTTACTTTGTTATGGTTGGCGGACCGCTTTCGGTTGCTGCTTCTTTGGCTGCCGCAGTTTTGCTTAATTCGAAACTTATTCGATTCAAAGGTGTGTTTCGTTTAATTTATTTTCTTCCGGTTGTAACAACGCACGTTGCAGTATCAATCGTCTGGCGCTACATTTATCATCCGCGGTTTGGTTTGCTGAATTATTTGTTGGGTTTTGTTGGTATTGGTCCGGTTGATTGGCTTGGCGATCCTAATTGGGCAATGCCGGCAATTATACTACTTGTGGTTTGGAAAAATTTCGGCTACAACATGGTAATCTTTATTGCGGGCTTGCAAAACATCCCGGAAGAATTATATGAAGCTGCCAGCATTGAAGGAGCTTCGGCATGGCAGCAGTTCAAGTACATTACAATTCCTCAACTAGCGCCAACAACTTTATTCATAAGTGTAATAACAATGATTGGTTATTTCCAATTATTTGCTGAGCCATATGTAATGACGCAAGGTGGACCTCTGAACAGCACGCTTAGCATTGTGCTTTATATGTATCAAGAAGGGTTTAGATGGTGGAACATCGGTTATTCAACCGCACTTGCGTTTATGCTCACGGTTATAATTTTAATCGGCACATCAATCCAGTTCAAATTGCAGAAGGAGAAGAATGGCTAAGCTGAAAAAATATTTAGTAATTGCTCTAGCAATATTTGTAGCAGTGGTAACGTTCTTACCTTTTCTCTGGATGATTTCCGCATCATTCATGTCAACCGGTGTATCAAACACTTATCCGCCAAAGCTTTTTCCGGAGAAGTTCGATTTTTCACATTACGAAATATTATTCTCCCGGCTGAACCTTACACGTTATTTACTTAACAGTATTATTATTTCACTTGGTGCGACTTTCTTTTCGCTTACGCTAAACTCGATGGGTGGTTATGCATTTGCTAAGTTTCGTTTTTCAAAGAAAGAAAGCTTGTTTAAATTTTTACTCAGTTCTATGATTATTCCCGGTCAAGTTACAATGCTGCCGGTGTTTCTTATTCTTAAAAACATGGGCTTGATAAATACTTATTGGGCAATCATTGTTCCCGGCATGGCAAGCATCTTTGGAATATTTCTGATTCGTCAATACGCTCTTTCTATTCCGGATAGTATGATTGAAGCTGCAAAGATGGATGGCGCTACCGAGCTGCAAATTTATCTTAAAGTAATCCTCCCATTGTGTAAACCAATACTAGTTACGCTCGGTCTCTTTACATTCATGGGAACGTGGAATGATTTTCTTTGGCCCTTAATTGTAATGACAGATTCAAACATGTACACGCTACCAGTTGCTTTAGCAAATTTAAGCAGCGAACATGTTCAAGATACGGAAATGCTTATGGCTGGTTCTGTAATTACAATTGTTCCGGTGTTGGTAGTTTTTCTTGCTCTGCAAAAGTATTACATCAAGGGAATAATGATGGGAAGTGTAAAGGAGTGACAAAATTCCAATTCAAGTTGAGAGCTCGGTTATTACTTTGATAAGCATTTATCGATTAAAGAATATGAATAGATTGAAAATGTTATTCCAATTATCAAAGAAAGTTATTCATTAACATAATAGTTGCATACGGTCTCAAAACCAACTTAATAAACATAGGAGTCATAATGCTTAGACGTACGCTACTTTCTGTTGCAATCCTGGTCTTAATTAGTACAACTAGTTTTGCACAATTATCTAACTACCAGTCTGCTGTTGGTGTATTAGGTCAAACAGACTTTGTAAGTAAAACATCTGGAACTTCAGATTATCAGCTAAGCGGACCAAACGGTGTGGCAGTTGATCCTACAACCGGAAAAGTTTTTGTGGTTGATAGATCCAACCATAGAATCTTGCGTTGGGGTTCAGCAAATGCTGCCACAAACGGGTCGAAAGCAGAAGCTGTTTTTGGTCAAGCTGATTTTACAACAAAAACTACTGGAACAACTGCGGCGAAATTTAACAATCCTATCGGTATTCATATTGACAATATCGGAAGGATGTGGGTGGGTGATTTTTCAAACAACCGTGTGTTAAGATTTGATAACGCTTCTTCTAAAACTTCAGGTGCTAATGCAGATGGTGTTTTAGGACAAGCAGATTTTACAACCGGAACCGCTGGGGCTACCGCTTCAAAACTTTCCGGACCTTGTGGAATTATGGTTGACAATAAAGGAAACCTATGGGTTAGTGAGTTTAACAATCATCGTGTTACAAAATTCGCTAACGCTGCCGGTAAAGCAAACGGCGCTTCGGCAGATGCTGTGTTAGGGCAACCGGATTTGACAACAAATGCAAGCGGATTAACAGCAGCGAAAATGGCAAATCCTAATGCACTCTTTGTTGATAGAGATGGAAGATTATGGGTGAGTGATTATGGAAATAACCGGTTCCTAAAATTTGATGACGCTGCTAACAAAGCTAACGGCTCCGATGCCAATGGTGTGCTAGGTCAACCGGATTTTATTTCGAAAATTTCTGCTACCACTCAAGCAGGAAGTGGTTCAACTCGGTTTATTTGGGGAGATAATTTTGGAAGGATTTATTGTGTTCAAGAAAACAACAATAGAATTTTAGTGTATGAAAATGGTGCAGCTAAAGCTAATGGAGCTGATGCTGATTTTGTATTGGGTCAACCAGACTTTACAACAAAAACAGTACTTACTCCAGCAACAGTTGCTAGTTTTAACGTACCGCGTGCAATGAGTGTAGACAACGTAACTGGAAATATTTGGGTTGCAGATTACAGCAACAATAGAGTTCTTCGTTTTGAAATTAAAAAACAGTTTTCGTTAACAACAAATATGAGTGCTTCCGGTATTCTAGGCCAAGCTGATTTTGTTACGAAAACTGCCGGATCCGGAAACAATAAATTAAATGCACCAAATGGAATTGCAATTGATCCAACTACTGGAAAACTTTTTATTGCTGATAGATCGAATCATAGAATCTTAAGATATACATCTGCAGAGGCTGCAAAGAATGGTGGTGCAGCAGAAGCAGTATTAGGACAACCGGATTTTACAACTGTATCATCCGGATTAACACAAGCAAAGTTAAACAATCCAATAGGTGTTCATGTTGATAAAGCCGGAAAACTTTGGGTTGGCGATTTTTCAAACAACCGTGTTTTGAGATTTGATAATGCATCAACAAAAGCTACCGGTGCAAGTGCCGATGGAGTTCTGGGTCAAGATGATTTCACTACAAGCACTACTGCCGCCAGCGCCACAAAAGTATCCGGTCCATGTGGAATTCAAGTTGATGATGCAGGCACCTTATGGGTAAGTGAATTTAACAATCATCGTGTTATACGTTTTGATAATGCTGCTGCAAAAGCAAATGGTGCTGCTGCCGATGGCGTTCTTGGTCAGCCGGATTTTACAACTAAAGCTAGTGCTACAACAGCTGCAAAGATGGCAAATCCAAATGGTCTTTTTGTAGATCAAGATGGAAGACTTTGGGTTAGCGATTATGGCAACAATAGATTCACAAAATTTAATGGCGCTGCACAAAAAGCAAATGGCGCAGATGCTGATGGCGTACTCGGTCAAGCGGATTTCATTACCAAACTTAGCACAACTACTAAAAACGGTAGTGGATCTACAAGATTTGTTTGGGGTGATGCTGAAGGAAGAATCTATTTAGTACAAGAAAGCAACCACAGAATTTTAGTTTATGAAAATGGTGCTTACAAAGCTAATGGTGCCGACGCTGATTACGTTCTGGGACAATCTGATTTTGTTTCAAAAGTTGTTCCGGCTCCTCCTACACCATCAAGCTTAAACGTACCAAGAGCTATTGCAATAGATAATACTAATGGCTACTTGTGGGTTGCAGATTATTCCAACAATCGCGTTTTAAGATTTGATCTTAAGAATCCTTCTACAAGTCCTACTAAAACGCTTCTTGTTATTGCCCCTAACGGAGGAGAAGAATGGGGAAGAGGTACAAAACAAAAGATAACGTGGAATAGCAGTAATGTTACGTCAGTTAAGATTGAATATTCGATTGACAACGGTGCTACTTGGAATAATATTTCTACAGTTGATGCTGCATTAAAGACTTATGAATGGACTTTGCCTGATGTTCTAACCTCTACAGCTAAAATTAAATTAACTGATGCAAACGATGATAGTATCGTTGATGTTTCTGAAAGTACTTTCAAGATTATTGATGTAGTCTCTGAAGTCGTTTTAGTTTCTCCAAATGGTTATCAACAATGGGAAGCTAATGCAAACAAGAAAATTCTATTTACAGCAAAGGGTATAAGTAATGTTAACATTGAATTTTCTTCTGATAACGGCGCTACTTGGAACTCAATAGTTACTTCAACACCAGCTTCTGCCGGTGAATATATTTGGAAAGTGAATTCTAAAGTTGGAGATAAATACTTAGTTAAATTAACCGGTGTTGAACAAGCTGTTTCATCTCAAAGTGAAAAACCATTTGGTGTTGTAGCGGCAAAAACTCCAAACGCGCAAGACTATATTTTCTTTAGCGATGGAACAGCACTAACTGGCTTTTACGATCCTTCCTGGGGTTTTGCAACAGCACCAAGTACACTCGAATTGATAAGCGGAAGTAAAGCCCCAATCTCTTCAAAGTACTCTTTGGTAGGGAACAATTCTATAAAATTGAATTGGAAATCTGCTGATAAAGGCGATTGGGCATTGGCTATAGCAGGAGACGGTTGGGTTGGTAGAGATGTTTGGCAAAAAGATACATTAGTAATAAACATTTTTTCGGAAACCGAACTTGCTGATTTCCAAATGCCTTTTATTTTTATGGAAGATCTTAGCAACCAAAAAACAGATAAAATTAGTTTAGCTAATTATACTAAATGGATTTATCCGAAAGAATGGACAAAAGTTATAGTGCCATTAAAATTGTTCAAAGAAAACCCTGGTAAAGCAGATTTATCAAGAATCAAAACAATATTCTTTGGACAAAATGCCGTTGATGATTTTCAAAGCACTTTCTATCTCGACGATATTAGAATGACCGGCGGAAAACCAATTAGTGGAGAATATAGAAATCTTATAGTTGTACTTGGTTCTTCTACTGCTGCTGGAACCGGTGCTACTACTTCTGATAGTTCTTGGGTAGGAAGATATAAAAACTATATGAAGGCAAAAGATCCAAATTCGTATTTAGTTAATTTAGCTATTGGCGGTTATACAAGTTACGATGTTATGCCAACCGGTTTTCTTCAACCTTCTGGCAGACCCGCACCAAAAGTAAACAATAATATTACAATGGCTTTGTCTTACAAACCTAAGGCAATTTTTATTAATCTACCTAGTAATGATGCTAATATGAATTATACCATTGCCGAGCAAATGAGTAACTTAAAAACTATAACTAAGTTGGCAACCGATCAAAAAATTAAAGTATGGTTAACAACAACTCAGCCAAGAAACTTTACGGTAACACAAAGAAATAATTTGATTGCAGTCAAAGACTCTATAATAGCTTCCTATAAAGACATGGCAGTTGATGTTTTTACTACTTTAGCAAACGTAGATGGAACTATAAAGAGCATTTATAACTCCGGCGATGGTATTCACTTGAATAACGCCGGGCACAAAGTGATATTCGATAAATTTGTGGAAGCAAAAGTTTGGGAAACAATTACTGATATTGAAGAAATTGAGATGCAGATTCCAACACAGTTTGCTTTTAGCCAGAACTATCCAAATCCCTTTAACCCGACAACAACAATTGAGTTTGCTCTTCCAACTGCTTCTAGAGTTGACCTAAAGATTTACGATGTACTTGGACAAGAAATTGCAACTCTGGCAAACACGACATATTCAGCCGGCACGCACAGAGTTGTTTGGGATGCTTCTCGCTTAGCTAGTGGTATGTACATTTATAGAATAGTTGCCAGCGGTGATAATAATTCTCAATATACCAGAACAATGAAAATGATGTTAACAAAATAAGAGTATAATTTGTGGTTGTCTCAAAAGTAATAACTGATTTTCGTGGATTATTAATTTGAAAATTACTTTTGAGACGACCCTTCTTTTCTTAAATCTTTGAGGAAAAATGGCAGAAGTAATTCTTAAAAATGTCGGTAAAGTTTACGAAGGTAAAAATAGAGCCGTTCAGTCTGTAAATCTGGAAATCAAAGACAAGGAATTTCTGGTGCTTGTTGGTCCAAGCGGCTGCGGAAAATCCACAACTCTAAGAATGATTGCCGGACTAGAAGAAATAAGTGAAGGCGAAATCTTTATTGACGGCAAATTAGTGAATGATGTTCCGCCGAAAGACAGAGACATTGCTATGGTTTTTCAGAATTACGCACTTTATCCGCACATGACGGTTTTTGAAAATATGGCTTTTGGTTTGAAACTCAGAAAGTTTCCCAAAGAAGAAATTAACGAACGGGTAAACGAAGCCGCAAAAATCCTTAGCATTGAACCATTACTAGCTAGAAAGCCGAAGCAGCTTTCCGGCGGGCAGCGCCAGCGTGTTGCTGTTGGTCGTGCTATTGTTCGTAAGCCAAAAGTATTTTTATTTGATGAACCACTCAGTAATCTTGATGCTAAGCTGCGCGTGCAAATGAGAACTGAACTCGCACGTCTGCATCATCAACTTGAAACAACAGTTGTTTATGTTACTCACGATCAGACAGAAGCTATGACACTTGGCAACCGCATCGTTGTTATGAAAGATGGAATAGTTCAGCAAGTTGATTCCCCGCTTAGTTTATATAACAATCCGGCTAACCGGTTTGTGGCGGGCTTTATAGGCAGCCCGGCAATGAATTTTATTAACGGAAAGATTACAGCCGAAAATGGTTTGAAATTTTTTAGCGAAAATAAAACTCTGCAAATTCCGGTAAATGAAGAACTTTTCTCAAAGTTCATTGATAGAAATGTTACACTTGGAATTCGTCCGGAAAATATTTTAGATGAAATAAACAGCTCTTCCGGAATAAAAGTCAAGCTGGACGTAGTTGAACAGATGGGCAACGAAGTGTTTATTCACTTTGGAATTGATGGGAAAAATCTGATAGCACGCTTAAAACCAAAAGAAAACTTTTCTCCCGGTGCAGAAATAGAATTATCTCTACAGCATGATAATCTTTTCTTTTTCGAAGGAGAATCCGGAAGTAGAATCTGCTGATGTTGGCATCTGCTTTACAAAACGTTGTTTTATTTCTTATAAGTAGGCTGCGCATAATTATGCACATCTATGAATATTTTTGCAAAAAACACTTGCATCATTCATAATGATTTTTATATTACGGCTTAGATTTATGGCGTTGACTAATTAATGAACACGAAGCGATTAAATATTACCATCCTCCTTAGAAATGCTCTGGCAGACATTGTCATTAGCATTACGCGCCATTCTATTCTAATTAACCTAGTCTAGTATTACTTGAAAATTCTCACTTACCTTTAGCCCATAAAGAAGTGGGAAGGAAGAAAAATATAAAATTGCTTATTCACATCTGTGAATAATTATTAAACGGAGTATTCATATGCCGGATATAAATAAAAGTGTTTTCGATGAATTGCTGAGTGCGTCGGTCTCTGCCAATCAGTGCAAAGGAATGTATTCGCCATCCTTTGAGCACGATGCTTGCGGTATGGGATTCGTAGCCGATATTAAAGGAAGAAAATCTCATGCAATCATTGAGAAGGGTTTGGATATTCTAAAAAATCTTGAGCACAGAGGCGCAGTTGGCGCTGATCCGGACACCGGAGATGGTGCAGGTATTCTTATTCAAATGCCGGATGAATTTTTGCGCAAAGTTACTGCCGGTACAAAAATAAATTTGCCGGAAGAAGGTAAGTATGGCGTTGGTGTAATTTTCCTTCCGCATAACCCTATTATTAGAAAGTCTGTTGAAAATCTTATAGAAAAAATTGTTCTTGATGAGAATCAAAAATTTCTTGGCTGGCGTGATGTTCCGGTCGATCCATCCGTTCCGGGCAAAGGCGCACAAGCTACACAGCCATACATTAGACAGTGTTTTGTTGGAGCTAATAAGAAAATACAAGACCAAAATGAATTTGAGCGTAAGCTTTATCTTATCAGAAGAATTATTGATCATCGTGTTCGCGCCGAACTAAAGTTAGATAGAAGCAAATATTATGTACCCTCTTTTTCTAGCCGCACGCTAGTTTATAAAGGAATGTTACTCGCTCAGCAGTTAATTGATTACTACAAAGACCTTTCCGATCCGGATATGAAAAGTGGTATGACTATGCTTCACATGCGCTTTTCTACAAACACATTTCCTACTTGGGATTTGGCTCATCCGTTTAGAATGATTGCCCACAACGGAGAAATCAATACTCTGCGTGGAAACAAAAACTGGATGGCTGCGCGTCAGCATGTTATGGAATCTCCTCACTATGGAAAAGATTTGAGAAGAATGCTTCCAATTATTATGGATGGTCAAAGTGATTCTGCAACTTTTGATTCTGTACTTGAGCTTTTAGTTATGGGAGGAAGAAGCCTTCCACATGCAATGATGATGATGATTCCCGAAGCTTGGTCTAAGAATGATTTAATGGATCCCGAGAGAAAAGCGTTTTATGAATATCACGCAACTATGATGGAGCCGTGGGACGGTCCGGCCGCAGTAGTATTTACAGATGGAAATATTATCGGTGCAACTCTTGATAGAAACGGATTGCGACCTTCACGTTATGTTATCACCAAGGATGACTTGGTTGTTCTAACATCTGAAGCCGGAACGTGGAGTGTTGACGCAGAGAATGTTGCGGTGAAAGGAAAACTTCAGCCGGGACGAATGTTTATTCTTGATTTGAAGCAAGGAAGAATTATCGAAGATGAAGAAATCAAAAAAGAAATTGTAACACGCAAACCGTACGGCAAATGGGTTAATGAAAATATGATTAAGATGAGCCACTTGCCAACGCCGGATTACATTTACAATGCTGACTTCAAAACAATTCATATGCGGCAAAGAATTTTTGGTTACACTAAAGAAGATTTGGATAAAGTAATTATACCAATGGCGGAACGAGGAGAAGAAGCAATTGGCTCGATGGGAACGGATGCTTCTCTTGCTGTTCTATCTGATAAGCCGCAGATGTTGTTTAGATATTTCAAGCAGCTTTTTGCGCAAGTAACTAATCCCCCTATTGATGCTATACGTGAAGAACTTGTAATGGAATTAACAACATACGTTGGTCCGGAACAAAATCTTCTTGATGAAACACCGCAGCATGCAAACCGATTGGAACTTGAACATCCGCTGCTTTCAAATTCGCAGATGGAAAAGATTCGCCACATTGCGCGTGGATTATTTAAATCGCAGACAATTCCGCTTCTCTTCAATCCGTTTAATCGGCACGATATGAGAAACAGATTGGAAGAAATTTGCTCGGAAGCGGTTGAAGCGGTGAAGTCCGGAATTTCACTTTTGATTCTTTCCGATAAAGGTGTCAATAGAGAACAAGCGGCAATTCCTAGTTTGCTTGCAACTTCTGCAATTCATCATACTTTGCTTCGTGCGGGATTAAGAACCAAAACCGGAATCATTGTTGAAACCGGCGAAGCTAGAGAAGTTCATCATTTTGCGTTGCTTTGTGGCTATGGCGCAAATGCAATTAATCCTTACTTAGCTTACGAAACACTTGCCTACGTTACGGAAAAAGGATTTCTGCCCCCGTCGCTCGATTACGCAACAGTAAAGAAGAATTTTACTAAAGCTGTAAGCAAAGGGTTATATAAAATTTTTAGCAAGATGGGAATCAGTACGCTCCAATCTTATTGCGGCGCTCAGATTTTTGAAGCTATTGGTCTCGATAGTGAAATT
>JAZDFQ010000013.1:0-35392 GCA_043807765.1 Ignavibacteriota bacterium
GGAGTCTACTAAAGACTCACTGAAGCAGACAACACTATTTCAAAGAACTATTTGTATCCATAAAAAGAATTATTCATCAAAAAAAAACATTGATACGTAAAATTGTATTTAACTAAAAGAATTTTTCAGATGTCTCTATTATCTCAAAATATTTTAAAATACAGTTATAATAAATACTCTTCTTTATCATATTTATTTTAATGCTATGCAGATTATTTTCATTTATATAAACATTATTTAATGCTTAATTGAGCATAATATATTTATACCATATAAGTTTTCAACGGGCATTGATCTCTCCAAGAAATCCATTCGCCACCTAGATTTTCAGTGCAACCACAACGACAACCCGATGCAGAGCAGCCACCTGTGTTACTCATAGCATAGCAACCACCTTCACAATCTGAATAGCGGGAACAATAAGCCTGTGGTAACTGTGCATAGGTTGGAAAGGGTATTAACAAAGTTATGATTATTGATAGTTGAAATATAAAAATCAGAAACCAGCGACTCCTTTTCATTTTACCTCCTTTTATTTCTGCATAGCATATATTTTACGATATCATTTATAATATATAACTTAACTTTATAGTTGTTTTTTCAATACTTTCTTCTAAGTATAAGGTATATATTCAAATTAGTTAAAAAAAAGAATTTGTAAAGGTATAAACTGACCAACCAACATTTATCGAAGTAAGTAGAGAAATAATTCAGTTTTTTTGAGTCGAAAATGAATTATTTCAACATGTACTTATTAATTTTGCCATCAAAGATGCTATTAACAAATAAGAAGTCTTTATCAATTGCAATGTTATTGCCATTTTCCATTGTTAATTCAAACACTATTGGTCTTTTGATATTACTTTTGGGGAAAATGATAATTTTGTTTTTGATATATACTGCTATTGATTTTTCAGTAGCTATAACATCGTTAAAATAATTAATAAAGCCTATTTTGTTTTCCTTATGGTATGCATTAAATATTTTCTTATTTCTTTCACTCTCAAATTTAATCGATTCTTTAATTGTTCCAGACAGATCGACTAAAAATATAAATGGTAAGTGCAACATCGAAATGATTACATCGTCCTTGCTAATTGCCATTATTAAACTAAAAAGTTGTTCAGCATTTGTTTTAACATTTATCTTAAATTCAAATTGGTTCTTCGATTCTTCATATTTGCTTATGCTATAAATTTTAAACAAATTATCCCCATTCAGAGAATTCTTAGTAGTGAATAAATATTTTTCTGTTGAACATATTGTTTGAATGAAAAGGGCTAGTTCTGAATATATGATCGAATGGATGTATTTGAATTTTTTATCTAGAATTTGGATTCTCGAATTTCCTTGGTCGTAAATGAAATAATATTTTGAATTTTTGCAAATTGATGTTGGGCTGTTGAATTCTCTAGGTCCCCTTCCACTTCTTCCGATCTTATTCAAATACTTACCATTGTAGTCTAGCAGATAGATACAATTTTGTATATCGTCTAGAATAAGTAATGTATCGTTAAATGCCAAAAGATCCACGCATCTGGAAAAACTTTGCTCTTTATTAAAACCATATCCAATAGTCTGAATTGTTGTAATTTTCTTTCCCAAAAGACTGTCCAGATTGATTCTTATTCTATGTTTATTCGATTGTTCTTCAATATTGTTATAAATTTTTGATATATCAGTTTCCTTTTTGAACTGTGAGAAACTTTTACTATTTGAAAGCATTAAAGAAATCAATAAAGTTAATACGAATCTAATCATGTTCGGACTCCTTTAATGAAAGTAGAGTAACAATAAAATCATATTTTTTTTCGATTTTTTTCTGCTCTACATTGATTAGAAAAGTAGCGTATTTTTCTATACCCAGCTGATATTTTACCTCATCGTAATCACTTATTTTGATTAACGTGACATTCGAAATATGATTTTTTTCAGTTGCTGTAAATTCAATTTCCTTCTCATAAAGAATAATTAATCGATAATATGCATGATCAAAATAATTACAAAACTCTGCGTTGTTATTTAGTAAGAATTTTTTATCTGCAAATTTATTACAGATGACTATAAGTTTTTTTGCTTGAGCGTAATTGTAGTAATTACTATTAATTAGCGACATAATTTTCTCGAAGCCATTTGAATTAGGTGTATCCATATTCATTTTTAAGTAGGCTATGTAGACTATAATAGAATTAAGTATTATAAAAACTAATATGTATTTGTATTTATTAATTTTCTTTATTCCTTCAAGTGAAACTGCTTTCAACATAAACCGGAGTTCCTCTTTTTCACAACGTAAAGAAAGCACAAGTATGTTCAAAAAACATTAGTACTTTTACTAGTTTTATGCCGGTAAGAGTACCAGTTTTTAATTTTCAAGAACTAGTAATATTGCTAGTTTTGTGTGCTTTTGAAAATTTTTCCCAGTTTTCTAAAGCGTATCTAGTCAATCTACTCGTGGATTCAATATTTAATTTGCTTTTAAGATTTGCACAATGGAAATAGATTGTTTTGGGGCTTACGAATAGTTTTTCAGCAATTTCTTTACCACTATATCCTTCTCCTAAAAGCTCCAGCACTTTTTGTTCAGTATTGGTTAATTCGTAAAATGGATCTTTGGCATTTATGGCATAAATGTGTGGAAGCTCTTCCGGTTCCGGATTCTCTTTTTTTTCTTCTGAGTGGTCTTTAGGATGTACAACCGGAGATTTTAATTGCAATTTACGTGTTGCACCAAAGTAGAATAATAACAAGGTGGTAATTAGACCAAATATTGAAAACCAAATGTAGTATTTGGTTAGAAATTGCAGATTGCTATAGTAAAGGGACATTTTTAAGCTATCAACCAGAGTGCACAAGATTAAAACCGTTAGAAAAAGATGGATTGTATAAGAGTGTTTTTAATCATGGAGTATCTGTTCTATAAAATAATATATCATTAGTGCAGAAATAGTTACCGTGGCAAGTGGCGCAAGAAAATTATAGTCGTTTATGTGGGGAAGAAGTAAAATAACTGAGACTATTGCAAGTAAAACATACTTCCTATCCTTAACCGGCAGCGCAAATAGCAGTAAAGAGGCAGCAATGGGCATGTAATGAAAAGTAGAAAGTTTGAAATAGTAATGTAGTAACAAAAACATTGGATCAAGCAAAGCTAATACTATGAAATATGGGAAGTATTTTGTGCCTCTAAACCTTAGTAACGGCAAGAACATTAATGCAACATTAACTAAGCCAAGAATCTTTAAAACATTAATCATAAAATTAGTACCCCTACGATAATTTTATTTTTGCTTCATTTAGTTCAAAAAGAATTCAACATTTAACCTTTGGGAATAGGCAGAGAAAACCTCTATTTGACTCGGATAATTTGTGTTGTTACAGATAACGAATTAATGTTTGAAGGTTTAGTATAACCCCCGAATTTTCATTTCAATTTGTATGTTAAATTCTTATAACAAAGTAAAACAAGAGAAAGAAAAATGCAAGGCATTTATTTAGGTTTGAGGTGTGAGGTCTGAGTTTTGAGATAAGAATTTGGAAGTGGGATTTTGAGATTTTGGATTTACGAATTAGGAATTGGGATTTAAGAGCAACAGAAGCGGGAAGCGGATTGTGGAACAGAAAAATTACGAATTACGATGTACGAAGTTGGAAAGGAAAAAGAAATGATGGAAAAATCGAAAGAAGGAAAGGTTGGGTTAATTAGGAATTACGAATTACGAATTTGGATTTAGGATTTAAGAAATACAGACGGCGGTATTGGATGCCCGATTTGTCTTCTGCTTTGACTCAGCGAGGATGACGCTCGACTAGAGTTGATTTCCAGAGACCCAATGCTTATTGTGTTGAGAAGTAGGTTAGGAAAAATTTATATTGGATATGTAAAAAGGAAAAGGAACTAACAATGGCAAGCATGGTTTTTAAGACAAAGATTAAAGGAGAGACACTTAGTTATAAGAAACTAAAAAAACTTGATGGCAAAGAAGTTACTGTTATAATAACTGAGGTTAGAGCTACGCGGAAAAGAAAGTGGAATAGTCTTTCTTCCATAAGTTTGACCGGTAAGTTGGATAAAATGAATATTCGTGATTTTGCATATGAATGAAATATTGATTGACACAAACGTTTTTATCTACGCTTTAGATAAAACTTCGATTTATAATAAGCAAGCCGAAGAAATACTTACTAACGACGATCTTACTTTATTTACTACCACTAAAAACATTAGCGAGCTTTTTGCGATTACATCTAAGTTGAATGTTAGCAGGACAATAACATACAATTTTTATTCAGAGATAAAACGTAATGTTGGGATTCTTTTCCCAACTAATGAAAGTCTTTCAATCTTCGAGAAGTTGATAAAAAAGTATAAGCCGGTTGGGAATTTAGTTTTTGATATGGAAATTGTTTCAATTATGCTTTCTTACAGCATTACCAAGATAGCAACCTTTAATGTAAAAGATTTTAAGAATATTGAGGAGATTGGATTATTCTAGTAAAATAGTTGTGGTAATTAGATGATTTTAGATTTACTATGTTTAATGTAGTGGAAAGCGGCATTGGAATTTACTACTAAGACTTAAAAAATAACTTGACACAATGGTTCGGAAGTAATATTTTACTGCCAGTACTTTCAGTGTCATTTAGGTGATATTGATTGCTACTTGGCCCAGTGTCCCCCCCCAACACTGGGCTTTTTTAATTAAAGGAGAAATAATGGCAAAGAGCATTAAGACAATCAAAGAGTCCAAAAAAAGTTTCATTTCACCTTTTCAAGAATACTGGACAAAGAAAAACTATTTATTATTAGGTTCTGGTTTGGCAGTATTAATCCTGGGTTATTTTTTAATGGCACAAACTCCTTGGGATGGATTTGCCAGTATGAACCTTTCGCCAATTATATTATTAGTAGCTTATTTGGTAATTATCCCTCTTTCAATTTTGTTTAAAACATCCTCTTCAAAAAAGTAGCTAAATGTTTTTTGCAAAGGTAGTTGGAAATCTCGTTTCTACTCCGAAGAACAAATTCCTTGTGGGGCATAAATTATTAATTGTCCATCATGTTAATGAACATACCGAATTGATTGGGAACAAGGATGTAATTGCAATTGATTTAGTTGACTCCGGTATTGGCGATATAGTTATTGTTGTTCAAGAAGGAGATGCAATACAACAAATGTTGGGACATGGAAACGCACCGGTAAATACTATGATAATTGCAGTGGTTGACAACATAGAGCTTTCAGAATAGTGAGTCGTGATACAGCTTAGTTTTAACAAACTAGTTCAGTTAAAACAGTTACACTCGATCGAAGGTATCGGGCCTCAGAAAATATTATCCTTACTTGGTAAATTTCAAAACATTGAACAAATTCTAAACGCATCCTTCAATGAATTAATATTAGTTGAAGGAATAAGTAAAACTCTCGCCTTAAAAATCATTAAGTCCAATGAAAGCCAACATATTATTTCCAATGAACTGGAGAAAGAACTTAATGCTCTTAATAAGATCAATGCTAAGGTTCTAACTTTTTTGGACGAGAATTATCCCTTTCAACTAAAGAACATTTATTTCCCGCCAATATTTCTTTACTATAAGGGCAATATTGAATTGATTGAAACAAGTTCAGTTGCCATAGTTGGAACACGCGAACCTACTACTTACGGTAGAATTACTGCTGAGTTAGTTGCAACCGAACTAGCTAATAGAAATGTAACTAGTGTAAGCGGACTAGCGAGAGGAATTGATACAATTGTTCACTCTTCTTCCTTAAAAGCCAACGGAAAGACAATAGCTGTAATTGGTTCCGGCATGGATGTAATTTATCCACCGGAGAACAAGAAACTTTTTGATGCTATTTCCGATAGTGGAATAATTATTTCGGAATATCCGCTTGGAACAAAACCAGATGCGCAAAACTTTCCAAGAAGGAACAGAATTATTTCCGGTGTCTCATTGGGGACATTAATAATCGAGACGAAAATGAATGGCGGCGCAATGCTGACTGCACAATATGCTCTGGATCAAGGGAAAGAAGTTTTTGCTATTCCGGGAAATATTAACTCTAAGTATAGCGAAGGACCAAATTTGCTGATACAAAGAGGAAGTGCTAAACTGATAAGAAATGTTGATGACATGCTTGAAGAACTCCGTTTACTGAAAAGCCCTTCGGAGGATAAGTTCGTTTTGCAAAAACAAGCAGAATTAAATCTTTTTGAAGAAAAAATTTATACTGCTATACAAAGCGAACCAAAACAAATTGATGAAATTTCACTTCTTAGCGGATTGAGTACTTCGGACTGTTTAATTCATTTATTAAGTATGGAATTCAAAGGCATTGTTAGACAGCGACCCGGAAAAGTGTTTTCAATAGACTAATCATATCCATTTTGTGAATGTTAAGGATAATGAACAAAAATAATTTATAAACTTAGAAATGGAACGCAGATTAAACTGATTTAACATGATTAAGACAGATCGGGGGTTTTGAATATTATTTTTGTATAACTTACTCTGAAGGCTAATCGTACTTCTTTTTGTTTTTCCAAAGGGATTTCAATCTCTCTTTGATTGACTTCTCATTTCCGTTTTCAGAAGGAAAATAAAACTGTTTTACTCTTAATTCACTTGGAAGATAATCTTCGTTTAGAAAATTATTTTGAAACGAATGCGGATATTGATAATCTTTTCCATATCCCAATTCTTTCATCAGCTTAGTTGGTGCATTACGCAGATGAATAGGAACTGAAACAAGTTCGGATTTTTTAACTTCCGCCAAAGCATTATCTATTGCCATATAAGAAGCGTTACTCTTTGGTGAAGATGCAAGATAGGTGGCGCATTGAGCAAGAATTATTCTTGCTTCCGGCATTCCAATTTTGTGAACAGCACTAAATGTTGCCTCGGCAAGTACCAGCGCATTCGGAGAAGCATTACCAATATCCTCAGCTGCAAGAACTACCATTCTTCTAGCTATGAACAAAGGGTCTTCCCCACCTTCAATCATTCTTGCCATCCAATAAATTGCCGCGTCCGGATCGGAACCTCTTACACTCTTGATAAAAGCGCTTATAATATTATAATGCTCTTCGCCGTTTTTATCATAAATAATATTTTTACGCTGAACTACATTTTCAATTATTTTCTTTGTTATAACGATTTCATCTTTAGTCATTTCTTGCAGCACACAAGCTTCAAGAATATTTAGAAGAGTTCTGGCATCTCCACCGGAGATGAAAATCAAATAATCTTCATCTTCCAGTTTTATGCTCAAAGAACTAAGAAATTCATCTTTTGTAAGAGCAAAGTTTACGATGTTTTGAAGATCAACTTTGCCTAATTCATCCAGAACAAAAATTCTAACACGAGAACGAAGCGCGGGAATAACTTCAAAGGATGGATTTTCTGTTGTTGCACCCATTAAAATAATTTCGCCCGATTCTACCGAAGAAAGCAATGCATCTTGCTGAGCTTTATTGAAGCGGTGAATCTCATCAATAAATAAAATTGTCCTTTTGAAGTGCTGAAGATTGACTCTTGCCTTCTCAATTACCTCGCGAATCTCTTTTACACCGGAAGACACAGCATTAATTTTATAAAATTCAGAATCGGTGGCTTCGGAAATTATTTTAGCAAGAGTAGTTTTGCCAGTGCCGGGCGGTCCCCAAAGAATGATTGAACTCAGAGTATCATTCTCCACCATCATTCTAAGTGGTTTACTTTCACCAACAAGTTTTACTTGTCCTTGAAACTCTTCAAGTGTTTTAGGGCGGCATCGTTCGGCAAGAGGTGTATGCGGAATTTGAACTTTACTTTTCACAAACTATTTCTCTTCTATTCTAAAGACTTTTTCCGTCTTCTTTAGCATGTGATACTTTTCTCTTGCAACTCTTTCCAACTTGACCTTGCTAGTCTTTAATGAATCTATTTCTCGTTCCAGCATAAACAATTTTTCTTCAGCTTTTTTTATTTCAGAATCCATTTGTTTTAGTTCTTTACGGATTTTTAAAAACCTCAGCAATCCGTTTTCATTGAAGACAATAAAGGCAGATGCACTCAGAAAAACGACTGCAATTAAAATTCGAATAACCAGTTTGTTGTTCATTTAAGAGCGTTTTTTACAATTCGATCAATTAATTCTTCGAAAGAAATTCCCGCAGCATTCGCAGCTTTTGGAACAAGACTTAAGCTTGTCATTCCAGGCAGTGTATTTATTTCCAAACAGTAAGGTTTGTTTTCTTCAGTCAAACGAAAATCTATTCTTGAATAACATTTACAACCCACAGCTTTGAAAGCATTAACAGCTTGTTTTTGTATATCGATTCTAACTTCATCGGGCATCGGAGCCGGAACAATATATTCAGATTTACCGGCCGTGTATTTGCTTTCATAATCATACAATCCGCTCTTTGGAACAATTTCTAAAATTGGAAGAGCTATACCATCCAAAACCGCGACTGTTAATTCTCTACCGGGAATGAATTGCTCAATCAAAGCTTTGTCGGAATATTTCAATGCAAGTTTAATTGCCGGAATAACGTCTTCATCTGATTTACACACAGTTAAACTAACGCTCGAACCTTGGTCATTTGGTTTTACAATACACGGATAACCGAATTGCTTACGAATTTTTTCCGGAAATTCAGAGTAATCTTGCTGATCAATGTCTGCAACTAACCACGCCGGGGTTGAAACACCAAAGTGCTGAATCACAACCTTGGTCATAGCCTTATCCATAGCTAATGAGCTTGTTAAAATCCCGGAGCCGGTATATTTAATTCCGCGCATTTCGAGCAAGGATTGAATAGTACCATCCTCACCCCATCTTCCGTGCAAAGCAAGAAACGCAAGGTCAATATCATCAAACAATTTGGAATTAATAATATCGATATAATTTCTGTTAGAGAGTTCGGCGAAATCTTTTTCATCAAAAAGCAGAGCTTCTTCTTTAGGTTGATTTAATCCGTAAGCCGGATCTATGGGCAATACTTCATGTCCCATTCCTCTTAATGCAGTGAGTATTGATTTAGAAGTTTTTTTAGATACTTCTCTTTCCGGAGATGTACCACCAAGCAATAATGCGATTCTTAATTTTTCTTTCATGATTTTTATTTTATGAATTGTTTTTCGATTTCTTCAATAATTCTCATGTTCGCTAAGCCGTCTTCGCCGGAGACTTCAGGCACTTCATTTTTAATGAAAGAACGCTGAACCGAACGAAGCATAAGAACAAGTTTATTTGAACGTTTACGGAAAACCTTTCTAGCTTCTCCTTGAATATCTATAATTAATTTTGAAACGGAATTTTTCTTTCCAAAAAAGTTCTCGATGCTAACCGATCCGTTATGGCCGATGATTTCTATTCTGTTGCTAGCTTTTTTGCAATCATACGAAACTGAAAAACTGCCATATCCGCTATTGTTAAATTTTACAACAGCAGAAGCAAAGTCTTCCGAGTCACTTTTGTACACTACGTTATCAAGAAAAGCTTTCGATTCCGAAATATCTCCGCCAAAGTAGCGAAGCAGATCAATCATTTGTGCGCCAAGATCGCGAAGCACTCCGCCGCCGCTCAGTTCTTTTTTCATCCGGAAATTATCATCGGCCGGAAAATCGGTGTGATAAGTAGTTGAAATAGACACAATCTTACCAACCATTTGCTTATCAATAAGTTCTTTAGCTTTGTGAACATGCGGGTGAAAACGGTGTTGATGATTTATAATCAACCACACTTTGTTTTCTTTGCAGACTGCAATCATCTTTTCAGCTTGCTCTGAAGTAATGGCAATAGGGCGTTCGCAAAGAATATTTTTTTTGGCTTTGGCTGCTTTTATAACTTGTTCAAAATGATCGGAATTCACGCTTGAGATATAAACAGAATCAATATCGCTGGCCAGAAAGGAATCGTAATCATCATATGAGTGCGCCGCACCAAACTTTGAAGCAATTTCTTTTGCACGTTTCTGATCGTGGCTGTAAACTGCAACCAGCTTGCTTCTTTGAACTTGTTGAAGTGCCGGAAGGAAAAATTCCTCGGCATATATTCCGCAACCCGAAACTCCCCATTTTAATCTTCTTGGTAATGCTGAAGGAAGCTTAATCTTCTTATTGTTTACTAACATATTATATTTTTAGTTTATTCATCAACAGTTTAATTGGCTGGGAGTTTTGCATTACATAAAAATGAACAGCCGGAACATTGTTATTTAATAATTCTTCAACTTGCTTTTTCGTCCACTCTACACCAACTTCAATAACATGTTCCGGTTTTGCAGCTTCAACTTCATCTGCAAGTTCTTGCGGAATATCAATAAAGAAATTTTTAGGAATGGTTTTTATCTGCGCTTTGGATGTAATCACCTTTAAGCCGGGAATGATTGGTGCGGCAATCCCCTCTTTTTTACACAACTCAACATATTCGAAATAGAACTTATTTGAATAAAACATCTGGGTAACAATATATGATGCACCGGCTTTTACTTTCTCTTTTGTGTGTTTGATATCGGTTGCAAGATTAGGCGATTCAAAATGTTTTTCGGGATAACCGCCAACACCAATACAAATGTCCATTGGCTCAGCGTCAAGTAATCCATCTTCAATATACTTTCCTTGGTTCAATCCTTCAATTTGAGTTACAAGATCAACCGCGTATTCATTCATGCTTCTGCCGAACTTTAACGGTTTCTTAAACGCAGCGTCATCTCCTCTTACAGCAAGAATATTATCAATTCCCAAATAGTGGAGCTCAATCAAAAAGTCTTCTGTTTCTTCGCGGGTAAATCCACTACAGAGAACATGAGGAACCGCATCAATGTTATATTTATTTTGGATTAGCGCGCAGAGTCCGAGTGTACCGGGTCTTTTACGCTTAACTTTCATCTGCATTCCGCCGCCAATGGTCTCTTCATACATAACTTCTGCGGCGTGGCTTGTTATATCTATGAAAGGGGGATTATACTTAACAATATCATCCAGCACATGAAGAAGCTGTTTTATATTGCCTCCCCGCTTAGGAGGAATTATTTCAAAACTGATTAATGGATTCTTGGCTTTATCTAAGTGTTCAATAACTTTCATGCTTACCCTAATTAGTACAACTGCAATTTAATATTTTGTTTGAACAACTTCTCATTTAGAATGTAAAGTTAGAGTATAACTCGCTTTTTGTATGAATTCCTCTTCCTTCAAGGGAAGCTTAATATAATATCCTTTCAGCCACAGCTTGCTCATGTTTTTGTAGTTATCACTCATAAAATGCCCCGACTGGCCGCAAGGCAAAATATAGTCCAGATAATTGGGCTGTGCGAAATCAAAAATATATCGCATTGAAGGGCCAAGTTTATTTTCAAACTTCTTTGTCCTATGCGGAGGATTCGCTTCATGGTTATATTCGTAAAGTTCAGAGAAAGAATATTCGGTATTCGAAATTGTTGTACCGTCGCCACCGATCTCAAATGGACCAACATTTATGATTTTATCCAGCAGCGAAGAGTTCCCTCCGAACATATGTTTGAAGGTAACTTTATGAATTGATCCCCACTGCCAGTTAGCTACATCTTTTCCGTAATTCAACTCAATTTCGCTTAGAGCATCAACCAAACTTTTTCTAATCATATCATCTTTTGTTTCAATATTACTTGTTTTTACGTCATCAAAGAAAGGTGAATTAGATTCCATCATCTCTTCAATTTTACGATATGGAACATTTGCTACAAAAACATATTCTTTCAAAAGATCATTACTCATTTCGTCACCAATTATATTCTTGATCAAGCCCTTCAAAAAGTAAGCATAAATAGTGGGGACTTGGCTTCTCTTATTCATCTCTCCATCCCAATTTTCAAACAGTTCCAATGCTGTTTTCAGATTCTTATCGTTTAGTTTAACATCCTTGAATGCGTTTAACAAATGCTTTGTAAGCTTACGAGCATATGGAGAAACAAAATCATTTTGGTAGTTCTTAAATTCGAGTACAGAATGTTTCTCTTTGCTATTTAGTAATTCAGTTATTCGTTCAATTCGGGAAGAGGGCTCCCAAATGTTTGAGATATGATATGGGAAATTCTGAACGGTCTTATTATTTGCCGAAGCAATAAAATTTTGAGTCGGATTAAAAAGTTTCGGCATCTCCTCATAAGGAACGAATCCTTTCCAATCGTTAGCTGAGTTTGTTCCATCAAAAATTAGCGATGGAGAATTGCTGACTCTTATTGGAAGTTTTGCTGCGCATACATATCCAATATTTCCTTGATCATCACCATAAACGAAATTCTGCCCCGGAACAGTGAAGTCTCGCAATGCTTCCTTGAAGTCTTCCCAATTTTTTGCTTTATTAAGTTTTAATGCCGCGAACATTTCATCGCTAAAATCTTGCCCGGTCCAGCGCATACTCAACGTTGCACTTTCTACTTCTGTTTTGGGATATATTTTTTTCAGAGGATGGATTGAAGAAATAATCGGACCATGATGAGTTTTCTTGATATCGAAAATTTCGTCCGAGGCATCTTTAACATGGATTGTATCTTTTACAATTGAGAGTTCTTTCCAATTTCCGTCAAGCAAATATTTTGTTTCCGATGAGTCTAACTTTTCGGAATAAAAATCAGCATCATCAGCCATTACATTTGTCATTGCCCACGCAATATTTCTATTCTTTCCTATAACTACTGCCGGTAAACCGGCTAATGTAAATCCTTCAACATTCCAATCGTTACTTCTAATCATGGTAAAGAACCAGCGCCCCGGCACACTGAAACTCAAGTGTGGATCGTTCGCAATAATGGGTTTTCCGGATGATGATTTGTTTCCGTTAACAACCCAATTGTTCGAGCCGATATGAGTTCCGGTAAATCCAACTAATTCCCGGTAAGCTTTATCAACATCTATTAGTTCTGTAGAGACAGAAGCAATCTTATCCATTCCGGAAGGAATAATTGTCGGTGCGTTTTCCGGGAAATCGGGAATAAGCTCGCGAGCTTTTTCAACACCAAATTTTTGAACAAGATTGGAGAATGCGAGATCCGTCCACCAGCTAATATTTAATTCCCACGCCATTAGTTTTGCTATAACTAAACTGTGAGCGGGCTTCCATGGATAGGGATCGTAACCAAGCACATCAATTTCCGGCGTATAATTTCCTTTCGCATCCTTCAAATATGAATTCACTCCTTTTGAGTAAGCTATAAGAATTTTTTGTGCTTCCGGATTTATTTTGTTGAAACTCTCCTCCGCCAGTTTATAAATACCAACTGTTCTAAACATTTTATCAATCGTGATAGTTTTAGCGCCAAAAATCTCGCTGAGTCTTCCTTCTCCGGCACGGCGAGAAACATCCATCTGGAATAATCTTTCTTGAGCATGGACATAACCAAGAGCAAAGGCAGCATCTTCATCGTTACCGGCTTTTATCATCGGAATTCCCCAGTTATCCCGATAAATTTTTACTTCGCTGGATAAACCGGCAAAAACTCTCTCCCCTCCATACTGAGGCAAAGTATTCTTTAACATATAATATGATATACCGGAGAGAACAGTAAGAATACACAGCAGAGAAACAGCAACCCCGATTGTAATCTTTTTCCAATTTTTCATTGATCTTTTTCCAATTGATTTTGCAATTTCAAATTTATGTCACCGGGCGAACGCTTCGACTCGCGTCAAGCGAGCCGAGGTGTGCTTAATTAACACCGATGTTTTTTTTCTCCCATCAAGATGACATGCATTGTTTTCCAGATGTTTCTATTCTAATTTATAAATTGATTTGCTGAATAAGAATATATTTGATAAATAACTTTACAAATTCAATTCATTTTGGAATTATATATGAACGAGTTACTTGTTATTGGTTTTTTCATTTTTGCGGCTGTGGTTATTGCTCTCTTCATTATGCTTAACAAAAAGCTTTCCTCGCTTGGTTCAGGAAACAATCAAGAAGAATTCTCCCGGTTGGATAAATCTTTCCGGGATGAAATTTCCAGAACACGGGACGAATCTTCCCGAAATGCAAAAGCCCAGCGTGAAGAACTGAACGCTTCCATTATCAAGCTAGGCGATCAGCTTTCCGGAACAATTGGAGAAATTTCGAAACGGCAGAAAGATCAGCTAGATATTTTTTCAACTCAGCTAAACACCCTAACAAAGAGTAACGAGCAAAAGCTGGATAAACTACAAGAGAAAGTAGAATCACAGCTTAAAGAAATTCAAGACAAAAATGAAAAGAAGCTTGAAGAGATGCGTCAGACTGTTGATGAGAAACTTCACGCAACTCTAGAGAAACGGCTTGGCGAATCATTTAAGCTTGTAAGCGAACGTTTGGAAGCCGTACGCGAAGGCTTAGGCGAAATGAGAAATCTGGCTG
This sequence comes from Ignavibacteriota bacterium, assembly GCA_043807765.1. GTDB lineage: Bacteria > Bacteroidota > Ignavibacteria > Ignavibacteriales > Melioribacteraceae > Stygiobacter. The sequence continues at coordinate 14,358 of JAZDFQ010000013.1, forward strand.
TCGGCGTCGGTGATCTAAAAAAGGTTCTCACAAACGTTAAAACTCGTGGAACCTGGGGAGAAATTCAATTGGAAAATTTGATTGAGCAAATTCTTTCGCGAGATCAGTATGAAAAAAATATTGCTACTAAAATCGGCAGCGGCGATAGAGTTGAATTCGCTATCAAAATGCCGGGAAGGAGCCAAAACAAAGATGGCGCTTGCTGGCTTCCTATTGATGCTAAATTTCCGATGGAGGATTACCAGCGGCTTCTTGCAGCGCAAGAACTTGGCGATATCGTTTTGATTGAAGAGACTTCAAAAGCTCTTGAAGCAAGAATACGTGGAGAAGCTAAATCAATTTTCGAAAAATATATTGATCCCCCAAACACAACCGATGTTGCAATTTTGTTTTTACCAATTGAAGGCTTATTCGCTGAAGTGCTACGCCGCCCCGGTTTGTTTGAAAAACTTCAAAATGATTATAAAGTGATAATAGCCGGACCTACAACATTAACAGCTATTCTGAACAGTTTGCATATGGGTTTTAGAACTTTGGCAATTGAAAAGAGAAGCAGCGAAGTTTGGTCTTTGCTTGGCGCGGTTAAATCTGAGTTTGGAAAATTTGGAGAAGTTTTGGAAAAGACACAGAAGAAACTTCAAGAAGCAAGCAACACAATTGAAGATGCTTCCAAACGAACTAGAGTAATAGAACGCAAACTGAAAAATGTTCAAACGAACATACCGGGTGAACAAGAAACACTTTTAGAAGAATAGTTTTTTTAATTCTGGAATGAGCGAGATTAACATCTCGCTCAAAAATTATTACAATTCCCTTTTTCACCGATACTTTTCCACCACTTACCGAAAAGAGTTACCCTACCGTATAACCATCTTATTATTTTTACCGTCAAAAGAAATGAAAACAAAAAGGAGAATATAAAATGGCACGCGGAGTTCAGAACCGCTTGATAATAGGGATAATGCTTGTCTTTGTCGGGACATTATTATTCCTCCGCAACAGCGAAATGTTCGATTTCATTGTTCCCGACTTTCTTTTCCAATGGCAATTCTTTTTTATTCTATTTGGATTGCTTTTCTTTTTCCTCGCACAAAACAAAACCGTTGGCTCTGTGTTTGTTGCTATAGGGTTATTCAACCTATATCCCGAATTGTGGCCTTTAGTTTTTGTTGCTATAGGTGCATATATAATTTTCGGTATTAGTAGAAAATCGAAAGGTTCCGATTCAACATTAGGTGGAACAGCGAATAATAACGAGATAGAACAAATAAGCATTTTTGGCGGCGGTACAAAATTTGTCAACTCAGATTCGTTCAAAGGTGGAAATATAGTTTCCATTTTTGGGGGCTCCGAAGTTAATCTTACAGGCAGCAAACTTGCTGAAGGGGATAGCGTTCTCGATACAATTTCTGTATTTGGCGGCTGCACAATTATTGTCCCAAAAGATTGGAACGTTATCATAGATGTATTTCCACTTTTCGGTGGATTCGGTGATAAACGCATGCGCGATCCGAACTTAGTTTATGAACCAAACAAAACTTTATTGATTAAAGGCATCGCCCTTTTTGGCGGCGGTGAAGTAAAGACTTTATTCTAAGGAGATTAAAATGAAAAATTCTAGCGGTAAAAATTTGTTAGGTGTAATACTAATGATAATTGGTGGACTCTGGATTCTCGATAACTTCAATTTCGGTTACATCGGAATTCCTTTCCACAGTCTAATATTTTCATGGCATACATTTTTTATAATTGCCGGCGCGGTATTAATTTCTAAACACAACAAAGGCTTTTTCGGTTATTTGCTTGTTGGTATTGGTGTAGTTGGTTGGTTGAGGCACATGCCCCACTTACCATTCGTCGAGTTCTTAAACTTTGGCGATCTTTGGCCGCTCATCATATTTGGTTTTGGGCTATGGTTAATTCTCAACCAAAGAGAAAAATCAAACTACCGTGCAGATAATTTACATGACGCACGTACTCATAATAATCCTTTCGAAGGAATGAATTCTACCGGCACCACAGAATTTTCATTCGATTTTATTGATGAGAATGCTGTGTTCACAACAACCAAAAAGCAAGTAACTTCACAATCATTTAAAGGCGGCAAAATCGAATCAGTTTTTGGACATATAAGGCTTGATTTTCGCCAAGCAAAATTAGCTCCCGGTGAACATGTTCTAGATGTGAGCGCGATTTTTGGCGGTGTAGAATTGTATGTTCCTCAAGATTGGAAAATTATTGTAAACGTTTCTTCAGTCTTTGGCGGATTTGAAGACAAGAGATTTCTAAGCTTAAATACAACGCCATCATCCGATTCCGTTTTAATTATAAAAGGTTCGGTAGTGTTTGGCGGCGGCGAGTTATCAAACTAAGGTGCTAGATGAGCAATCCCTTTACAAGCAGCAAAAAGATTTTTGCTGCTTACGCATCGGTGTGGTTTCTGATTTTTATCTCACACGTTGCAATCATAATGATCGTTCAAAAAATAAATTTTTATTCGGCAGTAATTGATTCATCAATTTTCAATTTCCTATATCTGGTTATTGGAATTGGAATCTGGTACACAGTTAGATTTAACAATCTGGAAAATTACACACCGCTTAAAATATTTATGAACCATATTGTTTCCGCTGTAATTACAGCCGGAATCTGGGTAGCCGCCGGAGAGTTTATTGTTAGTAAAATTTTATCACAAGAAAAGCATTTTCTAGAATTTCTCAGTAAATCAATTATCTGGCGCTTCTTAATTGGGATTCTATACTACATTGTACTTGTTTCTATTAATTACGTTATCATCTATTACAATAATTTTCAAGAAAAAGTATTGAAGGAAGTTGAACTGAAGGGATTGGTAAAAGAAGCTGAACTTAACGCATTAAAATACCAGATTAATCCACACTTCATTTTCAACAGCCTTAATTCCATTAGTTCTCTTACGCTTAGCAATCCGCAGCGTGCGCAAGATATGACGATAAAGCTCTCGGCATTCCTCAGAAATACACTTGTCAAAAACGAAAATCAAAAAAGTAAATTAATTGATGAGCTAAATAACGCTAAACTATACTTGGATATAGAGAAAATCCGCTTTGCAGATAAGTTTGAGTTTGTTGAGGATTTGCAGCCCGAATGCAAAGAAGTTGAAGTTCCTAACATGATACTGCAGCCGTTATTCGAGAACGCAATTAAGCATGGCGTTTACGAAAGTCTGGAAAAAGTAACTATCAACCTTTCTTGCGGTGTGGAAAAAGAATATTTTAAGATTAGTGTTGAAAACAATTTTGATCCGGAATCGCTTCCTCGTAAAGGGGCCGGAATAGGTATTAAAAACATTCAAAACCGGATGAAACTAATTTACAACCAAGACAATCTGGTTGTTGTAGATAAAACAGATTCACATTTCAAAGTAACTATTTACATACCGATGAGCTGAATATGAAGAAAATTAAGACACTAATAATTGATGACGAACAGTTAGGTCGAGATCTAATAAAAGCATATTTAGCGAAAAATGAATCGATTGAAGTTTTAGCTGAATGCAGCAATGGTTTTGACGGCATTAAACAAATAAATGAGCTGAAACCCGATTTGATTTTCCTTGATATCCAGATGCCAAAGCTAACCGGCTTCGAAATGCTCGAACTGATCGAAACTCCGCCGGTAATTATATTCACCACAGCCTATGATCAATATGCTTTAAAAGCATTTGAGGTTAATGCTACCGACTACTTGCTTAAGCCTTTCTCGGAAGAAAGATTTAACGAGGCGCTGGAGAAAGCAACAAGGCTTCTCTCAAACAAAATTTTGTCTAATGCAAAGTTTAACGATCTACTCAAAGTTGCAGATTCACGTTCGGAATCGCTTGAGCGAGTTGTAGTTAAGAATCAGCAAAAGATTACTCTCATACCGGTCGAGGAGATCAAGTACATTGAAGCTCAGGATGATTACACTATGCTCTATACTCAAAAAGGAAATTTTCTGAAGCAGAAAACCATGAAATACTTTGAAGAGAACTTAAACCCAAAAGATTTTATTCGCATTCACAGATCGTATATTATTAAGCTTAGCTTACTAAAGCAGATTGATCTGCTCGAGAAGGAATCTTACCAAGTAGTGCTTCATGACGGGAAAAAACTTCCGGTAAGCAAAAGCGGCTATCAAAAGGTAAAAGAGATTATTAATTAATAATTCACCTTACGTAAGAATCAGAATGAATATTTTTTCTCTGTGATTTTCTGTATTTGCTCTGTGTTTCTTTGTGATATTTCTTTTTTTTACACAGAGCGCCACAGAGGAGTCACTGAGTTACACCGAGATAAAACTTTGCGTAAGGTGATTTAATAACATAACATTAGTAGGAGGGTACATGTTCGCAATTATCGGTCTTTTAGTGATCTTGATTTCGTTTTATATGGCTGCAAAAGACGCCGGGAAAAGTAAGGCTTTGTGGATGTTTATCGGATTTATACTCTTCATGTTTTTGGGAGCATTGTTTTTGAAATTCACGGAGATGTACATTCTTTCAATTAATTCCATTGCAGATGTTTACGAATTCCGAATGCCAAAAATGATTTTGCAACTTGTCAGTATGCTAATAATTATCACAATTGCATATGGAATACAATCTAAGTTTCTAAAAAGAAAAACTTCTTAATTAGAGTAAGAGCCAACAAATTTTCGTTTATTATCAAAATTGACGTTCATACATTGGCTCTTTATATTTCGTGCGACAAACATTGGTTAATAGATGAGCTTAGACAGAGATCTTTTATCGATTCAAGAAGCGCGTAATTTAGCCGCGCTAGCCAAACAAGCACAACTCGAATTCAAACATTTCAGTCAAGAGCAAGTTGATAAAGTAGTAAAAGCTATGGCCGATGCCGGCTTTAAGGATGCAGAACGTCTTGCTAAAATGGCACATGAGGAAACCGGATTTGGGAAAATTTCTGATAAAATTATTAAAAATCAGTTTGGTACCCGCGATGTTTGGGAATCAATTAAGGACTTAAAATCGGTCGGTGTTATAGATATTCGTCAAGGCGGTAAAATTTTGAAAATTGCAGAACCGATGGGTGTTGTTGCTGCGCTTGTTCCATCAACAAATCCAACTTCTACAGCAATGTTTAAATCAATCATTTCTCTTAAATGTAGAAATGCAATTGTTGTTTCACCTCATCCTAAAGCCATCAAATCAACTCAAGAAGCTCTTAAAGTAATTTCGGATTCGGCAGAAAAAGCCGGTGCACCGAAGGGTTTGATTCAATGCCTATCTATTCCTACACTTGAAGGGACAGATGCGCTAATGCACGATAAAAATATTGCTGTGATACTTGCTACCGGCGGAATGCCAATGGTTCGTGCGGCATACAGTGCAGGCAAACCGGCTTATGGTGTCGGTGCTGGAAACGTTCCGGCTTTTATCGAGCGCTCTGCTAATATTGAAAAAGCTGTTGCAGATATTGTTTTCGGAACTACTTTTGATAATGGTGTTCTTTGCTCATCGGAACAAGCGATGATAGTTGACAGACCGATTAGCGACAAAGTAAAAGAAATAGCTAAGAAAAAAGGATGCTACTTTGTTAATGCAGATGAAAAGAAAAAATTAGAAGAGAAAATTGCTAAAGGCGCAAAACTGAATGCCGATATAGTTGGCAAGTCCGCTGCTTGGATTGCAAATTACGCGGGTTTTACTGTCCCGGAATCAACTACTGTTCTTGTTGCCGAATGTTCAACTGTTGGAAAACAAGAACCTCTTTCCATCGAAAAACTCTCTCCGGTTCTCGCATATTACACTGTTGATGGATGGATGGATGGATGCCACAAATGCATTGAGTTGTTAGAGTTTGGCGGAATTGGACACTCACTGGCAATTCATTCTAACGACAAAGATATTATCATGAAATTTGCACTGGAAAAACCAGCGTTTAGAATAGTGGTGAATACACCATCATCTGTCGGCGCAGTTGGTTATTCAACCGGATTGATGCCTTCAATGACATTAGGACCGGGAACTTGGGGCGGATCGATCATTTCTGAAAATGTTAGCGCTATGCACTTAATGAACGTGAAAACACTCGCGTTTGAAACTAAAGTTATAAATCCGGGCAATTGTCTTACATCTTATGAAGGAACCGGAACAAAAAGCGGTTACTCTGAAGGCAGTTTCACAAAACAAATAGAAGAACGATTACGTGCTAGAGCCGGTAATCCAACTTCTCAAAACACAAAAAACAATCCTACTCATGAAGCCAATGAGAAAAATGCCGGTTTTGGAAGCGGAATCTCCGAAGAAGAGATCAAAAAAATTGTAAAGGAATTTTCTAAGTAAAAAAACTGCATTGTTGCGAACGGGCTTGTTTTATTGTGATAATTATCATTCTTTCCATCGTCATTTTTGGGTAGATTTGCAGCAATTATGAAAGACAATAAGAAGATGTATCAGCATGATAAGAATTGGTCAATCGAGAAAGGTGATTATAAGCGGGACGACCAAGCTACTTGGACTTATCAGAGAAATTTGAACAGAAAAAAGAAAATTAAACTTACTATAATGATTATTTTATACGCTCTTGGGGTTACTGCAATTACTTACTTTGCTGTTACACTCACCTAAGAGTAACGATCCAGCTTAAATTTTTCACCAAGGTAAAGTTTTCTAACATCTTGATCTTCAGCAAGCTCGTTAGCTGTGCCTTCCTTAAATATTTGTCCATTAATTAGAATATAAGCTCTATCAACAATGCTTAATGTTTCGTGAACATTGTGGTCTGTAATTAGAATGCCTATTCCCTTGTGTTTTAGATTGGCTACAATGCTCATAATATCTTCAACTGCAATTGGATCAACACCGGCAAATGGTTCATCAAGTAGAATAAATTTCGGATCGGTTGCTAACGCACGAGCAATTTCGCAACGGCGCCTTTCCCCTCCGCTTAGTTGAAAGCCGAGAGTCTTTCTTACATTGTTAAGACCTAGTTCTTCAATTAATTTTTCTTGTTTTTGTGTTCTTTCCTCGGCAGTTAGTTTAGTCATTTGAAGAACCGCCATTATGTTATCTTCAACACTCAGCCTTCTAAACACTGAAGCTTCTTGAGGTAAGTATCCAACTCCCATTTTAGCACGTTTGTACATCGGCTCATTCGTAATATTTGCATCCTCAAGAAACACAGTTCCGTCATTAGGTTTTATCATTCCTACGATCATATAAAAAGTAGTCGTTTTACCGGCACCGTTAGGACCGAGTAAGCCAACAACTTCTCCTTGCTGTAATTGCACCGAAACTTTGTTTACAACAGTTCTTTTCTTGTAAACCTTTTTAAGGCTTTCGCCCCTTAGTACTAAATTTTGACTCATAGAATTTGGAATCTTTGGTTAAGTAGAATAATACTTTTTTGTTACCGGAAAGTAACGATTCTTTTGTTGGTTTATTCGGGAAAAGTCTGAAAGCCGGAATTGTAAACTCTTTCTCTTTTCCTTCTATTAAATTTTCGGGATGATATTCTGTTGCCGGTTTTCCGTAGAGGCGAACATCTTGTACTTCATCTTTTTCAAAAAATATTTTCGCTTTCTCAGAACTTGATTTTACAAGTCCGTTTGGCTCTCCTTCATCGTAAACATAATAAATACTCAGCACGTTTCCGATAACATCTGTGTATTCAATCCCTTCATCCTTAAAAAAGATTTTAACATTTTTGCCGGAGATTTGATCATAGCGATATTTTGCGTCTATGTGTTCGGAAATTATTGTCGCATTCGAATTCATATTAATGCGCGTAAGCTGATTATCTTTAACAAAGATATACACTGAATCTCCGCTTAGCTGTGTTTCTTCACTCCACATTACCGGCGGTAGTTCGTCGCCTTCCCGCTTGAATGTCTGAATTTCATCATTTGCTCGATAGTAAAACGTTTGATGGTTAGTTGAAGCAAATCCTCTCTTGTACATTTTCACAGAATCTGTTGCTATGATTTTTTGCGTACTGTCGTCAAAAGCTTCCATCAATTTAGAAGAAATCACCAATGTATCAAGTTCACCTGCAGATGTTGTATCAATTCTAACAAAAAAGGGATTCTCCCAAATTTTTGTGTATTTATTTTGACCAATGTCTTCAAGTCTTTCGCCAAATATCGCTACCCTATCTTTAGAATTGTAGATGCGAATGTTGTTGAACGCTAATGTATTTTTTGTATTGCGGAAATAAATTAGACTGTCTGCGAGCATTGTTGATGAAGTATCGCTAACCATTACATCTCCGCCGGCAATTGCTTTGTCTTCATCATCATAATAGTTAAGGCGCATTGATGAAAGATTTGAAACGCCTTCTTTCAATTTTACATCATCATAAAAATAGGAGCGTTTCTCATCAAAATAATAGTAACCGTTTTTTGAATGAAGCTGAACATGTCCGTCGGTTAGATCGATTCCATAAGTTGAATAAGCAACTTTAGTATTGCCGAAATAATGTCCGCGTATTGTCTTGATTATGATACTGTCTTGAGTCACAACAACCCTACCTATTAACTCTGCTTCATTTCTTGCAAGGTATTGAATAGCTTTATCACAAGTTATCCTAACAGCACCTTGCGTCATTACAACATTTCCGTGCAGCTCGCGAACACTTTCACCGTCTACTAATTTTCCTACCAGACTATCGCCAATTGCAACAATTCGATTATCTTCTTGTGCGTAAACCGAAAACAAAAAAGAGAAAAAAAGCATAACGATAAAAAATCTCATCACTTTTTCTCCTCTTTAGCTACAGAGGCTGTATAGGTTGGGTGGAACACAACATAGTTATTCAAACTTTGGTCGGCTTCAAGTCCGTAGCCTTCAATTATTTCTTTCTTAGTAGTGATCGAAACAAATTTATCGGTAACAATTTTCTGATCAACGTTACGCCATTTAAGTTCTTCCGTTTTCAAAACAACACCACTGTCGTTTTGAGCGATAACATTTCCAAAGGCGTACATATCTCGCAAAATGTCGTCAACCTTACCAGTTAAGGATGTCAAATTTGAAGTGTTCTTCTGCTCTTTATCATAGAAATCGATTTTAACTTTTTCGAGTAAGGTTACTCTCTGCAGTTCAAATTTTTCCAGATGATCCGAGAATAAAATCGCCTTAATCTTTCCTTCATCTGTAAACAGTATTTTGGAGTTCCAGCTTTCGTGAACCGGAATTTCTCCTTCTATTTTTGACTTGGACATCTGCGGTTGGATTTTATCTTCAGAACATGCAAATAGAGAAAAAGTTAGTAAAACTAAAAACAGCTTTTTCATCTTGATTGCAGACCCAGTTTAACCAAATCATGAAGATGAACAATTCCTTCCGGTTTCTTTTCTTTGTTCAAAACTACAAGCGAGGTGATATTGTATTGTTCCATTTGCTGGAGAGCAAATGAAGCAAGCAGCTCTTTCGTTATCGTTTTAGGCTTCTTCGTCATTACATCTGTAGCAACAAGATTTCGCAAGTCCAAAGATTTTTCAAGTAAGCGTCTTAAATCGCCATCAGTTATGATACCGCTAAGGAGACCATTCTCATTTATAACACAAGTAACCCCTAATCTCTTCGAGGTAATCTCCAGTATGGAATCCTTTAGCGAAGTCTGTTCATTTACTATTGGTAAATCTTTTCCGATAATCATAATCTCAGAGATTTTCAAAGAAAGGCGTTTACCCAAACTTCCGCCGGGATGAAGAAATGCAAAATCCTCAGCAGTAAAGCCGCGCATTTCTAATAGTCCAATCGCAAGTGCGTCTCCCATAACAAGCGCTACTGTTGTAGAGGAAGTCGGCGCAAGATCATGCGGACAAGCTTCTTCCTTAACACTTACATTCAAAATTAAATCGCACTCGCGAGCTAGCTTGGATTCTGATTCACCTAACATTCCAATTATGTTAACACCAATGCGTTTAAACAATGGTATAAGGTTTGAAAGTTCTTCGGTATTTCCACTTTTGGAAATCAGAATAACTGTATCATCACTGCGAACCATACCTAGGTCGCCATGAAGTGCATCCGTTGGGTGCAAAAAGATTGCAGCCGTTCCGGTTGAGTTTAGAGTTGCAACAATCTTTCTAGCAATCAATCCGGATTTTCCCATACCGGTAAATACAACTCGTCCGGACGAATTATAAATCAGCTCTACTGTTTTGGCAAAATTCTCATCAATGCCCTCTATCAAATTGTTAACCGCTTCGGCCTCAATTCGAACGACATCTATTCCCTTAGCTATAATTTGTTCTCTTGTCACCAATTCCTCTACTTCAAAAAATCGAAGAAAGATTTTTTACGTTGAACCATTTTCGCATCGAACAAAGAATAATCAACATCAATGCGATTCCAATATTTGTTGTATAGAAGAAAAGCCTGTCCAAGGTTTTCATCCGAATATTCATCGAGATGTGTGAAGAGGCGATTCGGATTAAGTGCAACTTCCGGATTACGTTCATCCATCAAAAGCATCAATTCATTGTAAAAATTTGTTACCGGAATTAAGTAATTAACTTCATCCTTAGCACTATATACCCATATTTTTCTATGTTCGGTTGCAATTGCCAGCACAAGCGATTTTAAAATTAAGTGAATCTCTCTAACATTTGAATTATCGTATGGAGCTTTCTGTCCCGGATTCCAATTGGAATATGTCCAGCGGTAGGATTCCTTCATTTCGTTAATGCGAGGTGCCAGATCAAAATTCTGAATATCAATTTCAATTTGTTCTTCGCTCTCATGGTGAATTGTAACATAAATTTCATGGTCGTCGTAAACGATTTTCGAAATGGCAAAAATAGGAGTAGCCGTTAATTCAAAATCCAGCTCACTGTCAATCGGTCCAAGAATAAAATTACCGCCGCCAAATCTACCGTGCCCAAGCACCACCATTCCATCTATTTTATCGCGATAATGCTTATAACCTATTTTATTTTCCGGAAGTGCTGATAGTAATAATTCTTTCTCCTGTGAAGTCAGTTCGCGCGGGAAATGCTCTAAGTTATTTGTCATATCATTCACTTCTTAATTTGTTTAAGGTATTCGATTATTTCCGGCAATACTTCTCCACCGCCGGCTTTTGTAGTAAAGTTTACAACCCTCTTTACTTCTCTCCTTCCATCTTTTGGCACACCTGATATACCGCATTTCTGCAAAAGCGGTATATCAAGAATATCATCGCCAATATAAAGAACTTGGCTATAAGCAATTGTATCGTGCTTAAGAAACTCATCAACCATTTTTACTTTGTTAATGGAATCCGAAAGTAGAATGCATTTGCTGTTGGTTCTTATTTTTTCAATCAAAGTATCATTACTTGCAGTAACAATACCAAATTTAACATCGTGTCTTAAAAATTCTTCGCATGCAAGCCGAAGCTGGAGTAAAAATTGATCTTCGCTTTCAATTGTCTTAGCAGAATCTTTAGGTAGTAAAACGCCCTCAAGATCGAACAAGAACAATTTTATTTCGTTCAGCTTTTGGAGAAGATTATTTTTCATTTTTCACAATTTCATCAATTTGTTTTATTGTAACCAGTAATTTCTTTAACATTTCAAGAGGTAGCTGACTTGCAGCATCGCTTAGCGCTCTTGAAGGATCCGGATGAACTTCCAAGAATAATCCATCAACACCAACAGCTACCGCAGCTTTTGCAATAGCATAAATAAATTTCCTTTCGCCGCCAGATTCATTTCCTATGCTCGGCAATTGAACTGCGTGAGTAGCATCCATAATTACAGGATAGCCAAACTCTCGCATTATCTGTAAGCTTCGCATATCTACAACCAAATTGTGGTAGCCGAAAGTTGTTCCTCTTTCCGTCAATAATATTTTTTTATGCTTCGTGGTTTCGATCTTTGTAATAACATGCGCCATATCTTGCGGGGCAAGGAACTGTCCTTTTTTTACATTAACCACTTTTCCGGTCATAGCTGCGGCAACTAGTAAATCTGTTTGTCTACAAAGAAATGCCGGTATCTGAAGTACATCGGCAACGTGTGCAACCGGTTCAATTTCTTGAATAGAATGAATATCGGTTAAGATTGGAACACAAAGTTCCTTCTTAACTTTTTGTAAAATTTTAAGAGCTTTGTCAAAATGAATTCCGCTAAAAGAATGAATGCTTGTTCTGTTAGCCTTTTTGTAACTGGATTTGAAGATAAATGGAATACCGAGTTCTTCTGTTATAGACTTGATTGCTTCAGCGGTTTTAAGTGTTGTCTTTTCATTTTCAACAACACAAGGACCCGCAATTAAGGCTAGTGGATTGCCATCTCCAATTTTGATTTTGTTTACTTTTACCATAACTCCACGCTGTTTATTCAAAAAGATTTTCTTGTTTTATTTTGCCGCGCTTTTTGTTGAAGCGGAGATATGCCAAATCGGTTGCTTCTCTACCGCGCGGTGTACGCTGAATGAATCCTTGTTGAATTAAAAACGGTTCATAAACTTCTTCAATGGTGCCCGAGTCTTCATTTACCGCAACGGAAAGTGTGTTAAGTCCAACCGGTCCGCCATTAAATTTTTCAATAATTGTAAGTATAATATCTTTATCCATCTCATCTAAACCAAACTCATCTACTTCCAAAGAGAGCAATGCTTTCTTAGATATGGCTAAATCAATCGATTTTTTGTTTTCGTAATCTGCAAAATCTCTTGTACGTCTTAACAAACGGTTTGCAATTCTTGGCGTACCTCTGGATCGTTTTGCAAGTTCATTAGCCGCGTCATCTTCTATCGGTATATTCAAAATACTTGCAGAGCGTAAAACAATTTTCTTAATTAAATCATTCTCATAATAATCTAAACGCGATTTTATTCCAAAGCGGTCCCGCAGCGGAGCGGTTAGTAATCCGGCTCTTGTAGTAGCGCCAATCAAAGTGTAATGAGGAAGTTTGATTTGTACCGTTCTCGCATTAGGTCCGCTGTCAATCATAATATCAAGTTTGTAATCTTCCATAGCAGAATATAAATATTCTTCTACAACCGGACTCAACCGGTGAATCTCATCAACAAACAAAACAGATTTTTCTTCAAGGTTTGTAAGAAGACCGGCAAGATCGCCCGGTTTTTCCAGAACCGGTCCGGATGTAATTTTAATCTTCACGCCCATTTCGTTAGCAATAATATTTGCTAGTGTGGTTTTGCCCAGACCTGGAGGCCCGGTAAGAAGAACGTGATCTAAACCTTCTCCCCGTTTTCTTGCCGCGCCAATAAACACTTTTAAGTTATCTGTAATTTTTGTTTGTCCGGTAAAATCTTGGAATGATTTCGGGCGGATTGATTGCTCAATCTTCTTCTCTTCATCGTTAACAGCTGGAATTAAATCATCAGCACGTTTTTTCAACTAAACTCCTAAACTTGAGATGGTGCCGGTTTCTTTCTGAATACCGGTTTATACTTTTGAATCAAATGAACCATGAAAATCATAAGAACAATCATAACTACGGCAGCCAAAAGAGAATTTGTTAGATTGAGCGACTTTGGCCAGAACATTGCAAAGCCGGGAATCCACGCACTGCCATATAAAATAATTACGTGAACCGCGTAAACAACTAAAGTATATCTGCCAACTTCTTGTATCAATTCCGGTATTCGCTTAAGCGAAATAGCAAGCAAAGACATTGCGCTGTTTAACAAAGTAACCACACCTAGACGTAGCAAAATAACAAAAGAGTTATCGGTAATAAAATATTTATAACCAATAAAAATTGACTGTATTAAAGATACGGCAAGTGCCAGAATCAGAAATCCTAAACCAACTGCGCCTAGTTTATAACTAAAACTTTTCTTTGCGTAAACGCCCGGATTTTTAGCAAGGTAAGTACCCAAAATCGCACCGGCAAGCACATAGCCAGTCCATGGGAAAAGTGGAAAAAGCGAACCCGTTCCGGCATAGAAATATGCAGCAAAAGGAATTGGCAAATAGTTTGCCCAATTGATGTATTCGGTAACATTCCAAACTAAAAAGAAGAAAACTGCGCCTAAAGAATAAACCAAATATTCATTCAGTTTTAGTTTTTCTGCTAAGTATGAAAAGAAGAGAATGAATAAAAGTCCTATGCCGATTAAGTGTAGCGCGTCTATTGTGAAAAATGTAAGCCACTGCTCATGTGTTACTTGACTAAAATCAATCATTCTGTATGTAGGAAATCTGAGCAAATAAGCAGTAAGCATCAGAACTATAAAACGGCTCACTCCCTTTTTTACTCTCGGATTTTCGTTAAATGGAAGATGTGCCGAACGAAACAAATAAGTAAAAGCTACACCGGATGACACCATAAAAATTGGCGCTGTAAAGCCGCGTATTGTTACCCAAAAGCCATAAATTAAAGAATCGTAAGTGCGGTACTCATCTGCAAGAAAAGCATCTATTGTGTGCCCTTGAACCATCATAATAACGGCGAAGGCGCGCATTAAATCTATAAAGATTATTCTTTCACGGGTTTGTTTTGCCATTGATCTCTTTTAATAACTGTTTAAAAATAAATAAAGAAAGGCATTAATTGAAGGGAGGAAAGAGAAAAACGGAAAACGAAAGACGCGAAAAGTCAAAGGTGAGAAGTGAAAGAGCCTGTCCCGAGTTCTTTTCGGATGAAGGGTCAAAGGTCAAAAGTGAAAAGTGAAAGGTGAAAGGTGAAAGGTGAAAATATTCGCCAAACTCTCATCCCGCAACAAAACTGCGGGACAGGCTTCTCACATTTTCCGGATTTTTTTACTTCATCAACACAAACTTTTTAGTTTCAATGTAACTGCCGGCTTGCAAACGGTAAAAATAAACTCCCGAAGACAATTTATAATTTATAATTGAGAATTTAGAATTATATGTTCCAGCTTGTTTGTATTCATTAACAAGTGTTGCAACTTCGCGTCCGAGCAGATCGTAAACTTTTAGTGTAACAAAGCCGGGAGTTGGAAGCTGATAGTTGATAGTTGTTTCCGGGTTAAACGGGTTTGGATAGTTTTGGAATAAACTGAAATTTGAATGAAATTCTTTGTCGTTCTTAAGTTCTGTTGATATATTTTTGAATGCATTAATGAAGTAACCGTTTACATATATTGTAGAAGAACTCAACTCTCCGATTGTAATTATTAAGTCTTTAGTCAGAAATGTTTCCATAATTCTGTTATATCCGTAATAACTGGTATCAATTGGAAGATGGCTGACCATTTCTCCCCGAATATTGTATACATCAACGAATGAATTGAAATGAAGATTCTTACTCCTAAAACCGGAAACAAAGAAATGATTATTCTCGTTACTATAAACCGAAGTTAATGTGGTATAGCTGTCTGCAAATTCTTTTTCCCATAATTTAATTCCGTTTTCCGAAAAAACAGCCGCATATTTCCTATTAATTGTGTCCGACGAATATCCATTGACACATAGTTTGTTAGCTTTAGAAATACTTAAAGCGAGAGAAATATAGTTGAAGTCAACTTTCCACAACTCTTCCCAATTCTTTGAATACTTATAAATAGTTTTTTCTATGCTTATGTAAATATTCCCTTGTTCATCGAAGCAAACATTAGAAGGCGAGCTGCTTCCTTTCGTGGAAGTTTTTGTCCAGATAATCTCTGCGTCTTGATCAAGTAAAATGAAATGATCAATTGTATGAGAAGGAAATTCACCAGAGGTGATTTTTTTGTAACCGTGGATAAAAATATTTCCGTTGTTAGTTATAGTAAAAAAAGCATAATCAATGGAGTTCATTGGAGTTAGCCAACTTAATTCGCCTTCGGAGTTATATTTTGCAACGCAATAAGTAGCAGTCACCATAAAACTGACGACGATATTTCCATAAATATCGGTTTCGAATTGTCTATGTGGAATTTGCTTTTCCCATAACAAATTACCTAGTAAGTCAAACTTTTTTACCAAATCGGAATTTCTTTCATATAAATATAAATTTCCAAACAAATCATTACTCATCAAAAACCGGTTATACTTTGAGTCTATTTTGTAGACTAATTTACCATTGTAAGTATATTTTAAAAAATAACTTTGCGTTCCATTATTAGCTTGAGTATGAATGAATACGTTTCCACTTGAATCTTTCATAGCTTGTATAAGGTTATACATTGGAATGTTGTCTTTTGTACTCCACTGCGCATTAACAATAGCCGGTATTAAAGCGATTAAGAAAAGAAAAGTTTTGGTTTTCATAAGGCCCCTTTATTTCATCAACATTAATTTCTTTGTCTCGCTGTAACTGCCAGATTGCAAACGGTAAAAGTAAACACCGGAAGCCAATTGATAATTGCGAATGGAGAATTGAGAATTATAAGAGCCAGCGTTTTTGTATTCATTCACTAGTGTAGCTACTTCTCTTCCGAGCAGATCGTAAACTTTTAGTGTAACGAAACCGGGAGCTGAAAGCTGATAGTTGATTGTTGTTTCGGGGTTAAACGGGTTTGGGTAGTTTTGAGAAAGAGAATAATTAGTTGGAATTTTTGAGGTACTAAAGTCTATAGAAGTAATATTGTTTCTTGAATTTTCGAGGACATTACCCCACGTGCCACTATCACCTACATATGTATAAAACTTACTCTGCGAGTAAACTATTTTTTTCAAGTTTGGAATTGAAAATCCCTTTTCTACCCAGTTTATTTCGCCTAATGCAGAGACAAAAACCTTCTCGTTAGAAAATGCGTAAAATTTATTTTCAATAATGAATAGCCACTTAATATTATGTTCATGCAGCGCAAATGGTTTCCATGTATTACCAAAGTCCGAAGAAGTATAAATGCCTTTATTTGTACCCATATAGGCTGTTTTGTTTTTTTCAACTAAACAATTGCCAATAGCTTCAGTAAAAGTAGTTGTCCAGCCATTACTATTGAGTGCTGTTCTAATGTTTGGGTTATGATACCCACAAACCATAACTCCAAGATTTGTAGCCGCTATTAGTGTGGTATCGCAAAGAGTTATATCATTCGTCCATAGAAATAGTCTGGGTTGCCCATCAGCCGGTGTTTCAATGTGGAGCCAATTTAACCCCGTGTCATATGAAAGGTAATGACCAAAAATTTTAATGAAGCTAGTCTGGTCGGAACTTACGTAAGTCTTAATTGAAGAAGTATCTAAATCCGTCTTCGTCCAATCTTGGCTATTGTTAGAGGTGGTCAAAGTGCCAACATAGCTACTGTACTGAAGGAATAGATTCTTTTCCACACCAGCAATATCATGAATATAGTCTGCTTTTTCATAAACCAAATTTGAGGATATATTTAGCCAAGTTTTTCCTTTGTCACTACTCCTAAATAAACGAGAGTCGTTTAGTAGTACATAGATGCTGCTGTTTATTCTATTAATACTTCGAACTTTCTGATTTTCTGGGATGCCGTTTGTTACTTTTTCCCATGTAAGACCTCCATCTCCAGATCTTTGTAAAGAGTTTGCAGTAGCAATAAATAAATGACTATCAAATGCTGATATGTCATTAACCTCTATCCAAGATTTTCCGCCACCGTTTAATCTTTTCCATTGCTTAGTTTTATTCGAATAAACATAGATACCGATGCTATCATAAGAAGTAGAAGACAAGCCATAACTTGTCCCAACGAAAATGTCTTCGCCATTGGTTGTTGCACTACTTAAATTATCTTTAGTTGGTACCGGGCTTATTAGTTCCCAAGATGAAGTACTGTTGGACGTTTTATATAGAGAAATATTAGTATGTGCCAATATCTGTCCCACTACTGATTTGATCTTATATATGAATAGACCTTCGTTTGGATGTAAACCGGAATTAATTTTTTCCCATTTATTCTCAGAACCCATGCGCAAAAATCCGACTAATGAATTATGTACAATGAGATAACCATTATTTTCAAAAATATTATCTACATAATTAGAAGAGCCTAAAAACGGGACATCGAGTTTTTCCCAATTATTGCCATCAAAGTCGGTAGAATAAACTCCCAGCATGATTGCATTAACATATAATCTATTCCCAACAACAGCCATGGTTCTTATTTGCTTAAACAAATCTTTACGTATTTGAATCCATGTGTTACCATTATCAGTTGAACGGAATAAGCCGTAGTAGAAACTTCCGGCGTAAATAGAGTTATTGAATTCCACAATGTTATCTGCCAGAGCATTTTTTGAAGAAGTTATTTGTGGTAGATTAGTTTGCACCCACTGCGCATTGACAGTACTTACTAACAAAGTAAGAAAGAAAAGAAAAGTTTTGGTTTTCATAAGGCCCCTTTATTTCATCAGAATTAATTTCTTTGTCTCGCTAAAACTGCCGCTTTGCAACCGATAAAAATAAACACCGGAGGGCAGTTGAAAGTTTTGAGTGTTGAGTTTTGAGTTATATGTTCCCACTTGTTTGTATTCATCAACAAGTGTCGCAACTTCTCTTCCGAGCAGATCGTAAACTTTTAGTGTAACGAAACCGGGAATTGAAAGTTGATAGTTGATGGTTGTTTCCGGATTAAACGGGTTTGGATAGTTTTGGGAAAGAGAGAATTCGCTTGGCAGATTTATTTTAATATCACTTGTATATGTTGCCCCGCCATTTGTAGTTAATAAGATTGTTCCTTTGTACCCAACAATGATACCCGTGTTGGCATCCACAAAAGAAACACATTGCAAATACTCTTTTGTTTCACTCGGTTGCTCACGCCAGTTTACCCCACCATTTGTAGTCCTTAAAATTAAACCGCCTTCGCCTACTATAGTACCATTATTAATATCAGTAAACATTACACTATTCAACTGCTTTTGAGTACCACTTGAAAGCGAGAGCCAAGATTCTCCGCCATCAGTAGTTTTAAGTATTGTCCCATACCAGCCAACCGCAAAGCTATTTAAAGAATCAATTAGGCAAACACTTAATAATGGAGCCATTGTTCCTCTTGATTGATATACCCATGTTTCGCCATTGTTAGTAGTTCTAATTATTGTGCTATAGGAGCCAACAGCAGAACCGTTATTAGAGTCGCAAAATGAAAGACAATTCAAGCCATAAGGAGGTAAGCCAGTAACTTGCGACCAAGTTATCCCCACATTCGAAGTTTTAAAGATATTAGTGTTTCCTGCCACAATGCCATTTTCCGGACTAACTAACGAAACACTATATAGCCAACTTATTGAACCATTTGATGACAAGTTCCAAGATGTACCACCATTAGTTGTGGTTAAGATTGTACCTCGTTCGCCAACCACTATACCATTGTTTAAATCAAAAAACGATACGTCAAATAAAGCATATTCTGTATTACTTATTTGTTTACTCCAATTTGATCCACCAGTCGTTGTTTTAAGTATTGTACCTTTCCCTCCAACAATCCAGCCCACGCTAGAAGTAACTAATTCAACACTCAGCAAATCAACTTCTTGTGTAGAAGTACTTAACTTAGTCCATTGCGCATTAACAATTGCTGGTATCAAAGCGATTAAGAAAAGAAAAGTTTTGGTTTTCATATCATCCCCTTTTATTTCATCAAAATTAATTTCTTTGTCTCGCTGTAACTACCGCTTTGTAATCTATAAAAGTAAATTCCGCTAGGTAATTCTCCATTCTCAATTCTCAATTTGCAATTATGGTTTCCAACTTGTTTGTATTCATTAACAAGTGTTGCAACTTCGCGTCCGAGAAGATCGTAAACTTTTAGTGTAACAATGCCGGGAGTTGAGATTTGATAGCTGATAGTTGTTTCCGGATTAAACGGGTTAGGATAGTTTTGGGAGAGAGAAAACCTACCTATGACTGGTTTATCGTTATTGTCAATAGAAACAGTCTTTGAATAAAATACCGAATATCTATTTGTTAAGAATCCAATTCTAAGATTTTCAATTCTATCAAAGAAAATATATTCTTCGCCATCCAACCAGTTTTTTTGTATCCATCTTTTGCACAATGCTTCTTTTAACAAATCGTTTTGATATTTATAAACAATCTTAAATGAATTCTGCCACATATTGAATTGCCATACTTGGTTAATCTCTTGGATTTGATCAAGCTTGTCATCCTTGAAGATTATTCTCATCAAGTAATTTTCCCAACTAGTTCCAGTCCAATACATTGCTACCATTGTATCCACTTCACCACTATTCATCTTGTAATGAAATTTCGTTTTATAAACATTTTCCCACAAACCATTTGACCATTCTTGTTGGATTAACGAGTCTCTGCGGTTTTGATTTGAGTAAAAATTATTAATAAGATAAATATTTGACCAACTATTATTTTCCCAATATTCAATTAATTCAGTTTTATTATTACCTGATGAGTCATAGGAATATGTGTATCTGGTACTATTTACCCATTGATTTTCTTTGAAAAACTGGAATAAGTCAGTTTTTATATTTCCATAAGTGTCATAGAAATATTTTGACATGAATGATGAATCCCATCTGCTTTGTTGCCAATCGAATTGTACTTCTTTGTTCAACCTATTCTTTTCATTATAACTGTAACTGGTTTTATGTGTATTCACCCAAGAATTGTTTCCTTTTTCTTGTGAAATCAATTCCGTAATACTTCCAGATGAATTGTAATAAAATAGAAATTTTGAGCTGTATCCGGAAAGTGAGTGAGTAATTAAACTATCCGCTAAGTCGCTAGTACTTTTTTTATTACCGTTCTTTCTAAGAGATATGAAAGGAAAACATCTATTCTTAAATTCTGATTGTACAAGACCGTTATTATTATTTCTGGAATATTCTAAATTGCTGTTATTTGGTTGCGCTTTCAATATACTTATTAGAGAAAAGACTAATAAGAACAAATAACATTTAGGAGGATTTTTCATTGTTATCATAAAAGATTATGTAGAATAATAAATTTGAGACACCAAAGTTTTAGAAGAGTCCCGCCCGTTTTTATTTTTTTATTTCTGATTTTAAGCTAATTCATGTACTTGAAATATTCAAGGACAAAAGTGGTGGAATGAAGCTCCCCGACGCAAGCATCGGGGTATCTAAACTGCAAACAAATCTAATTGTGATCTATATATTTGTTTATAGTCATTGCCTTGTTTTTGAACATATTCTTTAATTACTTTTTCATTTCCATATTGTCCTACTGTA
>JAZDFQ010000014.1:0-47755 GCA_043807765.1 Ignavibacteriota bacterium
GGAGTCTACTAAAGACTCACTGAAGCAGACAACACTATTTCAAAGAACTATTTGTATCCATAAAAAGAATTATTCATCAAAAAAAAACATTGATACGTAAAATTGTATTTAACTAAAAGAATTTTTCAGATGTCTCTATTACTTAATAAAACGTTACTAATTCTTTTGTTGGCAACAGCTTCGTTTTTTGCTCAGACTGATTACACGCTGAGGCGATTTAAAAATGAATCTGTCGATTTTATAAATCAGCCGGGCAAATGGGAAGGAAGCGACTGGCTTAAAATTGGTCTGGCCGGTGCGGCAACCTATCTTGTTATGCAAGCAGATCAAACTGTGCACGACGATTTTATGAAGGATAGAGGATTTACTCAAAGTTTCCCGATTGAAGTCGGAAGGTTGTATGGTGAGTTATACACACCGTTTGTAATTGCGGGTGCGTTTGGATTAAACGGAATTCTGGGCAACGATAAATCCTCCCAAAAAATTGGCTATGAAATAATTCAAACAACAATTTATGCCGGAGCTATTACAACAGCTTTGAAACTCGCATTCGGTCGCGCCCGCCCTTTTACCGAAAAAGGATCGAAATCCTTCGGCGGCTGGTCTTTGCTTGATGATAGTTTTCATTCACTTCCTTCCGGACATGCAACAGTAGCATTTTCCATTTCTACTGTGCTTGCTAAGAACGCGAAATCGGATTTAGTAAAAATTATCTGCTACATTCCGGCTGTACTGACGGCAATTTCCCGCGTTTATCAAGATAAACATTGGGCATCCGATGTATTTCTCGGAGGATTAATTGGTTATTCGGTAGGAAGTTGGGTTACATCGAAACATGAGGAGAAAAGTATATTTGAAGTTACTTCTCCGCAACAGTTTTCGATTGTAATACCGCTGAATTGAAATTAGCGCAGATTAAAAATCGAAAATGTTTCCGGGATTGTTTCTCTCGAAATACCATTTAAGTGGATTATCGAGAATATATTTTCTTATACGCAGTAGTTCTTTATCATCACGTATTATTCTATCGTAAAACCGTGACTGCCAAGAAAAGTTAGAATAACCAATTTCACGTATTTGTCTAGTTATAGAAGATTTGAATCCTCGAACAATATCACTCAAACAATTTCTCACAAGACGTAGAGACGCGTCGAATTTATCCCGGTTTTTACGGGGCGCGTCTCCCCCATTTTCTTCTTTGAGACCCACCCGGTGCGTTTCCACATTTTCTTTTCTGAGACGCACGCGGTGCGTTTATGATTATTATTCCATGTAAATGATTCGGCATAATGGCATAATAATCCAGTTCAACATTCTTTCGCAATTCTTTTGTTTTTATCCATTCATCATCGGCTATCTTTCCTAACTCATTCAATATCATCTTTTCATTTTCTACTGAACCAAAATACTCTATGTGTTCCTTGGTGTTAATCGTAACGTAATACCACCAAGTGGATGACTAATCCCATACTTTTAATCTGCTTGTCTCTATGCGAAAGGTGTTTTGAAACTTCGGCATAACAATTTCACTTGTTAATTCATTCTACTTCCAATTCAACATTCTTACTAACAAATCTCAAATACCAATTCCCATCCCCAAAATAACTTCCTTCCTTAAAAACAAAAACACGATACTTATTACTTTTTGCGTAATTGATTAATTCCATATACTCTACTAAAAACATTAAAGCACGCATTTCCAAACCGCTAATACCAAATATCTCAACACCTTTTGTGATTCTACCGGTGAGGTATAACTGAATCTTAGCCAGTAAATATATTTCGATTGGAATTTTGAATTCATCCTCTCCATTGGTAATTAAATCCATCGCATATCGCTTATGTCTGTTTGCATTATTCATAGAGTTACTCACAATTAATTATCAACCAGTTGTGTGAAATAGATTCGGAAAATTAGCAAAAGGAAGTTAAAAGCAATTATTCAAAAATTTATCAGTGGAAACATGTACTGAGTCTTTCGAAGTATTATGATAAATCCGTTCAAACCGCGTTACATTTTTTGATTAAATAACTGAAGTTACGTAAGAGCTGAACTTTATGAAGTTTTCTTAGTGAAACTTGGTGACTTTGTGCCCTAGTGGCTCGATTTCTTATATTTTCCTTTGCCACCAAGTCACAAAAGCACCAAGAAATCACAAAGTGCGTAACTTCAGTTATATAATTGCTTTTGACTTCATAAAGTTTAATTCACACAACGGGCATTATCAATCTGTTTTAAGGGTTGTAATTGCCCAAACTTATTGTTGACCATAATTTACAGTTCAATTTCTGTTTTGAAAACAACAACTGCATTGCCCCCTACTTTAACTTTCGTGGGTAATTCGTTTTCAATCTCAACTTCCACTTCAACAATTCCGGTTCTACTAATTGCCTCACCTTGTTTACCTTTGAAGCAAAACTTCTTTCCATTTGTTATCACTAATTTGTGATAAACCAAATATGCGCCTAGCGGCCCGTTTGCATTGCCGGTTACCGGATCTTCATTAATTCCAATTGCCGGAGCGAACATTCTCCCCTTTGTTAAAATATCTTTCTCATTTGTATCGAATGTAAAAACGAAATGGCCGTTACATTTTATTTCTTTGCTGATTGAAGCCAGCGCTTCCATGTTGGGAGAAAGTGAGTCCAGAACCTTTTGACTTTTAATTCCAATCATTACTTTCGAATGTCCGGTAGATACAATTTGCATCGGGCATTTTTCATCTATTTCACTTTCGGAAATGTGCAGCGCTTGAATTATTTTGTTTCTCATCTCATCATTAAACGGCTCTTCAAATTCAATTTTGCCTTGGGTCATTACAATTCTATAATCAGCACCCTCTTTAAATATTTCAACCGGCAAAATTCCCGCACCGGTTTTTTGGATAACTGTGGAGGATTCCAAACTATTTTCAAGTGAACGAATGTAATGAGCAGCAATGGTAGCATGGCCGCAAATTGGGACTTCAATTGTTGGCGTGAAGAATCTAATCCATACATCGTGAGTATTTTCCGACGCTGATAAAATGAAAGCCGTTTCAGAATTATTTAATTCTCTCGCAATACTTCTCATCTGTGTCCCGGTAAGTCCATCGGCATTTGCTACAACACCGGCCGGATTCCCTCTGAATAATTCTTTTGTAAAAGAATCTACTTGATATACCCTATACTTTTTAGACATAGAACTTTCTTTCCATTATTATGTGGGAGCGCTGTTACATAATATCACTTGCGCATAATCTTTTGTCGATAATATTTACTTAGCTGTGACCTCTAAAATATTATGACTAAGTCATGGTGGACTTGTCGAACCATGACACTACAAACTACATTGTCACACTTCGACGCGTTCAGTGTGAAACTAAATTAATTATTCAGAGGTTTTTAATTTTTAATTTATTCGATTTAGGGAATATCAGCAATCCTTTGTCCTCTCCGTTTTTCTTAGTCAGATAATCTTTTATCTCCTTTATTGTTCGGGTTCCGTAAACTGTTCTAACGGAATCGGAAACTTTTGTACTGTCAAAATCGCTTAAGTAGTATTTTTTATCTAGAACCATAAACTGAGTGCCATAAACTTGCGGCTTACCTATGCTTAACAAATATCTGTCGTAACTTGCTGCGGACAACCAGCGTGCATTTTCATTTGCTTCATCCATAAAGAATGCTTTTTGAGAATATTCCCAAGCTGCTTTGTATGATGAAGAGTCTCTACCATGCTGGTAAATCATTGCCGCATTGTAAAAGTCATTTGAAGTAAGAAGCAAACCTTGTTTTATCATTTCGCCAACTCTAACTCTTCTAGTAGAATCTTGTTTGGAGAGTTCTTTCCAATCAATCTTTTCTACTTTTCTACTGTTTTGGTCCTCTTCATACATTCGCTTCAATTCTGAATTATCCTGTGCTCTGCACACGTATAATGTAACTAGAAAAACAGCTAAGCATATTCTACTAAACATACACACGCCTTTTGCTTAATAGTTGTCGGTTCGTCTCTCTGAAAAGTGTTTTTCAACGGGAAAATTTTCTATTAGTCTGCTCAATTATTTTATTAAATGCTTTAATTTCATATTCTATATCGTTTTCCGTTACCGTACCTTCTCCTGTTTGAGTGATTTCGATAGTACATGTGTCCTTCAATCTTCCAACCGATTTTTCCATTGGAAGCAGAACAGTATAATTGAATTTAGTATTCATACCGGCTTTCGAAAGTATTGACGGCAGTTTAGCTTTCATCTCACTTAAGGTAATAATTCCACTTACTTTTAAGTACTTTTTATTTTTATGTTTTTCTATAGCATCAAGTCGGAAAGTACCATCTATTGCCAGATTAGAGATATCCACTTGTTCATTTATTTCAAATGTTGCAATATATTTTTCTTTATTAATTTGCCACGTTTCACCAACTTTCACGGGTTTCTTTGGGCTATAAAGCTCATTTTCAGTTGGCATATTCGTATCTCGAATTGCCAAAACTTTGCTTAAGATTTCAATTTCCTCGCCGGTTAAGGCTCTATTTTCTATCTCATACGTCATCCTATTTTTGTCATTAATCCTAAAAACAATTTCGGTTCCCCTTGAAAACAAATTAATTTCACTAGTATCTGTTTTGACTGTGAAGTAATCAACAATATACTTATGAGCAATATCTTCACCATCGATCGTTGTTTCAAGATTCTCCATTCGTCCGGCAGTCTTGTATGTATTCTTATGATATACTCCATTTACTAAAGAGTCATTCGCAAACATTTCCGTGGAATCAACCAAATCAACAACGTATTCTACTCTCCCTTTTCGGCCTTGCCTCTTATCGCCGTCAAAATCAATAATATATTTCTGTGCATAAGTACTTGTAATGAGAATGAATATTAGTAGGACAGTTTTCACACTTAAATCTCCCGTGGAATAGTTGAAACATTATTCTTAATTAGGTAAACGGTTTCTCAATTATGTTGAAATAGAACAATTAGCAAATGTGTAGTGAGTTCCCCCTAATCCAATTGATAAATTTATTGGCGCCGGGTATAAAAGAAACAGTGTTATGTAAAACAATTTTTATTTATTTACATAGTCATGCACACTCAACAATACAACAAAGTAATTCCGAAAGACTTAATACGAAAACTTCGCAAAGCCGGTTTGTATAAACTGCCGGACTGTTATTGCTTCATAAATATTTTTCTTTTTTAACACCATTATCATTAAAGTAAAAAGCTAATACCCGAATCTGCTGCTTACCATTTATTTCTTTGAATTTCCTTTTCATTAAGGAAAATTTTTTAATAACTCTCTCATCACTCCAATATTTTTCTTCCAAATAAATCCGAACAATGAAGGAAGTATTCTGTTTATCAATTTTAACTACGTCTTGATCCCCTTTTTTCAGATATCCAATTTCTTCAAGCAAGTAACCCGCAATTTTTGCTTCATTAGGATTTACAGAAAGAGAATCGTAGCGAACTTTACAGCCGGTATTAATCAGTTTTACTTCGGGACCCGACAGCACTATTTTTTCTTTTGGATAATTATGGCGCGGAAAATCTATAAAACCATCCGTAATCAATACTTCATATACTGCGGCAACAAAAAGAATGGGAATAATTAAAATGAATAATTTGACGACGGATTTAATTCCGGCAAGAAATGCTTTTCTTCTTGCGGTGAAACCATAATACTCCGGGCGCAGCAGATACATGCTATATAAAGTAACAGCAAATGCAGCAAAAATATAGCCTTCCCCTTCTAAAACTGTTACACCGATAGAGGGCGGGTTAGATATAAAACCGTAAGTACCAAAAATCTTTCCCCAAAGAAATGCTCTGGCAAAAGTTGGAATCAATCCTATAAACGGGACTAATAAAGTTGGTAAAGAAATATATGCTGCTGTTGCAAAAAAGAGATTAACGGAAAATGTAATTAAAATAGCATATGGGACATCCCTTTCTACATAGTAATATTTATAAGCATATGAGAGGAGTCCGTCACCAGTTCTAATTTGGTTTGCAAATGAAATAGTCCACTCATGATCATAGAAGAAAAACCCAATAACAATGAACCCGTAAAAAAGAAGATTTATTGTGAGAAATAATCTCCAATTCTCTCTAATAATTTGATACGCATCTTTAATTAATCTTTTCATAATCCGCACTTTTAATTAACAGCTCACCTTACGCATGGATTGGAGCTTCTGTAATTTTTGGACTAAAGTCCATATTGTTTTTCGCGTTTTTCTAACCCCAGACTTAAGTCTGGGGTTAATACATCAATAATAAACATCGGCTTTAGCCATATTTTGCGTAACATAAGTTAACAGATTAATAATGTTTTTATTAAAGCGTAAAGAACAAAAAATAACGATGCTATGTAAAAGCATCTAACAATTTTCCAGTTAAAACCGCCGTCGGTAGTTTTCATTATGGTGCCGGCTTTGTTTATCAGTATGCCGTCGGTTTGGTTTAGGAAAACAAGATCGGTTACTTCATCAATAGTTATTTTTGGATATAATAAAGTCTGGGCTTTAATTAGAAGCGGGAGAAATAAGAGGAGTACGATATGGAAAAATGTGTTTTTCACGGGTGAAGCAGTTAATTACTACAGCATGATTAAATTGTTAATCTCATTGTTTACTATACAAATTTATATAAGCAACTAGTTCTGATATTCTTAGACTATAACCTATGCCAAACGTGACTAGTTGAAACATACATTATTTTTTTGATAGCTATAACATTCTTGTATTTTTACCTCGATTACATTTAAAACACAGTGTCCAAAGGTTCCCTAAATCATTTGTTCCACCTTGAACAACTGGGACTTTATGATCAATTTCTAGCCTAACATCTTCATCTTTTCTTGTTGCGCCACAAATTTGACATTTGAACTCATCTCTTCGAAATATTTCGAATCTCAGTTTAAGCGAAATTCCCTCCCTTTTGCTCCGTTTGCTATTAAATTCATCAAATGCTTCATCCAAAGCTTGGAGTGCCTCATCACTAGCTCTATTGAATATTAAATATTTTTTAATCGATAGAAGATTTTCTCTCTCTTTGGGAAAGTTTTTGTCAGTTAATACATCGTTAGCAAGATCACCAATTGGGTCGTCCCGTTCTTTTTGTTTATCAAGCCAACGAAAAAATCTACTTGTTTTAGGTCTAATATCGAACATGTATGAGAACAGATTGACTGCATTCTTTGGTCGCACATATTCTAATAGGAATTTTGGATTAGCATTTTTGAATCCTTTGTATGACATCAGTGATCTATTTTCATTGTCCTTAACATGACTATCTAACGAAAAATGATCTTCCAATTCAAACGTATCACAATAAGCACAATAGTATTTATTGTCCATGTTTTCAATTGCATCTCCGTGTATATAATATCTTTTAGCCATAAATTTTTCGCTTATTTCTAAAATAGAACGGTATACCAATTCAAAATGAAGCTATGAAAAGCAACAGTATATAAGTAAAATAAATTTATTCTATTGAACAACTATTGCAACTAAGTTTAAGCTAGCACTTACTCCGAAAACATTTCCAATATTTCTCTGAGATAGTGACTATCGAATGGAAAGTGCATCAACAAAATATTTTATTCATTTTTGGATACTGATATTTTACTATCAAAATATTTTTTTATGTTAATTCTAACTTTCTCTGGATTATCAATATTTACTATGACGCTTTTCTTACTAAATATTGTTTGTCCATTAACAATGAACATTAAGTCAATAGAAACTTCCCGAAGAATAATCTCAGACAAATACTGTGGAGGGTAAAATTCTAAATAAATAATTTTTTTTATTTTATTTATTCCTTCTCCCAAAAGTGAAGAATTACTATTAATCGAATAATCATTATTACTTTCTATTACATTAGGCTGAATCCTATTCAAATAGAATGTTTTTTCTGTTTCAAAGATAATTTCTTGATCCTTATCGTTTATTAATCTCAAAGAAAGTGGATCACCGACTAAAGTATACTTATCAATTTTATGAGATTTTACTGTTGTTGCCCTAAACGTGAAGTTAATAATGAACGATTTAATCGAATTTGACTTAATTTCAAGATTTGTAGTTTTTTCCTCTAAAGTGCCAATTCGTTCGTCCTTTTTCTTTATGATTTTCGAGGATTCATTTAGCTTAACAGTTAATGAATCAATTTTTTTATTCAAGATTAGAACTGTGTCAATTCCACCTTTGATATATTGCTTTGAGTCATGCTCATCAATTTCTGATTCGATTGAAAGTGAAAAAGAAATTACTGTAAGTAGAAGTAAAAGATAGAAAATATACTTTGGAGTTTTTTTGGAAAAGAACTGATCTTTAATAAGAGAGACAATTGCAATCACTGTCAGAATGATTATCAAAAACACAATATACCCTATCTATTCTTTTATGAATATTTTCTATTAAAAGATAGCCACAATATTGAGAACAAACATATGCATATACTATACTTATAAGTAGTTAAGAGACATGTGGATATCCAAGTAAAACTGGACAACTTAAATATGTTTTATAGCTTTGTGATACAATTAATCTATTTGCAAAACTAATTTAACTCAGCAGAAGATAGGTTCCCCGGTGAATTGTAGAATTGAACCCCTCTCACAAATGCAACTTAACTATTGATACTTTGAATTTCAAGGCAAAAGGTTGGGGAAATAGTGCCTATGTTACTGAGTTACTGAGTGCCTAAGTAACTGAGTGCCGGAGTGAAGAAGTCAAAGAAAGTGCTTCGCCTTTATTTTATGAGAGAATATTTATTTAGCTCTTTCCAGATTCTCTTTTACTTTATTTCTGAAATATCCGTTGGCAACATACTTGTATAAATTCTTTCCGGGACAGGTAGTTTGAGTGGAATAATCTTTATGCGCACGGATTGAATCTGCGGGAACATTATATTTTTCGGCAAGCCATGTCATTGTATTAACAACAGCGTCTATCTGCAGATCATTCGGCATTACCTCTTCAAAATTACCAACAACTTCTATAAGCGCGTGCCCGGTCGGGTTGTATTCTGTGTTAGTATCGCCGGCATAATTAATATTTCTTCCTTCGTAAACTTTTCCTTCAAGATCAATTATGTAATGATATGGTATATCTATCCAATGTTTGTCTCTTCTTGACCAAGTTTGAAGATTGCGGAGATATTTAATCACATCACTACCTTGAGGGAAAGACATTCCTTCATGATGAAGTGTAATGTGAGTTATAGTATGCTTCTTAGCAAGCGAATCAACCGCCAGTGTTCCTCCCCACTGTTCTACTGTAACAATACCTTTCTCAAAATTTGAGTAATGCAGTTCCTTTGTTGCAGAACATCCGGAGAAAAGCCAAATTCCAAAAAGTAAATTCAGTAACAAAATGACATTTTTTTTAGAAGTATTCATATTAAACCCAACAAGTTTTTTTATTTTTTAACAATTATTCTGTATTTAGAAAACATCTGTTTTGAAAACTAAGTTTTTTCAAAACTTACTGCATCTTACCCTAGCTCTCTATCTCTAACAAATTCTCCAAACTCCATATCAGTACCTAGAATATGATTTATTGTCCAGTCTTTTAAGTATTCCATGGTTTTGAGTGAAAGCAAAATATTCCCTTTGGTCGCTTCTTCCTTAAGGCTTTCAATTTTATCAATAAACTCTTGGTGTTCGCTGATATGTTTCTGCGCCTTTGGATATTCATATTGTACGAATAATTTTTCTTCAGTTGAAAAATGATATACAGTGTATTCTACCAGCTCTTTTAATGATTCATTTACCATCAACTGCCCGGTGCCCTTTTTTTGCGCTTCAAACAGCTCATTCATTATGTGGATTAACTTAATATGCTGTTCGTCAATTGCTTTAAACCCAACCTCGTAAGTAGATTTCCATTCAATGTATGCCATCATCTACCTCTTATATATAATTTGTTTTTAGTATTACCAGTCAATTTTGTCAAACCATTTTTAATAGATTAGAAAAATTAATTAAATAGGCAAAGTAAAAAAGAAAGTTGTTCCCTTTCCTAATTCACTCTCTACCCAAATTTTACCTTTATGCTGATTAATCATTTCTTTGCACAACAATAAACCAAGACCGGTGCCCTCTTCGTTTGCTGTCCCCTTTGTACTAATTGTCTTATCCAGTTTGAAAAGTTTTTCGAGGTCTTCTTTCCTCATACCAATTCCGGAGTCGGCAATGGAGATTTCAACAAAATGATCTACTAGTTTGGAAGCAACTTTTATATTGCCGCCGGAATTTGTGAATTTTATTGAGTTGGAAATCAGATTCCTAACAATAGTGCTGAGCATATACTTATCGGCGCTAACAAAAATGGAATTATCTATTGAGTAGGTAAGTTCGATCTCTTTATTCCATGCTGTCTGCTTAACAAGTGATAAAGTCGGGTACAACTCAACTAAGAGATTCACCTGTTCCGGATTAAAAGCCATCTTGCCCGTCTGAAGTCTAGACCATTCAAGCAGATTTTCCAAAAGTTTATATGCGCTGTTACTTAGTTCATCAATACTGCTGATAAATAATTTCTTTTCATCCTCGGAGAGAGTTTCATATTCCGTAGATAATATTTGCGAGTAACCGAGTAAGCCTTGAAAAGGGCTTTTTAAGTCATGAGCTATAATTGAGAAGAATTTATCTTTCGATTGATTGGCTTCTTTTAGGTCTTGTGCGAATTGGTTTAACGCATCGGAATTTTTTTTCCGTTCGATTACTTGCGCAATCTGACCGGCAACGAAAACCAGAATCTGCATTTCTTCTTCGCCGTAAGTTTTTGCATCCGCATAATCTTGAACTACAATTACACCTATTGGTTTTCCACTAATCTTCAATGGTACGCCTAACCAAATTACGGTGGGAGTTCCTACAAGTTCCACTTCGCCGGTTCTCTGCAACTCCAAATCTTTTTCAGTGTCGATTAATGTAGCCTCGCCGGTTCTAAGAATATACTCTGTTAGTCCCCTTCCAAATTTTTTAGGTTGATAAGGAGGATCATATTCATCAACCATATAAGGAAATGAAACCATATCTGTTTGCTCATCGTATAGAGCTATATAGAAATTATTCACCTTCATCAGCGTGCCAATTACTTCGCGGATTTTTTTGAAGAGGGAAATCATATCCGAAGCGGCAAAAGCGGCTTCGGAAATTTCGTACATAGCTTCACGGATCAGCTCAGATTTTTTTCTAACATTAATGTTATGCCCGATACCTAAGAGACCGGTAATATTACCTTCATCATCCCGCAAAGGAATCTTTGAAGTGAGAAGCCAATTCTTTTTCCCATCCTTATCAATAAAAAACTCTTCCCTATTAATAATAATTTGTCCTTGCCCAATAATTTTTTTATCATCTGCATAAAATGCTTCGGCTTCTTCTTTCGAAAAAAAATCAAAATCTGTTTTACCTAAGGCTTCCGCTTCACTCCGGCATCCCATGTTTAGCAAATCTGTACGATTAGCAAGAGTTTTTCTATACATAGAATCTTTAGCATAAATTGCATCCGGCAGATTGTCTATCACCATGCGGAGTAAAAGCCGCTCTTTAATAAGGTCATCTTCAATTCTCTTTTGATTTGTAATGTCTCTAAAGCTCCACACCCTTCCTACAATTTCATCTTCTAATCTTTGGGGTTTCGAAAACCGTTCGAACACTCTTCCATCTTTAAACTCAATTAGTTCATGGCTTTCCATCGCCGGGTCGGCATATAAATCTTGTATTTTCTTACGTAATGCTTCCGGCTCTTTTACTTGATCGAGAATAAAGGATAATAATTTACCATCGATATTGGAGTTAAGTATGTGTGAGGGAATTTTCCACATACTTACAAATTTTTTATTTGCTCTGGCTACCTTTCCGCTTTTATCTGTTACATATATTCCATCAGCTATAGATTCAATCGTAGCTTCCAACAGAGAGGGATTCAAAAGGCTGTCAACATAAATTTGAGCTGCATTATCTTGAGTGGTGTATTTTGAAAAGAGTGATTGCAAATATCTTCTTAAGATAAAAAATGAGATGAAAGCAGTGATAATCGAAGTTGCGGAAATAATAAGGAGAAAACTCATCCATGATGTTTCAGTAGCGAAAGAAGATTTGATAACAGCAACTACAAGTACTGATATTAGAACCATAATAAGTAAAACAATTGCGATAATAATTAATAAATTTTTCTCCCCTCCAAACTCAGTTTTTGTTGATTCTTTCATAAATAACTTATTTCCTCATTTGAAGAATTTGCTATGTTTGGCCAAGTTTCAATCAACGATAGCTTTTTAGTGTAAAACCTTCACAACCACAAAAGAATTTACTTTTTTTGTACTAAATATGCATTTGAATTTAGGTAGATTATTGGAAACCTCCGATATTTTTTTCATTAGTTGCAAAAACAATTTCCCGAAAAATTTACAACTCAAGCTATGCTTTATCCGTTTTCATCACTTGATGATAATTGTAAGACTTGCAATTTATTTTTAATCAAAGTGAGTAAAGGGCCTTCTGAAATATCCTTTTCTGTCATATCGAGTCCCGATTCATCGGAACGAAATATCTCGAATTTGTTATCTAACTGAAGTTACGCAAGAGCTGAACTTTATGAAGTTTTCTTAGTGAAACTTGGTGACTTTGTGTCCTAGTGGCTCGATTTCTTATATTTTCCTTTGCCACCAAGTCACAAAAGCACCAAGAAATCACAAAGTGCGTAACTTCAGTTATCTAATAAGATTCTTCTCCCATTAGTACGGAATCAGAATTACAAATGAACAATTTTTCAGACGTCTCTTATATTTTATGTTACCTTGCGAGCTGTTAGAAAGGTTTACTATCCATTATTTTTTTTATCTCACTCCTTAGATTATTCATCTCGAATGGTTTACGAATAAATTTATTAGCACCGGCAAGTATAGACTCTTGTTCATCTTGCTGCATTGTATATGCCGAAACAACAATAATTGGGGTGGTCAAGTATGCATCCATTTGCCTAAGCTCTTTGATTATTTGAAGCCCGTCTTTGCTTTCATTCAGACCAAGATCGATCAAGAACAAATCAAAATGGTGCTTTTCCAAAGCCGCATAAAACTCTTTATCGTTTTTGCACGAAAAAATATCAAAATCGGCCGATTTAGAAAACATACCTGAATATACAAGCTGGGTAATTTCGTCATCTTCCAGAATTAGTATTAATGATTTATTCTTCATTTTTGTTCTTCCTCTCAATTCACATCTTAAAACAATAAAAGTAGTTCTATGTAACAGTAAATTATGAATTATATTGTAACAGTTTTGAAAGTAACAGAAAAATTGCTTCCTTTACCTTTAACAGAGTGAACATTAATTTCCGCCTTATTTAATTCGCAAAATCTCTTTACTACAGCTAGACCAAGTCCATTCCCCTCAAATCTACGCGAGTAACCATGTTCTTCTTGTGTAAATGGCTGGTACATTCGCATCATAAATTCCGGAGAGATTCCAATTCCGGTATCTTCAACTGATACTCGAATTGAGCCCTCCTCAACTTCCTCAACTATCAGCCGGATTTTTCCCTCTCTTGTATATTTAATTGCATTATCCACCAGATTTGTAAAGATTTGGTGAACGCTGTATTGGTCTCCATTTATTAATGGAGATTTGACATTGCATTCAACGAGAATGTCCAACCCCTTTTCGCTGGCAACTGATTTGTACTCTCTTTGGATATCATTAATTACTTCCTCCAACAAATTAATTTGTTGGAATATAGGATCATATGTTCCTACTTGCATTTCTGCTGCGTTCAAGATTAAATCTATAGTTCTAATAATTCTCTTTCCAGCTGTTTCAATCCCTTTAAAATATTGTAGGAACTCATTGCTAAGTTCTACCGGAAAATCTTCTTTAATAAGTTCGGCCATACTCATTACAACATTTAGCGGGGAGCGTATTTCGTGAGACATTTGCGCAAGGAACTCGGATTTAAGCTGATCTGATTTTTCCGCTTTTTCCTTAGCTTCAATTAATTCTTCGCGAGAACGTTTGAGTTCTGTTATGTCCGTGGCTACGCCAATTAAAGCTATTGCGTTTCCATCATTATCTTTTATAACTGATGTTGAAAGGAAAACCGGAAAAATCGCGCCATCTTTTTTTCTATTTATTACTTCCCCCTTCCATCCGGAATCTATTGTTTCATATCGTATGCTGTCGCCAATATCTAATGTTACAGCCGGTGGGCGCAAAACACTAATGTTTTTTCCTACTAACTCCTCTTTAGAATAACCATAAGTAGAGAGAAAAGCATCATTCACAAAAATGATTTCATCATGTATATCTGTTATTGATACACATTCATTAATGCTGGCTATAGAATGAGCTAATAGTCTAATTTCTTTTTCAGCATTTTTGCGCTCAGTTATATCTTCAACAATTCCATCATAATAAACCGGATTGTCTTCTCCGTCGTAAACAATTCTAGCACTTTCCCTAACATAGATAATTGCACCATCTTTTTTGTGCCAGGCCGATTCAACTCCTTTCTCCATTCCATTTCTATGAATACGAGATTGAATTTCTGAACGAAGATATCCAATTCCGGATCCTTCTGAATTTAAATTACATTTTGCAATATCTTCAAAAGAATCGTAACCCAGCATTTTTATTAATGCCGGATTTGCCATTTCAATTTCACCTTCGGGATTAGTGCGGTAAATTCCAATTGTAGCGTTTTCATAAATACTTCGGAAACGCTCTTCGCTTTCTAGTAGCGCTCTTTCGGCTTGTTTTCGTTCTGTAATATCTGTAAAAACACCCAAGAGCAATAATTTTTCATTTTCTATTTCCAAAAATGAATTGGCAACATGAACCCAGATTTTTTTCCCATTCCAGATTACCAGTTCTTGCTCAAAATTAGTTTTTATAGTTTTATTCTTAAACTTTACTTGGTACTGCTGATGAATATATTCTCTCTCTTCCAGAGAATATATTACCGAAATCGGTTCACCCTCCAGTTCATCTTTTGTTTTATCAAATATTTTACAAAAGGAAGCATTCACCTTAAAAAGGATACCGTTTTCATCAGAGATACGCATACCGCTAGGGGAATTTTCCCAAACTGAACGGAACTCTAATTCCGATTTTCTTATAGCTCTTTCAGCTAGTTTTCGCTGTGTAATATCTCTCGATATACCAAACGTACCAATTATTTCTCCACTCAAATCTCTAAATGGTAATTTGGTAGTTGAAACCCATGTTTCACTTCCGTCCTCCCATGTCTCCAACTCTTCAAAGTCAATTTTTGGAAGTCCGGTTTTTAAAATCTCTTGCTCACTTAAATAAGTTTCATTAGCATGCTGATCTGCGAAAAAATCAGAATCTGTTTTCCCTATTGCCTCGGCCGGATTGCTTAATCCGAATCTTTTAGCCTGAGCAATATTCATACGCAAAAAACAACTATTAACATCTTTAAAATATATATGATCCGGAGTGTTATCCATTAACATATTCATTAAATACTGCTGCTTAGCCAGTGCAATTTCGGCAAGTTTTCTTTCAGTAATGTCTCTTATAATCATACTAGTTCTAGGATCACCGTTGCTATCAAGGAAGACAGAAGCAGAAATTTCAGCGGTAAATTTGGATTTATCCTTCCTTATGAAAGTAAGTTCTCCTTTAGCTCTACCGGTATTGATTCTCTCTTCCAATAATTTTGACAAATTTGGATCCGTTGAATCTATAAGACCAGCCCTACCCAAAGAAATGATTTCTTGTTCCGACATGCCGAACATTTCGCATGCTGCACGATTGGCAGACAACGTTCTGCCATCCGGAGAAGTTAGCAAGATTGCATCAATACTATTTTCCAATATTAACCGGTAGCGCTCTTCACTTTCCTTAAGGGCTTTAAGTGCAGCTTCTTTTTCTCTTAAGTTTGCTTTTTTTTCAATTGCGGATTTTATTGCCGGAACTAGTCTGGTAATGTTTTCTTTAATTATGTAATCGTCGGCACCCGCCTTCATGGCTCCAACTGCCGTCTCTTCGTTAAGCGAGCCGGTAACTAGAATGAATGGGGTCATTGGAGAGAGCGCGTGTTTGAGAGCCAAGGCTTTCATTCCATCGAATTGAGGTAAGGAATAATCCGAAAGAATAATATCCGGGTTGAATTCATGTAGAGCTTTTATGTAATCTTCTTTAGTTTCTACTATAGTATAGAGGAAGTTCAGACCCCCTTTTTTAATTTCTCTAATATTAAATTCAGCATCCGCCGGGAAGTCTTCAACCATCAAGATTTTTAATTCTTCTTCCATATAATCTTTCCTACTTTCTTACATATTTTTTGCCTAACCGACAATAACGAAAAGTACTATTTTTATTAATAGTTGCAATATTTCAGAAGTTTCCAATTATTAACTCACCTTACGCATGGATTGGAGCTTTTGTAACTTTTGGACTAAAGTCCATATTGTTTTTCGCGTTTTTCTAAGAGGCTGTCTCAAAAGTAATGCTTTATAATAGAATAGCCCGCGGATGACGCGGATTTAACAGATTTCCGCAGATTATTTTTTTGAATAATTCCTTTTGAGACGGCCTCTTAATACATCAATAATAAACTTAGGCTTTAGCCACATTTTGCGTAACGTAAATTATTAACCTAACTGAAATTACGCACGAGTTAAATATCACGAATTTTCCTTGGTGAAACTCGATAGCCTAAATTTTTAATATTTTTTTTTGCACCAAGCCACTAAGAAATCACAAAGTACTCAACTAGCATAATCTAATTACTCGGCAATTCATTCAAAAGTAACCAATACATTCCCAGTTCTTTTACTGTAGCAGTAAACTTCTCAAAATCAACCGGCTTCACAATAAAACTATTTGCACCAAGTTTATAACTTGCTAGCAAATCACTCTCTTCCTTTGAGGATGTAAGGACAACAACCGGAACAGTTTTTGTTTTTTCATCAGTTTTAATTTTGCTGAGTATTTCAAGACCATCTACCTTGGGTAGTTTTAAATCAAGAATAACCAGTTTCGGCCGCAGATTTGTATCCCTACCGGAATATCTTCCTTTAGCAAAAAAGTATTCAATTGCTTCTTCGCCATCCATAATTACATGAATGTTGTTGGCTATATTGTTTTTCTTAAGAGCACGAAGAGTCAATTCAACATCGTTAGGATTATCTTCAACAAGCAGAATGTCTACAATTTTATCAAACAAGATTACCTCCTTTTGTATGGTATAGAAAAATAAAACGTTGCACCTTCGTCAACTTTTCCTTCCGCCCAAACTCTACCATTCTGGCGGTGAATAATTCTTTGAACTATTGCCAAACCTACTCCCGTTCCTTCAAAATCTTTCAGCGAATGAAGTCTCTGGAAAACAGAGAACAATTTACTGTTATACGCCATATCGAACCCAACACCGTTATCTTTCACATAGTAAATACATTCGTTACCTTCTTGTCTGGAACCGATCTCAATAATTTGCTTCTCCCTGAGTGAGGAAAATTTGATAGCGTTGTTAATTATGTTAATCCATACTTGACGTATCATGGAAGAATCGCTAAAAGCTTTCGGAATATTATTTAATTGGAATTCTATTTTTTGACTATCCCGACCCAACATAAGCTCTTGAAATACGGATTTTGCCATAGAGAACATATCAACTTCGGAATATTTTATTTCTTGTCTAATAAGTCGTGAGAACGATAACAAATCATCAATCAATTGGCTCATCTTTTTAGCATTAGCAATTATGGAATTTAGAAGTCCGTTTGTTTCCGAGTTAAACGAATCCGAGTGGTCTTCCAATAGAATTTTTGCAAATCCATTAAGCGCACGTAGCGGAGCGCGGAGATCGTGAGAAACGGAATAGCTAAACGCTTCTAACTCTTGATTAATAGTTTTTAGCTGAGCCGTTCTTTCCTCTACTCTAATTTCCAGTTCCTCGTTTAGTTTTTTAATTTCTTCTTCAGCTTTCTTTCGCTCCGCCAGACTGTCTTCCAGATCCTTAACATATTCTTTCAATTTCTTTTCATTCTCTTCTGTTTGGCGCATCTTGTCTTCCAGTTTGCGTATGAGAGTTATATTATACTCTTTCAGCATAACTTCTTCCGGCATATCCGCAGTTTCGCTTGGGACAAATACTTTTCTTTCAGCATTTTGTAAAACTTCTTTAATTGCTTCCAAAAAGACATCCGGCTCTTGCGGTTTAAGGATATATCTATCTGCACCTAAACTAAGCGCGAACACTTCGTCCTTTGGATCTGTATAGGTAGCAGTGTAGAAAACGAAAGGAATATTTTTAAGATAATTATTCTTTTTGCACTCGCGGCAGAAAGTAAATCCATCCATAATCGGCATAAGAATATCTGCGATTATAAGATCAAATTTATCTTTGAGTGCAAGACCATAAGCTTCTGCTCCATTCTTCGCAGAGACTGTTTCGTATCCGCTCGCAATTAACAGTGATTCAAGCAGATATAAGTTTTCTTGTTTATCATCAACTATAAGTAGTTTCATAATCCATCACTTTTATTTTTAATTAAATGTTTTGGAAGAAACGATTCCATTTGAGAAATAAACATATCCGGATTAATCGGCTTTTCAATATAACCGGTAGCACCGGATGCAAGCGCCTTTTCTTTATCTCCCGGCATTGCGTAAGATGTAACGGCAATAATTGGAGCCTCTTTCATTGAATCAATTTGCATTAGTTTTTCTGCAACCTCATAACCATCCATTTCCGGTAATTGAATATCTAAAAGGACAATATCCGGGTTTTCTTTCTTGGCAAATTCAATCCCGGTTATTCCGCTATAAGCTTGGATTATTTCATAACCTTCGCTTTGGAGTAAATAAGTAAGCATATACATATTTTGTTCGTTGTCTTCAATGATTAGAATTTTGGCTTTCATAAATGTTCCGAAATTTTAAGTTAATGGAAGAGTTACAATGAATGTACTACCTACACCTACTTCACTTTCTACAGTTATTGTTCCACCTAATTTTTCAACTAATTTTTTACTGATTGATAAACCTAGCCCCGTACCATCGTGATTTCGAGTTAGTCCGGTATCTATTTGGCTGAATGGTTTAAAAAGCTTAGCTGTATCTTCAGCTTTTATTCCAATACCGGTATCAATCACTTTCGTTAAAATTCTTTTTTCTGATATACTGCACTTAATCTTAACACTGCCTTTATCAGTAAACTTGATAGCATTATTAATCAGATTAAGGAATACCTGTGATATTCTCCTTTCATCACTGTTAAGAATAACTTCTCTATCGGGTTTTATCAATTTTAGATCAAGTTTTTTCTTTACGGCTAACGGTTCAACCGAAGATGTTACTTTGTGAATCATTTTGTTAAAATCAAACTCACTTAATGAAACAACTAACTGACCGGCTTCAATTTTGGAAATATCCAGCACATCATTAATTAACTCCAACAGATGCTGGGCACTACCTTTTGCCATTCCCAGCTGTTTTAACTGTTCATCATTTAGCTGACCGGCTATTCCTTTCATCAATATTCCGGTAAACCCGATAATTGAATTTAGAGGAGTTCTAAGTTCGTGAGACATTGTTGCCAGAAAGGCCGACTTTAAGCGATCAGCCGATTCTGCTTTTTCTTTTGCAATTTCTAATTCAGTAGTTCTTTCTTTTACCATCTCTTCAAGATTCTCACGATACTTTCTTAACTCTTCTTCGGTCTCCTTGCGGGAAGTAATATCGCGCGATACAACAACTACATATGTAATTTTTCCTTTATCATCTCTAATTACACTTCCTTGCGATTCGATGAAGTGGATGCTTCCGGTTTGAGAAATTAGCCTGTATTCAGCACGGTTACCTCTACCTGTTCCAATTGTTTCTTGAAAAACGCTTTTAATCTTGTCACGGTCTTCCGGATGAATATCATTAAACGAATCTGTTCCCTGAAGTGATTCTGTATCACCAAGTATCGGTTTATAAGAGGGATTGCTATAAATTCTTTTTCCATCCAGATCAAGAACTACGATCATATCCGCAACGTTTTCGGATATAAGCCTAAATTGCTCCTCACTTTGTCTTAGTTTTTCTTCTGCAAACTTTCGGTCGGTTATGTCACGGTCAATTCCCATTACAAACATTTTTCCGTCAAGTTTTAATGAACAGATAGATGTTTCTATTGGCAATAATGACCCGTCTTTGCGTTTATGCGCCGTTTCCAATCGAATAAACCGTTTCTGCTCAAGATCGGCAAGAAACGATTTAATGCCATTTGGACTATCCGACTTAATTGCGGCTTCCGGTGGAAGAAGAATGTTAATCTTCTGCCCAATTAATTCTTCGCGGGAGTAGCCATTCATCTCGCAAGCACTGAGATTGCAATCGATAATCTCCTGACTGTAAGCGTCGCTAATAAAAATTGCATCCGGGCTAACGTCAAATAAAGTACGGAACTTTAGCATGTTCTCTTTCAGCGCTTCTTCCGCTCTTTTTCTTTCTGTGATATCGCGTAATATTCCTTCATGAAATAATGCGTTGCCATTTTCATCGTGAATATAATTTCCATGATCCTCGACCCAAATTTCCGATCCATCTTTGCGACGCATTCGAAACACATCCACCTTTTCTTGACCTATATCATTATATAACGCATCCCGTTCTTCCGGTTCAAAATAAAGATCGCGTTTTATGTCTGCTTTCAGCATGTCCTCTTTACTCGAATATCCGAACATTTCCACCATAGCAGGATTGATTTCTACAAATCTGCCTTCATGAGTGCTGAGGTATACGCCATCCATCATTCTTTCAACCATAGTACGAAAACGTTCCTCGCTTAGCTTAAGCGCTTTTTCCACTTGGTGGCGTTCATTTAATTCATTTATCAATTGCTCGTTTGAATTTTGCAATTCAACCGTTCGAGCGGCCACTTTATTTTCTAACTCTTTATTTGCTCTTAGTTTATTCTTATAGCCATAAAAAATTGCAAACATTAGTGAAATCGAAAGAACGGCTATGATAACCAACATATATAGTATATTCTTTTGGCTGTGGATAGTTTCTCCTTGTTCTTTAAGAATTTTTGTTTGCGATCTTATTTCTTCTTTCTGACGATCAGCATTCTCCTTTAGCACACTTAATGTTTCATTTCCTTTTCGCAAATCCTCTTTTTGTTTTTCAAGTTCTTGAGATTTTTGATCGTAAATATTCTGCTGTTCTTTAAGTGCGTTCTCACGCTCCTTTAGCAATTGAGACTGATCAATAAGTATATCTTTTTGAAATTGAATTTTCTTTTTCTGAGAGGTTAGACTGTCTTTTTGCGATACAATTTCTTTAGTCTTTTCACTTATAGAATTATTCAGCCGAGCCAGATCGCTTTCAAGTTCCTTTGTGCGTTTTTGTAATCCGCGTAAACTTTGTTGTCCTTCACGGTAAAGTGCGGCTACGTCAACTTCAGTCCCGCCAAGTAAAATCATTTCTTCCATTATCTTAATGCGCTGATTAATAATATTAGCTTTATTGATTTCGAATTTCAGCGTACCATTTCCCGTATCAATAAAGTTTATCATAATTAATCTTTTGTCTTTATAACCATCGGTTACAAGGAGTATGTTCTTACCTTCCACCTTATCAAATATCCGGACAAGGTTTGCATCTGCTTCTTTTGTAACAAAAACAAGCTGCACCTTATCCGTATTATCTAATGTAGATGCTGAAGAGAGTGTTATCGGCTTTTTTCTAAGAGTCTGAGATTTGGCAAGTATATTTAATTCTTGGATTATTCCACGGTCATCCCCAATAACTAAAAAGTGGAATTCTTTTATCGCTTCTTCGTTTTGCCACAATACATTCTTAGCGAAATTATATATGTACGCCGAGACAGCTTTATCGCGTTGGATTTGCTGTGCACTTAATTGCGATGCGGATTGAAAACAACAAACAGATGAGATCAACAAAAACTGAATTAACTTTCTCATATAATCTGTTCTCGCGCTAGTGTTAAGAATTATTGTTTTACACTCTACTCAATACGAATAACCAATAGAAAGCATGATCGATCTTTGCGGCTGCCGGTAACGATCGAGATCTCTATTTGAAGAGTGATAATACTCTTCGTTTAATATATTCTTTAGTATAAGCTGCAAATCAAATCCCTTATTATCAAAAAAAGATAGTGTACTGCTAAGTATTGTATATGGCTCAATATATTTGCTTCTGGTTGTTGCAATAAATTTTGGGTTTTCCCTCCTTCCAAGATAATCTGCTCTAAAATTTAGCTTAATAAAGTCGTTAAAGGAATAAGTAAGACTAAGGTTTCCGGTGTGTTTGCTAATTTCCGGAACGAACTCATCTAGTTCATTGAGACTTTGTGTAAAAGTATAACTAACGGTTGATTTTATCCTACTTGTTAAATACCAGAAAAATACTTCAAAACCTTTTGTGTTTACTTCTCCACTATTAACCCATTTGTATCCGTTGCTGTTAGTTTCTTTAACTATAGCGTGTTCAAGGTTATTCGAATAACCAACTAATCTAGTCTGTATATTTTCATTAACAGAAAAGGTTACTGAACCTTCAATGGATTTCATCCTTTCCGGCAATAAAGATAAATTGCCAAGGCCATCTGTGTAATCCCATGGTTTAGGTGCTCTAAAAGCTTCTGCGTATGATAGCCTAAATGTACTACCGAGAAAATTATATGATAAGCCAAAGCGGGGAGTAAAAACTTCATCGTAACTACTGCTATTATCGTAACGAATACCCGTCGTAAGGAGAAGTGAAGGGGTAATTGCAAAACGGGGTTCAATAAAAACACTTACAAGTGAATTATTCAGCATTTTAGGATCTTGAGGCGTAGGAGGTTTCTGTGCGGAAGAATGGCTAAACGAACTTGAATTTTTCTCCGAAAGCAGTTCATATTCTAAAGTCAATCCGCCGGAAAGTCTTAGCAAACTACCGTCGTCGTAATTCAAAATGCTTTCTAATCCGGTAAGATTATTTGGACGATAATAGCCAACTTGTGAAGTATCAACTATGAAGTAAACGGTATTGTCAAGTACGGTTGCGTTTCGATTGTAAAAAACAGAGGTAAAGCTGAAGTTATTGGAAAGATTGCTGCTGTATTTAAGATAATTGTTAACAAAGCGAATATTCCATAAAGTACCATGATCTATATATGATGTACCGACAGTTTTGAATAGTGTTGTAGTTGAGGTTTGTTTTTGAATGAAGTTTGTTCCTAACGTAAAACCCTTATACTGCATTTTCAAATCGAACGAATAATCATCCTCGAAATTATCCATCAAGTCTGTCCAATTGTAATCCCCCTCTTTCCCTTTCAAATCTGCTTTGCCGGAAGTCTTATACATGCCGGCAAAAACAGCGCTAAATGTATTTTCATCATCAACATAGGTGTAATTAAAATCGCCGGCGAATGTGTTAAAAGAACCGGCAAGTGCATTTACTTTTAATCGCTTTCCCGAAGCGGTTTTTGTTATAATATTTATTATGCCGGAAATAGCATTGGTACCATATGCAACAGAACTTGGACCATTCACAACTTCTATCCG
The DNA here is from genome assembly GCA_043807765.1 of Ignavibacteriota bacterium. Taxonomy (GTDB): domain Bacteria; phylum Bacteroidota; class Ignavibacteria; order Ignavibacteriales; family Melioribacteraceae; genus Stygiobacter. The sequence goes on from JAZDFQ010000014.1 coordinate 23,541, forward strand.
TTCTACATTAGATAAATTGTATTGTGCACCGGCATAAAAGCCGCCGGAGTTAAGTTCATTTATCTGGATTCCGTCTATCAACAGTAATGTTAAATTATTTTGGTTGGGTATTCCGCGCTGGAAAACGTAGCTGTTGATGCCGAGAATATTTCTGAATTGAAAGCCGGGTAAAGTTGAAAGCGCTTCCTCCAACGTAAAATATCCGTTCTCTTTAATTTCTCTTGCAGTTATGATAAAAACAGTAGAAGGGATTTGATCTATGTCTTCCGCAACCTTAGAAGCTGTTGTTATTTTCATTTTTGACAACTGCGAAAAATCCATATTGTAAATATCGAGACTGTCTGTTTGAGCATAGCTGATATTAAAGACACCAATAAGAATAATTAGCATGTAAGTGTAAATGCAATTCTTGTTCATTTTAATTTCTCCTAATGGAGTAAATAAAACTTTCAGAAACATTAAATATTTATATTAATCCTCACTGCCGTTGGGTAAAGTAAAATAGAAAGTAGCTCCTTCATTTACCTTGCCCTCTGCCCAAACGCTTCCATTCTGGCGATGAATGATTCTCTGTATAATTGCAAGACCAACTCCAGTTCCTTCAAACTCCTTTGATGAATGTAATCTTTGGAATACACCGAACAATTTATTGTAGTAGGTCATGTCGAAACCAATACCATTATCTTTAATAAAGTAGCTAGTTCTCTTGTCTTCTTGTGTAGAACCAACTTCAATAGTTGGATTTTCGCTTAGCCGGGTATATTTAATTGCGTTACTGAGTAAGTTCATCCACACTTGATGAATCATTGTATAATCTCCATATGCCGTGGGTATATTCTCTATTTGAAATTGAATTCTATTTTTTTCTGTTTCAGTAACTAGTTCTTGATACACTGAAATTGCTAATGCACGCATGTCTATCTCGGAATACTTAATTTCTTGCCGGCCGAGACGGGAGAACGCCAACAGATCATCAATAAGGTCTCCCATTTTTTTTGAATTAGTGGTGATAATATTTAATAACCGCAAAGCTTCTGAATCTAGTGTTGCTGAATAGTCCTCAATTAATATTTTTGTAAAACCATCCATAGCTCTTAACGGAGCGCGCAAATCGTGCGAGACTGTATAGCTGAAAGCTTCTAATTCGCTAACCGAAGCTTCAAGCTGGGCAGTTCTATCTTTTACTCGCTTTTCAAGTTCTTCATATAAGTTAACATTCTCTATTGCTCTTCCGGCGGCATCGGCAAGTGTCTGCAATAGCTGAATTTCAATTTCTGTTGGTGTGTAATTAGTTGCCCAATAATTTCCAATTGCACCTAACGGTTCGTTTATAATTATTGGAACCATAACAAGACTTTTTACAAATGTGGGAAGATAAGCCTCAACCGGAATTCTATCATCAACAAAAACGTCTTTAATTACCGTATAAGTTTTGTTAAGCATAACCCAGCCGCTTATGCACGAGGTAAGAGGAAATCTTTGTCCTTTCCAAAGAGGTTCAATTGCGTCTTCATCTGCATAATAGCAAAAGTCACCTTCTTTATAAACAATAGTAGCACCATCTGCCCCGGTTAGCTTTCTGGCAGAAGAAGCAACTATTTGCTGTACTGTTTTCAAGTCGTGTGCTGATGAAAGTTCTTTGATAGAATTAATTAGTTGATATAACAATTCATTAAGCTTAGTAATCTTTTCTTCAGCTTGCTTGCGTTCAGTAATATCTGCGTTAAAGCCGTACCAGGTTATACTTCCATCCGGCAGTTTTTCCGGCGAAGATCTGGAAAAAATCCATTGTTCTTCTCTGCCGGGAATCTGTACTCTAAACTCACATGTAAAGTAAGTTAAATGCTTAGCCGAGTATTCAATATCGTTGATAACTCTTTCAGTGTCTTCCGGGTGAATAACTCTGCCAATAGGAGAAAAGTCATCAATCACATCTTCCGGCGAACAGCCAAAAATGTTTTTAATGCCTGCCGATGCAATTGGGACACAATATGTTCCATCAGGTTTCCTCGTAAACTGGAAAATCAAATCGGGCAGATTTGCAGAAAGCTTTCTGAACTGAATATCTTTTTCCCGAATTTTTTCTTCTACACGCTTGCGTTCAGTTATATCGGTAAATAATCCAACATTCATAAGCCTCCCCTCTATGACAACCGGACGCGCACTAATATCAGCGTAAAAAAGAGAGCCATCCTTCCTAAGGCATGGAATATTTGAGGCTACTGATTTCTTGGTTCGGCTTTGAGCTTCAAATTCTTGAAGAACCATTTGCAATGATTCTTTTGGATGAATATCCATGACTCCCAGCTTGATAATTTCAGTTTCTGCATATCCCAGCATTTGACAGATTGCCGGATTTGCATACTTGAAAACTTTTGCATCGACATCAGCAACCAGAATTCCTTCCGCAGCACCTTCAAACAACACACGGTATTTTTCTTCAGATTCTCTTAATGATTTTTCAGCAAGTTTACGCTCGGTTATATCATTTATAACAGCTAGAAAGACTTTATCATTTTCGTATTCAAAAAGTTGAAGCCTTATTTCGCACGGGTAGTCGGTTCCATCTTTTCTCCGGTGAATTGTTTCAAACAATTCATAATCTTTTTCTTCATTCAATAAAGGTTTGGTCATTTCCGTAAATTTTTGCAGCGTAAACTCCGGTTTAATATCGAGGGGGGTCATCTCATTTAATTCCGCCAATGTATAACCGAGATTTATTTGAGCACCGGTGTTTACATAGCGGAATTTCAAAGTAGAGGCATCGAAAATATAAATTTCGTTTACGCTTCGTTCTAGCGTATGATTTAACAATGCTTTTTCTTTTTCTGCCTTTTTGCTAACTACTAACTCCCAAGCTACATCAGAAAGAAAAGAAATAGTTTCAATATCCTTCTTTGTGTAATTGGTAGGTTTATTGCCAACTCCTAGTATAGCAACAACCTTATCATTCCTTAAAACCGGCACAACTAATTCTCTCACAAGTTCTGCGTGTCCCTCCGGCAATCCTTTCTTATCAGGCAGTGTTATATAATTGTTATGAATTACCGGTTTCTTTTGGCGTACTGCATCAGCCCAAACTCCAGCTTCACTTACTTTATAATGAAGTCCTTTGCCTTCCGCTTTACAATAATCCCTTTCGGTTTTTGAAGACCATGCTTGCAGCCAGAGTGTTTCTTGATCGGGCATCATAAAATGATAGAATCCGATAGGGCTTTTTGTAATCTCTCCTACTATGTCTAAAGTTTTGGTAAGAAATTCATTTAAGTTGTGTGAACTAGCATATTCATACAAACTTAGCCGGGCATTTAATATTTTATGAGTAAGCCTTTCTTCACTTTGATCTCTAAAAACAAGGACAACGCCAACAATTTCTCCCGTTTCGTTTTTTATTGGCGCACCGCTATCTGCAATAGCTATCTCATTCCCATCCTTAGAAATAAGAAGTGTATGATTTGCAAGCCCAACAATATTACCTTCACGTAAAACTTTTTCGGCCGGGTTTGTTACTCTTCTCCGGTTTTTCTCATCAATAATTTGGAATACTTCCTCTAATGGTTTGTGTTTTGCTTCTTCTTCGCTCCATCCGGTTAATACTTCAGCAACATGATTGATTTGCACAACAACCCCAGTTCTATCTGTAGTAATTACTCCATCGCCAATACTATACAATATAGTTTTAAACTCTTCTTGAGATTTCCACAGCTCATTTCCTTTATCTAATAGTTCTTTGTAAATATTTCTCTGTCGCGAAAAATATATCCATGCGAGTCCCGCTCCGGAAAGGAAGATTAGAAGAAGTGTAAAAATTGCGATTGAAATTGCTTTGTTGTTTAGCTCAGAATAGAATTCACTTTTATCAACCTTTGCAATTAAGAACCAAGGGCTTTGCGGTATTTCCGAGATATAGGAAAGTACTTCAATTCCGCGATAGTCCTTTCCTTCAAAAATACCTTTTCTACCCAAAACTGCTTGAACTGCCGGTACTTCCTTCTTTATCATAGGTATTTTTAGTTTTAAGGCGGTGTTTTTCCTATGACGAAGCTCGTTTAAGAATATTACGTTTTCACCCTCTTTCCTTATTAGCAATGTTTCCGAAGAATAACTGGGAATTGGCCATGACTGAATTAACGGGAATAGATATCTGCTTGGGTTTACCCGAAAAACAATAACTGCTATAGCATTATTACCTTCTCCTTTTAAAGGTGCAATTATATCCAGATGTAATTTTTTATGCTCACTACATTCATAGATATCTGTAAACTCTATTTTATTTGAGTCTAATACCTTATCTATTTTGTTTAGCGTGAATGCTGAAAGATTACTTCCCGTTGGCTCTATACTTACCAGCAGTTTTTTCCGGGCAGAAACAATTAGAATATCTTCATAATCATAGCTGGATTGAAGTACACAGATTCTATTTAGTATTTCCTTCTTAAGTAGAGAATTATTTGGATTGTTTAGCAACCCCTCTATACTTTTAATAAAGTAAGGGGATTTTGAAAAAACGGTAGCATCTCCTATTCTTTCTTTTAGCCATTGTGAAAGCTGGTTAATCTTAAGATGGGAAATTGCTTGTATTTCATTCTGCTTTTCTTTTTTAATATGTCTTACTTCTGAAGTATAATATATATAAGCGCCAACACAGTATAACACACTTAACGCCGTTACTAAGAAAACTAAAATCTTTTTATTCAAAACCGGTGGTTTAGGATTTTCTCTCATACAATCACCTCAACAAGAATTTTTCTCTTATAGAAATTCTATAAGATGTTTATTATTCTAAATAATATAGTTTTTTGTAATGGAACGAATAGTAGTTGTTAAATTTCTTTGTAAACTATGTAGGTGTGAAAAACGATACGCCACCAAGAACAGTGAATACCGAAAAGTAAAAGCAATAACAGCATCTTTATAAACTTGCATTGGCTCCCCGCAAGCAAATTGTTCAAAAAACAAAGTAAACTTTAACTCTTCGGCATGTTAAGCTCAATTATGCATATGAGAATTTACTTGCTAAATGATATGTAAAAAAATGTTAAGAATCTATGAGATTTTGGAGACAAATTGTAAATATGAAGAATCGATCACTATTTAAAATCCCGGGGTTCGCACGATAATTAAATGATAAAAGGGCATACGAAATGAGCAAGTTTTATTTCATGCATAAGCTTTCAACGGTATTTTCAAAACTGCTCAGAATTAAGAGGTGGCAGCTCTTTTTCTCGATTTTTGTTATTGCAAACTTGATGACTTTTATTCTCAACTTTATACAAAGCTATCTTTGGTGGAATTACATAAGCATAGACCTTCTATATATTGGAACTATTGATGCAGCGGTAATTGCGTCAATATTAGTGCCCATCATTGTACTACTAGCCTCACAAATAACCAGATTTGAAGAATATAAAAAGGAAACCGATGTCCACAGCGAGACGGAAGCAAAGTACCGGCATTATATAGAGAATTCTCTAGACATTGTAACTGTACTGGATCAAAATGGAATTATCAAATACGAAAGCCCCTCAATTGAGAAAATGTTGGGTTACCAACCTTCTGAGATGGTTGGTAAAAGCGTATTCGATTTTCTTCATCCGGAAGAACGTGAATATGTTTATAAACTTTTTAAAGAAAAAAAAGCTGAATATAATTCTTCATCTACATTGGAAGTGAGATTTTTAAAAAGAAATGGGGATTGGTCCAATCTAACAGTTTCGGGTAGGAATCTTCTCCATGACAACATAGTTGATGGTATAGTTCTAAATTCAAAAGATATTAGCGATCTAAAGGAAACTCAAAACAAATTATTCCAACTATTAGAAGAGAAAAAAATTCTTATTAAGGAAATCCATCATAGAGTTAAAAATAATTTTCATTCTGTTTCCTCTATGTTGTATTTGCAAGCTCAGATGGAAAGCAATAAAGAGTTAAAAGAGCTGCTAAATGTAAGCTGCAACAGAATACACACACTTGCATTACTTCACGAAAAGCTTCAAGAATCGGAAGATGTATCATGCATTAATTTTCTCTCCTATCTACAAAGGCTTCTGGATGACATAAAAGTTAGCTACCAAACGTCCGATCGTGATATTGCCATAGATTTAAGAGTTGATTCAAATATCGACTTACCAACAGATCAATCAATTCATTTGGGTTTAATTATCAACGAACTCCTTTCAAACATTTTTAAATATGCTTTCCCAGACAACCGGAAAGGAATGATCATTATTCAATTTGCTCAAAGTAAGAAAGGCAATTATCTCTTTCTTAAAGATAATGGCATTGGGATTCCCCAAGATTTTAATATTAAGAGTAGCAGCAGTTTGGGGTTAAGAATAGTTGAAATGATAACCAAACAGCTACACGGAGATTTTTCAGTCGAACGAAAAGAAGGAACTGAATTCACACTACGGTTTCCGAAAGTAGATCGATGATTCAATTAATTATAACAACAAAAGTCTTCTATTCGACAAATCAATGCTATCAATTCCAATAACGATGAACTAATGCACTACACAAATTACAAGTGTCATTATATAACTTCGCTTTTACTACAACTTGGAATTATTTTACACGTTGGTAAATGATTACTCAGCCACGATGCAATTCAACACTCAAATTCATAGTCACCTTCGGCAATAGAATTAAAAGGAAGCGGTTAATTTACTGCAAGTTAAAAAGCATAACCACCGTAACATGGTGAGTATGCTTTAAATTCTACCCGCTCATAATTCCAGTCTCTCACCATTCATTTTCAGTACAAATTTTCTTTGTTAAAACCAGAGATTAGGATTTTTTCTGTTTCCATAGATATATGTTGTTAAAAAGTAATTTCTCGAAGTGTATGGGTTAAAAAAAATGTTGGTTATTTACTTTACACAAATATTCCTAGAATATTATTCCCAGGTTTAACCCAAAGAATGAAGGATAAGCTTCTACACTTTTAAGCGGTCCTAAAGAATATTTCAAATACGGTTCTACTAATAAAATGTTTTTAGTATTTAGAGGAATCTCAAGCCCCAATGAGATATTTAGAACTTTTGCAAAAAAGAAATCATTAAAAGAGCCAAGCGAATTTGTCTCCATCTCTTTTTTACTAATCGTTTGCATTACAGTAATTCCACTACCAGATGTTGCGTATACAGCGCTCTTAACATCGTAGGTGGTTTCAATATTCTCCTTTAGAAATGTTAAGGAAGAAATACCTGTAGAAACAAATAACCTCGTATTTGCAAAACCAAAGCGGTATTTCAGATTAATCGGAATATCAAGACCCGTTAACTGCAAGTCCTTGGATTTTACATGCTTACCAAGCACAATTGATTGCTCTGTTACATTCTGAAAATTTATTGTTTGATTGGTTAATAGAACGCCCGAATAAACAACCAAATTTTCGGTTAAAGGAATTTCTACAAATATTCCGCCTCCCATGTGCAATTTTGAGCTATTGTCTACCTGATCATAATTCACTATTGATGAAACATTGGCTCCGAATCTTAGTATGCGACGCAAAGAATTTTCTGATTGATACGGATACTCTGGCTCATGTGAGTTTGCGGGTAGATTTTGTTTTGCAAAGCTATTTATCTTCTCCGGGCTTTGCGAAGTGTCAACTTTTCCAAGAGTTGGGTAAGGACTTATAGCAGTACTAGTTTCACTAATCACGTTGTCAACTTCACTCTTAGTTGGCGAATCCGTTAGAGAAGGAATAGGATTATTTAAATTTTGTTTGGAATTATTTGCTAAAGCAGTTGAGCTTCGTTGAACATTACTCCCAATATGTGATTCTTCTGTATATCTACTTTTAGCCGTACTATTTTGTTCGGCAGTTTTTAGCGATGCCCCGTTTTCCCTTTCATCATCTTGATAAGTACTTACCGTCTTTCGTTGCTTAGAATTATCACGTAAAGCAATCTGGTTTGTATTCGTGTAGTATTTATCAAAAATAAATAAAGAAATTCCGGAAAGAGTGAAAAGTAGAATTGACGCAGCAATCCGCAAAAAAGAATTAAAACGTTTCTTGTTTTGGGCATAGACAAGCTTCTTTTCAAAATTATTCCAATGTTCTTGTGTAAATCCTTCTTGATCTGTTTCCAAGACATTGTTAATTCTTTCTCTTAGTTTCATTTCAAATTCTTCTTCAATCATTGTTATACTTTGATAATAACATTTTCAATTTTGACTTAGCGCGTAGAAGAAAAACCCGGGACGAATTGACACTTATTTTTAACTCAGACGATATTTCTTCATGACTGTAATTTTCAATTTCATATAGATTAAAAACCATTCTATGATGATCCGGCAGCTTGTTTAATAAATTCAATATTTCTTGCAATCTTAACTTGCTCACAACATCCTCATCGATCTGAACTTCATTTAACTTTTCTATATCCAAATGGTAGTAATGCTTTTTGTTCTTTCTAAAAGTATCTATTGCACCGTTGATAATAATCTTTCTGATATAAGCTTTTAACGGTTTACAATCGTCTATAGAATGAATAGATGAAAACAGTTTTAGGAAGCAATCGTTTACAACCTCTTCTGCATCTTCTCTTGTATATGTGAATAACTTACCAATATTTAAAGCGTATCCATAGTAGTGTTTAAACAGTTCTTTTTGACTATTTCTATCAAAATTCTTGCAAGCAGCAATAAGTTTTTTTTCTTTTTCTATTTGTTGTTCCGGGAATAAACCCATCTATGGTTACCGTTTGCTAGAATTAGTGCATTGTTAGTGGTTGTAAACTTGTAATGTACTAGAGAGTTACTAAGTTTCCAAATCTATTGGATTTGTTCTTATAACTCTCTATTTCTAAAATTGAATTTCTGCTGTTCAGGGTTTATTACTACTTACATTATCTGTTGAATCATCCGGCTTATCTGATGAATTCAAATCGCTAAAAACGTTAAAGGTATAGTCTTTGCTATCATTAATGCCAAGATCTTTTAGACTAAACATGAGCGTTTCAATGTATTTTGTATTCCCAGAATATCCTTTAGCATCGTGGGTTAATATTAGATTAGCCGGCATCGGATAGATCATTATGGTTACGTCACCTGCCCAGCATAAAGTAAAAGAGTGTTCTAGTTTTGTTCCCCAAAACGAGACAGCACCCAAGTATGACACAGTAATTGATAAACTATCTTTTACTACTTCCACTTTTTCAATTGTGAAAGGATCACTTACGCCGTTGCCGGTTTTACGCAGCGTTTCTAATTTTTGATACTCGTTTTTGTCAACTACCATTTTAAGATTCTTGTTTGTAGATTTTTCATTTGGGTCCGTAACATCGGTTTGATTACAAGCATAAATGAACATAATTGATACTAGGCCTAGATACTTAAATATTTCCCTTATCATAAATACTCCTTTGTTTGTTTATTCATTCTTAATGAATTGGATTATCATAACTTCATCTACTGTGTAAAGGAATTATTAATTATCAATTTCCCATTCTAATAACGACAAGCATTGATTAGTCTTTGAGCTTTGTTAATTATTTTCCCTACTACCTATACGTAAACAAAAACCGAAACGTTACAAGCACATCGAATTTTTATAGAAAGGAAGAACTCAATTTTAGCTTAATTTCCCACTAGTAAGCAGTTAGATCAAGGGCAATGCGTGAAGATTAGCGCGTAGGATGAATACATTTAATATTATGGATGTTGCTTAAACTTCTTGCGGTTCAATCTATTATTCATAAAATAGGTGTTTAGTTTTTTACAAATGCAAGAGTGTAATTTGGGAAAGACCAAAAACAGTAGGGTTTTGTAACGAAAAAAAACGCAAAACCCCGAAAATAATTTCTTTTCGGGGTTTTGAAGTGGACCCTGACGGACTTGAACCGCCGACCCGCTGATTATGAGTCGGAACAGACATTTTAATTCTTAACTAATTTCCAAATAAATTAGGTGACACTTCAATTGAGTTGTACAAGATAAGCGCTGGAGTTGCGTATGTATCTTGTAAAAATGAAACGTTCTCCCTTTTACTATGTAGTCTATCGAGTTGGAAATAAGATTCATAGAAAATCAACACGGGAAACCACAAAGGGAGAAGCAAACAAATTTTTACTCTCTTTCAAACCCAATCAACAAAAGGAAGTTCTTAAAAAACCGATTACACTTTCACAATTCAAAGTTGAATATGAGAATTACATTCAATCGGCTTTTTCTCAGAGTTATTTGAAACACGTCAAAGCAACATTCAGAGTGTTGGGAAAATACACCGGAGATGTTTGGCTAAGTGAAATTAATCAGCATGCACTTGAATTATTTTTGCTTTCTGTTTTTAAGAATGGCAGACATTCATCGTTTCAACATTTCCGAAATCTAAAAGCCGCTTTCAACAAAGCTATTGATTGGGACTATATTGAAATAAACCCATTCAAGAAATACAAATTTCCAAAGCTGCCTAAAGTTTATCCCCTATTCTTATCGGAAAGCGAATTGCAGTTAGTGCTAATTAAAACAGAATCTGTATTGCTCAAAGATGTTTTTACAACTTTGTTTTATACCGGCATGAGGGCTGGCGAATTAACTAGCTTAAAGTGGGACAATGTTAATCTTAATTCAAGAATAATTTCAATTAGGAACACAACGGATTTTTTAACTAAAGGAAAGAAAGATCGCATCATTCCCATCAACGAAAAATTATTACCAATTCTACAGCGCCGATTTCCCAAAGTAATTGACTTAAATAGCCCACAGCTTGTTTTCTTTAGAGCGATTGGAATAAAAATACCCGTTGATTATATAAGCAAGCATTTCAAAGATGCAATTCGTGCAGCAGAATTAAATGAGAAATTACATTTGCATTCTCTCAGACATTCCTTCGCTAGCAATTTAATTCAAAAAGGTGTTAGCCTATATATAGTGAAAGAGTTATTGGGACATGAAGATTTCAAGACTACTCAGATATATAGCCACCTTCAGCAGCAAAATTTAATGGACGCTGTCAATTTGTTATAACTAAATGAGGTACAAATGCACAATCTAATTGCAAGTTCATTTTGGTTTATTTGGATCATCTTTTGGATTCTTACTATTGCTGTGGGTTCCCGGAAAGGTGAAACATTAATTAGTGTTTTTACCGGATTCTTTTTTGGTCCGCTCGGGTTGATTCTCGCGTTAGTAAGTAAAGGCAATAAGAAACAGTGTATGTATTGCAGAGAGTGGATCGATAAGAGAGCACTGATCTGTCCGCACTGTAGGAAAGAAAATGTTTTCCTTAAATAATTCAGTTGATTATCTCATTTGTGAGAGTTAGTTTAACCCTCGACAAAACTACAAAGCGGCCTCCTTCCCGTTAGAAAGGAATTTTTGTTTTAAATGAAAACAACAAAACAAATACTATTAGCCTTAAGAGTCCGCAAGCTGCGAAGCCCGGGAGGTTTTCTTTGTAGACCTCGTCAACCTCTTAGGGCTTTATTTTTTATATGAAAAACTACAAGGAGAAACACCATGAAATTTGATTTAAGAAACTTCGCCTCAGCTTTTTACCCAAGTACAGAAGCTTTTACAGTTCACAATTTCAATAATGATGAACTAGAGCAAGCCACCAAATTCACTTTTGCACTCTTCACTTACAGCCAATTTTATATAGGTTTTGTTCAGAAACGCAGAATTGAAGAAATAAGAAGTATAGTCGAAAGATATATTCTAGCAAAAAGACCAGACAGCACGAATGAATTAAAAAACCATGAGCTATTTGAAAAAACATTTGATTTACTGTTAATAGGATCAACAGAAGCTTTGCTTGCGAATAGCGATTCTCTTAATCTTAACCTTGCCGGTTTACATTTGCAATGTATGGAGAATGATGAGTATATAAAGGGAGAAAAAAGAAGTATTGAAGAAACAAAGCCTTGTTGCTGCATACAAGATAAAGCAAATTCAACCGGGCTATTCTTGAATGATGTATTAGATGAATTAATTTCAGCGGGTAATTATGAATCAAGTCAATTCTATTATGATAACAGTGCAAAGCTTAGTTTGTTGATAGAGAACTTGCAACAATTACAAACCGCATTAAATGAAAATGGCGAGTTGGCGCTCAGTAGAGAATCTATTGAAGACAGTGAAAGCGACAAGATTAAACTGCTGAATCGAATTCAAGAACTTGAACAAAAACAAAAAGTTGCATGAGGTAATGATGCACATAGAGCTAACTTCAAAAAACACTGAAAAGGTTTTGAGAATGAGTGCTGAAGAAAAACTTGACAAATCACCAAACAAATTTCTTAATCAGTTTTTAGACAAAGTTGATGAGGAAAGCTTTGTCCTTGTGCTACAGAAGGCTCTTTGCAATCCTAATTCCAAAATTATTTTAGAAGTTCTCGGCGACAATTGATCTTATACCCACAGCAAATATAATGCTGTGGGTAAAGTAATTGTTGTAAATATTAAATTCATTGGTGGCACCATGAGTAAGTATAGTATTGAGAAGTTTTTTCTTAATGAAGAATACCCCGTTCATAAAAAAGCACAAAAAAAATATGTTGATAATCTGATAAAGGAACTGGGTCTCGCTCATCAAATTACTAAAGTTGTAAAACAACTCGAAGAAATAGCAAACCCGAATACCAGAGAATCAAAAATCATTCACGAGTTTTTACCCTTCTATTTTGCAACACAAATAATAGCCTCAATAGAAAAAGCACGAGCAGATGAATTGCTTAAGTTTGGCTTTACCAAGGATGATTTACCAAAAGTGGCTAAAGCTACAGATGAAGAATTAATAAGTATTATTTATCAGTACAACGAAAGAAGCTGGGGAAACTTTTACAGTAATCTTTCTCAAGGCGAGAAATTAGCCTTCACGCCGACACTTATTGAAAGAGTGAAACAACAAACTGAATATGATTTCAAACGTGCTCGTTCAATTTTAGCTAAGTATGAGACAAGAGAAGTAAAAGAAAAATTTTTGGAGGAACTAACCTGGCAACCGACATTTATAAAAGAAATTGTTCATAAGCTTTGGAGTTATGCGCGTGACTTAAACGAGAAACAAACTCAAACTCTAGAAATAACCGATCCTCAGAAATATCGGATTTATTGTAACATAATTGGATTAAAAAAATATCTGTCACGTACCCCTTGGACTTATGAAAAACTTTGTTCTTTCTATGAAGTGGAATATAATTCTTTTAAAAAATGGCGTAAGTACAATAAAAACAAAGCTTCTGGCATCAAAGAGAAATTTACTCGTTCAGAGTTCGACGATTTAATTAAAACTATACCACCCAAGCCCGGCTTTAACATCTCAAAAAAATAAATGGGGTACCCAATAATAGGTATTCTGTTTACTCGCTAGAACTTATCACAAATTTAACCTAGAAAATTTTTTCAGTTCTATTACATACTTAATGAACATTCATTCTTTGTGGTGGCGCCCAGGAATAATCTTAATACACGGGAAAGCCGCTTGAAATTGTCGCCACCACAATTGATTGCGGCTTTTTCCGTTATAAAAAAAAGGAGTATACAATGTCAAAAAAAGCAAAAGTTCAAAAGGCAATCTTAATTCCATCAATCAGTGATATCCGCGAGAAAGTTAGACGGAAAAGAGAAGCAACCTTAGCGAAGCTGGCAAAGCCAATAACCAAAGCAAACGTTGGTAACCCAGTGAAACCAACCAAAGCCCAAATATTGTGGGATCTCGCTCATCAAGCGAAGATTAAAAACTCCATTACGGTTGGGGCACTTATTGAACAATTGAAAGTATATCCAGCCGAATTGAAAGTTTACTTCGGTGGCTTAGACTTCTATCAATTGAAGAGAACCGGAGATAAAACCATTCAAGTTGAATTTGCACAAAACGTTTACATGAACAAAAGAAGGAAAATAGTAATTGATGAACTTAAGGAGAAAGAAAAATGAGTACAATAAACGAAGTTGCGGAGATTCTTAGAACTCCGATCAATGCAATTGCGGAGGCTCAAAAGAGCTTACAAGCAATGAAAAATTTCTCAGACAGAAAGGAATATCTAGTTAAAGAATATGCAATGTTAAGTTTAACCATTGCTGAGATTTCTGTCCTAGGTGGAAACGATTTCTGTACAAATATTGAGAACAACGACGAGTCAATTTTAACACTAGCTGTTAATGGTATGAAAACAATTGTTGACTCGTTTAACCCTTCACCTAGTTCAATATCATAAATAAAAGGAGTAACAAATGCCGCGTGAATTAAGAATCAACAATGAAAACAAAATTAGAATGCTTGATGGTATGACCGGAGAAAGCTTCTGGTTCACTCATAGAACTGTGACAAGCGAGGATATAGTAAGATATCAAGCCGCCACCATGAAAATTCTTACAGCTAAAAAATCCAGTTCGATTGAAGACCTCATCAAAGTACAATTGGAATCGGGAAAAGAATTAGTTACTTCGGTTCAACCCGGTTATTTCATTATAGACGGAAAGCCAATAGATGATACATATCCCGGATGGAAAGATGCAATTGCTCATACTGCATGCGATACCTTGATAGCTCTAGCGAAACACTTACTTGGCGCGAACTCTTATGTTACAAATGAAAAGCCCGAGCCATACCCACAGCCAAAAGAAGACTGATTGTAAGTGAAGAATCTTAGCCAAATACCGAATTTGAGTAATGCTGAAACCATACTTAAGTATATAGGATTCGCAGTACAAAAGGTTTTATCTGATCCGGAAATACTTAAAGTCCTCTCCTCTGCCGACACACAAGAACAACCTTTAAGCGTGGTATGCAAGGAATATAAAAAGCATTTGCTGGAATTCGGTTATTCGGTTAAGTATCAACAGTCTGTAAATACAACACTAACAAAAGCTGAATTTCTTTGGGGACCAGAAACAAAATTATCCGACATAGGCTCAAAACAAATTGAAGAGTATATTCAATTTTGTAAATGTAAAGCGAAACTCGGGTATCTCGTTGATTTTAGAAACTTGAAAGCTTTCTTTGAGAAAACTGTTAATTGGAATTACATAAAAGGAAATCCTTGTAAGCTTGTTAAGCTGCCTAGAGTACAAAAGAACAAACGAGAGTACTTAACATTTGATCAGCTTCAAATAGTTCTTTCTTTTGTAAAACCTAACTCACTGAAGGATATATATTCATTTGCCTTTCAAACCGCGCTGAGACTTAGCGAGTTACTGAATTTAAGATGGGCGTGCGTTTCTATTAACGATGGGACAATTACAATCGGAAGCGAACACTTCAGAACAAAAACAAAAAGAATTAGAGTTATACCACTAAGTGAACCCGCAACCGAAATATTAAAGAGAAGATTTCCCAAATACATAAACCCGGTAAACGATTATGTATTTACTAAGATCAACAAGGATAAATTTTCTAACGATTACATCTCTAGAATTTTCAAAAGAGCACTCCGCAAAGCTGGCATGAATGGCAATATCTGTTTTCACAGCATAAGACATTCGGCCATAAGTCACGCACTGAACAGCGGGGCTCCCCTTTCCGCTGTACGTGAATATGCCGGACATAGTAGCATTCAAACGACTCAGCATTACATACATACAAGCCTACATGACCTTAAAAAGGTCTCTCAAACATTCAATATTGCTGTGGGTGACAAATGAACCACACAAAGGAATTAAACCCCGTGGAACGCAATAGCATAACATTTTTAATGATTGCTGGGGGTTACAATGGGTGACATCAGATGGATAAAACTACCTGTGGATTTATTCGATAGCAACAAACTGTTTTTATTGGAACATGAGAATCCTAAGGAAAGGGATTTGGCGGTTTGTGTTTTTATTAAGCTATATCTCAAAGCAGCAGAATTAAACGGGACAATTGCATTTGATGAAGGAACTCCATTCACAATTAAAAAACTTTCGTTACTTCTAAACCGCAAGGAGAAACAAGTTCAGAAAGCAATTGAATTATTAAAAAGCTACAAACTAATTGAAGTAAGCGACAACTTTTTTATAGAAATAACCGATTGGGATAACATACAAGCTATTGAAGGAATTGAGAAAGTTAAAGCCGCAACACGTGAACGTGTAAGAAAACACCGGGAATCAAAGAAAAACAGAGCTTGTAACGTTACACCCGATGTTACTGTAACAAATGGTAACACCACAGATATAAAAGAGAGTAAAGAAGAATTAAAAAAAGATGATGATGATGATTTAGAAAAGAGAAAAGAGACGAAAGAATTCAAACGATATAAAAGCAAACTGCAAAAGCTCGATAACATAAAAGATTCGATTAACTCAGATCGATATGTGGAGCTTAAAGGATTTCTAGATAAGAACCAATTCAAAGATTTTGATAACGGATTAATAACAGAATTAGAATCTCTCAATAAGAAAGCGGCATAGGAACGGCGCAAGATGTCAATTGAACACAACATAAAACAAGTTATTAAAGAGTTCGCCCGATTGAAGCAAAACACAATCAAAGCAGAGGTTTCAGCTAACAAGAAGATTGCTCAGCAGACACGAACTCAAGTAATAAAAGAAGCCCGCACTCGATACAATTTCAAAGCTTCTGATATGAAAAATGCTGTGGCTGTTTCGCATGGTAAAGGACAAAGCCCCGAATCCCTTCTAACCTTTTCAACAAAGCCAACTCCCCTTTTTAATTTCGGAGCGAGACAAACCAAAGCCGGGGTTTCTGTTATGGTTAAGCATGGCAAGCGAGTTGTTATAAATGGTTCATTTATTCCAGAATTGAAGTCCTCATTCAAAGGGGTTTTTGTTCGACAAATAGTTGGAGGAAAAAGAGTTCCACGCCTCCCTATCCGTAAGCTTTTCAGTCTTTCACCAGCTCAAATGATGTTCAATAAAAAAGCACAAATAACAGCAATGAAGTTCATTAATGATAAATGGGATAAGATCTATAGCCATGAGCTTGAATACTACCATAAGAAGGTTTGAGGTAGATCTTGGATTTTGGGTCCTTCTGGGCGTTTGCTTAACATCGGCTGCTACGGACGCCCCGGATTTTGATTCTGAGCGAGTGAAAGAAAATTCAGTTTCCATTTCCACAAATACGGTTTTGAAAAATGTATGTGAACACTACGGAAATTTCGAAAATACTTGGAATCACTAGGCAGTATGTAAATCAGCTAGTTGCTGCAAAAGGATTTCCAAAGGTGACACGTGGAAAGTACGAGCTTGAAAAAGTTGTTAAATGGTATATCGGTTTTGTAAAAAATGAAACTGAGAACAAATACAAGGACAAGCTGAAGAAATTTGAAAGTGGTGATTCACAACAAAGGCTTAACAACTACCGGGCGGAAGAAGCGCTGCTGAATTTGCTTGAACGCCAGAACAAATTAATCCCGGCAGATGAAGCCCTCAGAACTTGGAAAGCTGAACTCACTTCTCTCAAACAAAATCTATACAGTTTACCGAATAGGGTTTATCATAAATGTTTATCAGCACAATCCAAGAATGAAATAAATGAAATAATGATACAGTCACTGAATGAGATATTTGAACAATATGCAAACGGATCAATTAACATACCCACAGCCCATACCGGAGGAAATAGTCCGGCGGAATTTGTTCCGGCTGGTAAGCGAACTAAGAACATTCATTAGACCAAAGCCACGTATTAATGTGAGTGAATGGACTTTAAAGAGTCGCTACCTCTCGCCTGAGGATTGTGAAAAACCCGGTCCGTGGAGTGATGAAGGATTTGAATATCTGAATGGGTTTATGAATGCCTTTAATGAAATTTTAATTCATCGCATAAGTGTGATCAAATCGGCTCAGACTGCATTCACGCAAGGGGCATTAAATATAATTGGATACATAATTGACATTCTACCGGGACCGATACTTGTGGCATACCCAACAGAAAGCGGAGTTAAAAAGTTTTCAAAAAGAAAGTTGTTTCCAATGCTGAGGGATTCAAATGTATTTAAGAAGAAAGTTGCTGATTCGCGCAAACGTGAGGGTGACAATGCAATACTAGAAAAGTCTTTTCCTGGTGGTTTCATTTCAATGATTGGTACAAATTCACCCAATGCACTTTCATCACAAAGTGTTCAGTATTTATTCATTGATGAGTTAGATAGGATTCCTTATGAAGCTGGACTTGAAGGTGATACTGTGAAAGTTTTACAGAAACGACAACAAGGTTTTTCGAATTATAAATGTGTTGAAATATCAACTCCAACATTTAAAGGAATGAGTAGGATTGAGAACGCTTTCAATGCCTCTGACCAAAGATATTATTTCGTCCCGTGTCCAAAGTGTAATCATTTTCAAACCCTAAGGTTTGAAAATTTGAAAGGCTGGAGAATCGATAAAGGAGTTTATGAAATTGAGAAAACCTTCTATGAATGTGAAAATGAAAAGTGTAAAGCGCAACTGTATGAGAGAGATAAATATTTCATGGTCTCGCATGGTGAATGGAGAAGGACAAAACCCGAAATTCTTGACCACGCTGGATTTTTTATAAATGAACTTTACTCTTCCCTTTCTACTTGGGAAAATGTTATTAAGCAGTTCATTGATTCAAAAGATGACCAATTGAAATTGAGGAGTTTCAAAAACCTTGTACTCGGTGAAGTATGGGAGGATCAAACAACAAAGGATATGGATTCAAATTTCTTAATGAAACGGTGTGAACCATACGGCCCGGAATTGCCAGAAGATGTACTCGTTTTAACTGCTGGCGTTGATGTTCATGATGATCGTTTGGAAGTGGTTGTAAAGGGTTGGGGCTTAAATGATGAGAGTTGGTTAATTGATTTGAAAATTCTTCATGGCGATCCTTCGACAAATATGTTGTGGGGAGATTTAGACAAAGCTTTATCAAATTCCTATTTACATTCGTGTGGTGTTCCCTTGCTAATTTCTGCTGTTTGTATAGATGCAATGGGACATTTTACCCAACAAGTGTATAGCTTTACCAATGCACCGGCTCGGAGGCAAAGAAGAATCTATGCTGTTTATGGTAAAGCAGGCGATAATTTACCCATCATACATTTTCGACCTTCAAAAACTAGACAAGGCGATTCGTTTGCTGTGGGTGTTGATACTGCCAAAGAATTAATCTTTTCGCGTTTGGCAATTGTAGACTTTGGGCCGGGATATATGCACTTCCCGAATGAATATAACATTAACAAACAAACCAGAAAAGGAACCCCTCTCGACAAAGAATATTTTGAGCAGCTCACTAGTGAAAAGTTGATTACAATTTATGATAAGGGTTTACCAAAACGATATTGGAAAAAACTCCGCGCTAGAAATGAAGCTTTGGATATTGAAGTTTATGCAACTGCTGCTTTCTATACTCTTCAGTACAATGAAGCAATCATGATGAATATACAACAACATATCAAGCAAATTGCTGAGCAAATTAAAAACCCACAGCAAAGAATTGATGAACCTATCCAACAACAAAGCCAGAGAGTTGATTGGGTTAACAGCTGGAGATATTAAAACATGAAAAAGATTTTCTGTCAAACTTTCGAAATTGCTAAAATGTTTGGGATAACACGGAGTCAAGTTTTCGAATGTATAGTTGAAGGAATGCCGCGAATCAAAAGAAATGAATTTGATTTTCTTGTTTGTCTAAAATGGTATTTCTCGGATAACGCAACAAAGCGAATTGATCTAACTGAAGCTGCAAGAAAAATGAATGCAAATTGGGATCTAATAGGGAATAAGTTTTCACAGTTAGAGACAATTGAAAAATTTAACAGCTGCAAAGTGATTGATGAACTCGCCCAAAAGTTTATAAATAATAGAGGTACAAAATGAAAACTGAGAATGTAGTTACTCTCATAATTGACGGTAAGAATAAAGCCGTCACAGCAATCCAATCAGCAGTTGGAGAATTAACAAAACTTGATTCAACGGCCAGTAAAACCGGTACGGGTATAATGGGGATGGATTCACTTTTGAAAAAAGCCTTTACCGGGTTTACAGTGGGGCTTGCTGCAAAGGAATTATTTGATTTCATGAAACAGACACTGGACACAGCCGATGGATTAAACAAAATGTCTCAACGTGTCGGCATGTCTGTTGAGTCACTCTCAAAATTGAGGTATGCATCAGATCTAAACGATGTTTCTCTCGAAGATCTGGACACTAGTTTGGATAAGCTAAATAAAAACATCTATGCCGCTGTTAAAGGTAACGGAGAAGCCGCCGGTTCTTTTAAGCTTTTGAATATTTCTCTTCTAGATTCGAATGGGAATATCAGAGATACCGAAAGTGTTTTTATGGAATTGACTGACAGAATGGGTAGTCTACCGGATGGAGTTAGAAAATCTGCTTTGTCAATGGATATACTTGGTAAGTCTGGGGCTAATCTCATTCCGTTAATGAATAATGGCGCTCAAGGTGTTAAAAACTTAATGAATGAAGCTAAACTGCTGGGCCTTGAATTGTCCACACGTACAGCAATAGAAGCAGAAGCATTCAACGACCAACTAACTACACTTAAGTATCGTGCTGAGGGTTTAGCATTGAAAGTAATGCCTAGTATGATATCGGAATTTTCAGAATTTGCATATCTGTTAGAGCATTTTAATTTCAGTAACTTTTTTAGTTTCATGTTCAACGCTGAAATGGAAGGATTCAAAGATTTTAAGAACCAATTAGACGAAGCAGCAAAGAAAAGAGTTGAATATGAAAAGGCAAAAAATGCAGCTGAAGAAGAAGATTCAAAGCAAAAGGCACGGAGGGACGCAGAGCGAAGAAAGTATGAAAGCGCAGAGATGAAATTTTTGAATTATAAAAAAACTATGTATGGTGAATTACTTGGTGACTTTGATAATCAAACAAATGAATTGAAAGATCAAATCACAGTTTTTGTTGATATACAAGAACAACTTAAAAATTATCCGGAATTACAAAAAAAATCTTCCGAGCTATTCGATCAATGGTTGGATAAAACAAATAGTATGAGTACTGCAAATGTCCCTCATTTACTATTTGAAATGGAAAAGCTTTCTCATGAATTTGGGATAATTCCCGGTTATTTGGAGCTTACACAGAGATACTTAAAAGCAATGAAAAACCCAATTAAAGCAGCTACTGAAACTTTTAAAGATGCTGGGTTTGATGTACCTCTTGGATTAGATATTTCCGGAGTTAATAAAGATAATCCGTTTGGGCTACCGAAAAAGCTTCAAGGTCTTGATACGACAGAAATGGAAGCTTCAATACAATTAATCAATGATCGTATTATGAAAGTTCCCATAGACGCCGCTTTGAACTTCCTTATTATGGAGGGTTCAATGGGACAAACCTTTGGGGCTATGGCTCAAGCTGCTGAAGTATGGTATCAAGTAGCTGGAGAAAAACAATCCGTTTATTTTGAAATGTACAAAGCATTTGCAATAGCTGAGACTACTGTTAATACATACAATTCAGCAGTTGCCGCTTACAAAGCAATGGTAGGAATTCCTTTAATCGGTCCCGGTTTGGCAGTTGCCGCGGCTGCTTCTGCTGTTGCTTTTGGATATGGCAATATTAGAAGGATTGCAAGTACAAGTCCGGGCGGTGGAGTAAGTGGAGTATCGGCACCCTCAGCATCATTTGGAAGTGTAGGTTCGGGATCTGGTATTCAATCAATGCTTAACTCAAATAATACAACAAATAACAATACTTCTAATCAGCCCAATATTTACATTAACATTACCGGGCTAGCTGGAATTGATGATAAGGACAAATTTGCGCGAGATTTGGCCTCTTCAATTGGTAAGCTTTTCAAAGATGGAGTAATTACAGTTGGAGGAAACGGATAATGGCAAAGGACGAAATAATTCAGTTTAATATTCCAGCAGATAGGGTAAATGAATACCTCTTTCGAAAGCTGAATGAATTGGAAGCAAATCAAATATTTATCAAAAATGAATTGCTTTTACTTGGTGGGATGTTAAGATCAAAACCTAGTGAAGAATTTGACTTGGATAAATACCTGGCCGATGCAAATGATGAAATCAGAAGATTAAAACTAGAAATTGCAGCTAGAGACATAAACGAATTTTCTTCTTGATTGCTGTGGGTACATTGAAATTTTGATTGCTTCTTTCCGGCCGAGGAATTAATTTCTTTTCGGAAAAAGCAAAAAGTTCAAAACTATAAGAAATTTGATAAAAGTCGTGTTGGTTTTTGGGCTTGAACTCCCTTGCTTTCCAATACGGCTTTTTCTTTTTCTTGTTTAACTCAATTAGTCTGTAGCAAAGTGTCACAAGAAATGAGTCGTGTTTCCAAAGATCAGCGGGACTATCTTAATTTGACATCTTGATAGGTAATAAAAAACCCCGAAAATAATTTCTTTTCGGGGTTTTGAAGTGGGCCCTGACGGACTTGAACCGCCGACCCGCTGATTATGAGTAATGATGACTCTTCGGAAATCGTTCAAAAATCAAACAATTTGCCTAAAAGTTCCTCCAAAGTTCCTCTCAAACATGTTTCATTAATTGATTTCACAATTAAATTTGATTGCCGATTCATCAAACATTGTGAGTATGAAAGAACATTTTATTCGGCTTATTTTCATTATGAAGTTATTGAAAATAGTAATTAACAGAAATAAATTTTTTAGTGAATTAAGCTGCCTCTTTTGATTGTGATATTTTTTCTGTTTGAGAAATATCAAATACAACAGCTGTAAAAAAGAATGTGGTTTCATCATCGGCAGAAACTTCTGCTGCGTTCTCAGACTCTTCTTTAGCTTTTGATGGCACGAAGATATAAAACCCATGTTCCCCTTTGTGAACAGAACGACCAGCCTTTTGCCACTGCTTGTAGCCGCCCACAATTGAGAAATTAATTTCACTTTGAGCAACTAAAAAGCATTGGTTGTGTGCTGTTAATAAATGTCCTTCAACTGTAACGATTCCGAATTTATCGGCTACGGCTTGGCGTTGTTCTTCTGTCATTTCAGAAAGAGTTTTACGAATACGAATAATTTTTTCTTTTTTCTCTTTGCGGTACTGTTCTTTTTGTTCTTGTGTAAGCATAACTAACCTCTTTGGTTTTTGAATTACTTGTAGAAAAGTGAAAGCTCTTTTGATTTTGTTTCTTTTGAGGAAAGGAGAAAAGCTGAAAGTTTGGAACAGAAGAAGTTGAAAAACTCTGTTGCTTTTGTTTGTGTTGAAAATTGGAAAGGAGTTAACTTGCCATTTGGAGCCGTGACATTTACATGAAAACTGTTTTGAAGCTTTGTTAAAACTACTAACCAGTTACCAATGTGCTTTTTAGAGATGAAAGGAAGTGGCATAGCTACACCCTAAAAGAATTAACAACTTGATTAAAAGAAGAAGCCAAAGCTGATGGAGTAGCAACCAAAGGAAGCACTTTTAAGATTTTAGAAACATTATTTACACGGTTACGGACTTGAACAAGATGACAAGACGAAGTAGAAACAAGATAAAAAGTATAACCACATTTAGTAACGATGTGTAAGGTTTTGTTTTGCATGTTGCTTGCCTTTTATGCTTTATAAAAAAAATGTTTTTGCCAGACGCAAAGGTTTTACAATGGCGAGCGATAGCGAGATAAAAGCCGTAAAGGTGGCAGTACAAGGGCGAAAAAACGCAGCTTTTTAATGAACGAAGTGAATGAAAAAAGCAGATGCGTTTTGAGTTTATATACCCTTGACGGCCGGATACCTTTACCGGCTTAAATTGAACAGCGGTATGGCAAAAACAATGCTTTTAAATAACAGCGAAGCTGTGAACCAAAAAGCTTTAAAAGTGAAAAGGTTTGGATGAATGAGCGAAGTGAGTGAAGACAAACTTTTTGCTCAAGATTTGTGAGGCATATTTTAGGATGAAGTATGAAGAGTAAATTGTGCCGAATGCTTTTATGTTCCTTATGAACGTGCTTTTATGGTTTTGGTGATCGTGCGTAGTGTGAGTTGAATGGAATGAAACGAATCATTACGCGCCTTAGATTTGTGAGCGCATATTTTAATTGACAACGAACGAATTGTGAAATGCGAGTGCGGTGGAACGCAAATTATGCGCGAATGTTTATTATAAGGGCGACTGCAAGTCGCCCTTATTGTTATACGGAGACTTTGGAATATGTTGAAGAGTTCTGAACCACTTTACCCGCAGCATCTTTGGATGCTACTACAAGTAACAAGACTGAATCTTGGTACTTGGCAGCTACACCGCTCTGCACGATGTTGTAATCAATCTGCAAGTTGTAGTTTTGAGCGAAATTGAAGTTTGCTACTTCTTTACTGAGTGCTACAATCTGGAAATCCGGATCTG
>JAZDFQ010000015.1:0-23707 GCA_043807765.1 Ignavibacteriota bacterium
AACTGTGTCTTATTCAGCGTCTAGTTTTCACCTTGAGCCAAGCTTAGACTTGCTCAGTTCTTTCTGGTGTGTGGATAGTTGTACATTTGTTTATTTAGTTGCTCTATAAAATAATTATTTCTATCATAAGTCTAATGGAGCCCGTCGAAGTGTGACAATTTAGTTTGTAGTGTCTTGATTCGACAAGCTCATCATGACCTAGTCTTAATATTTCAGTTCTCTCATTAATAATAAATTGAATTTATCTGCTTGAAGGATTATATTTCTTTCGAAATGAAAAAGAAAAAGATAAAAATCGAAGAATTTCATCCAAGTTTCCTCAAAAACTATAGACGCCTCTTTGCCTGCTTGATGTTTTATAATTAATCCGTTTACATTCCTTTTCTCATGTTCTATCGTATAGAACCGTTTTATATTTTAAATCGAATAATTGAAAAACGAAAATGCGAGAATTCTAAAATGTTTGAAAAAATAAAACTAAAAAACGCATTGCCGGAAAGGCCGGCAGCTGCAGAAGGGAATTTTTACGAGCCAATAGAAAAGAAAATTGGTCCCGGAATGAATGAGCGTGTTCAAAAACTTCGCAAACTTAGTTTTGAAACCGAGCCATCAATTTCAATCGAGCGTGCTATTCATCAAACGGAATTCTACAAAGAAAATTATGGTAAATATCCAATTCCGGTTCTTCGCGCATTATCATTTCTTGATCACTGTGAGAGAAAAACAATTTACATTGGTGAAGGAGAGCTAATTGTTGGAGAAAGGGGACCAAAACCAAAAGCTGTTCCAACATTTCCCGAATTGACTTGCCACTCTGTTGAAGACCTTAATGTGCTAAACACTCGCGATATGCAGCGTTACATCGTTGACGAAAATGATATTAATATTTATGAAGAAGACATCATTCCATATTGGACCGGTAAGACGCAAAGAGAAAGAATTTTTAATCACGTGCCGGATGAATGGCGCGCAGCTTACGAAGCCGGTTTATTCACAGAGTTCATGGAACAAAGAGCTCCGGGACATACGGCACTTGATGGAAAGATTTACAAAATGGGAATGCTCGATTTCAAAAAAGAAATTGCCGCGCATCATGAATCTCTGGATTTTCTCAACGATCCGGAAGCGACAGATAAAGCTGATGAATTGAAAGCAATGGATATTTCTTGCGATGCTGTAATTGTGTTTGCAGAAAGACACGCGGCTTTATCTGAAGAATTAGCAAAAAATGAGAGTGATCCAATACGTGCTGCCGAATTGAAACGTATTGCAGAAGTATGCCGGTGGGTTCCGGCTAATGCGCCGCGCAACTTTTGGGAGGCTATACAAATGTACTGGTTTGTTCATTTAGGAACGATTACTGAATTGAATGGCTGGGATGCAATGAATCCCGGGCATTTCGATCAGCACCTTACTCCATTTTATGAAAAAGAAATTGCTAATGGAACTCTTACTAGAGAACAAGCGAAAGAATTGATTTCTTGCTTTTGGGTCAAAGTTAATAATCATCCGGCTCCTCCAAAGGTTGGTATTACTGCAAAGGAGAGTGGTACTTATAATGATTTCACTAATATTAACATTGGCGGCGTTAAGCCCGATGGAAGCGACGGCGTTAGCGAAGTTTCTTATATCCTTCTAGAAGTGATTGAAGCACTTCACGTTTTGCAGCCGGGCAATTCTGTGCATATCAGTTCTAAAACTCCGGATAATTTTCTACATGCTGCAGCAAAAGTTATCAGACAAGGTCATGGTTATCCCTCCGTTTTCAATCCGGATATTTATATTCAAGAATTGCTCGTTCAAGGAAAATCACTTCAAGATGCACGTGAAGGCGGCTGCAGCGGATGTATTGAAGTTGGTGCTTTTGGTAAAGAAGCATACATATTAACCGGTTATCTCAATGTGCCTAAAATTTTTGAAGTCACTTTGAATAATGGAATCGATCCCGTAACTGGAAAAAAAGTTGGAATCGAAACCGGCGACCCAAGAACTTTTATAAATTACGAAACTTTGTATTCAGCTTTTCTAAAGCAGCTTAACTATATCGTTGATTTGAAAATTCGCGTTAGCAATTATATCGATAGAATGTTTGCTAAATATGCGCCCGCGCCATTTCTATCTGTTGTGATTGAAGATTGTATCAAGAAAGGCAAAGATTATTACGATGGTGGTCCGCGCTACAATACAAATTATATTCAGTGTACTGGGCTTGCAACTGTTACCGATAGTTTAGCAACACTAAAGAAGCATGTCTTCGAAGAAAAGACATTTTCGATGGATAAAGTTCTGAACTCAGTTTTGAAGAATTTTGAAGGTGAAGAATTTTTAAGACAAACAATAATCAATAAAACACATTTCTTTGGAAATGATGATGAGTATGCTGATGAAATTGCTGTGAGAGTATATAATGATTTGGTTAAAGCAATTGACGGTAAGCCTAACATTAAAGGGGAAACATTCCATCTGAATATGCTTTCTACAACATGCCATATTTATTTTGGCAAAGTTTTAGGTGCAACACCAAATGGAAGATTAGCCGGTAAATCAATTTCTGACGGAACTTCACCTTCACATGGCGCCGATACTCACGGTCCATCAGCTGTTATAAAATCATTAACCAAGCTTGATCAGACAAAATCGGGCGGAACACTTCTCAACATCCGCTTTTTGCCGAGTCTTTTGAAACACGATGAGGATATTAAAAAACTTGGTAAACTAATTAGAAGCTATTTTTCACTTGGTGGGCATCATGTACAGTTCAATATTGTTGATACGGCAACATTGCTGGCTGCGCAAAAAACTCCGGAAGATTATAAGGACTTGCTTGTTCGAATGGCCGGTTATAGCGATTATTTTAATGACATGAATTCAGACTTACAGCAAGAAGTTATAGAGCGTACCGAGAATGACGCTTTTTAGTTTCAAAATGGAATTAGAGGTTTATGAAATAGACCCGAATCTCTCGGGACGATTCTACTATTTGATTTTCAGCGAAGGTAAAGCATAATGGAATCCGGTTTTATTTTCGATATAAGGCGTTACTCGATAAATGACGGTCCCGGTGTTCGCGTTACCGTATTTTTCAAAGGCTGCAACTTAAATTGCGCTTGGTGTCATAATCCCGAAAGCATTTCCCATAAAGTACAAAAACTATACACTGAAAATAGATGCATACGCTGCAGTGCATGCGTTGATAATTGCGAACTTCATGCTTGTGAACTGACAGAAAATGGTATTGTTACAAATACGGATTTATGCAAGCTTTGCGGCAAGTGTGCAGAAGTTTGCCCGACTACCGCGACCGAAATTTCGGGCAAAACTGAAACTACTGAAAGTATCCTCAAAATTATTTTAAGAGAAACTGTTCTTATGGATCAATCGGAAGGGGGAGTAACTTTTTCCGGCGGCGAACCTTTACTGCAGCCGAAATTTTTGTTTGAGCTCTTGGAGCTTTGCGGACAAAAGGGAATACACAGAGCAATTGACACTGCCGGTTTTATTAAAACAGAAGTTTTGCTTAATGCGTCGAAAAGAACAGATTTGTTTTTATTCGATTTGAAGATGATGGATTCTGAAAAACATAAAAAGTGGACCGGAGTTCATAACGAATTGATCTTAACCAATTTGAAGAAACTCTCTGAGACTGGAAAAGAAATCAATATCCGGATTCCTCTGGTCACCGGAGTTAATGATGACGAAAACAGCATTGAACTCAGCGCGCAGTTTATTTCTTCGTTAGCCGGCGAAAAGAAAAAAGTAAACATTCTTCCTTACCACAATATTGCCCAGCAGAAGTATAGAAAATTAGGACTAGAGTTTAATACTGAACAGCTGGAAGAGCCATCCAAGGATAATCTCTCCAAAATAATATCACATTTCGAATCATTTGGCTTAGACGCACGAGTCGGCGGATAGTCGCATTCATTAAAAAAATAAATACAATCCTCTCCGGTTGGTTATATAAAATTACTCTACTATTTTTTCATCGCTAACAACAAACCATAGGTGTACAATGATGAAAGTTTACAGCTTAAGAAAAATTACTTTTCTGTTACTACTTCCACTGTTTATTCTAAATATTACAATTCAAGCACAAGTTAAATTCAATCCCGATACTGTTAAGTTTCAGCAGTTTGATCTGGGCAAGATGTGGACCTTTGAATACGCACCAGTCGATTACTTTCAGAAGGAGTATGGATTCAAACCTTCTAATGAATGGCTTGATAACGCGAGATTAGCTTCTTTAAGATTTGGCGGAGGATGTTCTTCGGGATTTATTTCGGAAGACGGATTGCTTCTTACAAATCATCATTGTGTCGATTTCATTGCTACACGAATTCAGCGCGAAGGTGAAAACATTCCACGCGATGGTTTTCAAGCAATGACTCTAGCCGATGAAAGAAAAGTTCCGAATCTTTTTGTATCTCAGCTTCAATTGATATTTGATGTTACTGATGAAGTTGTGAAAGCCATAGCAGTTGGAAAAGATGATAAAGAAAAAGTTGAATTGAAGACTAAAAAAATAGAAGAACTTCAAAACAAGTATTCGAAAGAAACCGGTTTAACATGCCAGGTAACATCTCTTTACCACGGAGGTAAATATTCTTTATACGGATACAAAAGATACACAGATGTTCGTGCGGTAATATTTTCGGAAAGAATTGTTGGTTTATACGGAGGCGATCCGGATAACTATACTTATC
This sequence comes from Ignavibacteriota bacterium, assembly GCA_043807765.1. Lineage (GTDB taxonomy): Bacteria > Bacteroidota > Ignavibacteria > Ignavibacteriales > Melioribacteraceae > Stygiobacter. The sequence goes on from JAZDFQ010000015.1 coordinate 4,704, forward strand.
CAAGATACAATTCTGATTTCGCCGTGTTAAGAGTTTATAGCGAAGATGGAAAACCACTCAAGACAAAGAATTATTTTAAAATGAACATAGATGGACCTAAACTTGACGAAGTTCTATTTGCACTTGGATATCCTGGAAGAACTAATCGCTTAAAAACAATTTCGCAGTTGGAATTCAATAGAGATATAGTCTACCGCAATAGCACATTCCAGAATAACGCTTTGATTAAAATTTATAACGAGATGATGAAACTCTATCCTGAAAAAGCCGATACCTACCGAGGTGCACAGTTTGGCCCGGCAAATAGTGGTAAGAGAGTTACTGGATTCATAGCAAACTTATCCGATCCATATTTAATGGCAAGGAAAAAATCTTTCGAAGAAAATCTTAAGAAACAGATAGCGAAAAATCCGGAGAAACAGAAAATGTATGGGCACATTTGGGATGCGATTTCAAAATGTAGAAAGGAACTTGCTAAACATGCTGGAGAACTGGCGGCATTCTCTAAGCTGAATAATTCTATCTTCTTTGGCAGAGCATATGATGTAGTTGAAATGAATAATGCTCTTAAGTTGCCCGAAGATCAACGGCCGGATGAGATGAAAGGTGATAGATTGACTCGTGCACTTAATAATTTGCCCGAAGCAATTGATATTCCGCTTGAAACTAAAAAACTAGCAATGCTTATCGATTTCATTAAGCTAAATCTTGGCAAGAACCATCCTTTGGTAACAAAATATTTTGGTGATGAAAAGAGTGAATCTGTTGCAGCCAAATTAATCGCCGCAAGCAAACTAGGTGATAAGAACTTTTTGATTTCGTTGATGAAAGGCACTCCGGAAGAAATCCAAAATTACAAGGATGATTTTGTTAACTATTACTCTGAGACACGAGATCTCCGCAACAAATATCAAACTGAGTCTCAAGAAATTGTGAATACCGAAACAGTTTTGGAAGATCAGCTTGGTTTGGCAATTTATGATGTTTATGGAACCAGCCTAGCACCGGATGCAACCGGGACATTGAGAATAAATGATGCAGTAATTTCCGGTTATGAATACAATGGAACAATAGCCCCGCCGGTAACAACTTTCTTTGGCTTATATGACAGATATTATTCTCATCAAAAACAATGGCCTTGGGATTTACCAAAGCGTTGGGTAGATGCATACAAGAATATCGATTTGTCAGCTCAAAATAATTTCGTCGGCACATTTGATACTGCCGGTGGAAGTTCGGGAAGCCCGATAATCAATTCAAAGTCTGAATATGTTGGTATTATACACGACGGAAATATCGAAGGTTTATCAAATGATTTTATTAACACAACAGAAAAAAGCCGCTCGCTTGCTTTATCAGCACAAGCAATACATTTGATTGTTAAAGATATTTACAAAGTGCCGCGTATTGCTAAAGAAATGGAAACAGCTAAAATTGCTGAATAGGTAAAAAAAATATTCAAAAATAAAAAGGGCGATTGTATTCGCCCTTTTTTGTTTCTATAGCCTATTTCATGTAAATAAATTTTTTCGTTTCAACAAAACTTCCAACTCTTAATTGATAGAAATATACACCGCTTGTAAGTTTGCTTCCATTAAACTTCACTTCATATTTACCGGCCGGCATTACTTCGTTTACCAGTTGAGCAATTTCATTCCCGAGTGTATCGTAAACAGTTAGGCTTACTTTGCTGCGCTCTTTAAGCTGATACTTAATAGCCGTACTTGGGTTAAACGGATTCGGATAATTTTGCGACAAAGAAAATGTAGAAGTAATATTTTCTTCATTCTTAGAAATACTGTTAGGTGTTCCCCAAATTGAAGTTACCCACTCCGGATAATCGATGAATGGGTTACGGTTTTTCTGAAACGAATAAACAACATTATTCCGGTTTATTTCGAAATCATCCGGAGGATCTTGTAAATTCCATTTTAGAAGAGTATTCAACTTTCCATACTTTGGTTCTTTAGTCGGTGAACTTGGAATGTAATCAACTACTTCCAAATTAGGTTCGCCGTTTTCACCTTCGTAACGTGTTGCCATGTAAAAGATCATTCTTGCAATGTCACCTTTAACTTCATCTCTAGGTTCCCATGAATCGCCATCATACTTATTGTTGATTGCGTTTGGAACTGGAACACCACCAAGATCAAAATCCAAATTTCCTTTGAGAGAGTTTATGTTCGGATTCTCCGGACGCAAGTGATGTGCATCTGTTCCGGCACCGATTTCAGTTCCAAAATCTCCATGAGATTTTGACCAAACGTGCTCTCTATTCCAGTATGTTTGCGGTTCTTTACTAATTGAGAGTCCGGAATAAATTCCAATTACGTTATTTGGATTTTTGGGGTCTTCATCTGAAGCCTTCAGCATTTTCCAAACATCTATACTGTTTGGAGTGCTGTTGTCTGTGTAGAAATATTTTGTGTGGTTCTTAATCAAACCATATAAAGCTTCTTTAAGTGCTTGTCCACTTAATCCACTTGGTAAAGTAGAGTAATATATTTTATCGATTCCGCTCGTAATGCTTAGTACAAATTTATACTGTGAGCCAACTTTAGCTGATTGTCCGCCAGTGACATTTTCAATCTTTAGAAAAGCCTTTTTAGGAATTTCAGAAACTCCATTATCAGCAATATTCAGTTTGATAGTCTGATCTGTGGTGCTACCGGTTGGGAATGTAACTGTTTGTGTGGAAAAATTATTCAAGTAAGAACTTGATGCACTGCTCGAATCCGCAATGAATGAAACTATACACGAAGTTGAAGTTGTAGTTGATGGTTCGCTAATGCTTAAGGTCAGATTATAACTGCCTTTCATTTTAGAAACGGCGTCACTCATACCCTTGAATTGAACAAGCGTGTAAGTATCCAAAGTTGTTGTTGATTGAACTGATGAATTGGCACTAGTGCCAATGTTATTTGCGGCTCTAACGCGGTAATAGTATTTAGTATTAGCATATAGAGGAGAAATATCCTTGCTGAGACTATTGCCAATATTTAAGCCGTTGTAACCGGAAACAAACTGTGTAAAATCTGAAGTTGTTGAGACGTCTATAAAATAATTTAACGCGCTAACAGAATTTTCCCAATTAGCCGTAAAACCTTTACTGGTAATATTTGTTGCTGGTTTTATGTTTGGGGGAGCTGGTGCTGTTGTTACATCGCCGGATAAGATATTGTTGATAACAACATTATCAATTCCGAGAGCTTGTGCGTTTGAAGTAGTTGTTCCACTTGTTACGGAGTAATTCCAAGCGAGAAACAAGCTATCATTTGGTGCAACAGATAAATTAGAAAGAGTTTGATTTAAGATTTGCTTTTGCTCAATGGGAACTACTGCTGCACCCAGATTATCAGTGTTTGGAGCGAAACTGCTTAAAAAATTATTGCCCGCATTATTCCAGCTAACACCGTTTTTTGAATAATAGAGTTGTATAGAGAAACCGGAAGTATTCAAACCATTACGAAACCGCATTACATCGTAAGTAAGATCAAGTTGAGTTATTGCTGTGCTGCCGGTATTTTTTAGAAATAGTAAAACATTTATACTCTTAGAACTAGCGCTTGAGGAGATTCCGCCTACTGCTCGATCTGTAGGTGTTGAACCATTGCCAACTTCAAAGTTATAGATGCCGTTGCCTGCGGAACTAGACATATTGATTCCAGCGGCATAATTAGTGTTGCTGACAGCATTTGTGTAGCTCCCTATACTTTTAAGGTTATTATTTTTCTCGACTTTCCAGTTTTGTGGGAGTGCTGTACTTGCTGAAGAGCCAATGTTATTAAAGTTTTCATTTATACTGTTTCCAACTTGGATGGAAATCTGTGCGAGTGTAAAGGTAATTGGGAATAACAACAGCAAGAGAAATATCTTCATTAAGGCCTCGTATTTCTGTATTATTTTTTATTATTTGTTCGAAAGATAATAATTCCCCAAAGAACAATTTCCGGATTACTTAGTGGGAATATTTGGGTTTAGTAAGCTTATGACTGTGTGAAATTTAACTATATGAGCTCAATCGCTTTATCCTGAGCAATTAATTATATTGTATTCCGAATCAAATATTTGAATACAAAATATCAATTATCTATGACTGAATTAATGAACTCCAAAAGTAAAAACTACTGTTCACAAACTAAGTATGAATTTCATATTGCCGGTGACGTTAGAAGAAAATATGACTTTAACGAAGATTTGTTTTCCCTAAATGGAAATGTAGTTTTTGCAAACTTTGCTGCAGTCAGAACATTTGTCCAAAAGATGAATTCAAAGAGAGGCTTAGAAGAACATGTAGGAGCCGGACAAGTTAATGCCGCCGGTCTGCTTGATGAGATTTATCATTATATATTCCGATTGTACGAAGTACAAATTAATCCGGGTGTTTTTAGTAAAGCACTGAAAAACTTGGAATCAACGCTCGGCAACAATGATACGGATAAAATTCTTTTCGAGTTTGTGAATATTTTTCCCCCTTCGGAAGTTTATAAAGGTAAGCAGACCTCTGAAGAATATCTAAATTCATACTCCGTTGACCGGTCAAATAAAGAAGTTACTTTAGAAGAAATGATTCTCTTATTCTTCGCAAATTTCAATCCGGCCAACAAAAAACTGTATGAGCTTTTTGATAAAGATTATTTCATAGATAAAAATTTATTTAATCGAGTTATTCTGATCTTAGATCAATTCTTTCAAAGCGAGAAGAAATTTGGTCCGGATAATGAAGATATTTTTACTTTGCTTAAAACACCTATACTGAAAAATCCGGAAAACATAGAAGCTCAGTTAGAGTTCATTAATGAAAAGTGGGGAATTCTACTTGATGAAAAAATCTTAAGAAAAATTCTTAGCGGAAAAGATTTAATAAAAGAAGAATTCAAATTTGAGAGTTTTGGTTTTGGCGGCGGAGCGCCTACTATTGCACCCGTGTACAAAGCTGGCCAAGAAACTGAGCACCTTACTTTAGGAAAATCGGGCTATAAGTATGCAGCCGATTCTTGGAAAGATTTTATTGAACCGGAAAACTTTACAAAAGATATTGATTGGATGCCCCGCGTAGTTTTAATGGCTAAGAACAGTTATGTATGGCTAGATCAGCTTTCAAAAAAATACAACCGACAAATTAAAACTTTAGACCAAGTACCAGATGAAGAGTTAGATACTCTTGCTCGTTGGGGATTTAACGGACTTTGGTTAATCGGAATTTGGGAGCGAAGCAATGCTTCTAAAAAAATAAAACACATAATGGGCAATACCGATGCTGTTGCTTCTGCTTATTCGCTTTACGATTACCAGATTGCTTCCGACTTAGGTGGCGAATACGCATACAACAATTTGAATGAGCGGGCAAGAGTTAAAGGAATTCGACTTGCCAGTGATATGGTCCCAAATCATACCGGCATTTTTTCCAAATGGATTACTGAGAATCCGAATTATTTTATACAAACAAACAATCCGCCATTTCCAAATTATACTTTTCACGGACCCGATCTTTCTGATGATTCATCTTTCCAAATTAGAATTGAAGATGGTTATTGGCGTAAGTCCGATGCGGCTGTTGTGTTCCAGAGAATTGATAACCGAAACGGAGAAGTAAAGTATTTGTATCATGGCAATGATGGTACAAATATGCCGTGGAATGACACTGCGCAGTTAAACATGTTGCAAAAAGATGTTCGTGAAGGGGTAATTCAAAAAATATTTGATGTAGCCCGTAAGTTTTCGATTATTCGTTTTGATGCGGCGATGACTCTTACAAAGCGTCACTTTTCTCGCTTGTGGTATCCCGAACCGGGGAGAGGAGGAGATATTCCTTCACGCGTAGATTATGCGTTGACCAAAGATGAATTTGATCAGCAATTCCCGGAAGAATTTTGGCGCGAAGTTGTAGATAGAATAAATGCCGAAATGCCCGAAACACTTTTGCTTGCAGAAGCTTTCTGGCTTCTTGAAGGTTACTTCGTTCGCTCGTTAGGAATGCACCGTGTATATAACTCAGCGTTTATGCATATGATGATGAAAGAGGAGAATGAAAAATACCGTGATGCAATTTCCAATACATTAGAGTTTGAACCGGAAATCTTGAAACGTTACGTTAATTTTATGAGCAATCCGGATGAAGAAACAGCGATTAAACAATTCGGTAATGATGATAAATATTTTGGTGTCTGCACAATCCTTGTTACGCTTCCGGGTTTGCCGATGTTTGGACATGGACAAATTGAAGGCTTTACCGAAAAGTATGGAATGGAATATCAACGCGCTTATTATCATGAAACTCCAAATCAATGGATGATTGAGCGGCATGAGAGGGAAATATTCCCGCTAATGAAAAAACGTTATCTATTTAGTCAAGTTGCTAATTTCTGGTTGTTCGATCTAATCAATGGTTACGGTGTTATTGATGAGAATGTGTTCGCTTATACAAACATGGAGTATGGTGAACGTGCAATTGTTTTCTACAATAATAAATATCAAGCAACTGGCGGAACAATCTACAAATCATCTCCAAAGTTGGTGGGCCAAGCTGTAGGCGATAAACATACACTCTCAATTTCGATAGCAGAAGCTTTACATATAAATGGAGTTGATAAATACTATTATATCTTTAGAGAACACATAAGCGGTTTGGAATTCATACAATCCGGTAAGGAAATTGCCCGCAATGGATTCTTTGTTGAGCTAGGTGCGTTTAAGAATAAAGTATTTCTGGATTTCCGTGAGATTATTGATCTTAACGGCGATTATGAAAATCTGACTGCAAAGCTAAATGGTGCCGGAGTCCCAAACATCAATCATGCTCTCATAGAAATGAAACTTGAACCAATTCATACCTCGTTCGAAACTATTTTCAACGAAGCAACGATGGATAACTTTGTTGATGCGATTATGATTGACGATAAAGATAAAGACAAAGAAAAAGTAGTAGTCCAATTTTTAGAAGATGAGTTCCAACAATTCTTAGAAGTTGTTAAGAATCATTATAATCTGAAGTTCGATCATAAACTTGCACTGAGAGATTTTGAAGATGAAATTATTTCTTTGCGTGATTTAAATAATATGTTAGGAGAAGAATTTGAGCTTATAAAATCTCTTAAATATTCTACCCTTCATAAGTCATTTGTAGTCTCTGGAGAAATGAATTACAAAGAAAATTCTCTATTGTTTATGATTTGGTTGACCATAATTAATCTAAAGAAGCTTCTTGGTGATGTTGGCGAGTTAAACGGCAAAAATTTCTTGGAGAAGATGAGACTTGATATTCCGGTAAGAAAAACTTTACGAAGACTTGGCCGCGGAGAATCTGAGATTTACAACGAAATAATGCTTCTCGGAATCTTGATGGAATTTGATGCCGGTTTATTTGAAAAAGAATCCAAACCATTTTCAACGGACGATGAAACTAAGAAATTAGTTTTATATACACTCGAAGATATTCTGAATAATGAACGTGTTCAGCTATATCTTGGAGTTAATGAATATGAGGGAATTGTTTACTACAGTAAAGAGAACTTTGAGGAATTAATCAATTGGATGTTCTCCATTTCTCTTTTGGAAACAATGAAGAACACACCGGATAAAACTGATCTGCTGAAAACCATTGACGAAATTTCAATAGAATGCGAATCGCTAAAACTTGCTGCTGTTAAATCCGGCTATCAATTAGAAGAATTGAAAAAATTATATGTTAAGAAATCTTGAGACTCGTTTAAAACAGAGGATTGAAAAAACAACGGCAGCTTGCGCTACCGTTCCTGAGGGGTTGTGTGTAAGCTAAAGTTAAAATATTCTTGGACTCAAACGAAGCCCGATACTAGAACTCCAGCCTACAATATTTAAGCCGTCACTATATAAGCCGGCATCAACATTTAGATAAACATTTTGCATTAAATTATAATCCACGCCTACTCCAAATCTTCCGTCGAAAATTCCCTTAGTTTCTTCAAGATTAGTTGCCGAATAAGTTGTGTTTCTATTGGTATAAACAATACCGGCTGAGAAGTACGGACGTAGTGTTTGAGAGGGAAATGGTGTAAAGTAAGCAGAAATGTGAGCGCGGAGGTCTCTTTCTTCACCGGCAATATTTTTCATATCACTCTTAAAATATTCTCCGGTAAACCCAACAGAAATTTCTTTATTAACGGCATAGCCTAGAACCAATCCATAGCCAAAAGGAATATCGATCTGCGTAAGCTTTTGCCCGTCACCAAGATTTTCAAATCGTGTTCCTACTAATCCAATTGAGAGACGGTTTTGAGCTGTCAATCCGCTTGCTATTAACAATATGACAAAGAAGATCATAAATAATTTGTTTTTCATATTAACCTCATATGTTTTGTATTTTTTTAGTTTTTGTAAGTAGCTCATTCTAGAGTGGTATTTATCATTTTTCATTGCATCTTGTATAATGAATTAGGGTTCAATAATAGGACAAAAAAATTACTTCTTAATTCCGTTTTTAGTTAGCTGCTTCACACTTTGTCTAATCTTATTAAGGGGAAAGGTTTTAGGGTCAATTGCCCAGTGCTGCAACAGATTTCTTATAGCTCCAAAAATATAGTAGCGCAGAATTCCAACATCAAGAGTATCGCTGAAGACGCCTTTGTCAATTCCTTCTGCGATTATGTCTTCACCTACATTCATAAACTTCTCATAGAAAGTAGTAAAACGCTCTTGTGCGCTTCTTTGTAAATGACTCTGCTCATTCACATAAACCATTGCTAATGGAGGGTTTTCTGTGTATACATCGAAAATCAGATCTATCATCGCGTCGAACTTATCCATAGGAGATAGAGAAGAATTATTCTTCACAACCAGAAGTTCATCAAAAAGTTTTGTCCATATTTTCGAAAAAATTTGAAGTAAAATATCCTCCTTGTCCTTAAAATAAACATAGACGCTTCCGGTGGCTACACCGGCAACCTCAGCTATCTTGGAAATCTTTGCTTTATGATACCCGGATTCAGCAAAAACTTTGATCGCCGCCTCTATAATATCTTTTTCTTTATTTCCTTCTTTTACTCTCATATAAAACTTTTAATGAATAATGATTCAAAAATAAATAAGTCTCTGAAAAATGTCAACCGGATTTTCCATATATTTTATTATTACGGATCATGAAGGCAACTATTAATAATTTGAGTTACCGCTCGATAATTAATTATAACCAAAAGGAGGTAAACGTGGTACTTCCGGAAAATCATCAAAGATGGAGGGAAATAGCTTCAGGTAAAGTTTACATTGAATTCCACTCATTAGCTGTGAAGATAATGCTGGGTAGAATTTTAACAAGTACAAGAAATGATTCATCAAAAGAAAATCTACAAAAACGTGCTGCTGAGTTGCATGACTTCTTTGTCAAAAATGAAAGGATTGTGCAAGGCGATTTAGCAAAAATCAATGGGCAGGAGGTAAGATGAAAAAGTTACTCGAATTAACAGAGGTTATTGCTAAAATCAAAAATGGTGAAAGATTAGTGCTAGCTGCTAGTGAAGAAATACTTAGACAATTACCAACTGGAAACTGGATTGGAGGAACAATCCCTTATTTCATGGGCGATGAAGGAGGAGTATTTTCAAGGAGTCAAATTTTTGTAGATGTCGTTCCCTCTTCAGCAAGAAATATTTCCATTAAACTCTATACGGAACAAATATTGCCGGAAATTGCATCCGATGGATATATGAACGGATTCACTCTACTTATAATACCTGCATTCAGTGCATTACATATTTCTTTTGCAAAAGATTCTTATAAGTACAAGAACATTTTCAATAAGCCTCTTGTTGGCTGGATATCTGGCATCGACCTAGCCGATATTGGAAAGGTTACTCCGAAAGTTTTTAACGGGTTAACCGGAGAAGTATCCGACGTACAAGCTATAGCAATGCATATTGAGTTGGAAGAGGATAAATCGGCAACGCTTGATATTATCAACCTCTTTTCTCAAGGAGACGGAGATGTAATCAAATTTGAAACGACCGGATTCAAAGTGTCGGAATGTCTTATCAATGGTACAAAACGAAACCTTGCAGAATACTTAACTGAGAACAAAATTGATACAAGGCTTCCTCTAGTTGCAGATTATTGCGGTGCTTTGCTAAATACCAGTTTTCAAAATGTAGACTTGGAACAAAAGGAAGTTAGCTTATATGCGCCGGTATTTGAAGATATAGAATACAAAATCGCAAAACCGATCAGCAATTATGTAGATGAGTTCCAGAAAAAGACTACTTCGCTAAACATAACACCGGATTTCTCTTGTAACTGCATACTTAATTACCTCTATTCCGAATTAGAGGGAAAGCAGACCGGAAAATTTACGGGACCTTTTACATTTGGCGAAATTGCATATCAGCTTCTCAATCAGACTCTGGTTTACTTAACTATTGTAGATCATACAAATTAATTAAGAGCCGCTTTTAGCGGCTTTTTTTTATTTGGGATTGAAAACAATCTAAAAAAAAGAGTTCGTCATTTAGATAAAAGTTTCTATTTTTTAGACAAGAATGTCTTGATATAAACCTAATTTGATATAAGTCCGGAGCTTACATGTTTTCTGGGATACTTAAAGAATCGGAAGTTAGTATTCAACCTAGTAATCTTGAAATTGAAAAGATTACACCACTAGCAGCAGCTTATTATTTAATCAATGTAGAGCAAGGCACAGATTTCTTTGCGGTGTTTAATTCTATCATGGAGGAAAAAAGTGTAGCAGCCGGCTATGCAACAAAAGGGGAAGGCGAAATCCTTTTACTTGTTGAAAAAGATAAGCCGGAGTTTTCATTTGTAGAATTTGAGAAGACCTTGAAAGATGTTGCGGGAGTTAAGAACACGGTTCTTGAAGTTTTAGTGTCTTCATATTCTGCAAAGGAAAGAAGAGAAAAGAAAAAAATTACTTCAGTTTTATTGATGATTGTTTTACCGGAGAAAATGGAAGAAATTGTTAGCGCTCTGCTTCAATTTGAAAATGTTATGATTTGCTATGTTGCGGAAGGACAGTATAACTTGATTGTTGAGGTTAGTGCCGATGCTTTTGCAGAAACAGACAAATTTATTGCTAATCACGTTGTTGCCGTAAGCGGAATTTTAAAACTAAAAGAGCTTCCGTTAATTAATCTGTACGATTAAAAAGCTTTTACATACTGGATATTTTGTGATTTACTTTAATATAAATTATTTGGGCTGCGCTCTTACTTTCCATAAGAAAGTTAAGGGCGTTTTTGTTTTTAAACAGAAAAACAAGGTGCTGTTATGTTCGAAATAAAAACTACGGACAAGAAAAAAGAAATACTCAATTTCAAAGTTGATCTAATCAATAGGCAAAACCAACATGGTGCTTTAATAGGATTGCTGCAATCGGCGCAAGATTCATATGGCTACATTCCCGAAACTATTATTGAATATATAAGCGAGATGGAAGGAACTCCGGTTGCAGATATTTATGGTGTAATTACCTTTTACTCACAATTTAGATTAAAGCCGCTTGGCAAAAACATCATTCGTATTTGTGAAGGAACTGCTTGCCATGTTAACGGCGCAAAAACTGTTCTCCAAACATTAGAAGACGAACTTGGAGTTACCGTTGGCGAAACTTCTGAAGATAGAAATTTTACACTTCTTTCAGTTGCTTGTTTAGGATGCTGCTCGCTGGCGCCGGTAATGATGATTAACAATGAAACTTTCGGAAATCTAACGACAGACAAAATCAAAAAGACGTTGAAAAATTTCCGCAACAAAGCTCTTGTGGAGGCTGCTAATGAAAAAAATTAAAGTTGGTCTCGGTACTTGCGGAATTTCTGCCGGAGGAGAGCTCGTGTATAATAAATTTAAAGAAGAATTAGATAAACAGCAGACAGTTGCCGAACTGAGCGAAACAGGCTGCAACGGAATGTGTTACGAAGAAGTTCTTGTTGAAGTTGTAGAGGAAAATAAAAGCTATCTCTATTCCAAAGTTACAGTTGATAGAGTTGGAAAAATCATTAGCGAACATATTATCAACAATACACCAATTGAGAATTGGATTATAAAGAGCGAAACAGTTTCGAAAGAAGACAGTTTCTTGAAAGATCAGCATAGAATTGTACTTAGAAACTGCGGTGAAATAAACCCGACTAAGATTGATGATTACATCTCAAAGAATGGTTACGAAGCAATTCAAAAAGTTCTACACAGTTCCACCAGAGAAGAAGTGATAGACACAATTATAAAATCCGGTTTGCGAGGAAGAGGCGGCGGCGGATTTTCGACCGGAATGAAATGGAAATTCGCTTACAATTCGCAATCAGATAAAAAATATGTAATCTGTAATGCAGATGAAGGAGACCCGGGCGCGTTTATGGATAGAAGCGTTCTCGAAGGTGATCCTCACGCTGTACTTGAAGGAATGATGATTGCAGCTTTTGCGATTGGTGCAAATGAAGGTTACATCTACGCACGCGCGGAGTATCCGCTCGCAATCAAACGCTTGAAAATTGCAATCGCTCAGTGCTACGAAAAAGGATTTCTCGGCAAGAGTATTTTTAATTCTTCTTTCGACTTTGATATAAAAATTAAAGAAGGCGCCGGAGCGTTTGTTTGCGGAGAAGAAACTGCGTTGATGGCTTCAATAGAAGGAAAGCGCGGCGTTCCAAGACTGCGCCCGCCATTCCCGGCTGTTTCCGGTTTGTGGGGAAAACCAACCAACATTAACAATGTTGAAACATTCGCGAACGTACCGTGGATAATTCTTAACGGCTGGGAAAAGTATGCTGCTTTAGGAACTGAAAAAAGTAAGGGAACAAAAGTTTTTGCTCTCGCCGGAAAAATTAAGAAGAGCGGACTGGTTGAAGTTCCGATGGGAATGACAATTAACGAAGTGATTTTTGGAATCGGCGGCGGAATAAAGGGAGATAAAAAATTCAAAGCTGTGCAAATGGGCGGTCCATCCGGTGGATGTATTCCGGCAAGTATGGGCGAACTCAAAATTGATTACGATGAAATCACCCGAACCGGCGCAATTATGGGTTCCGGCGGATTGATTGTACTTGATGAAACAACTTGCATGGTTGATCTAGCAAAATATTTTCTGAACTTCACTCAGAATGAATCTTGCGGTAAATGTACTTTTTGCCGTTTAGGTACAAGGAGAATGCTCGAAATACTTGAACGAATTACAAATGGTGAAGGCAAAGAAGGAGATATAGAACTTCTTGAAGATTTAGCTGAAAAGATTAAATCAGCAAGCTTGTGCGGCTTGGGGCAGACAGCACCGAACCCCGTTCTAACAACTCTAAAATATTTTAGAGAAGAATATGAAGCGCATATTTTTAAGAAAGAATGTCCGGCGCATAGCTGTTCTGCACTCATCGAATATGAAATCAGCGATATCTACTGCAAAGGGTGCGGGTTGTGTATTAAATCTTGCCCAACCGGCGCAATTACCGGCAAGAAGAAAGAAGTTCATTTTATTGATAACGGTTTATGCATCAAGTGCGGTAAGTGTTTTGATGTTTGTAACCTCGATGCAGTAATTAAAAACTGAGGCTGACAATGGAAAAAATTACACTAACAATAAATGGTAAAGAAGTTACTGCAACACCGGATAAAACTATTCTCCAGGTAGTAAAAGAAAATAAGCTTGATGAAATTCCGACACTTTGCCACGATGACCGCTTAGAACATTTTACATCTTGCTTCTTGTGCGTTGTTGAAATTGAAGGAATGAACAAACTTGTTCCTTCGTGCGCAACCAAAGTTGCAAACGGAATGAAGATTCACACACGCAGCGAAAGAATTGTTTCAACAAGAAAGACAGCGCTCGAGCTGATTATGTCAAATCACTATGCGGATTGTATCGGACCATGTAAGAATAATTGTCCGGCGGGAGTTGATGCTCAATCTTATATCGCCCTCATTTCTATGGGACAATATGAAGAAGCGTTAAAGCTAATTAAGGAGAGCAATCCGCTTCCTCTTTCTATTGGAAGAGTTTGTGTGCGCGATTGCGAAAACGCTTGCCGAAGAAGCTATGTTGATGAATCGGTAGCAGTAAATGCGATGAAAAGATTTGTTGCGGATTTTGATGCGCACGATAAATGGATTCCTAAACTCAAACAGAAGAAGAATAAGAAAGTTGCAGTAATTGGCGGCGGACCAGCCGGTCTAACTTGTGCTTACTATTTAACAACAGAAGGTTACTCGGTTACAATTTTTGAAAAACTTCCAAAGCTCGGCGGAATGCTTCGCTACGGAATTCCGGAATACAGATTGCCAAAGAAAATTTTAGATTCCGAAATAAGCTGGATTTTGGATTTAGGCGTTGAAGCAAAAACAAATGTTGAACTGGGAACCGACTTCAGCATTAAAGATTTAATGCACAGCGGTTACGAATCTGTTTTTATTTCCGTTGGTGCACACAAAGCCAGCAAACTTGGTTTGGATGGTGAAGAAAACGTAAAAGGCATTTACCGCGGAATTGATTTCCTGCGCGAAGTAATGTTGAATAAGATTCCCGAATTGAAAGGAACTGTAGTAGTTGTAGGCGGAGGAAACACAGCAATCGACGCGGCGAGAACTGCGGTGCGTTGCGGCGCAGATAAAGTAAAAATTGTTTACAGAAGAAGCATAAAAGAAATGCCGGCTCATCACGAAGAAATTGAAGCAGCTCAAAAAGAGGGTGTTGAGATTTTAATCTTAACAAACCCAAAATCGCTTGTTGCCAAAGATGGAAAGCTAAAGGGAATTGAATGCTTGCAAATGGGATTGGAACAAGGAAAGCCGGGAGAAAGACCAAAACCGGTTCCTATTCCGGGTTCGGAATTTATTGTTGAATGCGATCATTTGATTAGCGCGATTGGTCAAGCCGTCGATACTTCATTCATCAGTTATGACAATGAAATTATGCTTGAAAAATGGGGAACAATGATTGTAAATACCGACACGCAAGAAACTACAACTCCGGGTGTGTTTGCCGGCGGAGATGTTGTTACTGGTCCGCTAACCGCAATCACTTCAATTGCTCAAGGAAGAAAAGCTGCGCTCGCTATAATGAGTTACATAACTTATGGCGAGACAAAGAAAGCTCCGCAAAAGTTTTACAGTTTCAAGCATAAGCTCTCTATTCTAAAAGAAAGCGAGTTTGATCAGTTTGCGAAACTAGCTAGAGAAAAACTAGAAGAACTTGAAGTAGAAGAGCGGGTTAGTACTTTCAAAGAAGTAGAAAAAACATTTACCGAAAATCAGTGCGAAAGTGAAACCGGAAGATGTTTGGAATGCGGTTGTTCGGAGTATGCGGATTGTACTCTCCGCCAATACTGCGATGAATATCAAGTTGACGTAAGTAAACTAGTTGGTGATGTTAACAAATACAAAGTTGATAACCGGCATCCGTTTATTTTGATCGATTCAAACAAATGTATAAGCTGTGGGAAGTGTGTTAGAACTTGCAGCGAAGTTCTAAAAATTACCGCTTTAGGTTTTGTTTACCGCGGATTCAAATCTGTTGTTAAACCGGCAATGGAAAAACCGCTGCTTGCAACAAACTGTATCGCTTGCGGAAACTGCATTGATGTTTGTCCAACCGGCGCGTTAGCGGAAAAATATCCTTTCAAAATTCTCGGCACGCTTGAAAAAGAAAACTACGAAACCGTTTGTAATTTCTGTTCTGTGGGTTGCAAAGTAAACTTCAAAAAGATTAATGATGATATTTTCTTCGTATCTAATTCGAACGAAGAAATACAGAATTCTCACAACAAAGGTTTCTTGTGCAGTAAAGGCAGATTCGGTTACCGCTATCTTTATGAGAAAAACAGATTATTTACGCCGCAAGTTAAACGGGGAACCGAGTTTCATTCGATTAATCTCGATGAAGCAATTTCGATAGCGGAGAAAAAAATAAAAGCAGCAATTGCAGAACATGGACCGGATTCTGTAGCTGTATTTGCTTCGCCAAAACTTTCGAATGAAGAACTATACTTGCTTCAAAAGCTTGCAAGAGTTGCTCTTCAGAACAATAATATTTCCAGTTTTTCTTATCTGAATGAATCTAAAATTCAAAACTGTCTTGATGCTTCACTTGGGTTTACAACTTCTACCGCAAACTTTAAGGATATAACCTCTGCGGATGTAATTGTTGTGGTTGGTTCAAACCTTACAGAAGATAACTTGATTGCCGAACTGAAGATTAAAGAAGCCGGAAAGAGAGGAGCTAAAGTTGTTCTAATTAATGCATCTGAAATAAGAATTACTAAATCTGCCGATCTTTGGATAGACGCGCGCAAAGGAAGCATTGCTGTAGTTATCAACGAAGCCTCGAAGCAATTATTAAAGAATAATCTGGTTGATGATACAGTGAAAGATAAAGTGAACAATCTTGAAGCAGCAAAAGAGGAAATCTTAAAGAGCGCTTCTAAAGTTGATGAACTTGCAGATGTCTCGAATGAGAAATTGAATGAATTTTATACCCTGATGTTAAACAACGAAAGCAATATCGTTTTTGTTTATAACATCGATTCAAATGAAAACAAAACCGCCAATGACTTAAAGAGCATAGCTAACTTTTTGCTGCTTTCATCAAGACACGGCAAAAAGGGAAATGGAATTGTACTTTTGAGAAAATACAACAACTCTACGGGAATGATGGAAATGGGGGCAGCCCAAAATTATCTACCCGGTTTTGTTACAAAAGAAAACAAAAAACAAGTTGAGCGTATTGCAGAAATCTGGAAGACTGATTTGAACAATCTTTCGCTTAACGATGATCTAAAAGAAAAATTGGCAAATGGAAAAATTAGAGTTGCAGTTGTGTTTGGTGAAGACCCTGTAAACGATGAAATGCATAATGCACTTTACTCTAAGATTAAGTGCAAGATTGTATTTGATGCTTACAATACCAAAACAACAGCAAACGCGGATTTGATTTTCCCAATTTCGACTTATATTGAGCAAGAGGGAAGTTACACACGCGCTGATAATGCTACGCAAGAATCGGGCAAAGTTGTTAATCCATTAACTGATTATACTAACTGGCAGCTTATTGCAAAACTTGGCAGCGCTTTAGCAAAAGGGTTTGCATTTGAAAACAGAAACGAACTCAATTCCGAAATTGAAAAGGTGAACAGGTTCAGCGCTTATACCAAGAAAGAGGAATCATGGCTTGATGGTTATTTCGGAAATGGTTTCAATACGGAAAAATTTTCACTTTCAACCGGGAATAATAATCTCGAATTAAGTGAGGCAACTGAAAACAAACTTCATTTTCAAGAAAACTATTTTGCTGATAATATTAAAAAGAAATTAGTGTAAAATATTATAGTAGAAGTTATGTTTAAAAGGAGATAAAGAAAAAAGAGGCATCCTCTTCACAAGAAAAATTAGAGTTACTAATTTTTGAATGGTCTACGATAGAGTAGCCACAAATTAGAAAACAAGTGAAAGAGGACGCCATGGAACAAAGAGAAAATAGCAAAAAGGATTTTAGGGGACAACGAATATATATAGGGATAGATGTACACAAGCAGCAATGGAATGTGAGCATAAGAAACAATCATTTACATCTGAAGACATTTAGCATGAATCCAATTCCCATGGAGTTGCAAAAGTATTTAACAAAAAACTATCCGGAAGGAGATTACCATAGTGTATATGAAGCCGGATATTGTGGATTTTGGATACACGAAGAACTGGAAAGACTTGGTATAAAGAACAAAGTGGTCAATCCGGGAGATGTCCCAACCCGAGGGAAAGAAAAGCTAACCAAAAGCGATACGGTAGATTCAAGAAAGTTAGCCAGAGAATTAGAAAGCGAAACAATGAGTGGGATATATGTGCCATCGAAGTATCACCAAGAGTTAAGATCGTTATGCAGATTGCGGTATAGTTTAAGCAGGCACCAAGCAAGATTGAAAAATAGAATAAAGGGGCATTTGTCATTTTACGGTAAAGAAATCCCGTCAAGAAGTGAATTATATCATTGGTCAAACAGATTTATACAGTATCTAAAAACAATAGAGTTTGATTTTTTAATGGGGAAAGAATACTTGGGTTATTGCTTAGAGGAATTGGAAACAACAAGAAAACGAATAGCGGAAATAACAAAAAAGATAAGGCGAGAAATACCGAAAGAAATAATGGAATTGTTGGTACAAAGCGTTCCCGGAGTTGGAACGATAACAGCGGCAACATTGTACAGTGAGCTAATTGATATGAACCGTTTTAAGAGAATAGATGAGTTGGCAAGTTATATCGGATTAATACCATCAACATTTTCGAGCGGTCAGACAGAAAGAAGTTATGGAATAACAATACGGAGAAATAAGTATTTGAGATCAATGCTGATTGAATCGGCCTGGATAGCAGTAAGAGAAGATCCGGCATTGTTACTGCACTTTAACGAATTAACAAAACGAATGACCAAGACCAGAGCAATAATATCGATAGCTAAACAACTCTTAAGAAGAATCCGTTATGTATGGTTGAAACGAGAAGAATATGTTTACGGAATTACCGGATAAATAAAGAGGAAGAAGAAGCCCAAAATATGGTGCGGACTGTTGAGCGTCTCTTGTCCCCAATTGAGGATTTATCTGTAGATTGCAGCCACACCAATTATGAATTTAATTTTACTTTTTGCAGCGCCACTTATTTTTTGGTAGACTGTTTATAACAGAATGATTTTTTATAAATCAAAAAACTTGGGCTTATAATAAATAATGTCTTTTGAAAAGGACGCCTATAGAACTTGACTTTTAACATAACAGAGACGTTGCATCGATCTCGACAAGAGCGAGTTTCGCAATGCAACGTCTCTGCATGCTATAACAGAATTCATTCAGCCTTATCAAGGAAAACTCATTCCTAAATTATTAATATTTGGCAGTAAATAAAGAGAAACGGCGCGAGTGATTTACCAGCCCCGCAAAAATATTCTAGTAATCGGTGGAAATGCTGCCGGTCCGGCTGCCGCTGCCAAAGCTAAGCGTGTTGATCCCAAAGCAAACGTTGTGATGTTTGAAGTCGGAGATTTTATT